>JBEIGD010000001.1:0-186826 GCA_040382075.1 Opitutaceae bacterium
CGCGCACGCTGACGTCGCTCTTCGACGCGCCGATCCGGGTGCGCCGCGACCGACGCTCCGGTGCCTTCACGGCATCGGTCACGGTCTGAGCTCGTTCCGCCCGCTCACTTGGCCTCGCGGGCGAAACGTCCGATGATGCCGTCGAAGCTGCCGTTGGAGAAAAACACGACCACGCGCGGTCCGCGGGGGGCGAGGTCTTCGTTGCGACGTAGGAGCGCATCGAACAATGAGAGGTTGGTCTCCGCGGCCACCGCGTAGCGGCCCTCCTCGTTGAGCTGCCGCGCGAGGCCGGAAGCATCGAAGCGTTCCTCTGGACGGAGCTTCTCCGCCCGATTCACCGCGCCGAGGAAGATTTCGTCCGCCAAACCCAACGCCCGCCCAAACGGTTCCTGCAACACCCGCGTCCGCGCCGTGTTGCTGCGGGGTTCAAACACTGCCGTGAGCCGAGCCTGCGGAAACCGCGCGCGCAGCGAGGTCAAGGTCTCCGCAATCGCGGTCGGATGGTGGCCAAAGTCCTCCACCACCGTCAGGCCATCACGCTCCGCGAGGATTTCCTGCCGGCGGCGCACGCCGCGGAAACGCGCCAGCGGCGAGAGATCCAGCGCGGCCGCCGATGGCGGAAAGGTCGCCCCGGCCACCGCCCCAACCAACGCCGCGGCCGTCGCCGCCATCGCGGCATTCCGGGCGTTGAACACGCCAGGCACCGCGAGTTGCAACTGCGCCCACGGTCGCCCCGACCACGTCAACCCGAAGCGAATGCCGCCAGCGGTCTCAGTCGGATCGACCAAGCGAACGTCGTTTCCTTTTCCCAGCCCCACCCGGACGACCTGCGTCCAGCTGAGCGGCCCCAGCGCGGCGAGGTTGGGGTCGTCGCCGTTCAGCACGACCCAGCCGGTCTGCGGCACGATCCGCGTCAGGTGCAGGAAGCTGCGCTGGATGTCCACGACGTCGCGAAAGATGTCCGCGTGGTCGAACTCCAAGTTGTTGAGCACGGCCACCCGCGGCGCGTAGTGGATGAACTTGCCCCGCTTGTCGAAGAACGCGCTGTCGTACTCGTCCCCCTCGATCACGAAGGGATCCCGCTCCGCGCCGAGGTGTGCGCCGGTCGGCGGGTCCTGGGGCACCCCGCCAATGAGGTAGCCAGGATCCCGGCCGTTCTCGCGCAGCAAGAACGCCGTCATCGCGGTGGTCGTGGTCTTCCCATGCGTACCCGCGACGACGATGTTGCGTCGACGCCGGAGAATGAGGTCGTGCAGGAGCGCCGGCAGCGAGGTGAACGGCAGCGCCCTCGCGTCGAGTAACCACTCCACCTCCGGATTGCCGCGGGACATCGCATTGCCGATGACCACCAGATCGGGCGCGAGCCGGGCGAGCCGCAGCGCATCAAATCCCTCGTGCACGGTGATTCCGGCCTCGGCGAGCACCGTGCTCATCGGCGGGTAGACCCCGGAGTCGGCACCGCAGACCGTGTGACCCGCCGCCCGCGCCAGCAGCGCCGCGTTTCCCATCGCGGTGCCGCAGATGCCCATGAAATAGACGTTCATCGTGGAGAGCGGCCCAGACTCGGCGAGCCGCCCGGGGCGCGACAACCCGAATCGGCCAGCCATCCGCCCAAGACCCCGCGACAGGACGGCGATGATCGCCGTCCCGCCGGCGTCCAAGGCTATTCAGGCAGAGGCTTGCCCTTCGTTTCCGTGGCAAACCAGGCCAGCACGAGACCCAGCCCGTAGACCAGCGTGACGATCGCACCCGCGCGGGCATAATCGCCATCGAACGCCTGCATCAGCGCGCCCATTTGCAGCGCACCCGCGGCGGCGAGCACGCGGCCCGCGTTGAAAGCGATGCCCTGGCCGGTCGCCCGCACTCGCGTCGGAAACAGCTCCGGCAGGTAAAGCGGGAACCACCCGTAGAAGGCTGCGGTGACTCCGCCGACCAGGAAGGTGATCGCGACAAAACGGAAGTCGTAGACGATCGTCCCACGGAACAACCACGCGCAGACTCCCAGCGAAAGCAGACAGAGGACAAAGTAAGCGGTGCGGCGGCGGAAAAAGCCCCCGAGCCAGCCACCGAGGAAGCAGCCGACGATCGCTCCGACGGATGAACTCACCTGCGTGTAGGCCTTGGCCCGGTAGTCCTTGATCTCCTTCGCGCGCTGCACGACTTCCGGCGAGGTCGCCGTCAGTGCGGCTGCACCCGGAGTCGCCGCCGCAGTCTTCTCCGCGAGCGCCGCGGTCACCGACTGCTTCTGTGCCATCTGATCCGCCCAGAGCGGCAGCCACTGGACCGAACCCCAGGTTCCAATCAGCGCCACCGAGGCCAGCAAGGTGGCAAAGAGGGTCGTCTTGAGCAGCGGGGGACGCATGACTTCGCTCAGCGGCCGATTCTTCTGCGCACCCTTCTGAGTTTCCTCCCAGCGCTCCGACTCCGGCACGTGCAAGCGGATGAAGAACGTCAGGAACGCCGGGGCCGCACCCACCAGCGCCACCCAGCGCCACGAGTCAGTCGTGACCTGGAAGAAGAGCCCAATCACCGCAATCAGCGCGAAGCCGACGTTCGCCGCACCACCGATCACGCCGGCCAGCAGCGGACGATGCTTCTCCGGCCACACCTCCATCACCAAGGCGACGCCCAGCGACCACTCACCACCCATGCCCAGCGCGGCAACGAAGCGGGTGACCAGCAGGTGCCACGGTTCCGAGGCAAAGTAGACGAGACCCGTGAACAACGAGTAGCACAGGATGCTCAGCGCCATCGCGCGCACGCGGCCGATCCGGTCTCCCAGCCAGCCGAAGACCACACCGCCCGCGGCCGCACCCAGCAGGAAGGCGGCCGTCACGTAGCCCATCCAGACGCCGACGAACGCGTCGGTCGCGACGAGTCCATGCTGCATCTGCATCTGCTGAAGCGCCGGGCGCGCGATCAGCGGGAAAATGCCCATTTCAAGGCCATCGAACATCCAGCCGAGAAACGCCGTAGTGAGAACGGCCACCAGGCGTCGATTCGACACCGCGGGCCGCGGGGAGTGTGGGGGTTGCATGCGGGGAAAAAGCGAAGGGGAGGCCCATCAACCGCCGAACCACCAGGGGCCAGCGTGGACGCACGCGAAGGGAGGCCAAATCCTCTTTCTTAGGCAAGACTAACCGCGCAGCCGACGGCCCCGCGCTTGCGCCGACCACCCGGCTACCCAAGCCTCTCCGCTGCCATGCCCCACCGCCGTCTCCACCCCCACCGTCTCGCTTTCCTCGCTCTGCTCGTGATCCTGATCTCGCCCTTCGCCGCCTCCAGCCCTGACCCCACGGGGTTGCGCTTTCCTCTTCCGGCCTCCGACGAGGGACTGCCGGGCGCCGGACCGCTCCGGCGCATGGACTGGTTTCAGAAGCTCTGGAACGACCGCCGCACGGTGTGGGCGGAGCAAACGGCCCAAGACCGCGGCGCAGTGGTGTTCCTCGGCGACTCAATCATCCAAGGCTGGGAAGCGGGTCTGCCCGCCGCGTTTCCCGGACTGCGGATCGCCAACCGCGGCATCAGCGGCGACACGACCCGCGGGGTCCTGCTGCGCCTGCAGGAGGACGTCATCGCCCTCCAACCGCGGGCCGTGGTCATCCTGATCGGCACCAATGATCTTGAGGAGCAAGCCCAACCCGAGACCATCGCCGGCAATCTGGCCCTGATCCTCGACGCGCTGCACGCCCACCAGCCAGCGATGCCGGTGGTGCTCTGCCGGGTCTTCCCCAGCTCCGCCACGATGCGACGGCCCAGCACGCAGATCCGCCGCATCAATGCACTCTACGATGAGGTCGCCCGCTCCCGCGCACACGTCACCGTGGTGGACACGTGGTCGATTTTCGCCGACGCCCAAGGCGATGCCCGCCTGGCTGAATTTCCTGATCTGCTCCACCCGAACGAACGCGGCTATGCACAGTGGGCGCGGGCCCTTCGTCCGGCGCTGAAGCACGCGGGACTGCTGCCGTAGACCGAAACCGAGCCATGGCACCGTTGACGCACCACCGGTCGTCCATGATCCCCGCACGCGATGCCCGGCGCACGCATCGCGCGGCTCACGCCGACGTTTCCCTGCCGCACCCGCCCGACCTCGCGGCGGACTCCGCTGCGTCCGTCTCTCGTGCACCACTCCCCCGCCGGCTGGCACGGCTGGCCGGCATCGGGGTTCTGTGCAGCCTCGCGACGGTTTCCGCGGCAACGCGGGAGGATCGCGTCGTGGATCTTCCGCCCCTCGTCGTCGAGGAGTCCGCCACACCCCTGCGCTGGCGCCATGCCGACTTGCCAAGAAAGGAAGTTCTCTCGGCCTGCCCCGACGCCGTGACCCGCGACTTCCTGCGGCGATTGCAGCTTCAGACCAATCTCCTCGCCTGGCTGCTGCCCCCGTCCTACCAGGCGTCGTCCGTCATCCCCGACACCTACCTGCTGCTCAGCACGGATACGCCCCGCGCGACCTCGGCGGAGATTCTGCACGAGCTCCTGCAGCGCCGCCACGGGGACCGTTCCGTGCGCGGCCCCGCGCCGCGCGTCGCGACCGATGGCATCCGCTTCCTGCCGAACCTGCGACTCCTCGACGTCGACGCGACGGTCGTCTTCGTGTTGCTCGACGACGAAGAGGAAACCGGAGGATTCAGCTTCACGATCGAGCGCGTGCGTCAGCTGCTCGTGCAGCGACGCCCCCGCCTGCCCCCGTGGCTCGTGCAAGGTCTGCTCCAGCTCTACCCGGAACTCTCCTTCGAGAGCGAAGAACTGCGGGCCGATCCGGCCCGCTGGCCGGCCCGCGCGGAGAAGCCAGAGACCGCGGGCGAGGACGCTCCGACGGACCTGGTTCCGATGGCCACGCTGCTCGCGTGGCGGGCCTCCAAACCGGGCACTACACCCGCGCTCGCCGTGGAACACCGCGATGCCCAGAGCGCGCTTTTCGTTCGCTGGGCGCTGATCGACGGCACGCCGGCGCGTCGGACGGCGTTCTGGCGACTGGTGGATCGGCTGGAACGCGAGCCGGCCACCGACTCCCTCCTGCGCGCCGAACTCGGCCTGGGTTTCGCCGACCTCGATGAGGCGCTGCGCCTCTACCTGCCGCGCGCCCGCCACGAGCGGCGCCGGATCCGCGAGGCCTCGCCCGGCAACGCGCCGACCCCGGCATTGCGCGATGCCACGCCGGCGGAGATCGCGCGGATCCGCGGTGACTGGGAGCGGCTCAGCATCGGCTACGTCCGCCAGCGCATGCCCGAACTCGTCCCCCGGTACGTCGAGCGCGCCCGCCGCACCGCGCGCGCCGGCTACGACCAAGGTTCCCGCGATCCGTCACTCCTCGCGGTGATGGGATTGATCGAGATCGATGCCGGACATCCCGACGCGGCGCGGGCCTGGCTGGAGCAAGCCGCCTCGCTCGGGGCTCCGCGCCCCCGGGCGCTCCTGGAACTGGCCCTGCTCCGCTTCGCCGACATCGACGCCGCCACGCAGTCGTCCACCGCACCGCCAACCGCCGAGCAGGTCGCCGCCGTGCTTGCGCCGCTCCAAGCCGCCGACGCCCTCCAGCCCGCGCTGCCTCCCGTCTACACGCTGCAGGCCGAGCTTTGGGCACGCACGCACGCCTCGCTTTCACCCGACCAGCTGTCGCGCCTCCGCCGGGCCTCCGCGCTCTTTCCCGAGTCCTCCCACCTCGCCCTCCGCACGGCGCAGTTGCTCGCCCTCCATGACCAGACCGAGGCGGCACGCGAGGTGATCCGCCGCGCACGGCCCGTCTGCGAACAGCCGGCCATCCGGCCATGGCTCGACCGGCTCGAGGCTTCGCTCGAGTCACCCCGCGGCGACGCGCCGCGTGCTCAGGAGCCCCAACTCCAACGCTCCGGCTCCCAACGGTAGCCGGCGGCGCGCGGCAGGATGTGACCGAGACCCGGCCACGGGAGATGAAACCCGTAGGTCCGCTGCCGCGAGCCCGCAAGCTCCGCGAACACGCGACGCCGGGTCGCGACCGCCTGATCGGGCTCATGGTCGAACTCAATGAACCATGCTGGATCCGCAAACATCAGGAGGTGGTGATGCGCGACATCCATGATGTGCACCAACGAGTCACCGCCATCACGAATCCGGAGCATCGCGTGGCCCGCGGTGTGCCCGGGCGCCGCCAGCATCGTCACCGCCCCGCCAAGCACCGCGTCACCTCCGGCATGGAGCTGCAGATTCGGGGCCAGCACGTCCAGCGCCGTGCGCACGTCGTTCGTCAGCTTCGCGGTGTTGTCCCGCCGCAAGGATCGACTGAAATCAGGCTTCGCACTGCGCCAGAAGTCCACCTCCGCACGCAGCACGCGCACCGCGGCATTCGGGAACGTCGGACGTCCCGCCGTGACGAAGCCCCCGATGTGATCGGAGTGGCCATGACTGAGGAACGCCTGCGTCACGTCCTCCGGCCGGATGCCGATCGACGCAAGCCCGTCCGCGAGCCAACCGAGGTTCGGATTCGGCCGCTGGCCAAACCCGGCGTCGCACACCACCACCTCGCGGCCGATGCGGAGGACGAGTACGTTGACGTACAGGGCGAAACCATCGAGGCGCTCCCCGTGCGCCGCCAGTTCCTCCAGCATCTTCGGGCGCTCGCCCGGCGGGTGCATCTTGTCGACGCGGTCGCCGAAGAGCGAATGCCCGTCGCTGATCGACCACGCCTCGATCGCCCCGATCCGGAACGGGTAAACGAACGGCTTGCCCGGCGTCTTGGCGGGAAGCACCGGGGGCCGGACCGCCGGCGCGGCGGTCGAAGCGGTCGAAGCGGAGGCCTGGGCGGCCGGCAAAGCGGCGAGCCCCAGCGCGGACGCGCCGAGGAAGCGACGACGGGACAGGGTAGCCATGCGCGAAGAGTGTCTGGCGCCCCTTGTGACGGCGAGCGCGGAAACGGTCTACGCCGCCTCGCGCGCCTCCGGCTTCCGGCTTCCGGTCGACAACGGCCGATCCTCGACCGTCGCTGCCGCGCAATTCCGACCTTGCGCAGGGCGGGAACCCCGACTCATTTTCCCGTGTCCTTTCGACGTCCTTACCCTCCATGAACTCCCTCCTCAAGCGAGCCCTCCTCCTCATTGTCACGCTGTCGGTCGTCACCCCGGTGCTGCCGACCCTTCACGCCGCCGGCGGCGAGAAGCACACCGCGCTCGAAGATTCGATGGAGAAAATGAACGGTGCCTTCCGCAAGCTGCGGCGCCAGGTGACCGATCCGACCAAGAACGCCAATTCTCTGGAGCTGGTCGCCAATCTCCGGGCCGCCTCCCAGAAGTCGATCGATCTCGTGCCCAAGCTCGCCGCCGAGCGCCCGGAGGCGGAGCGCCCCGCCTTCACCGCGGCTTACAAGAAGCAGATGGAGGAGTTCGTCGCCGCGCTTGCCCCGCTCGAGGCGGCGCTCAAGGCCGGCAACAACGCCGAGGCCGAGAAGCTCGTCGCCGACCTCGGGGCCCGTCAGAAGAAGGGCCACAAGGAATTCAAGAAGCAGGAAAAGAAGAGCTGAGGGCATCCGCCCTCGACCGCGCCACGCACCCTCTCGCCGGCGGAGAAACCCGCTGGCAAGGTTCGCGAGACCGGCCAAGGATCGGTCAGCGGCCAACGCCGATCCTGGGAGTCGCGGGACGCTCATGGGGCGTGATGGGGACCACAGCCGGGCTGACCGGCCTTGCCCTCCCCTCACCTCCCCAGTTCCCGGAGGACGCGCTCCGTCACCGCGCGCACGATTACCTCAAGTTGCGCTTCCGTGAGCGGTGCGGGCGATGCCCCTGCCGTTCCCGCTCCCCCGTCCCGCCCCCAGCGGCGCAGGTCGGTGGGATTCACCAAGTCCTCGTCACCCAGCGAGGCTCGAGTATCCGTCATGCCCTGACGCTGCCGGCGCTGGATCAGCTCCTTGGCCTGCCGTCCGGAGAAGGGCCGTAGTCCGCCGCCCAACCCCGCCGCAATCCAGATCATGCGGCAGTAGGCATCGACGTTCTCCATCTTCCAGTACGCGTCCTCGATGTCATTCCCCCAGACCATGACGCCGTGGTTCTTCATCAGCACGGCCTGGTGGTCGCGCGCCGCCTCGCCGATGAGGGCCGCATACGCCGCCGAGCCCGGTGTGCCATAGTCGGCGACCCCAATCTTCCCGAGGAAGATCTCCACCTCCGGAATCAGGTACTGCGGGACCTCCACGTGCCCGATCGCGAACGCGGTCGCATGCGGAGGATGGGCGTGCACGCAGGACTTCGCCGCCGGTTGCCGCGTCATGATCGCGAAATGCGTCAGCGCCTCGCTCGTCGGCGTCCGCTGCCCCGCCAGATGACGGCCGTCGAAGTCCACCAAGCACACGTCCTCCGGTCGCATGAACCCCTTGCACATCAGCGTCGGCGTGCACAGCGCCAGCCGGTCGCCGACGCGGATCGTGATGTTGCCGCCGTTCCCGTCCGTGTACTCCCGCTGCCAGAGCCGACGCCCAATGTCGCACATGCGCTCCTTCAGCGCCGCGATCGCCGGGGAGTGAAACCACGTCTCAATCTCCGCCGGGCTCCGCGGATCGCCTCCCGGCGTCCAACGGTATTCGACCTCCGGCGCCCCGGGGCGCAGCGTGCCGGCCAGCCCACCGTCCACCCGCGGCCCGGCATCCGCCCCCACTGAACCACCACTCGCGGAAGAGGAGGCCGGCACATCACGGGGCGATGCCGCCGGATCACGGGCGGGGACAGAGGGAACGCGGGACATGGTCACGGGGGGAGGCTTCCCCGGTACGGCGCGGTAATCCGCCGCTCGTGTCAAGGCGGACATTGCAAAATCGTTCATAATCGTTCAATGCCCTTCACCATCATGCAGCCGGAAGAGCGCCAAGCGCGGATCGAAGCGTATCTCCTCAAGGCTGAATTCGCTTCTCTGGAAGAACTTGCACATTTCGCTGGCGCCTCGATTTCGACGGTGCGTCGCGACTTGCTGATGCTGGAGGGTGGAAAGCGGGTTCGGCGGACCCATGGGGGAGCGCGCTCACTCCAGCCACCCAAGACGGATGAGTTCGTCTTCAGCGTGCGCGATACGCACCAGGCCGTCCAGAAGGAGGCGATTGGCGCGGCCTGCGCGGCGTTGGTGGGCCCGGGGCAGACGGTGACGCTCGACAGCGGGACCACCTGCTTTCAGGCGGCGCGGCAACTCGGGGAACGGGCGGGCCAGATCGTCACCAACTCACTTCCAGTCGCGAATCTCTTCGCCTCCTCCAGCCGCGTGGAACTGCACCTATCCGGCGGCGTCCTGTACCCGCGACTCGGCACGCTGGTGGGGCCGCAGGCAACCGAGACATTCACCCGGACCCACGTCGATGTCGCGATCCTGAGCGCGAGCGGCATCGCCGAGGACGGCATCTACAGTTCGCACGCGCTGATCGTCGACATCCAGCGCGCGATGATCGCCGGGGCCGACCGCGTGATCTTCGGTCTCGATCATACGAAATTCGGCCGGCGTTCCTTGTTCCGGCTCAGCGACTTTAGGGACGTGGATGTCATTGTGACCGACCCCGGCGCCCCGGCTGACTTGCTTGCGGCCCTGCGCGCCCGCGGGCTCGCGGTGGTCGTGGCCGGGGAATGAAGCGTCGCGTCATGACGCGCATCCCGTCGGCGCGGCCGTGGTGACTCGTGGTCAATGCGACGCTTGAACCGAGCCGCGACGCGACGCGGCGTCGGCTTGAATGGAGTGCGGGACACTGCAGGTCGCCAAGAAGGGCTGTACTTCCTTCAAAAAGAGCTCCGGAACCTCGGCAAATGGAGCATGGCCGCAGGGAAGAGCCCTGAACTGCGCCGCGGGCATGCATTGCGCTGCCACCTTGCCATCCATGCTGGCGGGAATGACGGGGTCGCGTTGACCAAACAGCAGCAAGGTCGGTGCCTTGATCTTGGGAGCAACGGCTCGAAGGTCGGTTTCCGGAGCGGCGAAGCTCCGCCAGACGGCACGATTGAGCATGATCTGGGGAGCTGCGGCCTGGGTGGTGGATGCGCGTTCCAGCATTGCCCGTGTCGTGGCCGTGCGATGCTTGAGATACAGACCGGCAAACCAACGGGGCGGAAGGGAAAGCCGGCTGGCCTGCACCTGGCAGAAGAGACGTGAAACCAAGCCCGGGGTGGTGAAGCCTCCCGGGGAAACCAGCACCAAACCGCGGACCCGTTCAGGTGACTCTGCGGCCAGACGTGCCGCTGCATTGCCCCCCAGCGAGTTTCCAATGAAGAAAGCGGGCGGCAATGCCAGCGCCGCGAGAAACTCGCGCAGGACTTGATTGAAGAACAACACCCCGACTGATTCAGGCTGTTGGGGAGGGGCCGATCGACCGTACCCCGGCCAGTCGAGTGCGAGCACGCGGTAGGTGTTCGCGAATGCGGGAACAACGGCCTCAAAATCCTGGCTGTCGCCGGGATTGGCGTGCAGCAAGACCAGCGGAGCACCCTGCCCATGCTCGGTGTAGTGAACGGAAGCGGTCGGTAAATCGATCGATGGCATGGCCTTTCCCCAGGAACTAAAGTTCGAGCCAAGCTGCCCGCGCAGGCAAGTGGTGAGTTTGGATGAGCGATCCGTCCTATCCCACTTCCGGGGTCCACCTCACCCGGGTTCAGAGTCGCTCCCACCCGCCGCCCCGGTACGCGAAGGCCTGATCGCCCTCGATCGCGACGAGGTAGATCCACGCGTGATCGAACAGCGCCCGGACCGAGTCATGCGCGGCCAGCACCGCGTCGATCGCCTCGCGGTTCGCCGCGATCAACACCGACAGGCGACGCGGCTCGTGCACGAACGTCTCGCCATCGTGAATCGATTGGAAAGGCAGACCCACCTTGAGGTCGCCGCCGTTGCCCTCCACCACGCCGAGCCCGCCAAGGACGTTGTGGAGCACCTTGCTGCCGGCCCCGTAACGCTCCGGATCCACGCGGGAGGCGTAGTACTGGAGGTTGATCCAGCTGGCAACCACCACGGGCGCGGTGAGGATCAGGGTGAGGACCTGACCTTCGGGATCAGCCTTGGCATCATAGTCGTGCAGGAACACCCGTCCGCCAAGACCAAGCCCGCGGGTGCGCGAGCGCGGTGCCGCCACGAGGGCGGCGTTGTTCGCCAGCCCCCACTCCGGCCGGACCTGCGCGATGTCCGTGGCCCGCTGACGCACCGCCGCATCAAGAGCGTCGCCGGCGAGATGACCCAAGCCCAGCGAACCCGCCCGCTCCGCCCGCGTGCGCCGACCCGCCGCGACCAGGGCCGACTGCAGTCGCGCCGCTTCCGCCCGATGGCTCGCCGGCACCGCGTCGAGATCGAAGAGCTGCACGTCATCCGCCGTGGTCTGGTGTAAGCCCGCGATGAAGAGGGTGTCCTTCGGCAACACCAGCCCGCGTCGGGCCAGCACGTCACGCACCGCGGGATCGTTCAGCGTCGCCGCCGCCAACCGCGCATTCACGTCGCCGGCGTGCCCGCCACACGCCCCGCAATCCAACGCCGAGGCGTAGGGATTGTTCACGCTCTGGCTGCCATGACCGCAGAGGAGGACGAGGCGCGCCAGATTGCGGGTCAGACTCATCCCGCGCAACGCCCCGGCCGCCAGATCCGCGCGCGTCTCCACGCTGAGCTTCTCCAGACGCGGAGGCGCCGCATCACACCGCGGCGCCTGCCGGGCGCCCGCGCGCACCAGCGGCGGCGCGGACGCCAGCCCGCCCGCTTCCACGAAGGTGAAGCAGGACACGGCGGAATTCTGAAACGCCTTCCAAGCTCCCGCCTCCCGCGCGTACTCCGCCCGAGCATCCTGCTCTGACTCCGACAGCGCTTCGTGACTCGCGACCGGAGGCACGAGCAGGACGGGGCAACGCGACGCTGCGCCCGCGCTCGTCGGCAGCGAATGCGCCACGGGGAAGCCGAAGAAACCCGCAAAACCAACCGTCTGGACCGACGGCAATTCCGCCTCGAGCGCGCGACGAAAGACCTCGGAGCGCACATCGATGCAGAACACCGCCTGCGCCTCCGGCCGCGCCGCCGGACCCGCCACCGGTTGCGTCGCGACCGCCCACGCCAGCCGCCGACGATAGCCATTCTCATACGCCGCCTGCCAACGGACCAGCGCCCCCACCGGCACGGTGGACGCGGCCGGCTCGCGTTGCGCCAGCCAGTCGCGCTCCAGCGGCCGCCCCGCGATGAAGGCCGCATGAAGGGCCAAGTCGTACGCCAGCCGCACCGCCAGCAACTCCCGCAATGCCGGATTCGTGCGCCCCCGCAACGCGTCCTCCCGCACGAGGTACTGCAGATAGCCCGCCCAGCCGGAGACGGTGACCAATTCGCGGTGCAGGAAATCCGCCAGATCGACGCTCGACGGTGCAATCCGCCCAACCACGGCAGCAATCGCGGCCTCCGCATCCTCCGGGAGATCTGCCACAACGCGACGAAAGCCACGCAGACCGAACGCTTCGGCGGTGTGATCGCGCCGCGCCGTTTCCCGCCAGGCCCGAAACAGCCCCTGATCCGCCCACGGCGACCGCCAGGTCAGTTGGTTCTCGTCGAACACCGACGCCGCGATGCGGGAGATCTCGCCGACCACGAAGGTCTGCCAATGCGCCCGCGCGTCCCGACGGTCGAGCAGGTCGGCGGCCGTCGCGATCGGACGCACCTCCACCCCCGCATCCGCATCCGTCAACGCCGCCAACAGTCGATCCCTCGTCCACGCGGCGTCCGTAACCGCCGCAAGGTCCTCACCCTCGATCTCACCCCGGCGAAACGCATCGAGGTAGGCAGCCGGCGACTGCAGCGGAGCCGATCCGGTGGTGCGCTGCAGCAGCGCACACGCGTCCTCGAAGGAGCGATCGCTGAGGCCGACGAAGGGGTTGACCGCGACCCAGTGACGCAGTGGCCAAAGCGGGGCGATCCGGGAAAGTGCCCCCGAGACGGATGCAGCGAGCGCGCGCGACGAAGGCAGGCCCGGGCGCGAGGCAGCGGGAGAGGCAAGGGAACTCATGGAAAAGAGACGAATAGCGTGAACGACTAGGCTTGGACCACGGGATGATGCGGCCAGAGCCACCCCAGGGCGCGCTGCACCCAGGTACCGACGTAGAAGCCACTCGCGGCGTGGACGTACAGCCACCGACCCGCCGCAGTCCGACCAGCCCGCCAGAGCAGCGCCTGGAAAACGAAGAGGCAGGCGAAGATGACCGCGACCACCACCACCACCGCAGTCGGAGGCGGAACCACGGTGAGCACGAAGACGCCTCCCGCCCACGCATGCAGGGTGAACGCCGCGAGGACGATGCCGAGCGCCGCACCCAGCACGCGACCGCGCTCCATCAAGCCATGCGAAGCCGACCAGCCACGTGCCAGTCCATAGGCGAGCGCCAGGGCGAGGACGAAGGAGAGAATCCCGAGGTACGGCGACACCCGCGGCAGCACCACGGACAGGAAGGCCGCCCCAGCCGCCGCCAACGCCCCGCCGAGCAACACCCCCCAGACCAGCGCCGAGGTCCGCAGCGGGATCGCCGCCCGCGCCACCGCACCGACCGAAGAGCCCGCCGTCAGGAACGCGTGCGCCTTGTAGATCGAGTGAGCCACGAGATGCACCAGCGCGAGACCGAACGCCCCGAGGCCGCACTGCAGAATCATGAACCCCATCTGCGCGATCGTCGAAAACGCCAGGGCCCGCTTCACCGTCGGCTGCGTCAGCATCACCACGGAGCCAAATCCCGCCGTCACCGCTCCGACCACCGCCAGGGCCGCCAAGGCCCCGGGCGCCTGCGCCATCACCGGAGCCAACCGCACGAGGAGAAAGCCACCCGCGTTGATGATGCCCGCGTGCATCAGCGCCGACACCGGGGTCGGCGTTTCCATGGTCTCGGGCAGCCAGGTGTGGAAGGGAAACTGCGCCGACTTCAAGGCCGCCCCGGCCGCGAGCCACCAACCGGCCGCCGCCATGCCATCCGCCCGCCCCGCCTCCGCCGCCTGGAGCAGGGCCTCCAGGTCCAACGTGCCCTGATACCGATAGAGGATCACCAGCGCCAACGCGAGAGAGAGGTCGGCAAGGCGGCTGAACACGAACTTGAGCCGGGCCGCAAAGCGCGCCCCCGGACGCGAGGGATCGTGCAGCAGGAGCCGGTGCAATCCCATGCTCGTGAGGATCCACGCCGCGAGGAGGAGCAGCAAATTACCGGAAATGACGAGGAGCAGCACCGCCGAGAGCGTCAGGCTGATGCCCGCAAAGAACCGCCGCTCCCCCAGATCACCCGCCAGATAGGCCCGAGAAAAACGCACCACCACCCCGCCGACCAACGCCACGAGGACCGCCATCACCACCGAGACGAGGTCCAGTCGCAGCGCGAGCGCGAACGCATCCCCACCACCCCACGGCGCCCAACGCAGCGTCGTCGAACCATGCACCGCCAGGAGCACCACCGCGAGCACCGCGCTCAGCAGGGACAGGCCCGCCGCCGCAGTCGCGACGAGACCAGCCCCCCGCGCCGAACGGCGGACGCCCACCACCAGCCCCGCGAGAAGCGGGGCGGCGGGAATGCAAACCAAGCAGAGCAGGAGAAACGCACGCACGCTGGGAGATTAACAAGACGCGCGCCTTTCGTCATTTATAACCTTTGCAAGGTTACGTTAGCTTTTATCTAAGTAAGATCATGGCGTTTCTCAATCTTCACCACCTGCGCTATTTCCGCGTCGCCGCCCAGGAGCTCAATCTCACCCGGGCCGCCGCGAAGCTGAATCTTTCCGTTCCCGCGCTGAGCGTGCAACTGCGCCAGCTCGAGCACAATCTCGGCCACCCCCTGTTCGATCGCAGCCGGGGGGGCTGGACGCTCACCGAGGCCGGACGGCTCGCCCTGGAATACGCCGAGACCATCACCCGGGCCGGCGACGAGCTCGTCGATGTGCTCGCACACCGCCCGCGCGCCGACCGCCAGTTCCTGCGCGCCGGGGTGGTCGCCACCCTTTCACGCAACTTCCTGCTCGAATTCATCCGCCCGGCCCTGCACCGCGAAGGCGTCGGCGTGGTGCTGCGCTCCGGCGGACTGCGCGACCTGCTCGTCCTGCTCCACGCGCACCAGGTGGACCTCGTACTCTCCAACCAACCCGCGCGCCGCGATGCGGAAACCCCGTGGCACAGCCACCTTCTCGCCGAACTGCCGGTCAGCCTCGTCGGAGCCCCGGTCTGGCAACGCCAGCGGCGTCGCTTCCCCGACGACTTCGGCAGCGTGCCGCTGATCCTACCCAGCCAGGAGAGCAACACCCGAGCGGGCTTCGATCTCCTGCTCGCCGCCGCCGGCATCCGGCCCCGCATCATCGCCGAGGTCGATGACATGGCGACGCTGCGCCTGCTCGCGCGCGAGGGCGAGGGGCTCGCGCTCGTTCCCCCGGTCGTCGTCCGCGACGAGATCGAAGCCGGCACGCTGATCGAGATGCACCGTTTGACCCAGGTCCGGGAAACGTTCTATGCGATCACGCCGAGCCGGCGCTTTCCCAACCCGTTGGTGGCCGAACTCGTCGGACGCATGCACCCGCAGCCGCAGCGCCGCCGAGCCATCAAACGGGCGCCGTGAACGGTTCCCCCGCCGCCACGGCGGCCAGCGCCGCCCGGTACTGAAGCTCAAACTCCTCGAGTTGCGACACCGCGAGCCCAAGATTCCGGATCAGGCCGTCCTTCAAGCCGTAGATCCAGCCGTGGACCGTCAGGTCTTGGCCCCGCAACCACGCATCCCGCACGATCGTCGTCTGGCACACATTGCTCACCTGCTCGACGACGTTGAGTTCGCAGAGGCGATTCGTCCGCAGGGAGTCTCCGGTCAGCGCGTGGAGACAGTCCCGGTGCTTTTCACCCACATCCTGGATGTGCCGCAGCCAGTTGTCCGCCAATCCGATGCGGTCACAGCGCAGCGCCGCCCGCACGCCCGAGCAGCCGTAATGCCCGCAGACGATTACGTGCTTCACCTTGAGCACATCGATCGCGAACTGCATGACCGACAGGCAATTGAGGTCAGTGTGAACCACGACGTTCGCGATGTTCCGGTGCACGAACAGCTCGCCGGGCAGCAGGTTCACGATCTCGTTGGCCGGCACCCGGCTGTCCGAACACCCAATCCAGAGGTACTCCGGGCTCTGCTGCCGCGAGAGCTTCAAGAAGAAATCCGGGTCGCGTGCCCGCAACCCGTCAGCCCACGCCCGGTTTTGCTCAAAGAGATGGTCCAACACCTTCATGCGTCACCCCACATCGTCGGGCCGACATCGTGATTGTCCACGGCAAATCTCGCCGAAACCACCAGAAGTGAACGGATTGCCAGCAGGCTGCACCCGTCGATCCATCCGCCGATCGTCGTCCCCGCAGGGACTCGGTCCCGCCACTAACCGTGACGCGCAAACTCCGTCAGGAAGCGATCCACGTTCCGGCCAGATACTTCGCCCTCGATCAGGCGCAGCAGGCCGCGACGACGCTGCTCCAACCGCAGCGTGACCCCCAACTGTTCGGCCAAGCGCTCCAGCGCCCGGCTCCTTCGCCACTCCCACAGCCAGCACGTCAGGCCAATCCGGATCGGAACGTCGACAGAGGCAAAGGCAGGGGACACGCGACTCACGCGCACAACGAAGCGATTCCCGCGCCAATCCGACCTGCCGAGCCGATTTTGCGCAAATTTCGCCGACTTGAAGCAGACCCCACGCAACGCCGGCTCACTTTTGCGCACGGCGCCCGCGCGGGTGGTCAGGATCGCTCACTCCGAGCGGGTCGGCTTGGCCGCCGCAGGTCCGGTCGGCGCAGCCGGCCGCGGGGGCTTCTCGTCGAGGTTCTGGTGGATCTCCACGTCGCTAACCGGCTCCGAGTCGATGCCGCTTGCCGGCACCTCCACCTTCGCCAGCCACACCAGCGCGTTCAGGACCAGTCGGCGCTGGTCGTCATTCTGCCAGTTGAGGTGGAAGTGCCCGCCAGTGAAGCCGAGGCCGCGCCCGCCGTCCGGCCGCTCGACTGCCCAGAGTGTCGTTTCGGGGCGCCCCTTTTCGGCCTGAATGTGCGGGTACGGACCTTTGGGGCTCACGTACGGACCATCGCGGACGGCATCGGACGGAGTGGCCACGAGGATGTCCGCCACGCCCTCCTTCCCGTCGCGGAAGCGCATGTTGAAGTACCACTCATCCTTGGTGCGGAACGGACGCACTCCCCGGGTGATCGGGTGCACGGGCAAATCGCGATACTCGGCTTCCCAGATGGGATTACAGGAGAAGTGGGTCTCGTAGTAACCGCCGATCCACGCTTTCCATTCCGCGCCACCGGCCCCCGCCGGCACCTCGACCGCGTAATGCGCGCAGCCCAAGCTCACCCCGCGCGCCATGAGCCCGCGCAGGAATTCGCGCCGCTCCCCCTGCAGAGCCAAGTGCTTGGCGCCACCATCGGAGTAAATGAAGATGGCATCCGCTCCTTCGAAGACGGAAAAGTCGTCGACCCGCTCGCCGTTCACCTCTTTGGTCGGCCGGCCTTGGGTGACCAAGACGGTGCGCAAACCGGGAACCCTCTCGAGTCGCTTCTGCAACAGGATCGATCCGGCGCGAAATTCGTGCATCAGCGGCGGATGGCTCGCCGGACCGGCGATCATCACCAGCTTGCGTTCCACCGGCGCCGCCAGCGCGAGCGGAGCGAGAAAACAGACCAACAGGGACCAAAGGCCGAGCGTTCGTTTCATGGGGAGTAAAGCCGTGCCAGCGAGCAATCAGGCACTCAAGGATGCGTTGTGGTGATCCGGATCCCGACTCAGCGCCGAGGGCGAGTTTCCGGAGAGAAAGCCTGACCAAAGACGCGTCGAGATCGCCTTCCTCACCGGCGAGGGAGCAGCGACGGACTCTCCCCTTAAAACTACCCGTGCGCCCAGCGCACACCGCGTCAGAACGTCGGGACGGAGAGTCATGCCGCCTAGGTCGGGCCAAGGCTCGGGGTTGTCAAGTCCCGAGGGTCCACGTCGGCCACGCGGATCGTTTCCCCGACTTGCGCCCGCGCCGCCAAGCGTGCATCACCCTGACTAGTTACCCGCGCCGGACCGCCCACGGCAGACCCGCTCCCCTTACCCGATCCGTTCCCCTGGGTTCCCTCTCTTTCTTATGTCCCAAACGACGCCTCCGTTTCCCCTCTTGACCCGGCGCGTGGCGCTTCGCCACAGCGTGACCGGATTGCTCGCCGCCGCCGCCGCCCCGACGTTCTTCTCCGGTCGGCTCTGGGGCCAGACCGCCCCGTCCAACCGCATCCATCTGGGCATCATCGGCAACGGATTGATCGCCCAGTCCCACGTGGGCGCATTGCTCGGCCGGGACGACTGCCGCATCGTCGCCCTCAGTGATGTTTGGCAGACTGCGGCGACGCGCCTGCAGGACCGGATCGCCAAGGTTTATGGAGCCGGCGGCGCGCCCGCGATCCATCGCCGCTTCGAGGATCTGCTGGCGCGGGCTGATATCGACGCGGTGTTCATCTGCACGCCCGATCACTGGCACGCCCCCATCGCCAAGGCCGCGCTGCTCGCCGGCAAGGACGTGTACTGCGAGAAACCGCTCACGCTCACGGTTCGCGAGGGACGCGTGCTCGTGGACACGGCCCGCAGTTGCGGCCGTATCCTGCAAACCGGCACGCAGCAGCGCTCGAACGCCGCCTTCCGCAAGGCCGCGACGATGATCCGGTACGGATGGATCGGTGACCTCCTCGGAATCCGCGCCGTGCTCGGCGAGTTCCCGCTGCCGAAGGCCTTGCCGGAAATGCCAATCCCGGCGGACCTCGACTACGACCGCTGGCTCGGGCCCACCCCGTGGCGCCCATACCATCCCGATCGCATCGTCGGCAACTATGGCGGCGGCTGGCGCGTGTACAACGAGTACGGCGGCCGCAAGAACGGCGACTGGGGCGCGCATCACTTCGACATCATCCAGTGGGCCCTCGGCATGGATGCGTCGGGTCCCGTGGAATTCATTCCGAAGGGATGGAACGGCACGCCGTGGCAGACCCACCGCTACGCCAATGGCGTCGCCGTCGAGCGGGTCGATCAAGTGCCGTTCGGCATGATCGAGTTCCGCGGCACGCGCGGAACGCTCTGGGTCGGGCGCAACGACGTGCTGCTGTCCGATCCGGCTCCCCTCGCCGCCCGGGTCGTACCGCCGGACCAAGCCCATCTGTACGCGAGCGACGACCACCACACGGACTTCTTCCGCAGCATCCGTTCACGCCAGCGCCCGATCTGCGACGTGGAGGCGGCGCATCGCACCGCCACGGCCTGCCACTTGAACAACATCGCCGAGTGGGTCCGACGGCCCGTGCGCTGGGATCCGGCCAAGGAAGAAATCATCGGCGACCCAGTCGCCAGCCGCTTCCTCGATCGGCCGCGCCGCGCTCCCTACGCCACGTTCTGAGCGTCGCCCGCTTCATCCCGCGCTGCCCGCCCCCACTCCGTTCCGCGTCCATCGTTCCATGACGTCTTTTCCTTTTCCCCTTCGGCAATCGGCCCGCTTCGCCTGCTTCCTGATCGCCCTGCCCCTCGCCGCGCAGACCGCCGCTCCCAGCACCAAGGCCGGGCCACCTCCGCGCCCCGCGGACGCCAAAGCCCTAGGCATCGCTTCACGCGCCGATTATCAGGACGACCCCAAGCTTTTCGATAAGCTCGATTTCGAGGTCGCAGCCGTCGGCGGCGACGCGGCGCTGCTCCTCGATCTCGAACAGAAGCTGACCGATCTGCTCAACGCGACCACCACCCCCGCCGCCGCCCGGCAGGCCATCGCGGAGCGACTCAGCCGCGTGATCGCGAGCGATCCGTCATCGCGTTCACCAGCACTGCGGCTGCTCGGACCGTGGCTCTCCGATCCCGCCCGCCAAGAACTGGCCCGCCTCGCCTTGGAATCGGTACCGGGAGAGAACGTCGACAGCACGTACCTGCGCGCTCTCCGCCGCGCCGAAGGTCCCGCGCGACTCGCGCTGGTCCAGTCCGTCGGAATCCGTCGCATCGCCAAGGCAGCCCCGACCCTCGGCAGCTTGCTTCGGGACGCGGATCAGGCACTCGCCGATGCCGCCGCGGCCTCGCTCGGGGCGATCGCCACGCCGCGGGCGTTCGGCATTCTCAAGGAACACCAGACTCCGATCACCCCGGCAGTGCTCAGCGCCCGGCTCGACGCCGCGGCGCGCCAACCGACGAAGGCGGCCTCCGCGGCCTACCGCGAACTCGCCTCCGACCGCTCCGCCCCCGATGCGATTCGCCAACGGGCTTTTCGCTCCCTCCTCACCGTCTCTCCCAAAGAGGCCACGGGTCTGATCCTGGAGGCTCTCCGCGGCACCGAAGTCGCGCGGCGCCAGGTCGCTCTCGAGACCATCGCTGACCTCACGGACCCGAACGCGGTCGCCGCGTTGACCGGCGCACTTCCCGCGCTCGAGGCGTCCACTCAGGCCGCCGTCATCGCCGCGGTCGGTCGGCGGGGCGACGCCGCGGCGGTGCCCGCCATGATCACGGCATCGACCGCCACCGCACCGGAGCCGCGAGTCGCCGCCATCGAGGCCCTCGGGGCATTGCCGGGCGGCCCGGAGTCGGTCCGGCGCTTGACCGACCTCAGCGTCGCAGGCGGATCCGACGCGAAAGTCGCAACCGAGAGTCTTTCGATCCTCCGTGGCAACGGTGTCAACGAGGCGATCGCCGCCGGGGCGCGCACGGGCGAGCCTGCCCGACGCGCCGTTCTCGTCCGGCAACTCGGGCTCCGCGGTACGTTCTCCGAGCTGGCCTTTCTGCTCGGTCTCCAAGCCGACCCGGCGCTTCCCGTCCGCCTCGCCGCCCTTGAGGCCCTTGATATTCTCGCGACGATCGAGCACGAACGCGCCTTGATCACGTGGGCAACCACGGCGACTGATTCGTCCGAGCGCACGCGCGCCGTGCGCACCTTCCTCGCCGCCGCCTTGCGCGCCCCCGACACGCTCGACCGGACGCGCTTGCTGGTCAGCGATCTCGACCGCGGCGACCGCGCGACGCAGCTCCTCTTCCTCCCGGCGCTGCCTCGACTACCGAACCCGGAGACGGTTGCGGTCAGCGGCCGTCTCGCCCGGTCCGCCGATGCCGAGGTCGCCGAAGCCGCGCTCGCCGCACTCAGCCGCTGGCCCAACAGCACCGCCGGCACCGCTCTGGTCAGTCTCGCCGAAGAGCGCCCCGCGGTGCAGGCCCGGGCCAGCGACGCCGCGACGCGCCTGTTCGAGCGCGACACCGAAGCCCCCGGCCTCGAGCGCATCGATTCGCTCACGCGACTGCTGCGCCTTTCCCCGGATACCGCCCTGCTCCGTCGTCAGCTGCTGCTGCTCAGCCGCGCCGCCGAGGCGCGCGCACTCACCGCAGTCGAGAGCCTGAAGGCGAACCCCGATGTCGCCTCGGAGATCGAAGATACCCTGCTCGCAATCCGATCGAACGTGACCGGCGCTCCGGCGCTAACCGCTTCCGATCGCGTCGATCACCTCGGTCGCATGCTCGACGGCCAGCTCCAGACCGCGTGGAGCGTACGCTCGGATCGCGAATCCTGGCTGCAGATCGATTTCCACTCGGTGCGCCCCATCCGTCGCCTCACCCTCGACCGCGGAAACCTCCGCAACGACTTCCCGGAGCGCTACGAAGTGTTCGTAACCGACAATCCCATCGATCCCGGCGCTCCCCGCGTCGCCGGCGAGGGGTCGCGTGACCAGTCCAGCATCGATCTCCCGGCCGGCATCCGCGGACGCTACGTCATCATCCGCAGCCGCGGCTCGCGCGAGGACGGGAAGTGGTCGGTGGCCGAACTGCGCGTCGACTAGGCGGCGCCCCCGCCCCGCCATGACTCTTTCCCCGGTCGACTGGTTCATCATCGTCGTTTACCTCGCCGGCTGCCTTGTCGCCGGTTTATGGATGCGCCGCTACGTCCGCGGCGTGCAGGAGTTCGCCCTCGCGGGGCGGCACATGGACCTGAACCTCGGCATCGCCTCGCTGGCGGCCACTGAGCTTGGCCTTGTGACCATCATGTACGCGGCCCAACTTGGCTACGAGAAGGGCTTCGCCGGAGCGACCATCGGCGTCGTGATCTGGGGGGCGATGTGGCTGGTGGGCCGCACGGGCTTCGTGATCGTCCCGATGCGCAACGCCGGCGTGATGACCATCCCGGAACTCTTTGAGAAGCGGTTCGGCACGCGCGTGCGCTGGCTGGCTGGACTCTTCGTGGCGGTCGGTGGCCTGCTTAACATGGGGATTTTCCTCCGGCTCGGCGGCGAGTTTCTCGTGCATGCCACCGGGCTCCCCCCGGGGAAGCTGGAGTGGGTCATGACCGCGCTCCTCGGGCTGGTGCTGGTCTACACCATGCTGGGCGGGATGCTCTCCGTGCTGGTGACGGACTACCTGCAATTCCTCGTGATGGGCGTGGGCATCGTGGCGGTCTCAGTGGTCGTGCTCTGGCACACGGGCTGGGGCAACTTGGTCGGCGGCCTGGATGCGGCGTGGCAGGCGGGGGAGCTCAAGGCCCACCCGTACAATCCCCTCCACGCCTCGAATTTTGGTTGGGGCTACCTGCTGTGGCAGGCGGCGTTCCAGATCGCGTGCGCGACGACCTGGCAGACGCAGATCAGCCGCGTACTCGCGGCGCGCGATGCCGCGACTGCGCAGAAGATGTATCGACGGACGTCCTTCTACTTCGTCGGCCGTTTCCTGCTGCCCGCGCTTTGGGGAGCCGCAGCGTTTGTCTGGTTCGCCAACCAAGGCGGGCTGCCAGAAGGCGTCACATCCCTCACTGCGATGCCGCAGTACCTCAGCCTCATCCTGCCGGTGGGCCTGATCGGCATCGTGGTCGCCGGGATGCTCGCGGCGGAAATGTCCACGGACAGCGGCTACCTGCTGACTTGGGGCACGGTGATCTACAACGACCTCGTGCGTCCCTGCCTGCGCCGCCCGCTCAGCGCCAAGGCGGAGCTCCTGCTGACGCGCCTGCTGGTGCTGGCCATCGCCCTGGTCCTCCTCGTGTACGGGCTGTGGTATGAACTGCCCGGCAACGCCTGGGACTACCTCGCGGTCACGGGCAACATCTACCTCGCGAGCGTCTTCACGTTGCTGGTCGCGGGCCTCTACTGGCCCCGCGCGACCCCGACGGGCGCGGCGGCCGCGCTGGTGCTCGGCGCGGTGGGGCCGATCCTCTTCCTCGTCATCGGCAAGTCGCACGCCATCGCCCCCGAGGTGGCGGGCGCCTCCTCCTTCGGATTGGCCGCCGCGGGCATGATCGTCGGCTCCCTCCTCACCCGCCGCCCGGCCGCCGGGGCTGGGGCAATCGCCCGCGCATGAAATCTCTCCCGCTCATTCTTTGGGCCATCCTGATCGCCGCGAGCATCGGCTGGTACGCCTTCCTCGTCGTCCACATCGGCCGCAAGGCTGGCGGCGAAATTCGGGAACTGATCAAGACCCTCTCCCAGCGCCCGCCGTCCGATCCACCGCCGCCTTAGGCTCGCGCCCGACGTCGCGGTGACCTGCGGCGTGCCCTCCCGGTCGGGAACAAAAACAGCCGAGCCCTCGAGAGGACGCGGCTGCCTGAAAATGAATCCGGGGACGAAACATCCCCGCTCGGACTTAGTCGGCGTAACGACGACGGAGCATCGCGGTGAAGGCCTGGACCTTGTCCTTGCGGCGACGCTTCTCGCAGGGCTTCTCGTAATAGCGCTTCGCGCGGACGCCCTTGATGATGTTCTCGCGATCGAGCTTCTTCTTCATCCGGCGGATGGCACGGTCGATGGGCTCGTTTTTGCGAATCTTGATTTCGATGGACATGGCTCGGGAATGAGGCGGCCGGAGGGCCGGTGGAAAAACGCCGATGAGGCCAAACCCCCCGGACCACGTCAACGGCTTTTTTCCAAGCCCCCCCCTCGAAAGTCCACGCTTGCCCACACCCCACTCCCGTCTTGCCTAGCCACAGTGTCGTCCGCCGCCTCCGATTTTGTCCACCTCCACGTCCATAGCGACTACAGCCTCCTCGACGGAGCCTGCCGCATGGATCGCCTGATGGACCGGGCTGCCGCCCTGGGGATGAAGGCCATCGCCCTCACCGATCATGGCAACATGTTCGGGGCCATTGAGTTCTACAATGCCGCGAAAGGCAAGGGCATCAAACCGCTGATTGGTTGCGAAATCTACATCACGGAGAACTCCCGGTTGGACAAGCAGGGGCGGGCGGAGGACGGGAAGAGCTATTACCACCTCGGGCTGCTCGCCCGAAATCTGCAGGGCTACCAGAACCTGCTCAAGCTGGTGTCTGATTCCCACCTGCGGGGCTTTTATTACAAGCCCCGGGCGGACTTCGAGACACTGGCCAAGTACGCCGGCGGGCTGATCGGGTTCACGGGCTGTCTCGCCGCGCTGGTGCCGCAGCACCTGCTGCACAACCGCTTCGAGGACGCGCGCAAGGCCACCGCGCGGTACATCGACATCTTCGGCCGCGAGAACTACTTCGTCGAAATCCAGGACCACGGCATCCCGGAACAGCGGCAGATCATCCCGGGCCTGCTCAAGCTGGCCGAGGAATTCCAGCTTCAGGTCATCTGTACGAATGATGTCCATTACGTGCGCCACGAGGACGCCGAACCGCACGACGCGCTGCTCTGCATCCAGACGGGAGCGAAGATCGCCGACACGAACCGGATGCGTTTTTCCGGTACGCAGTTCTACCTGAAGAGCGCCGCCGAGATGGCGCGCCTCTTCGCCGAGATCCCGGAGTCGCTGACCAACACGCTCGCCGTGGCGGAAATGTGCGACCTGTCGATCCCGTTTCCCAAGGGCTCCGAGCGCTACCCGAAGTACCCGCTCACGCCGGAGATCTCGTCCCAGTTCGACCGACCGGGCTACCTGCACGAGCTCTGCTGCGAGGGACTGCGGCAGCGCTACGGTCACGACTTCAAGGCCGTCGCCACGCGTCCGATCGTCGCCGAGCGCCTCGCCCGGCTCACCCAGCTCGCGCCCGGGCAGAAGCCCTCCCCACCCGATTATTCCCAGCTCGCCCCCGAGGAACTGCTCACGGTGCGCATGGGCTACGAACTCGCGATCATCCAGGTCACCGGCTTCGTCGACTACTTCCTCGTCGTCTGGGACTTCATCGCCTGGGCCAAGCAGCAGGGTATCCCGGTCGGCCCCGGCCGCGGCTCCGGCGCCGGCTGCCTCGTCGCCTACCTGCTCGGCATCACCAACATCGACCCGATCCGCTTCGGGCTCCTGTTCGAGCGCTTCCTCAACCCGGAGCGCGTGTCGCCGCCCGACTTCGACATCGACTTCTGCATGCGCCGCCGCGGCGAGGTGATCACCTACGTCCGCCAGAAGTACGGCAACGACTGCGTCGCCAACATCATCACCTACGGCACGCTCGGGGCCAAGATGGTCATCCGCGACGTCGCCCGCGTGAACGACCTGCCGTTCGCCGAGGCCGACCGGCTCGCGAAGATGATCCCCGACGAGCTCAACATCTCGCTCGAGGACGCGATCACCAAGAGCGCCGAGCTGCGGTCCGAAATCGACCGCAACCCCGTCGCCAAGCGCATCGTCGAATCCGCCCGAGTCCTCGAGGGCATGGTCCGCAACACCGGCAAGCACGCCGCCGGTATCATCATCACCGACCGACCGCTCGAGGAGTTCGTGCCGCTGACGCTGCAGGAGGACGACGTGACCGTGCAGTTCGACATGAACGCGGTGGGCAAGCTCGGCCTGCTGAAGATGGACTTCCTCGGCCTGAAGACCCTCACGGTCATCGCCGACGCCGTGACCAACGTCCACCGCTCCACGGATCCGCGCTTCGACATTGAGCGCATCCCCCTCGAGGATGCGCCGACGTTCGCGCTGCTCAATTCCGGACGGACCATCGGCGTCTTCCAGCTCGAGTCGGGCGGCATGCAGAACGCCGCCAAGCTCGTCGGCATCTCCCACATCGACGACATCAACGCCGTCGGTGCACTCTACCGACCGGGCCCGATGGCGTTCATCCCCGACTACGCCCGTGGAAAGCGCGACCCCTCCTCCATCGCCTACCCGCACCCGCTCCTCGAGGCGGTGCTGAAGGAGACGTACGGCATCATCGTCTACCAAGAGCAGGTGATGGAGTGCGCCCGGATCATCGCGGGCTACACGCTCGGCGGCGCCGACATGCTGCGCCGAGCGATGGGCAAAAAAGACGCCGAGGCCATGGCCAAGGAGCGCGTGAAGTTCGTCGAGGGCGCCCGGCGCCTGCACGGCCTCGATGACCGCCGCGCGAACGAGATCTTCGACCTGCTCAACAAGTTCGCGAGCTACGGCTTCAACAAGTCGCACTCCGCCGCCTACGCGCTCGTCAGCTACCAGACTGCGTATCTTAAATCCAACTACCCGGTGGAGTTCATGGCCGCGGTGCTGACCTCCGAGCTCGGCAACGCGGAGAAGCTGGCCCACTTCATCGCGGAGTGCGAGGCGATGGGACTCACGGTGCTGGGTCCGGACGTCAACGAGAGCCGCGAAACCTTCACCCCTCTGGTGGCGGGAGGAACCCGCGCGATCCGCTTCGGTCTCGCCGGCATCAAGGGCGTCGGCGAGGCCGCCGCCCAGCGGATCCTCGCCGAGCGCGAGCGGGGCGGACCTTTCCGCGACTTCGAGGACTTCATCCAACGCGTCGACCCGAAGGCGCTCAACAAGCGCGTGCTGGAGCACCTCGTAAAGACTGGCGCGTTCGACTTTTCCGGCGCATCACGCAAGCGGCTTTTCGATGGCATCGACGCCGCACTGGCGACCGCCTCGTCGCAGGCGCGCGACCGCGCCGCTGGGCAGAATACCTTCCTCGATCTGCTCGCCGAACCCGCCCCAGCCCCGCGGCGCGCGAGCAAGGGAGCGACGGAGCGCGGCCCCGCGCCCCGCACCGGAGCTCGGCCCACGCCGGAGCCGGAGTCGGCCGACGAGTTCACCGCCTCGGAACGCCTGCAGTTCGAGAAGGAGTTGCTCGGCTTCTACCTGTCCGGCCACCCGCTCAATGCCTACGCCGGGCTCTCCGAGGCGCTCGATACATTCGCCCCGGGAGACCTGCTCGCCCAGGCGGATCGCACGGAATTCCGGCTTTGCGGGGTCGTGGGCAACCTGGCCAAGAAGCTCGCCAAGAAGGACAATCGTCCGTGGATGGCGTTCACGCTCGCGACGAAGCAGGCCACCTTGCCCCTGAACATGTTCGCCGACGCGTTCGAGAGCTACGGCCACCTGCTGGTCGAGAACGCGGTCGTGGTGGTGCTCGGCACCATCCTCAAGGGCGAGGACGGCGCGAGGATCAACGTCAAGGAGTGCTACCCGCTCGACGTACACACGGCGCAGTCCATTCGCCGCGTGACGTGGCTTGTTGATTCCCGCCACCCGGAGGCCGCGGACTTCCTGACCGGCCTGCGGGCTTCGCTCAACGCGTGCGTCGGTGACACGCGCACCGAGCTCGCGATGGCGATCGGTGAGCGCTTCGCCCCGGTCGCCGAGATCAGCACCGCGCTCGGCTGGAAGGTGTCGGGCCCGGAGTTCCAACGTATCCGCTCCCACCCCGCCGTGCTCGGGGTCGAGGTCGAGGCGAAGCCGCTCAGTCTGAAGGAAGTCCGGCGCTGGCCCAAGCGCGGCGACCGTTAGCCGTCCGCCCGGTCACGCCGGCAGCGACCGCGCGAGCCAGAAGCGGCACTCGTCCGAGAAGTCGCGCACCGCCGCCGACTCGCGAGCGACGTGCCGACGCATGATGTCGTACTCGCTCCGCCAGCCCGTCGCGGCGAGATCCTCAAGAATCTCGTCCCGCGTGGGCAGGTGCATGAAAGTCCGGCCCGCCTCGTCTTCAAAGTAGCGATCCCCGAAATCCACCAAACGGGGATCCTGCTGACCGCGGGCCCAGCGCCGGGCCTCCAGCTTCCAGAGCAGGCGCTCCTCCCGCGAATCGTCGCGGTCGTGCGTGGTGAAGAGCAGCGGTGCATCGGTCGCGACGAGGCGATGGATCTCGCGCAGCGCCCGCCGGCGACGGGTGCGCCCGGGAATCTGCATCAGTCCGTTGAACATGAAGAGCGCGCCATCGAAGCGCGGCACGCGGCGGCAGCGTACCCGCGCCGCGGGATCATCCTCCGCCGCCAGCGGCATCCGCGTCGCATCCGCTCGAAAGAGGTCCACTCCGTGCAGGCCGCGCTCCGTCACCAGCGCCAGCGCCTGGGCGACGAGCTCCGCCGCGAAGTCGATCGCCGTCAGCCTCCGATACCCCAGCTCCCACAAACCGAGGGTCACGCGTCCGGCTCCGCAGCCCAGTTCCAAGAGCCGCGCTCCGCGGTCCGGAAACGCGCGCTCGATCAGCTGACGCTCCGACGCCCACAAGCCGAGCCGGTGCGCCGCCCGCGCGTAGTGCACGACCGCCACCGGGTCATTGAAGTCCGCCCGCACGGTCGCCGCCGTGATCCGCTTACCCGTCGGTTTCCGTGGCTCCGCCATCTCGCACGCCTCCGTCCGTCTCAGCGGCGGCGCCACGCCGCCACCGCCATGCCGTTGCTCCGCCACTCGTGCGGCCAGAGCGTGACCAGGCCCGCTGGCTTTTCGGGCAGGACCACCTCCGGCACAAAATCCGGATGCGTCGCGGTGAAGTCGTCCGCCACACCGACCGTCTCGCGCCGCGTGAGTGTGCACACGGCATAGACCAGTCGGCCGCCCGGCTTTACCGCCGTCGCCGCATGCCGCAGCAGGCGCGCCTGCACTTGGGCAAGCTCCGCCACGTCCTCCGGCTGCGTCGTCCAGCGGGCGTGGGGATTGCGCTGCCACGTACCGACGCCGCTGCAGGGCGCGTCGACGAGCACGCCGTCAAAGCGCGTGCGCGTGGGCAGGCGTTCCCCACCCTCCCAACGCGCCGTCCGCACGTTGAACCGGCCAGCCCGGGCACAGCGCTGGCGCAGCGTCTCCAAACGGCGCAGCGAACGGTCACTCGCCCAGAGGAGCCCCTTGTTCTCCATCAGGTCCGCGAGGTGCAGCGTCTTTCCACCCTCGCCCGCGCAGGCATCCCACCACGTCTCGCCCGCGCGGGCCGCGCACACGTGGCCGACCCACTGCGAGGCGAGGTCCTGAATCTCGAACGCGCCGCGCTGGAAGGCCTCCGTGCGATAGAGGTCCGTAACGCCCTCGTAGCGGAGGGCCGACCACGGCTGCGCGAACGTCGGGAGGTCCGCGGGTGCGCGGCAGTGGCCGAGCTCCCGCGCGAGCGCCGCCGTGGTCCCGGGACGCGCCCGGAGCCACAACGGCGGCTCCTGCTGCCAGAGCCGCAGCGTCGCGTCCGGCACGTCCATTTCCTCGTGCAACCACGCGGGCACCGCCCGCGCCGCGAGGGTCTCGGGCTTGAAGGACTCGGGGCGCGTGTCGAAGCGCCGCTGCAGGGTCAGCGCCGCATCAAGCTGTCGCTGCTCGGACTCCCGCGCATCCAGCCAGCTGCGCCAGCGAAAGTACGCGAAGACCGCCCGCGCGACCGCCTGCTTGGCCGCGCCTGAGAGCGCCCGCTGGGCCGCTAGCTCACTCCGCAGCGCCGCATCCGCCGGAAGCTCCGGCGAGACCGCGCGCAGCACCCGGGCCGCACGATTGAGGGTGGCTGGGTCGAACACCATGGCCCGCCATTCGCGCGCACGCGTGGGACGAGCGCAACCCCCAAAGCGTGCCGCCCGCTACCCCGCGCGCAGCTGCGCCTCGGCCTGACCCACGATGTCGAGCCCGACCCGGCGACTCCACGCATCGAGCAGACGCCGCGTGACCGGACCCACCTTGCCGTCACCGACCGTCAGGCCATTGAACCGCGTGGCCGGCATGATGCAGTAAGGCGTGCTGGTGAAGAAGACTTCGTCCGCCGTCGCGAGGTCGTAGCTCTGGAGGTGCGTCTCGACGATCGGAATGCCCAGCTCCGTTGCCAGCTCCAGCACGGTCTGGCGGCTGATTCCCGCGAGGCAGTTGTCCGCCGAGGGGGTCCGGAGACGGCCACCATTCACGACGAAGATGTTGCCGCCCTTGTTCTCCGAGACGTTGCCCTGCACGTCGAGGATCACGACCTGCGCATCGGGATCGACCAAGCGCGCCTCTTGGTCCGCCAACGTGTAGAAGAGCCGGCTCCGATTCTTGATCCGGGCGTCAAGCGACTGCGCCGGGATCGCGCGACTGAACGACGTGACGGCATGGCACCCCTGCGAATAGTACCTAGCCCAGCCACGCAGATCCATCGGGCTGTTGAAGATCATGATCGTCGCCGGATTGCGCTGCGCGGGATTGGGCCCCGGCTTGGTCAGGCCGCGCGAGAGGTTGTGGACGATCCAGTAATCCTCATGCGGACCGATCAGCGCGAGGTTGCGCTCCAGCAACTCAAGCGTCGCAGTCCGCAACTGCTCCCACGAAACCCCGGGATCAATCCGGCAGACCTTCAGCGAGCGAAACAAGCGGTCGAGATGCTCCTCCAGCCGGAACGGCACGTGGCCGAACGTCCGGGTGGATTCGGTGACGCAGTCACCGAGGAGGATCGCACTGTCGAAGATCGAGATCTTCGCCGCCGACTCCGGCACCAGCGCGCCGGAAAGATGAACGAGACGCTCGGAAGGGGAGGTCATGGGAAAAGGGGGTTAAGCGCTTGGGAGGGGCGCCGCCAATCAGAGGGAGCCTCAAATCCAATGCAATCCCTTAACGACAGATGAACGACAGGGGAAATGAAGCGAATGTGACAATCGAACAAGGTTTACAACTGTAACAAAGCCGATACCGACTTCTGTCGCATGTTCACGCTGCGCAGACTCTTCGGAAAGGATGAACGCTTCTACGATCTCTTGGAGGCGAGTGCCGAGGAAGCTCTGACGAGCACGAAGCTGCTCGCGGCTTATCTGCAGCGGAGCGGTGCCTATACCGCGACGAGCGACCTCGACGGCTTCATCCAGAGCCGCCGCAAGGACAAGCAACTCACGCGGCAGATCACCGAGGAGTTGTGCCGCACGTTCGTGACGCCGTTGGAGCGGGAGGACATCGAGGCGCTCTCGCTCGCGCTGTACCGCATTCCCAAGACGGTCGAGAAGCTGGTCGAGCGCCTCTCCATCTTCCCCGGCAAGCTGCCACGCGAGGGATTCCTCCGCCAGGCGGAGCTGCTCGTGCAGGCCGCCGAGGCCGTCGTGTACATGGTGCGCCAGCTCCGCCGCGGCGCCAAGCTGGAGAGCGTCCAGGGTGCGAATGATCGCCTGCAATTCGCCGAAGGCGAAGCGGACAAGGTGATGCTCGGACTTCTCCGCGATCTCTATCAGGGCCCGCGTGACGCCAAGGAGACCCTGATCCTGCAGGAACTCTTTGAGATGACCGAGAAGTCGATCGATCGCTGCCGCGACGCCGGCAGCGTCGTTTTCCAGGTCGCCCTGAAGTATTCCTAAGCGGAATCCGGCCCGCATGACTTTCTTCCTGCTGGTGCTGCTGGCCGCGTTGGTGTTCGAGTACATCAACGGCTTCCACGATGCGGCGAATGCGATCGCGACGGTGGTGTCCACGAAGGTGATGACTCCGCGCCAGGCGCTGGCGATGGCGGCGTTCTTCAACTTACTCGGCGCTCTTTGGGGCACCGCCGCCGGCGGCTGGCGAATCATCCGCACGATGGGCCACAAGATGGTGAAGCTGCAGCCGGTCCACGGATTCGCCGCGGAGACCACCGCGGCCGTCATCATCCAGACCGCCACCCACTACGGCATCCCGCTCTCCACCACGCACGTCATCTCGACCTCCATCATGGGCGTCGGCGCGACCAAGCGCTTCAGCGCCGTGAAGTGGGGCGTGGTGAGCCGTATTCTCTGGGCGTGGGTGCTGACGATTCCCGTCACGGCACTGCTGGGTTGGGCGTCTCACCAAGTGATCGGTCTGGCCTTCGGGCCCTGAGTAAAGCGACACCGCGCACCGGTCCCCACCCCGCCGCGGACGCCGCACGAGGGGCGCGCCCCGCGCGGGTATCAGCGGCGGAAGAGGTTGCCCAGCGCGTTCAGGTCCTTGAGCGGCGCGCGCTTGGGTGCCGCAGCGCTCGACTCGCCCGCTACTGGCGGAGGGCTCGGCGGCGGCAGCAGGGGCCGCGACCGTGGGGTCTCGCGCGGCGCGCGTTCCTCGTCGTCACCGGCCGCCTCCGCCGCGAGGGCGCGGTCCAGCTTCACGGAGGACACCGGCTCAGCCGTACCCAGCTCCTGCGCGAACACGCTCACGCGAAACTCCTCGACCAGCCAACGCACCGGATCATCCCACGCCCGCCGCGCCGCCGCCGCGAGGTACGGCGCGACCTGCCGCGCCCGCTCTGCATCTTTGGCCAGCAGACGCCGCCAACGTTCCCACCTCGCCCGCATCGCTCGTAGATAACGGGGTAGGTGCGAGAGTCGCTCATACGGCACCAGACGCACGAAGTTCGCCGGCAAAAGCGCCTCCGCGTCCCGCACCTGACCGGGATAGGGATGCCCTCCGACGAGGAGTTCCTGCCGCAACTGCAGGACTTCGCGGAGCAGATCCGTCAACTTGGGCACAATCCCCCGCAACTCCGACCGCGCCCGCTCGACCGCCCGCGCAAATCCAGCGGCGTTGCGCTCCGTCACCCGATCCGGGTCCGTCGCCCAGCGCCGCAGCGTCACGAAGGCATCCGCCTGAATCGCCTCCGAGGTCGTCAGCGTCGCGAGCAACGCGCCCAGCGATCGCAGCTCCCTTAATTCCTTCTCCAGCCACCCAAGGTCACGGCCCAGCTGAAGGTCGAGGAGGCGGCCCACGCCCAGACGCGTGAGCCGCGACGCCTCCTCCGCGGTGCGGACGAGGCGCAACGCGACGCCCCGGTCGCCGGGGGCCAGCGCCGGGAAGGCTTCCACCGTGAGCCCGGCCTGGTCGCTCACCTTCACGCTGTCCGGCACCTCACCGAAGGACCACGTCTCCGACTCGGCGCGCTCCCAGCGCTGGCGCGCCCGCCGCCATGCCTCCGGATCCTCCCGCGCCACGGAAAGCGACGCGGCCTTCGCGTGGCTCGCCAGAGCGGTCCGGATCTCGGGCAGCGAGCGACTCGCCACCAGCGCGTCACCGGCGTCGTTGACCACCCGCACCCGCACCTGCAGATGCGACGGCAGGGGTTTTGCCACCCACGCGGACCGATCCGCCGCGAGGCCGAATCGCTCGGCCAGATGCTCTTGCACGAGGTCGATCAGCGGCGGCGCGGGATCCCGCAGGCGGGCGCGCGCCGCCACCGCCTCGCTGACCGTCCGCACCGACTCCGCGAGCGGCACGAACACCCGACGCTGCTCCTTCGGCAACGCGCGCAGGTAATGCTCCACCTTCGCCCGCAGGTGTCCCGGAACCGCCCAGTCCAGCGAGGCCTCCGTCAGCGCCGCGACGTCCCGCACGTTCACTTCCACCTGCACGCCGTCGTCTTCCTGACCCGGGCGATAGGCGTACTGCAGCGGCAGGACGCGGTTATCGAGGGGGAGCGACGCCGGAAACGCCGCCTCATCCGCCGTCGGTACATCCGGGTCGCGCAGGTCATCCGGCCCCACGAACAGGAACCGGGGATCCGCGCCGCGCCGGCCGCGGACGAGGTCGATCAGCTCCGCGACCGACGAGACTCCACCGCGCAGGTCCTCGGCCGGCTCCGCATCCTCCTCCGGGAGGAGGCGCTCCGCGTAGAAGCGATACAGCGCCTCATCCAAGTTCAGGTAACCGCTGTTGCGGGTCCGCGTGAGCAGGCTCTCGACCTCCGCCCGCACCTTGCGATTGCTGGCGAGGAAGTCGAAGGGCCACGTGATCGTGTCACCGATCAGTCCCTCCCGGATGAAGATCTGCGTCGCCGCCACCGGATCCACCGGACCGAAGCTCACCGCGCGCGCCTCCAGTTCCAGGCCGTAAAGCCGGGTGCGGCGCTTGACCATCACCTTGCCCGCCTCGGCGTTCCAGAAGGGTTCGCTGTGGCTGCTCCGCAGCAGGTGCGACCCAAGATCGAGGACCCAGGCCGGATCCACGCGGGCGCAGGTGCGGGCGAAGAGGCGCGAGGTCTCGACGATCTCCGAGGCCATGATCCAGCGGGGCACCTTCGGCGCGCGCTTCGGCGCGGCACGGCCCTCGCCTTCGACCACCCGGCGCTTGGGCTCCTCGCGCCGGAAGAGCACGGATCCGGGAAACAACGTCACCCGCCGGTCATGCGCCGCCTTGAAGATCCGGTTCTCCTCATCGTAGGTGGCGATGTTGCCCAGCAGGCCCGAGAGGATGCTCCGATGAATCGTCCGGAAGGCCGGACTCCCGAAGCGCAGCGCCTCCTCGGCCGGCTTCTCCGCCTCGCCTGGCGCACCGTCGAAGACCGAGGTTAGACGAAAGTCCTTCCGCTGCTCCAGCACGTCCATGAGCTGGGTATGGATGTCCCGCCACTCGCGCAGGCGCACATAGCTGAGGAAGTGGTCGTGACAGAAACGGCGGAGCCTCGCCTGCGAGAGGCGCTCGAACTGGTCGTGAAACGTGTCCCAGATCGCCAGCAGAGTGAGGAAGTCGGAGTCCGGGTGACGAAACCGCTGGTGCGCCGCATCCGCTTGCGCCTGCTTGTCGAGCGGACGCTCGCGGGGATCCTGAATTGAGAGACCCGCGGCGATCACCACCACCTCGCGCAGGCAGCGCTCCGTGCGGGCCTGCAGGATCATCCGCCCAACCGTCGGGTCCACCGGCATCCGGGCCAACTCGCGACCCACGGCGGTCAACTCCCGCATGCCGCCCGCCACGCCGCCGGGCGTATCCTCGGGGGCCAGCGCGCCGACCTCCTCCAGCAGGGCGTAACCCGCCCGGATCGCCTTGGAGGCCGGGGGATTGATGAAGGGAAAGCGCTCGATGTCGCCCAGTCCGTAGGCCTTCAGCCGGAGGATGACGTCCGCCAGGTTCGCCCGCTGGATTTCCGGCTGAGTGAAGCGAGGCCGCTCCAAGTAGTCCTTCTCCGAATACAGCCTAATGCAGAGACCGGCGGCGACACGCCCGGCGCGGCCCTTGCGCTGGTCGGCACTGGACTGCGAGACGGGCTCGATGGGCAGGCGCCGGGTGCGGGCCTGCGGCGAATAGCGACTGATCCGCGCCAGGCCGGTATCGACGACGTAGCGGATGCCGGGAATGGTCAGCGAGGTCTCGGCGATGTTCGTCGCGAGGATCACCTTGCGCCGGCCCGACGTGGCAAAGACGCGCTGCTGGTCGGCGTTGGAGAGGCGCCCGAAGAGCGGAACGACCTCGAAGCGCGCTCCGTGAGCAAAGTCGCGCCCCTCCACCAATTCTCGCACTTCCCGGATATCGCGCTCGCTCGGCAGGAACACGAGCACGTCGCCGGACGGAGTCTCGCGGAGCAGCCGCTCGATCGCACCGGCCGCGCCGTCGACGTAATGCAGCGCCTCGACTCGCGCCGACTGCTCGGCGGCGCGGTCGGGTTCGTCCGGGTCCTCCACGTAGTCGCTCCCGAGGGCGTCCAGCGGAGCATACGCCACTTCCACGGGGAAGGTGCGTCCCGAGACTTCCACCACGGGCGCGCCGTCGAATGCCTCGCTGAAGGCCGCGGTGTCGATCGTGGCCGAGGTGATGATGATCTTCAGCTCCGGCCGCTTGAACCGGAGGGTCCGCAAATGGCCGAGGAGGAAGTCGATGTTGAGCGACCGCTCGTGCGCCTCGTCGAGGATGATCGTGTCGTAGTCCCGCAGCAGCGGATCTCCCTGCACCTCGGCCAGCAGCATGCCATCGGTCAGGAACTTGATCACCGTGTCCCGGGAGGTCCGGTCATCGAAGCGAATCTTGCAGCCGACCGCCCCGCCCCACTCCACGCCGAGTTCCTCGGCGACGCGGCGCGACACGGAGAGCGCGGCGACGCGGCGGGGTTGGGTGCAGGCGATCCGTCCCCGCGTGCCGCCACCGGCCGCGAGGCACATCTTGGGGATCTGCGTGGTCTTACCCGATCCGGTCTCGCCCGCGAGGATCACGACCTGCTGGGTCTGGATCAGCCCGACGATTTCCTCCGCCCGCGCCGAGATCGGCAACTCCGGCGGGAAGTCGAGGCGGAAGGGAAACGCAGGCTTTTGGTCTGGCTTTGGCACGGAGCAGGGGTGGAATGTCCTCTCCCGGACGATGACTGGCAAGACCGACGCTCCTCCCCCTCTCCCGCACGAGATCTTCGACCGAGTCTGCCGACTGGCCCGTTTCGAAGGGCGCTCCCTGCTCATCCTCGCCGGTCTGTTCTCCCTCCTTGCCGCCTACCAGCGCGATGGGATCGGGGCCTTCGCCGGCTGTCTCGCCGCCGCCGTTGGGGTGGTCGAGCTCAATGGTGTGAATCGCCTGCGACAGGCCTCGATATCCGGCCTTTCCTGGATCGTCGGCAGCCAGATCGCATTGCTGTTCACCGTGCTGACGTACGCGATCCTTCGGGCCACGACCTTCGATCCCACCGCCGTGGCTCGCGTCCTCACCACCGCGACCCGCGCGGAGTTTGCCGAGCTGGGCCTGCGCGAGGACCAGATCCTTCCGATGCTGGAAAAGAGCTACGTCGGTCTCTACGTGACCATCGGGCTGGTCTCCGTCGTCTACCAAGGCGCCATGGCCCTGTATTACCACCGTCGCCGCGACGCCGTCCGGCGCGCCTTGGAGAACGTCTGAGGCACTTCCGCCCGTGGCTTGCGCCCGCGCCGCCGCAGTACATCCTTTTCCCGCATGTCCAAGGAGCGCTACATCGCCGCCAAGCAGAAGTGGGCCGAGAAGCAGGTCGCCCGCGGCGTCCGGCCGCTGACGGAGCGAGCCGAGGGTCGGCTTCCGCCGGGACAGAAGCTGACGGATGGCTTTCCGGTGCTGGATCTCGGCGTCCAGCCGGACCTGTCGCTGGCCGAATGGACCCTGACCATCGACGGCTTGGTCGAGCATCCCGCAGTGCTGTCGTGGGCGGACTTCAACGCGCTGCCACAAGTCAGTGACGTGAGTGATTTCCACTGTGTCACGACGTGGAGCAAGTACGACTGCCGCTGGGACGGGGTGCCCTTCACGGCGCTCTACGAACGCGTCCAGCCCACGGCGGAGGCCCGCTACGTCTACTTCACCAGCTACGATGGGTACTCGACCAACGTGCCGCTGGAGCAGTGCCTGGATGACGACGTGCTCATTGCGACCCGCTTCGCCGGCGGCCCGCTGCCCCGCGAGCATGGCGGTCCGGCGCGGGTGATCATCCCGAAGCTCTACGCGTGGAAGGGAGCGAAGTTCGTCAAGGCGATCTCCTTCCTCGCGGAGGACAAGTTGGGCTTCTGGGAGGTTCGCGGCTATTCCAATACCGCTGATCCTTGGCGCGAAGAGCGCTACGCGTGAGCGCTCATCCCGCCCTGCGGCGACGGTGGGAGTGCATGATTCCGCGCAGGTCCGGATGCGGTCCGTGCTCCGCCTAGGCAAGAAGGCGCATCCGGTACGCCCGGTAAACAACTGGCTCGCGATCTGCTATCCGGGAAACGTACGCCTCCTTCCGCCCTACGCATGACCCTCATCTTGGACAGCCGTCGACTGCTCGCCTTTGTCACGCTCGCGCGCATCGGCAGCTTTACGCTGGCGGCGAAGGAACTGCATCTGACGCAGTCCGCGGTCAGCCATGCGATCAAAGCACTGGAGGACGAGTTGGGCCTCCGCCTATTCGAGCGCCGCGGCCGCCGTGTGGCCCTGACCCCAGCCGGGCGTCAGTTACTGGTCCGGGCCGACCGCATTCTGACCGAGATGCAGGACGCCCGCGCCGACCTGGCCACGCTCTCGCGCTGATCCCCGTCCGCGGGGTTCGTAGGATGCCCTCGCCGCCCCGTCAGGGCAGCGCACTGCGAGCACCGGGAGACGGAAACGGCCGAAGATCCTCCGGCGTATTCGCGTTGCGGAAGCCACGTTCATGCTCGGGTCCGAGGGGAATGACGACCACGCCGCCGGCCTCCTCCCGCTCTCGGAGCAAGGTCTGCAAGCCGGGCGGACTCGCCGCGATGCCGAACCTCGCGCGCCATTCCTCCAGCCACTCGCGCGGATAAAGTGCCGCCAAGGGCTCGTATGTCCCGTCCAACCAGCGCCCGACCACCCCGCAGCCCGGCTTCGCCCGCGCCATCAGCGCACGCACCCACGTCGCCGACACCTCCGGCAAATCGACCGCGAGGACCACGACGTGCGTACCGTCACCCGCCGCGCCCGCCGCGAGCATGCCGGCCAGCGGTCCGGCGTCCGGCACCGCATCACGCACCACCGCAACGTCGGCCGGCACCCACGCCTGATCCGCCCGCACCGAGAGCCAGCGTCGCGCAATGCCCGCCTCGCCCAGGATCCGCCATTGGCGCTGCCACAGGCGTTCACCATCCGCCCAGGCCAGGTTCGCCTTGTCCGTTCTCATTCGAAGCGAACGACCCGCCGCGAGCACCACGCCTTCAAAACGAAGTTCCGGAATCGGGCTCATGCGCGGGAGTCGCAAAGGAAAATTGAATCCTGTCGCCCTGTCGACTGCGCCGATCGACCGCGATCCGGTCATCGATGAAGGCCTCCCCGATCAAAACCAGCCGCCGCGGTTACCGGCAAAGATGGTGCCCGGGCGCGGACTCGAACCGCGATGCTGTTAGGCACAGGCTTCTGAGACCTGCGTGTCTACCAATTCCACCACCCGGGCAAGGGAGGGAGGCAAAAGAGATACCGTCGGGTTCGACCGCGCAAGCCCAGAAATTTGGTTTCCCCCCGGTGGCATGACACGACAATCTAGCCGCCTCCGACCATGAAGAAAGAAGCCATTCTCTCCAAGCTGCGCACCGAAAAGGTCGTCGCCCTCATCCGCGCCGAGTCCCCGGACGGCCTGCTCGACTGCGCCAAGGCCCTCGCCGAGGGCGGTCTGACGAGCATCGAGCTGACGATGACGACGCCCGGCGCCATCCGGATGCTGGAGAAGGCGTCGGCGGAGTTGCCTGAATTTCTCTTTGGCCTCGGTACCGTCCTCGACGCCGAAACCGCCCGCGTCGGCATCCTCGCGGGGGCGAAGTTCATCGTCACCCCGGCACTCCGCCCCGACGTCATCACGCTCTGCCGCCGCTATAGCGTGCCGGTGTTCTCCGGTGCCTTCACGCCGACGGAAATCGTCAACGCGTGGGAAGCGGGTGCCGACGCCGCCAAGGTCTTCCCCGCCGAGTTTTTCGGTCCGGCCTACATCAAGTCCATCAAGGCTCCGCTCCCGCACATCGAGTTGCTCCCGACCGGCGGCGTGAACGCCGAGAACGTCGGCGAGTTCCTCAAGGCGGGCGCCTTCGCCACCGCCGCCGGCAGCTCGCTGGTTGAGGCCAAGGCATTGAAGGAAAAGAATTGGGCCGCCATCACCGCGCGCGCCCGCGCCTTCGCCGCCGCCGTCGCGGCCGTCAAGTAAGCCGACTCCAGCGTCGTCCACGCGGCCCGACCCCAAGGGCGCGTCGGAGCACGCCGGAGGAAAGCGCACCGCGTCGCCGGCTTCGTTGACGTGATACACCCCGTGGCGCTGCCGGGATTCGACGCGATCGGACACTCACGCGCCGGCGACCGGGCAGGCGCTCAGTCTGCCGTGCCGCGTCCCGATGCTCCACATCAACGGCCGCGCGACGCCGCGCGGCCAAGCCGGTCCGCCAAGGCGGCGAACGCCGGGGCCGCCGGCACGCGCTCCGCGATGATTTCGCGGTAGCCGCCTTCGTCGAGGGCCCGGAGGCGCGCATAAACGTTGCGTCCAGCCTCCGCCGGATCGCCCGCCTCGCTCAACCACGCGACACGGTTGCCCAACGCCGCCAGGCGCGGGTCCTTGGGTCGACTGAGAAAGAGGTACGCCACCCGCCGCCCCGCCGCCAGCACGTCCGCAGGCTCGATCCTCGCCACCAGCCGCAACCGGGTGCCCGGGCTGTAATGCCGCGCGAGCAAACCGGGGGCGCGCTGCGCCTTGCCCGCCTTCTTGCCGCGCCGCGCCCCAGGAAGCACGCGGACGCTTCGGGCGGCGACTGGAACGCCGAGGACCTTCGCAATTTCTTCCGCGGAGATGGCTCCCGGCCGCAGCACGCAGGGGCGCGCCGGATTGCGGAGGTCGACGATCGTGGATTCCAGCCCGACTTCGCACGGGCCGCCGTCGAGGATGTGCTCGATGCGATCCCCCAGGCCGCGTTGAACGTGCTCGGGGAGCGTCGGACTCACGTAGCCAAAGAGATTCGCGCTGGGCGCCGCGAGCGGGAGTCCGCACTCGCGGAGCAAGTCGCGAAACACCGGATGCCGCGGCACGCGCACCGCCACCGAATCCAGCCCCGCCGTCACGATCGCCGGCACCACCGGTTTCTTGGGCAACACCATGGTCAGGGGTCCCGGCCAAAAGGCGCGCGCCAATTGCCGCGCCGCCGGATTCAACTCCGCCACCGCCGCCGCCGCCGTCACCGAGGCGACATGCACAATGAGGGGATCCTCCGCCGGTCGCTCTTTCGCCGCGAAAATCCGGGCACACGCGTCCGCATCAAGCGCGTTCGCCGCGAGGCCGTACACGGTCTCGGTCGGCACGGCCACCAAGCCGCCGCGCCGCAACACCGCCGCCAACCGCCGCAGGGCCGCGCATGACGGCCGGTGAAGGATCGCGGTCATCGTCACTCAAGCCGACGGTGGCGCCGGGGGCAGGAACCGCGCAATATCCGGCAGCACAATCGTGCGGCGTCCATTCTGGCGACGCTCGAAGTACGCCTCGACGGGGGATTCGTCGTCGTCTGCTCCCGGTGGTGACTGCTCGCCTCCCTCCTCGTCATCATCGCCCGATTCATCCGTGAAGGTGATTTCAGCCTCCGGTGCCAGTTCTCGCGCAATCGCGAGGTCCGAGGCTTCGTCGAACGCTTGGGAAAGGCGCCGGGCCTCCGGCTCCAACACCATGACCGGATTCTTGACCCGACCCTGTTTCACGAACTCAAACAGCGCCGGCATGAAGGTGTCACGGTAATGAGCCTGGAAGTCACTCATCCACTTGTTGGGTACGCCATCGCGGGAAGCGAGCAGGACGACATCGCTGAAATGAATGCACGCATCGATCCAGGGCCGAATCGCCGGATCGTGCGCGTGCACCAAGGCGCAATTGACCACCGTGATGTTGCGCGCGAGGTCCGCCGGGCGTCCGCGCAGCCAGTCGCGGAACGATTCGATCTGATCCACCGGGTCGCGCCGTCCGTCCGCCACGATGAAGAGGTGCGTGAAATCCGCGGTCTCACCCCGCGCCAATCCCGGCAACTCCAAGGCGAAGCCACCGTCGCGCCACGACCATCGTACCACCCGCCCGAGCCGCGCATCCCAATCGGACGCCGCCTCGGCCTCGGGCAGCGCGGTCAAGGCACGGTCGTCGGATGTCAGTCCATCCGCGATCAGGTCGCTGAGGATCGCGCGGCGCCCGGATCCCGGAGTGCCGAGCACGAAATAAACCAGCGGTCGAGTGGAGGAATCCATGAAAACGAAAAGCTGCGGACGCCGCCGCCCGGAGGTCAGCGGGCACCCGGCGATGACGTCACAGCGCGAAGGACCGGTTCTGGCCGGTGTCGCGCATCCAGTGGTCGACGAGGACGAGTGCCGTCATGGCTTCCACGATCGGAACGGCGCGCGGAAGTACGCAGGGATCATGACGGCCCTTGCCCTGCAAGTCCACCGCCCGGCCCTGGACGTCGACCGTCGACTGCACCCGCAGGATTGTCGCTGTCGGCTTGAAGGCGACGCGGAATACCAGTTCCTCGCCATTGCTGATGCCGCCTTGCGTTCCACCGCTGCGGTTGGTCGCCGTGCGAATCACGCCATCACGGGTCTCAAAGAGATCGTTGTGTTCGGAGCCACGCAGGCGCGTGCCCGCAAAGCCACTGCCGATTTCGAAGCCCTTCGTCGCCGGCAGGGAGAGCATCGCCTTGGCGAGGTCCGCCTCCAAGCGATCAAACACCGGCTCACCCAGCCCCGGCGGGAGCCCACGGACGCGGCATTCGATCACGCCGCCGACCGAATCACCCTCGCTCCGCACCGCCTTGATGCGCTCGACCATCGCCGCAGCCGTGGCGGGATGCGGGCAGCGCACCGGGGACGCCTCGACGTCGGCGAGGGACGGGAAGGCGGCCAAGGCACCGTCCGGGATCGCGAGGTCGTGGATCTGCGTCACGAACGCGCGGATTTCCACGGCTCCGCGGCCGACGAGCGACAGCAGGAGTTTGCGGGCGATCGCGCCGGCGGCCACCCGCCCGATCGTCTCGCGGGCCGAGCTGCGTCCACCGCCGTTCGGATCACGAATGCCAAACTTGGACTGGTAGGTGAAATCCGCGTGCGATGGCCGGAACTTGTCCGCCATCTCCGCGTACGCACTGGACCGCTGGTCCTGATTGCGCACCCACAGCGCGATCGGGGCACCGGTGGTGCGCCCTTCGTAAACCCCCGAGAGGATCTCCACCATGTCCGCTTCCTTGCGGGGAGTCACGATGTCGCTCTGACCCGGCCGCCGCCGATCCAATTCCGCCTGAATCTCTTCGGCGACCAGCGGCAACCGCGGAGGGCAGCCGTCGATGACCACGCCGATGCCCGGACCGTGGCTTTCGCCCCAGGTGCTGATGGTGAAGAGTTTTCCGAAGGAGTTCGGCATGGGCTGTCGCCAAGGTGTCGCCGGCCCCGGAACCGGGCAAGTGAGAACTCCGGCGACGGACCTTCGGCAAAACGTAACCCTCACGCCTCCCATATCGCCGTTTACAAGTCCCGCGGAACCGCTTCCACTCGGGTGCTCAAGGCGCTCGCTTCCGCGAGCCGCCCTCCTCGTTCGCATGATGCTGCGTCTCCCGTTCCTCGCCGGCCTGATCTTGGCCACCCCTCTGGCCTTCGCCCAGACCCCCCCTCCGGCCGCCAATGCCAGCGCGGGCCGCGAGGAAATGATCGACCAGATCAAGCTCGCCGACGCGCCGCTGGATACCGTTCTCCAACTTCTTGAGCAGCTAACCGGGCGGGTCATTATCCGACCGGCCACCCTGCCCACCGCGAACTACACGCTGGTCATCACTCGGCCAATGCCGAAGAGCGAGGCCATCCTCGCCCTCGAAACCGCTCTCGCAATGAATCAGGTCGGGGTCGCCCCCATGGGCGATTCATTCCTGAAGGTCGTCGCCCTTCCGAGCCTGCGCACGGAGGTACCACGCATGCTCGTCGGCCGCGCCAGCGATCTCCCGTCCAGCGGCGCCGTGATGGCCAAGGTGTTCCAATTCAATTTCCTTCGCGCCAACGAGTTCGTCCCGCAGCTCGCCCAGTTACTCAATCCGCAGTTGGGCGGCCCGATCCTGTTCGAGAAGACCAACGCGGTGATGGTCACCGACTCCGTCAGCACGCTGCAGCGGATCGAGGCCCTCGTCGCGGAACTCGACCAGCCCGTCACCGCCAACCTCGCGCCGAAGTTCTACCAGCTGCGCTTCGCCAAGGCCTCCGTCCTGGTCAACCAGCTCCGCACCACCCTCCAGGGCGTGGTGCAAACTCAGCTGGGCTCCGCCACCACCTACTCCGCGGACGATCGCACCAATCAGGTCATCTTGATCTCCGATCCGCGGCAGCACGCGTTCTTCGACGACTTGATCCGCCAGCTCGACGTCAAGGCCGACCCCAACACGCGCAACGAGGTGATCTACCTCCGCCACGCCGCCGCGAAGGATGTCTCCTCCCTGATCAGCCAGTTGGTCAGCGGACAGAACAAGGCGACGTCCACCACCGGTCAGCAGTCCGTCCGTCCGGGCACCGGTCCCAACAGCCCAGTTCCCGCGGCGGCGGACCAGACGAACGCCCCCGCCGCTCCCGCGGTCGCGGGCCTCATGGACGGCACCACCGAATTCAGCAGCTTGGTCACGGTGCTCCCCGACGAGCGCTCCAACGCCGTGGTCATCTCCGGCACCGTCGACGACATCCGCATCATCCGCGAGCTGGTCGAAAAAATCGACGTGCTGCTCGCGCAGGTGCGCATCGAGGTCGTCATCGCCGAGGTCACCCTCAGCGACGAATCCGCCACCGGCATCGAGGAACTGGGGCTCCGGATCCAGGGCGACAAGCTGGTCGGCTTCAACGGGGCCCTCGCCGGTCCGAGCCTCGCGGCCACCAACGGCACGATCACCCGGGGAGCGGGCACGAGCGGCGCCCGCGATCTCGCAGCGGAGATCTCGATCAAGTCCACGCCGCGCAAGGGCAACACCAACATCCTCTCCGTCCCCGCCATCGTCACGACCCACAACAAGGAGGCCAGGTTCTTCGTCGGCGAATCCCGCCCGGTGATCAGCAGCTACCTCGCCGACGGCGCCGGGATGAGCGGGGGCGCCACGTCGTCCTTCGGCGGCTACCGGAGCACCGTGGCGCAGCAGGAAATCGGCATCGAGCTGAAGGTGAAGCCGCTCATCGGCAACGACGGCTCGGTGCAGCTCGACATCAAGCAGAAGGTCGAGGACGTGCTCGGCAACATCACGATCGACAACAATCCGCAGCCGCGCATCGGCAAGCGCGAGACCGAATCATTCGTCAGCGTGAAGAGCGGCGAGATCGTCGTCCTCGGCGGTCTCCAGCGTGACTCGCAGAGCCGCAGCACGACCCGTCTCGGACCGATCCCGATCCTCGGCGACCTCTTCGGGAGCCGCCGCCGCGAGAAGGGTCGGACCGACCTGGTGTTCTTCGTTCGCCCTTACGTCCTGCAGAATACGGCCGCCGACAACACCGAGCCGATGTCCCGCCTCGAGGACAACCCGCAGAAGGACGCCGTGCTCCGCGCCCTCCGTCCTACCGGGTCATCCACTGCGGCCCCGTGATTTCGCCCGCGCCGCCTTTCCGGTCTCCGTCCGTCACCTGAAGCCCGCCGCCCGCCTCCGCGATGCCGCTGCCCCCGCTTCTTTCCTCCCCAGTGCCCGCCGCGCTTGCCGAGCGGCTGACGCCTGAGCAACACCAGGCCCTCGCCGAAACACCGCGCGGAGGCCGCATCGCGCGGCTCGCGGCGGACTTGGGAATCGACGAAGCCGCCGGTCTCGCCCTCCTGGCCGAGGTCGCCGGTCTCACCGTCGCTTCCAATCTCGAGACTGATCCGTTCGCGCGCGGTCTCTTGCCGGCACGTCTGGTGCACGATTACCAGGCGATCCCCATCCGCGTCGGCACCGACGGATCGGCCAACTCCGCGCTCGCCGAAGATTCCACCCCGACCGCCGAGGAACTCGCCCACACGCCGCTGCACCTCGCCACGGCATGGCCCGCCGACGAGGCGATGCAGGACTGGCTGCGCACGTTCACCCCTCGGCCGCTGGTGTGGCACCTCGCGGTGCCGGAACGCGTGCACCAACTCATCATCGAGAACTTCGGCGTGGGCTCAGGCTCCCTTGATGACGGCGACGAGGGCTACCTTGCCCCCGAGGCCGCCACCGCACCGGTCGAGGAAGCAGTCGACGAGGACGCCGCCGTCGTCCGCTTCGTCACCGACGTGATCGCGCAGGCGGTCACGGACAACGCCACCGACATCCACTTCGAGCCACAAGAGGGCCAGCTGCGCATCCGTTACCGCGTCGATGGGCTGCTCGTGCCGGTGCCTGTACCCGAGAATCTCTTACGTTTCCAGGACGCCATCATCTCGCGCCTCAAGATCATGGCGCGGCTGAACATCTCCGAGCGGCGTCTGCCTCAAGACGGTCGCATCAACTTCAAGGCCGGCGGCACGACCCTCGACATCCGTGTGTCGACAATCCCGACGATCTACGCGGAGTCGATCTCGCTCCGCCTTCTCAATCAAAAGAAGGAGGCCTACACGATGGAGCGACTCGGGATGAGCCCGGAGGAACAGGCCGCGATCACGCACGTGCTCGATTTCCCCCACGGCATCGTGCTCGTCACGGGCCCGACCGGCTCCGGCAAGTCGACCTCGCTCAACGCCTTTCTCCGCAAGATCAACTCGACCGACCTGCGCATTGTCACGATCGAGGACCCGATCGAGTACGAGGTTCCCGGCGTGAACCAGATGCAGGTCCGCCCCGAGATCGGACTCTCCTTCGCGGGGGCGCTGCGCCACGTGCTGCGCCAGGATCCCGACGTCATCATGGTCGGCGAAATCCGCGATCGCGAGACCGCCGACATCGCGATCCGCGCGTCCCTCACGGGACACTTGGTGTTTTCGACGCTGCACACCAACGACGCGCCCGGGGCGATCACGCGCTTGATCGACATGGGCATCGAGCCGTTCCTCGTCGCCTCCGCGATCGAGCTGGTCATCGCCCAGCGCCTCGTCCGCCGCCTGTGCCCCGAATGCTCCCGGCCCGAGCCGGTGCAGAAGCTCAAACTGCGTGACACCCTCGCCATCCTCGGGGTGGATCAGGCCGAGGCGGATACGATCACCACCCTGAGGGCACCCGTCGGCTGCGATCGCTGCCGCGGGACGGGCTACCGCGGACGCATCGGCATCTTCGAGATCCTGCGTCCCAACGACGAACTCCACGAGTTGGTGCTGAAGCGGGAGAGCACGCGCGCGCTGACCCAGTGCGCGCGGCGGCACGGCATGCGGACCCTGGAGCAGAGCGGCTGGGAGAAGGTGCGCGCCGGGCACACGACCCTCGATGAAGTGCTCCGGGTGGTCACCGTGACCGAAAAGTAGTCGTCGTTTCCGGCCCGATCGCGCCATGCCTCGCTTCACTTATTCGGCCCGGGACCGCGCAGGGGCGAGCGCAGCCGGCGAGATCGATGCGCCCTCCCGCCGCGACGCGCTCCGCTTGTTGGCCGCCCGCGGCCTCAGCGTTTCGCACGCCGAGGAAGCAACCGTTCGCCGCGGACGCAGTGCAGCCGGAGCGCCGTCGTCCCGACCCGCCGCGTCCCGCGCCCTCGGCGGCGCCGCCGCGCCGGGTCGCAGCGAGCGGCTGTCCTTCCTCACGGCGCTGGAGGACCTTACGTCATCGGGCCTCTCGGCGGGCGAGGCGCTGCGCCTGCTCTCTCTGCGCATCAAGGAGCCACGGCTGCGTCAGCTTTGCGGTCGGCTCTGGGATCGCGTCGGCGAGGGCGCCTCGCTTTCCGCCGCGATGGCGACGATGCCCGAGGTCTTCGATGCCTCGACTCAAAACCTGATCCAAGCGGGCGAGGCGACGGGGTCGCTCAACGAGGTGCTGAAGCGGCTCATCGCCCACCTCACCGAGCAGCGCGATCTCCAGCGCCAGCTCGCCTCCGCCCTCGCCTACCCACTCTTCATGATGGTCGTGGCAGGCGGGGTGATCCTCTTCTTCCTGTTTTTCCTGCTGCCGCGTCTGCAGACCCTGCTCTCCTCGCTCGGGGGTGAACTTCCGACCTCCACTCAGATCCTGGTATCGGTCTCGGAATTCGCGCTGCGCTACGGCATCGTGGTGGCGGGCGCCGCGGTGTTCGGCGCGATCGCGGCGTGGCGCTGGTACCAGACCGAGCCCGGCCGGGCCGCGGCCGATTCCTTGATCATCCGTTTCCCGCCGACCCGCGCCTTCGCCGTCTCACGCACGGTGCTGGCCATCTCCCAGACGCTCAGCGTCCTCCTGGAAAACGGCATCACCACCGCTGAGGCGTTGCGCATGACCGGTCGCCAGATCACCAACCGCGTCCACCGCGCGGCCTTCGAATCGGCCACCGATCGCATCCTCGAGGGAGAGTCTCTGTCGCAGGCGTGGAACCGGACTCACTGCTTTCCGGACCTGGTCCTCGACCAACTCGCCGTCGGCGAGAACACCGGCAACATCGTGCCGGCGCTCAAGAAAGTCGCAGCCGCCTACCAGGGGCGGATCACGCGCCAGCTGCACCTCTTCACCCGCGTGATCGCGAGCGGCGTCCTGCTGACCGTCTTTGCGTTCGTCGGCTTCATCGCCTACGCGATCGTCAGCGCCGTGTTCCAGCTCAGCGCCTCCTTCCAGATGTAGCCGGAAGGAGGGGGCAGCCACCGCGGCGGAGGGCCTTAGGGTAGTTCGTACACCTCGACCAGCACGACGCCGGCGGAGCCGTCGACGCCGCTCACCTGAATCGTGTAGCCGCCCGGTGGCACTGTCAGGACGAGGGCGGCATCGCGAGCAGCGGCGGTCAGAGGAAACGCACCCACGGACGTCCCGAGTGCAGTGAGGGTATCCAAACCTCCCCAGTTGTCGTTCTGCATGATCTTCACGCCAGCGCTGTTGAAGACCTCAATCTTCGGATCAGCCATGGTGTCCGGAACCTGGAACGCGGCCAACGCCGGGCCGGCGGCCCGAATCAGCAGCGACTTAGACGCCCCCGCACCAACGCTGAAACCGGCGAACAGAATCTGGCCCGCGTCGACCTGCGTGCGCGCCGACAGGTTGATGAACCGTAAATTGGAGTTCGCAATCGCCGCGTCGTAGACCTCCACCATCCCGTTACCGGTGCCATTGGCCGCTCCGGTGACTTGCGCGGTGTAGCCGCCCGGCGCCAGCGACGGCACCACGACGGCGTCCTTGCTCCCCGCGGGCAGCGCGAAGCCGCCATAAGCCCGGCCGTCATCGCCGCTCCAATTGTCGTTCGACGCCACCAGTGGAAGCCCTTCCGCCGCACTGCGCAGGTCGAGCAGCGGATCCGCCAAGAGCGAGGTGACCCCAAAGGCGCCGAGGGTGGGACCAATGCCCCGGATGGCGGTCGCCTTCGCACCGGAACCGCTGGTCACGAACCCGGCAATCAGCGTCTTGCTGCCCAGCCCGACGAAGGAGCGCACCGAAAGGTTGGTCAGTCGGCTCGCGGTCGCCGTCGGACTGACCGACAAGATCGTGCCGATGCTGTCTACTGAGCCGCTGGGATTGGTGACGGTGCAAAAATAGATTCCACCGGTCGCGGCGGAGACGCCGCTCAGCACGAGCGTCGCACTCGTCGCATTCGCCACCGGTGCCGTGCCCGAATCGCTGATCCGCTTCCACTGATACGCGAGACTGGGACCCGATGCGACGACGTTGAAGACGACCGTCTGACCGACGGCGGCCACGACGCCCACCGGGGGCTGCACCACGATCGAAGGCGGCGTCGCTGGGGCGGCGATCTGCAACGCGAAGGTCGCATCGGCTTGGTTCGCGTTGGCATCGATGCCCCTCACGGAGATCGTCGTCGTACCCGAAGACGCGCCCGGGGTAAGGGTCAGAGTGGAGCCAGACAGAGTGGCCGTCGCCACCGCCGCATTGGAACTGGTCACGTTGAACGCGATCACGCCCGGCACACCGACGGCCGGGTAAATCGGGATGCGCTTCACATCCCGCACCGTGAGCAGATTGGCGGCGGTCGGAGTCGTTCCGGCCGTGTAGTTGTTCAGCGGAAAGTCATCACTGCTGCGCGGCAGCGCGGCGATCGCGTCGGCGACGGTCATGCCCGTACCGATGACCCGGGCGAAGACGGTGAATCCGCCGTTCTGGTTGTTCAGGTTGCCGCTGTTGTCGGCCAGATTGATGAACCATTCGCTGGTCGCACTATTGGGGTTTCCGCCCAGCTTCGCCATCGCCAGCGTGCCGCGCGTATTGGAAATCTTGTATTCGTTGACGACCGCCGGAAACGTGGCGATGTGCTCGATCGGGAGGCGCGAGAAGTAGCCGCCGCCTTGGATCACGAACGACGGCACGGAGCGATGGATGATGGTGTTGGTGTACCGCCCCGCATCAATGTACTGGAGAAAGTTATCGACGGTTCTGGGCGCGTCGTCCGCCAACAGCTCGACGTTGATCCTGCCGAGTAGCGTATCGATCTGGGCCAGCGAACCCTTCACGCTCGGCAGGCCGAAGTGATTGCGCAGATCGATCGTGATCGCCGCTCCGCCCGAGACCGCAGACTGCGCCGGGATGACCTGCGTGACCGTGGGGGTGGTCTGCGCACGCAGTCCAACGCAAACAAGCAAGAGGATGGCGAGAGAGCGCCGAAGGAGGGTCATGGGGATCACGTTGGAAACCCACGACCCACGCGCCAAGCCGCAAGTTCCGGGAATTCGGCACGAGCCGGGGCCGAGCGGACGCCTCCCGGCCTACGGCTGGACTTCGTAGACCTCGATCAGCCCTTCTCCGGTGCCGCTCGCCACACCACTCAGCTGGATGGTGTAGCCAGCGGATCCGTTGGGGCCGGGCGGCAGTGAAATCACCAACGCCGCGTCCTTGCTGCCGGGAGTCAAAGCGAACGCCCCGACGGCAAGAAACACCGGCTCAAGGCTGGGAGACCACGTGTCGTTCTCCGCAATCTTAACTTGATTGGAGTTGAAGATCTCCAGCTTGGGATCCGCGAGAACTCCGGAGACACTGAATACGCTCAGCGTCGGACCGACACCGCGAATCAGCAGCGTCTTTGGCGCCGTTCCCGAAATCGTCACGCCGGCAATCAAGACATTCGCTCCGGTCCCGACCCGATTACGCGCCGATACGTTGGTCAGTCGGGGCGACACGCCGCTTCCGGCATCGTACGCTTCCACCAATACCGCGCCAGCGCCGGGACCGTTGATCTGCGCCGTCCGGCCACCGGAGACCGAGTTGATCAACGCGGCGTCACGACTCGCCGCCGACAGAGGGAAAGCGCCGACCGACGCAAAAGACCCCGCCAGGCTGGAGCCTCCACCCCAGTCCTCGTTGCTGGCTACCGAGGTGGCACTGTCGAACAGCGCCAAGCGCGGATCATCCATGGTCGCGGGCACGCCAAACGCTGCCAAACCAGGCCCCACCGCCCGCACGAGGATGGGTTTCGCGCCACCCGCCATCGTGAACCCGACAATCAGAGTCTGGCTCGCCGCGAGGCTGGTGCGCACCGACACGTTTGAAATGGCACTGGCGACCGCCGGAATCACCGAAATCGTCGCGGCATCGCTCACCACGGTCCCCGCCGCATTCGTCACTGCCACCGCGTACGCGGCCGCGTCGGCCACCTGAACCGAGGGAAGCGTGAAGCTCGGATTGGTCGCACCCACGATCGGATTGCCCGCCTTCCGCCACTGGTAGCTCAGCGGGGCGGTGCCCGCTGCATCCACCGACAGCGTCAGCCGCGCCCCCACCACCACCGTTTGCGTCAGCGGCGGAGTCACAATCGTCGGCGCCTGCGCCGTCACCACCGTCAACGCGGCCGGCTGGCTCGTGACCGTGCCTCCCGATCCCGTCACCACCACGCGGTAGTCACCGGCCGAAGAGGCGCTCACGCTCGGCAGAGTGAGCGTCGAGGCAGTCGCTCCGCTCACGTTCACACCATCCTTCGTCCACTGATACGAAAGAGTTCCACCTCCCGTCGCGACGACACTGAAGGTCGCGGATCCACCGGCATTGACCGAAAGCCCTGCCGGTTGCGTCGTGATGGTCGGCGCCGCGACGGCTCCGGCCTGGACGTTGATGTTGACGGTGTACGTCCGGTCGCCTCCGTTGCCGCGTTTGTCGGTACTGTTCCATCCACGGACTGACAGCGAGTAGGATCCGGCAACCGTCGGTGTGCCGGTGATCGTCCCGGTGGAGTCATTGAGTACATCACCCGAGAGACCAGGAACCGAGAGCCCCGGCGGAAGCGTGCCACGAATCTCGTAGGATGCCGGGGAGGTCGGCGCGCCCACGAGCGCAAAGACCATCGAGAACGGCTGCCCCACGGTCGCCGTGGCCGGCGAGGAGGGAGCTGTCGATAGCTGGGTCGCCCCGGCCAGCGTGTGGTAGCCCCCCAGGGCCGCCACCGTGACCGCCGACCGCAGGAGCGCGCCGGCGGGACTTGCACCGGAGAACTCGGCGGTGCCCAGCAAGCGAAGAACGGGCGAGCGCTGCAGCAGGAACGTCAGTAGCGAAGCCGGCACGTACATCCAGCGGAAGCGCTGCCAAAGGGCGAGGGTGTTCATGAAGATAATTCGGGGACGGTTGGGTAAGAAAAGTGGGGACGGAACGTGATGCCTCAGTTGCAGCCGCAGCCGCTGCCGCCGACCGAACGTCCTCCCGCCGCGGACTCGCGGGAGAAATAAATGTGCTCCGCCATCGCCTGCGCGAGTGGGTCACGATCGGGGCGCATCGAGTAGCTGCTGAGCGTCGCCCGTTCCCATGGCTGCACCGTCGTGCATCCGGTGGCACCGATGGCCACGAACACCAGCAGCAGGGCAACGAGGGCGGAGGAACGTCTCATGGGAGAAATGGGGATTCGTAGGGAATGAGAATGATGCGTCGAACAGAGGCTTCAGGGCGCTTCATCAAGCAGCTGGCGCACGTGTGCCCGCAGGGAGCGTTCGGTCGCGTCTCCCTGAAATCCTTCATGCACGAATCGGACCACGCCCTTCCGGTCGATCAGGTACGTGGTCGGCATCTTGGGCACGCGCACGCGCTTGACCAGTCGTTGCTGCGCGTCACGCACGGTTACGAAGGGCGGTTGCTGGCGCGAGAGGAAGGCCTCGTACGCGGATTTTTTCTCGTCCACGCTGACGCCGATCACCGTCACCCCCTCCGGTCCCCACTCGCGCTGCAACGCACCGAGCAGCGGAAACGACGCCTTGCAGGGCGCGCACCACGAGGCCCAGAAGTCCAGCACCACCACTCGACCTTGGGTCGGCGCCGCTGCCAGCTCTCCCTCCAGGCTGAACTCTCCCAACGCCGGCATCGGGTCACCCACGCGCAGCTGGGCGCGCAGGTCCCCGGCCAAGGCGATGAGCCCGGCCGCCCACGCCAGCAAGGCCAGCACTGCTCCGCGCCGGCACGCGCCGCTCGCGCGGCGCCGCGCATGCTCGCTCCGCAGGGTCTGCAAGTTGGCTCTAGGTGGCTTCATAACGATAGAAACCGCGGCTTTGGTGACGCGCACGGGAGGTCAGGATCCGGCCCTCGGTCCCATAGGTCTCGCCGATCAAGCGCAGCCCCGCCTCAGGACCGAGCACGAACGCGGAGGTCGACAGCAGCCCCGCCTGGACGCAACTGGGCGCGATCACGGTGACCTGTACGCACCCGTTGGCCACGGGCCACCCCGTGCGCGGGTCGATGATGTGGCCGTAACGCCGCCCATCGATCGTGACGCCACGCTGGTAGTCGCCGGATGAAGCGATGCCCACGTTGACCGCCGCCACGCTGCCGCGCGCCGTTCCGGGCGCCGTCGGATCTTCGAGACCCACGTGCCACGCGGGGCGCCCGGGAGGCTGACCCACCGCACGAATGTCATGGCCAAAGTCCACGAGGAGGGAGGTCAGGCCGTGCTCCACGCCGAGTTGCGCCACCGCATCCACCGCGAACTCCTTGCCCCACCCGCCGAAATCCAACGCCATGCCGTCCAGCGGCAACTGCACCCGCCCCGGCTCGCGACGCACTTTGCCCCAGCCCACCAACCGCTGCGCCGCCGCCACTTCCTCCCGCGTCGGCAGACGCGGCGCCGGATCCGAGAAACGCCACAGTCGCAACAAGGGCAACGCGGTCACGTCAAGGATGCCCTGCGTCATGAAATGCACCGAGCCGCAGAGCGTGAGCATCTGGTCCATCTCCGCATCCACTTCCACCCAGTCACCGCCCGCCGCCGCATTGATGCGGCTAACCAAGCTATCCGGACGAAAGCGCGAGTAACGGGCCTCAAACCGCTCCACCCACGCCTTCGCCGCCGACACACACGACTCCGCCCGGGCGTCGTCCGCACACGCGAACTGCAACGAACAGTCCGTGCCGAGCGCCCACCACACGACCTTGCGCGGGGGCTGCTCCGTCCCCGTCGCCACCGGGGTGGCCACCGCGCGGGTTTGTGCAGGACTCAGGATCACGGTGCAGGCTCCGCCAGGCTACCAGCTGAAGTTCGCCCCCACCGTGAGTACGTTCGCATCCGCGTACGCGTCGACCGGTGTCTTGCCGTCACGCCCGCGCATCGTGTAGCGCTCCAGCGCTGCATCAATGGTCAGCCGCTCCGGACGCACGGTCCAAATGACCTTCACGCCGACCGTCGACGTATCCATCTCTGAAAGACGATAATCCGCCGAAAAGAACGGCGCCCGCCCGGTCGTGAACGATCCCGGGACGATCGCCGATCCGTCCAAGGAGAGACGGTAGAAGTCCGCCGCGCCCTGACGGTAGTAACGCACCGCCGGCCGCACGATCAGGCGCTCGCCGAGCGACTGGAACCAGGCCAGCTCAAAGGTATGACTGCGAGTGCCGTAGTCGTCGCGATAGAAACGATAGCTCCCATCGAGCGCTCCATTCATCTCCGGAAGCGCAAGGTTGAGTCCGCTGAAGACGATCCACTTCTCGCGCCGGTTGGGACGATTTTCCGGGAACGTCAGGGGCAGCGAAAGGCCCGGGAGAAGCTCGGTGCTTTTCTGGATGATTTTGTAGGGGTCTGAAAGATACCCGCGCGACACACCGCGCGTGACGTTGACCGAGAGCGACGTCCGGGGGTTGAGCAGCTGCGTGACGCCGACGACCACGTCGTCACCCGTCTTCGTCTGCGGTGCCGGCAGGAAGCGGGCGGTGATGTCGTCATCCACCCGCGCATAGCCCACCAGCAAGGTCGTGTTCTTCTCGTTGAACTCAGTCCGGCTGTTCACCGACCAACCGTCCGAGATGTAGTCGCTCTCGCGGCTATTCGCGTAGCCCAGGGCGACGGTCGTGACGGACAAGACGTGCGAGAGATCGAGCGACCAGGCTTTGCGTCGGTCGGTCAGGCTGGCGACCGGGAGCGGTGCTCCGGGCTTGGAAGCGGGCTGCCCCGTCGGGGATGCCCCCGAAATCGTGTCGACCAATCCGGTGACCTTGAGCTTGGTCGCCACCCCCAGATCGCGCTCGGCGAGAGCATAGTGGGAGTCGACGCGAATGCGGCCGCTCTCCTCCTGCCACGTCTGAAACTTGTAGCCCAGCTGGCCCTGGGCGCGCGTGTCCCGCGGGCAGAGCCAGAGCAGCAGCGCGGCCGCCAGCGCGGCACGCCATCGGTTCGGGCTGGGCGACCACGCAAGGCCGGGGAACCGTGCCGGCAGAAAGTTCTTCGGGAGGGCCATACGGTCGGCGACTTGAACAAACGCATCGCCGGGAAAATCTCAAGCCATGGGTCGGAGGCGAACAACCCAGAGCGTCAGGCGGATACTCTTCACCGCAGCGCCTCGACCGAGGTGATCCGGAAAACGGCCTCCAGCTCCTGCGGGCGACTCGGGACCGTCGCGAGGGAGAACTGCTCCAGCCCGATGTAGGGGGCGCGCTCCGCCAACTTGAAGTAAAAGGCCTGCAGATTCGCGTAATCCGCCCGCCGCGCCCGGAATTCGATCGAGTGGAGCGCGAACTCGTTGGTGCGCTCAGACCGGGCCGCATCGATCTGGCGGTTGCTCGTGATACCGGCGGCCGAGGCGAGTTCAGAAACCTCCGCCGTCAGCTTCACCGCATCCAGGGACTTTGCGGGATCCAGATTTTGGATCGCCGCCTTCGCCAGCGCCTCGATCCGCTCCCTGCGCTCCAGCCACTGCGCTTGGACGGACAAGTCCGTGGACACGCGACGGGACTCCTCCACCGCCGTCCCCAAACGTCGGAGAAACCCGGAACCCCAGATCGCCACCGCCAGCACCGCCAGCGTCGTCAGCAGCAGCTTCTCGCGCAGCAACCGCCCCATGAAAGCCTGTTGGAATCGTCGCATCATGACGACCTCCCCGGCATCGCCAACCCTTCAGGTTTGAAGGTGATCACCAACACGAACGTCGTGGTGGCATCCCGCACGTCGTGCTTCGCCACCTCGACCGACGCGACCGCCGGGTTCTGCCGCAGCGCCGCCTGATACAGAGCGAGGTCGCCCCCGACCTTCGTCTGCGCCTCGATCTCAAGCGTGTAGAGGCCGTTCGTCACCGTGCGGATGAACTGGACCGAGACCGGTTTCTGGGTGCCGGGATTGCCCGCGACCGTGACCAGCGAGATCATCTCGAAAGGCCGGAGTTGCTTCGTCGAAAGCTCCTCGATGCGGGTCGCCAACGCTTGCTGCGACATGATGCGGTCGACCGCCGGCTGCTGCGCCTCCACCCGCGCGAGACGGCCCGCCTCCCACGCCCGGAGACCGATCAACGCCGCCTCGCCCAGCGCGAGCAGGACGAGCGCGCCCAAGCTCGCGAGAAATCCACGCCACAGCAGACGCGCCCGACGCTGGGAGGCCCGCCGCGCGGCCAACTGCCCCTTATCCCGCACGTCGAGGTCCGAACCGTCCGCCAGCGGCAGGCTCAGGGTATACTCGCCGGCCGCCCAGAGCACTCGCTGCTCGTTTCCTTCGTCGGGTGTCCGCACCGGCAGGGGAAGATCGACGACTCCCGCGCCCACCGAGCCGACGGCCCGGAGCAGGGCCGAACGTACGGCCGTGCGTTCTGCATCGCTCGCGTCCGGTGACAAAGGAGCCGTCACGACGCGGGAGGGCACCGGGCCGGGCTCGCCCCAATACACCGCGGTCAAGCTCGGCCCATCGCCCAGCACCACCGTTCGTCCCGCCCCAGGGTTGAGGCTGGCCCCCAGCACGAAATGCGGCACCACGCGTTCCGCCTCCGCCCACGCCGCTTGCTCGTCATCCGTGAAGCGGCGGCGGAATGCCGCGAACACCAACGCGTGCGCCGACTCCGGGTGCCAGAGGTGTCCGTGGAAGAGCTGATTCACCGGGAAGGGCGATACGACCTCCAGCGCAAGTTCCACCTCGCGCGACACGGCCTCCGCATCGGCGGCGGCGTTCACCGGCACCGCCTTCACGAAGAAGCGCGCATCCGGCAGGAGCACGACGTTCACGCCCCCGGCGGCCGCCGCAGCAGGCGCGGCAGTGTCAGGAGCAGAGGTCGGTTCAAGGGCAAGGCTCACAGCGTGGTGTCCGGTGCGTGTTCGACTGACAAAACCACGTTCTCGGTCATTTCCAACAGCGTAAACGGATAGTTCAGCGTTTTCCGGTTTCCCCGCGACGCCGCCGGTGGAGGAGGGTCCGACGCCGGAGCCGGCGCGGCGGCGTCCGTGCGCCGGCCGTCCCGCTTCCGGATCTCGACCGGGCGTACCGGCTCGGCTCCGTTCGGCAGCGACACCAGCGCCGCCAGTTCGTAACGGGAGCCGCCGCGCTCCACGAACACCCGGATGCGCAGGGCCCGGACTTCCACCCCCCAACCCGCGAGCGAAGCCTGCCCACCCGCGACCGCCAACGCCTCGTCCGCCGTGCGGAAAAATCCGGGGCCGCGACGCGCGTAGGGGCCACTCCCGCGCAGGTACTCCGCGAAGCGACGCTGCTGTCCGTCATCAAATCGACTCAGGGCTGCCAAGGCGCCGGGCGCCGCCGCGTTGAGGTTGGGGGCCGGGTACCGATAGAGCGAAACCGTCTCCCGAAACCGGTGCCAGTTCGCGTTGGGTCGCCCCGCTGCGTCGTAGAAGAACTCGTTCGCCACGCCGATCGCGGCAAGCTCCGAGAACGATCGCAAGGGGCGGCCGGGCGGCTGGTAGGGCGTGTCGCCACGGTCGTAGTCCTCGGGTGCCGGCGCCCCCGCCGTCTTCGGCACGTAATCCGGCTGCATCCAGCCGAGTAGCGCATCGGCGAGTCGCTCCGCGTCCGCCTCCCGCACCTCCCAACTCTTGAAGAGCTCGACCAGGGCCGGCCCGTCCATCGTCGGCAAGGACAGTTTGCCACTCTCATCTTCGAAGCGGACCCGCACCGCCGCACCCGAAAGGGATTCATAGCCCGCAAACTCCAACGGATCACCCCATCCTTCCGCGGGGCTGCGCAGCGCACCCTGCACTTGCCGAAATTCTTCCAGCACGGCGAGGGTCGTTTCCAACGCCGACTGCGCTTCCCGGCGTAACCGCGCGGCATCCGCCTCGCGCGTTTCCATCAGCAGGTCGTTCCCGGCCTTCTCGATGAACACGATCAGCGCGGCTGCGGCAAACATCAGCGCCACCAGGACCACGACGATTACGGAACCACCGGCGGGCGCGGACCGGCGCCAGGGGCGGGACGTCGCTGAAGGCTCAAGAGGATGCATCGGGCGTCGCACGGGTCAGTAGGTCGGGATCGCCTCCACTGGCGCCGGCACGGTGATCAGGGTTTCCTCCGCATACGCACCGTGTCGGAAGGTCAGGCGCAACCGCCGCGGGGCATCGTAAAGCTCGGCATTCTCGCGATTCCGGCGGGGCGACGATTCCGTCCGCCACGACCGAGTCTCCGCGTCATAGTAGTCGTATTGGATCGCGGCCACCAAGGGGGAGATCACGGTCTCGCGCGGCGGATCGTCACCGAAGCGTGTTTCGAGGCGGCTCTGCCACAGCAGCACCAACCCCACGCCATCGCGCACGGCGAGCGCACACACGACTTCCGGAAGCGGTTTATCCGACCACCCGATTAAGCGGCTGCCTTCGCGCAGTTCGAATCGAACCAGCGGCCCGCTGGATCCGCTCCTCGATCGAATGTCGCGCACACTGATCGCCGCCTGCTCCAGGGACCCCTCGGGCGGCCAGACCGCCCGCCGCAACTCCCGCTCGAGAAACCGCGAGACCGCCCGCACGTGCTGGTCAAACAGGCGCGACTCACTGCGGCGCCCCCAGAGCTCGCTCATCGAGAAGATGAACGTATTCATCGCGACCAATACCAGACCCACCAGCGCGAGCGCGACGAGGATCTCCAAGAGCGTGAATCCACGCCGCGCACGACCTTGATCCGGCCTGTTCCGCAACCGCTTCATCGCGCCAGTTCCTCCGCGATGCGCTCGATGCGCTGGCGCATCTCCGCCCGCAATTCATCCCGCTCCGCCGCCTCCGACCACGTGGGCCGGAGCACCCGAAAGACTTCCTCCACCTCGCCCGTCTTGGCCGGGGGAGGCTCTTCCACGCGACAACGAAAACGGACCGTGAAGAGATCGGGCAGCTCCGTGGGCTCGATCTCCGCCCGCCATTCCACGCGCCGGCCGTCACCCGTGCGAAAGTCTCCCCCCTCCTCGGCCTTGCGACGATCGGGCTCGGCCAGCAGCAACTCGCGCGCAAAGCGCAGATCGTCCTGCTGCCGCACGCTGCGCGCCATCGACTGGTAGGCGTTGAGCACGTTCAGGTACGCTCCGCCCAGCACCGCCGCCGCGAGCGCGAAGATCACCAACGCCGCGAGCACCTCCAGCAGCGTGAAGCCACGCGCCGTTCGCGGCTGACGGGACTGGGGTCTGCGGAACATCATGCCGACACCCTTCACGATCCTCCGCGACCGCCACCCGAGGTCGCACGGTTCAGCACCGGTGCGCAGGTCCACGGATCAATCTGCAGGTAACGCGGCTCGGCCGCGCGGCGGTTGCGCAGTTGCACCCGGAAGGACGAGCAGGTGCCATCAGCGTAGAAGGTGACGAACGGCAGGGGCTGCGTCTCCACCAGCGAGCCACCGATCAGCACGGTTGGGCCGCCCGACGTGCCCGCGGCCAAGAATTCAATCAGCAACTCTCCCGCGACCGGCACGGGGAAACGCTGCGTGCCCTCGCGCGTTGAGGCGGAAAACACCTTGGTTTCGCTGTCGTAGACGAGACGGACGTCCTCGCCGCGGAGCAGGGCGTAGCGGCGCGCCTCCGTGGCCGCCTTCCAGAAAACCTCCTCCGCGGAGCGTCCCCGGCCTTCCAGCAGTCTTCCCGCTCCCCCGACCAGCAGGGTGGCGAGCAAGCCGAGCAGCGCGAGCGCAAGCAGGACTTCGAGGATCGTGAACGCGCGCGGACGGCGCGAGTGCGACCGAGAATGTCGCGCGCCCCACTCCATGCGCTCACCAATTCCCAATGTCGTCCGCCGTGCCGTCCGTCTTGTCCGGACCCTTCGACCACAGGTCGTAACCCGTCTTGTTCTTCGCCGCCGGATAGCGGTACTGGTAAGGCTCCTGCCACGGATCGAGCGGCAACTTGCCACCCTTGACCTCCAAGTAGGGACCGCCCCAGCGGTCCGATTTGTTCGGGGGTGCAGTCACAAGCGCGGCCAAGCCATCCGCGGTCGACGGGAAGTCACCCATGTCGAGCCGGAACGCAGTGAGGGGCGTCTTCATCGTCGTCTGCACAAACATCTGCGTCACCTTGACCTGATTGCCGCCGAGGATGCCGGTGACGTTGCTCACCGCCAAGCCAACCAGCAGGCCGATGATCGCCAGCACCACCAAGACCTCAAGCAACGTGAAAGCACGGCGGTCCGCAGGGCCGGAAACCGCGACCCGCAAAGATCTCCGGGAGGAGGAGTGAGCAGGAAGGACAAGCCGCATGCGCGCATCCAACACACCCGGCCGAAGCCTGTCGAGCCACGAGCCAATCGCCTCAGAAACGTCCTGGAAACGATCCCTGCCAGCTACTGCAAAACACCTGCCAAGGCCCTTTCGCCCGTTGACACCCGCAGGGGCTGTCGGACACTTGAAGTTCGGCGGCGCCAAGCCCCGCAACGCCCCATGTCCAACCTGCTCGGCTACTTCTCCAACGACATCGGCATCGATCTCGGCACCGCCAACACCTTGGTGTACGTCCGCGACAAGGGCATCGTCCTGCGCGAGCCCTCCGTGGTGGCGATCGACACGCACACCCGGCAAGTCCGCGCGGTGGGAGACGAGGCCAAGCGCATGCTGGGCCGCACCCCGGGTAACATCACCGCCATCCGTCCGATGAAGGACGGCGTGATCGCCGACTTTGATGTGACGGAGGCGATGCTGCGTTACTTCATCCGCAAGGTCCACAGCAACGCGCTGAGAGTCGCGCCGCGCGTGGTCATCGCCATTCCCTCGGGCATCACCGAGGTCGAGAAGCGCGCCGTCAAGGACTCCGCCACGCGCGCGGGCGCGCGGGACGTGATTACCATTCCCGAGCCGATGGCCGCGGCCATCGGCGTCGGCCTGCCGATCGACGAGCCGGCGGCCAACATGATCGTCGACATCGGCGGCGGCACCACGGAGATCGCGGTCATTTCCCTCTCCGGCATCGTCTTTTCGAAGTCGATCCGCATCGCCGGCGACGAACTCGACGCCGCGATCATCAACTACATGAAGCGGGCCTACAATCTCCTGATCGGTGAGCGCACCGCCGAGGAGATCAAACTCCGCGTGGGCTCGGCGTACCCGCTCGACGAGGAACTGACCATGGAGGTCAAGGGCCGCGATTCGGTCGCGGGCCTGCCCAAGACGATTCACATCACGTCGCAGGAGATCCGCGAGGCGCTGAGCGACACCATCGGCGCGATCGTCGATGCGGTGCGCGCGACGCTCGAGCGCTGTCCGCCGGAACTTTCCGCCGACCTCGTGGACCGCGGCTTCGTCCTGGCCGGCGGCGGTTCGCTGATTCGAGGGATCGATCGCCTCCTGAGCGACAAGACCGGCCTTCCGGTGACGGTCGCCGAGGATCCTCTCTCCGCCGTCGCCAACGGCACCGGCGCCGTGCTCAACGACCTGAACTGGGTAATCCAGAACGTCTGAACCAGCCCGTGGGCGGCGGACCGCCGGGTCGTCCTGCGCGCCCCCCGCGGCTGCTTCCCCACCGGTCCCGCGTCCCGTGCCGCACCGCAGCTTCCACGCCAGCCGGCCCTTCCTGCTTCTGGGCCTCCTCCTCGCCGGATGGTTGCTGGTCCCGACGCTGGTGAAGCGAGTGCTCAGCATCAGTTTCTTCGAGCTGCAAGCGCCGGTCAGTGTCGCCGCGTCGCACGTGCGCGATCTCCAGGATTTCTGGTCGCTGCGCACGCGGACCCGGCACGACCTCATCGCCGCCGGACGCGACGTCGCCCGGCTGAACGCGAGCTACGAGGTCACGCTCCAGCAAACCGAGACGCTGCGGCGCGAGGTGGCGCGCCTCGAGGCGTTGCTCCGCATCCCGTCACTGCCCGGCTACCGCAGCGAACCGGCGCGGGTCGCGCGGCGCGACTTCAACGCTTGGTGGCAGCGCCTGACGATCCGCAAGGGCCGCAACTACGGCATCACCGTCGGGTCGCCGGTCATCTTCAGCGGCGGCGTCGTGGGCAAGGTGGCCGAGGTCCATGCCTACACCGCCGTGGTCGACCTGATCAGCAGCCCGACCCTGCGCATCGCCGCGACGCTGGAGGGCGATTCTCGGCCGCTCAGCTTCCAAGGAGGGAACAACCCCGCCTTCGGGCCCGCCCGCGGACTCGTCGACTACGTCCCCACCGACGCCTCCGCCAGCGAGGTGACGCCCCGCCGGATCGTCACCTCAGGACTGGGCGGGGTCTTTCCGGCCGGCCTGTTCATCGGGGAAATCACCCGCCTCGAAACCAGCACCGACGGCCTGTTCAAGACCGGCGAGGTGCGACTCGAAAGCCGCCTGGCCGAGCTCACTGAGGTGACCGTGCTCGTGCCCGAGCGAGCGGATTGACTCGAGGCCACCCATGCAGCGCACGCTCGTCTTCTTCCTTACCCAGTTCCTGCTCTGGGTGCTCGTCTCCCAGGTGAACCACGAACTCACCCCGTGGGGCATCTCCCTCTTCATGGGCGGTCTCTTCGTCGGTTTTTCCGCGCTGCACTTCGAGCGACGCGAGGCGCTGATCGGCGGGTTCGCCGCCGGCTTCCTGCACGATGTCGGCACCCCGCTACCCTTCGGAACCCATGCCATCGTGTTCGCAGCGGCCGTGATCTTTCTCCAACATGTGCGGCACCGCCTGAACCGGCACGAAGGTCTCATCATCGTCATGGTGATCCTCATCGCTAACCTCGGCCTTTTCCTGGCGGTGAGCGCCGTCGCCGTGCGCCTGCTCCCCGACGCCGGCGGCCTCACCTCAAGGGTCTTCAGCGACTTGATCGCCTCCCAGCTGACCCTCGCGCTCGTCGCACCCTGGTTCCTCGCCCTCCAGGCGAAGGCGTTGGAAATCGCGGGCGTCGCCGCCCCCGCCGAACCGGGGCCGCGCGGCTACCCATGACCTGAGGACATGCCTACGTCGTCCGCAGATCGATCCGGCAGCCTGGTGGAGACCCACCGTGGGTACAATCCACGGCTCCTCGTCTTCCACGGTCTGCTCGCGCTTGCCTGCCTCGGGGTCGCTTCCGGGCTGGCCTACCAGCAACTGATCAAGACCAACGTCTACCATGACTTGGAGCGGGTGCAGAATCAGCGGCGCATCCTCACCCCGGGTCCCCGGGGCAACATCTACGACCGCGATGGCCGCCTCCTGGTCGGCAACCGCGCCCGGTTCGCGGTCACGCTCAACCTCGACGAGCTCCGCGGCGAGTTCCGGACGGAATTTCTCAAGATCCGCCGCGCCTATCGCGAGTCCGACGATCGCAACCTCCCCTCGTCCGGGGAACTGGAGCAGATCGCCCGCTTCACGGTCGTCCGCCGCTACCTCGACGAGGTGAACCGACGTCTCGATCGTACCGAGACGCTCGACGGCCAGGCGCTGACGCGGCACTTCCGCCGCCAGCTCCTCCTGCCCTACATCCTCGTCGACGATCTTCATCCGGACGAATACGCGCGACTGCTCGAGCAACTCCCGGTGACCTCCGCCCTGCAGGTGTACACCACCACGGCGCGCCATTACCCCTTCAACTCCGCCGCGGCCCACACGCTCGGCTTCGTCGGCCTCGCCAATCTCGAGGATAGCCCCACCGTCAGCCTTCCCGGCGACGAGTTGAAGACCTTCGCGATGAAGGGCTCCGTGGGCCGCGACGGACTGGAGCTGTACTTCGACGAGATCCTGCAAGGCGAGACCGGCGGAACGATCTACCGGGTCGATCCCGCCGGCTACCGCGTGAACCCGCCGCTGGTCCGACGGTTGCCGGTGCAGGGCCGCGACCTCGTCACCAGCCTCGACATCGACCTGCAAATCGCCGCCGAAACCGCGCTCGCCAAGCTCGAGCTCCCCGCCTCGGCGGTGATGCTGGCAGTCGACAGCGGCGAGGTACTCGCGCTCGCGACCAAGCCGGATTTCGATCTCAACGCGACCTCGCCGCGGATCGCCTCGGAGACGTATCAGCAGATCGACGCCGCAGGAGGCTGGTACAATCGCTCGGTCAAGGGCATCTACCCGCCGGGGTCGGCGTTCAAGATCCTCACGGCCATCGCCGGACTTCGCGCCGGCACCCTCGACCCTGAGGCCACGGTGAACTGCGAGGGCGTCTACCGGGTCGGGAGAAGGCTCTTTCCGTGCCACGATGGCCACGCGCACGGCCCGATCCGCCTCGCGCAAGCCATCGAGGTTTCTTGCAACGTCTACTTCTACGAGCAGGGCCTGCGCCTCGGCGCGGAGCGGATCGCGGAGGAAGCGCGACGCTTCGGCTTCGACCGCCCCACCGGCATCGAACTGCCCTTCGAAACAAAGGGTATGCTGGTGCCGGACCCCGCTTGGAAGAAGCGCTTCATCGGCCTCCGCAAACTGCCCGCAGATCAGCAGGCGATCGAGGAGAGATGGTACGACGGCGACACCGCCAACTTCTCCATCGGCCAGGGCTTCCTGCTCGTGACACCCCTGCAGATGGCGTCCTTCGCCGCCTCCGTCGCACGCGGAGACACCCGCACGCAGCCGTCGCTGATCCACGATCCGATGAGGACTCGGCAGCGCAGCGACCCGATCGGCCTGAATCCCGTCGCGCGCGCGGTGCTGCTGCGTGGCATGGAGGACTGCGTGATTTCCCCGCACGGCACCGCGCGGATTCTGAATTCACCCGCCTTGAAGATCCCCGACCTGCGGATCGCGGGAAAAACGGGTACCGCGCAGATCGCGACGCCGGCCGGGACGAGGAACCTCGCCTGGTTCATTTGCTTCGCCCCCGTGGATCGTCCCGAGGTGGCACTCGCCGTCATGGTCGAGGGTGACACGCCGGGAGAGGAATTCGCTGGCGGCCGCTACGCCGGCCCGGTCGCCCGGGACATCCTGAAAACATGGTGGGACAAGCGTCGCGGGGCCGCCGAGCGCGCCCTCCAGTCCTCCTCCGCCGCCAGCGCTGATCGCAGCGCGTCGGACCCGGGCCCCGCGCCTTCCGAATCCTCGCGCTGAGCGCGATGACCCAGCGCGTCCTAGCGACGCGGTCGCAGCGCACCCATGACCTCACCCACCGGGCGCGTGTTGACGACCTGCTCCCGGGTCAACCATCCCTTCCGTGCCGCGAGGACGCCCGCGCGCACATGCTGGAGGGACGCCGTGTCGTGCGCGTCGGGGTTGATCACGCAACGCAGGCCGCGCTCCGCCGCGCGTCGCCAGTGACGCCAGTCCATGTCCAGACGGAGCGGACTGGCATTGAGCTCGATCGCCACGTGGTTCGCGATCGCAGCGTCGATGACGCGCCCGTGGTCCACCGCGTAGCCGGGTCGGCGGAGGAGCAACCGGCCCGAAATGTGCCCGAGCATCGTGGTGCAGGGATGCTCAATCGCCCGCACGATCCGGCGCGTCATCTCCTCCTCGCTTTGGGTGAAGGCACTGTGCACCGACACGACGACGTAATCGAGGGTCGCAAGAACGTCGTCCGCATAGTCCAGCCGACCGTCCGGAAGGATGTCGCACTCCACGCCGGAGAATACCCGGCACCGGTAGCGCCCGGACGCGTTGAGCGCGGCGATGTCCGCGACTTGCGCCGCCAGCCGCTCCTCGGAAAGTCCGTTCGCCTGAAAGCTGGACTTGGAGTGATCCGCGATGCCGAGGTATTCCCATCCCAGCGCATCCGCCGCCGCGGTCATCTCCGCAAGCGTGTTTCGTCCGTCACTCGCCGTCGTGTGGTTGTGAAACGCGCCGCGAAGATCCGCTGCTTCCACGAGCTTGGGCAGGAGTCCGGACTCCGCCGCCTCGATCTCACCCATCCCTTCCCGCAACTCCGGCGGAATCGGGTGCAGGTCCAGCGCGGCGAAGAGGTCTGCCTCGCTCTTGATGCGCCCGCGATGCCGCGCCGAGGTCGCCTCGGCCTTCTCCTTGACCGTGCCCTCGCCGGCCGCGGGCTCGAGTCCCCACTCGCTCAAACTGAGGCCACGGGTCAGGGCGCGATGCCGCAGCTCCACGTTGTGCGCTTTCGAGCCCGTGAAGTGATGCAGCGCGAAGGCAAACTGGTCCTCCGGCACCAACCGTAGGTCGGCCTGCAATCCACTCGCGAACCGTACGCTCGCCTTGGTCTCGCCGCGGGCCGTGACTTCCTTGACGCCTGGCATCGCGCAGAACCACTCCACCACCGGTCCGACCTCCGCCGCCGCGACGATGAAGTCGAGGTCGCCTACGGTCTCCAACCCGCGACGCAGACTGCCGGCCGCCTCCGCCTGCTGGACCTGAGGCAGCGCCCGGAGCCCCCGCAAAATGGGCGCGGCTTCCGCCTCCGCCTCCCACCACAGGTGACGTCGGGCATAGGCCTCGCGATTGGCGATTCCCTCCAGCAGCTTATGCTGCGACTTTTCGCCGAAGCCCGTCAGCGCCGCGACGCGGCCATCACGGCAGGCTGCCGTGAGCGCCGCGATGTCCGTAATCCCGAGGCGATCGTGCAGAGCCCGAATCTTTTTGGGGCCCAATCCGGGGATCTCCAGCATCTCGACGAGGCCGGGCTCCACCGAAGCCTTCAGGCGTTCGTAGAACTCGAGTTTGCCGGTGCGGTGGAGTGCCGCGATCTTCTCGGCCAGCGCTTCGCCGATTCCCTTCACGCTCTGGAGCTCGTCCCGCTCGACCAGCCGGGCGAGATCCTCCGGCTCGATCGCCTCCAGCGCGCGGGCCCCCCGGGAATAGGCGCGCACCTTGAACGGATTCTCCCCCTTGAGCTCAAGCAGGGTTGCAATCTGGTCGAGCACCTCGGCGATCTCGTTCTTCGTCATGGCCGCAGCCTACCCGGCCGCGACTGAAAGTCACGGCGAGGATAGGGCCGCATTTGGGGTCGTGATCACCGGCAAAATCGTTTCCCCTGCCAGCCATGGCTTTCGAGTACCCTCGCACCATTCACTTTCCCGAGACGGACGCCGCCGGCGTGGTCTTCTTCGCCGCCTACCTCGGACTCTGCCATGAAGCCTACGAGGAAGCCCTCTCGGCCGCCGGGATGCGGGTGAGCGACTTCTTCGCGGGGGGTCGCCACGGGGTGATCATTCCAATCGGGCGCAGTGAGGCCCAGTATCTCCGTCCCCTCACTGTCGGCGACCGCATCCTCATTCGCGCGCGACCGGAGCGGCTCGATGCCCATTGCTTCGCGGTCAACTATGAGGTGGTACGGACCGGTCCGCCGGAGAAGGCCGTGGCCCGAGCGCGCACCGAGCACGTCTGCATTCACGCCAAGTCACGCGAGCGCGTGCCACTCCCCGCCGAACTCTCGGCGTGGGTCGACGCCGGCTAACGCAGCCCGCGCCGCGGACTGCAACGGGGCTGCCCACCGCGCGCGGGACAGGCGGCGATCGTCGGCTCGCGCGACACACCACGCCTCGGCTCGTCTCAGCCCGCAATGAACCCGCCGCGCGCTATCCGCTCCTGCGCGAGACGAAGCAGGGTCGCTCGGTTCAACTTGCCCTGCGCATTGCGCGGCCAATCCACCACGCCCACGTAGCGCTTCGGTCGTCGATACGCCGCGAGCTCACGCCGCAGTCGGCGCTGCACCCGGTCCCAGTCCGGCGAAGCATCCTTCATGGGGTAGCACGCCACCACTGAAGCGCCCCACTCCGGGTCCGGCACCCCAAGCACGGCGACATCGTCAAATTCGCCGGTCGCACGCAAGGCCGACTCCACCTGGAAGGGATCGACCTTCTCTCCTCCGCTGATGATCAGGGAATCACGGCGTCCCTCGATGTGTAACGCCCCCGAGGGATTGAAGAAACCTACGTCCTGCGTCACCCACGGCGCCCGTCGGGAAACCCAAGCCGGATAGTAGCCGCGGAACAGCGAGGCCCCGGCCACCGTCACCGTCCCGTCGTGGCGCATGCGCACGCGCACGTGTGGCAGCGGACGACCGCAGCTGCGATCCCCGGCCGCAAACTCCTCCGGCCGGAGCGCGGCAACCATCGCGGCCGTTTCGGTCATGCCGTAGGACAGCGACAACGGTACTTTCGCGCGCGCCGCGTCGTCCAGCAGCTGCGGCCACGCGGGACCGCCGCCGACGAACACCGCGCGAAAGCGGCGGAGCCAGGCCCGCGTGCCCGCACGGGCGAGGAGGCGCTGTAGTTGGGTGGGCACCACGGACACGAAGCCGTCTCCATCCGGAACGGCGGGAAGTGACCCGCTTTCGACCTCGGTCCAACGAGCGGACACGAAGCGCCCGCCCGTGAGGGCCACCCGCAGCCAACCCATCAGGCCGCTGACGTGGTGCAGCGGCAGGATGCCGCAGGTGGAGACGACCGGGCAGTCGAAATGACGCGAAAATCCTCCGACCGCCGCCGCGAGCGTCTCCCCGTCGTGCCGCGCGAGTCTCAGTGCGCCCGACGAGCCACCGGTCGGGATGCAGAGCCAGCCACGGGCCGGGGCCGGACGGTCCGGCGCGCGCGCAACGAGCGCGCGGAACTGGGCTCGCTCCGCCGCGCCCCACGCAGGATCAGCGAGAAAAACGAGACCGGCACCGGCCACCCCCGCCGCGAAAGCCGCCTGGAAGCGGACCGGGTCGCGCTCGCACACGACCACGGGCCGATGCGAGCGGATGCGCGGACGGCGCGCCGACAGGCGATCGCTCAGTTCAGCGCGTTCCATGATGCCGCTGGATCCATCCGCTCGAGATCGCTCCAGCGCCAGAACGGCGCGAGCGGAGGCACTTCCCCCGCCGGCCCGCCGAAGAGCCGGCCCACGCCAAAACCGACCGCCCGCGGCTCGCCGCGCCATGTGAAGGCCCAACGCAGCGCCGACCGAAATCCCACCGCCGTCTCCAACGCGGAGGAAAAGACGACGTTCGCACCAGCCGCCGCCAGGCGGTCCACCGCGTATCCAGGATCCGCCAGCAGCGTCGGCTTGATCACGAAGACGCCCGACCAACCGCGATCCAGCCAGGCGGTCACATCCGCATCGACCGCGATCGACTCATCCAGTGCCACCGGCACCGGGTAGTCCGCCGCCAATCCCTGCAGCAGGTCGTCCGCTCCACGGGCCCGGGCATCGATCGGCTGCTCCACGTGCTCGATCGGCCGACCCGCCGCGACGTCCAACCACCGCTCCGCCTGACGACGGTCCCAGGCTCCATTCGCATCCAAGCGCAGACGCGCTCCCGAGGGCAGGAGCGCCAGCAGATCGTCGAGCAACGCCAGCTCGTCCGCGATCGGCGCGACGCCGACTTTCCACTTGGCGACTCGGAACCCCAGTTCCAAGCGATCCCTCAGCACCGCCAGCGCCGCCCGCCCGGCCGGCAACAGCGCGGCCACCGCCACATGCTCCCTCATCCGCGACGGGATGGGCACGGAGTCGATCCCCGCTTCGACGAGCGCTCCGCGCAGACCGGGCAGGACCTTCGCCTGAGTCAGCAACGCTTCCCGCGCCGGAAAGCGACCGAGGCGCTCCAACTCGACCGCACAGTCGTCGAGCGAACGGCCCCCGAATCCCTGGATCGGCGCAATCTCCCCGTGACCGAGGCGGCCGTCAGCGCCCGTCACGCGGATGAGAATCCCCTCGCGCTCCGTCCACGCGCCGTGGGCGGTGCGCAGGGGAGTGCGGAACGGCAGCGCATAGCGCCGGATCAAGAGCTCGGGAGACGTCTCCATGGCTCAAGGCAACGCCGGGACTAGGCGACTTGCTCCTCGGCCCGAGCGCGGGCATCGGCTTCGATCAGCGCCTTGATCCGGTCGAGCTCGGCCCGGACCGCGCGCTTCACGTCGGCGAGCTCCGCTGCAGAGCGCACGTCGGCGCGGCCGAAGACATAGAACTTCATCTTCGGCTCCGTGCCTGATCCACGCGCCGCGAAGGTGTAGCCGTTCGCCAGCGTCACCACGTACAGGTCCTGACTTGGAATCGTGTCCCCGTCGTCATCCACCACGGTCTCGCGACCGAAATCCTGGAACCGGGTGACTCCAATGTCGCCGAACGCGCGGGGCGGCTGGCTGCGGTACGTCTCGAGGATCCGCCGGATGCGCGCCGCTCCACTGGCCCCCTCGTAATAGAGGTTGATCACGCCTTCGAGGAAGAACCCATTCTCCAAGTAGAGCTGATCGAGGCACTCGGGGATCGTGCGGCCCTGTTGCTTGGCCCACGCGGCCAACTCGCAGAACATGAGGCAGGCGGCGTTTCCGTCCTTGTCGCGCAGGCTGTCGTTCGGGAGGTAGCCGTAGCTCTCCTCGGTGCCGAAGGCAAAGAAGGTGCTGTGCTCCTGCAGCAGTCGCGCCCGATCCCGCAGCGGAATCGCGTCATAGTCCAGTGGCTTCCCGTCGGCACGCGGCACCGCGGCCCGCAGGCGCTCCTCGTAGCGACGCAGCTTCTCGGCGATCCACTTGAATCCGGTGAGGGTGTTGATGACTTTCACGCCGTGCCGCCGGCCGATCGCGTCCTGCAGCGGCGTGGTCACGAAGGTCTTGATGATCGCCACCCTCGAACTGCCCGGCGCGGGAATCCACCCGAGATCCTTGAAGCGACTCAGGCGGTAGTCGGCGAGCAACGCGCCAATCTGGTTTCCGGTCAGCAGCTCCATGCGTCCGTCGCGGGCGCGGACCGCGACTCCCATGCGGTCACAGTCCGGGTCGGTCGCGAGGACCACGTCGATTCCGCGTTGATCCGCCAGCGCCACACCGGCCGCGAGTGCCTCGGCATTCTCCGGATTGGGCGACTTGACCGTGGGAAAGCGCGCGTCGAACGCCGCCTGGCTGGCGACTTCGTGGACCTCGATCCCGCAATCACGCAGCAGGGGAAGAGTCGAGACTCCTCCCGTGCCGTGAATGGCCGTGAACACCACGGCAAGCCGGGTCGACTGAAAGACCGTCGGATCGATGGCGGCGCGCGCCGCCACGGCGAGGTACGCGCGGTCCGCATCGGGGCCGAGCACGGTCACACCCTCCAGCGTCGCATCCAGAAATCCGCCCGCCTCCGCAAGAGACACGGCGTTCACCCGAGCGACGATGGCTTGGTCATGCGGTGGCACGACCTGCGCGCCGTCATCGAAGTACGCCTTGAAGCCATTATCGTGCGGCGGATTGTGGCTGGCGGTGATGACCACTCCCGCGTGGGCCCGGAGGTGCCGGACGGAGAAGCTGAGCTGCGGCGTGGAACGCGGTCCGTCAAAGATGAACGCGCGTCCGCCCAGTCGCGTCCAGGTCCCGGCCGCGAGCTCGCAGAAGCGACGCGAAAAATGGCGGACGTCGTGCGCGATGACGAGCGCCGGACGTTCTCCGCGACCCTGCGCGGCGAGGTGTGCGGCGACGTGTCGGTACAATCCGACGGTGGCACGCACGAGCGTGAAGTCGTTGAGCACGTTGGCGCCGACGGCCGCATGCGCGGGCGTGGGGCCCGTGCCTTTCTCGGCGGCGGTCGCGACGACCCCGATGGTGCGCCCCCGCATTCCCCCGGTCCCGAACTCAAGGTAGCGGTAGAAGCGATCGTTGAGTTCGCTCCAAGCCTCGCGCGCCAGCAATTCGGCAATGCTCTCGCGGGCCCACGCCGGCAAGTCGGCGGACAGCCAAGCGGCCAGGTTCTCGGCGGCACTCGGGAGCAGCTGGCCGGACGCCACGGCGGAGGCAACAACGGGAGGAATCGGTGTCATGAATGAATCAGGAAGGAAGGGGCTCAGGAGTCGGCGCCCAGGCAAAATCCTGGGGTAATGGACGAGGGCTTGGACTCAAGACGACGCCAGGACTCAGCGAATGCGGCGAAGTCATCGCCAAAGAGCGGAGAAACCTCGATCGGGAATGCGGGTTGGCCGGAAGCATCCACGGGCAACTCGGCTCCACCGGCGCGCAGCCAGCTCGCAAAGAGCCGGAGCTGTGCGTCCCGGCACGTCGCGGGGGAATCTGCGCCCTCCGCATTCTTCACCGGGGCAAAATCACCGGCGCGATCCGTCTCGAGAACGAGCGGATTGGCGGCGAAGGGCAAGGCGTCGAAGACAAACAGCTCGAATTTGATTCCATTGGGTCGGTCCGGCTGGACCGGTCGGCCTTCGGAATCGATCGTTGGCACCTTCTTCTCCGCACGGTGGAAGGGGAGCACCATCCCACCCTCGCCGCGCGCGACGCGGCGTGCGAAGTCGCGCGAGAACAGATGGATTGCGATCGATCCTGCGAGGAAGCGCAGCTTTCCCGTCGCCGGATCGACCTCGCGCTGCCGTTCGAGGGGCAAATCGGAGTACTCAACCACGCAGGTACGTCCGTGTTGTCGGCAGAACAGTCCGACCTTCTCCTCCGGAAAGGCCTTGGGCACCATCTTGCTCGACATCTCCGATCCCGAGAGGAGATGCCAGCCGATGAATGCGGGATCGATCACGCGCACCAGCGGATTATCGACCTGGAAATAGCTGATGACATCGGCGCCCACCGCCTGCATGCGGTCGAAGGCTCCGGCCCGCTCGAGCGCCCGCAGCGAACCTCCGTGTCCATCGGGCGAAAGCGCGAGGGAGCCGGGCGTCTCGAGCAGGATGCGCCCGCTCGGATCCACCGCCGGCATCCGGCCCTGCCGCAGGCAGTGCACCTGCTCGGGCTGGAGGCCGAACCAGCGGTGCTGCGCGAAGAATGCCTCGGTGGCGTCGTGATTCTGATGGCTGGTGAGGATGAACCAAGCAATGCGTCGACCGTAACGCCGCTCCGCCGCCCGGAGCTTGTCGGCGAACACCGCGAACAGCGGCCGATGGCGCACCGGCGTGACGGGATACGTGCCCTTCGGTCCGTCGAAGCCGAGCCGCGTCCCCTGCCCACCCGCGACCGTGAACGCGGCCACCCGTCCCGCGCGCAACGCCTCCTCACCTACGGCCCTGGCTTGTATCCACTTTTCAGAGCCACCACTATTCTCCGGAAGCGGAACGTAGGGCGCGGGCGCCAAGTCAGCGATCTCGGTTGCCGCGACCCGTCCCAGCAGCGTTCGCTTGAGGCGATCCAACTCGACCAAGTCCACTTCCGCCGCCTCGGCGAAGAGCCGGGCACGTTCGGTCGGGCGGAGACGGTCGAGGAAGGCAAAGACATGCTCCTGCCCGGCGCGGTGGAAGGCATCGATGAGCGACTGCACACCGAAAGCAAAGGGTGTGCCCGACGGGCGGGGAAGCCCAAACACCCGGCCAGCGCCGGGCCGCGCTCAGTCCTCGGTCGGAAAGCGAAACACGGCCTCCTCGGGCTTGGCGTACATGAGACGGCGACGAATCACGCGCTCCACATAGCCTGGATCCTCCCGCAGGCGTTGCAGCGTGCGCTCCTGATCAGCGAGCCGAGCCTGCAATTCCGCGAGGCGGACCCGGGTCCGGGCCTCCTGCAGCTGCAATTGCTCGAATTCGCGCCGGGTTTGAAAGAAGAAACCGGCCGACGTCACCCCGATGCCGATAAAGAGCACGAGATAAAGGCCGATTATGATCTTTCTGAGGTTCAAGACGACCCCTCTTAGATACCAAACGGTCGCATCTGTAAATTCTGCGCTGCAGGAATTTTCGTTTCCTTACCGTCAGTCCCTCCCTGCCGAATGTACCAGCGCTTCTATGGATTCGCCGAGATGCCTTTCAGCATCACCCCGGATCCCAAGTTTCTCTACCTCAGCCCGACGCACCTCGACGCTCTGGAGCACCTGAAGTTCGGCTTGGATGAGCGCAAGGGCTTCATCGTCCTGGTGGGCGAAGTCGGCTGCGGCAAGACAACGCTCTGCCGTCGGCTGCTGAACGAACTCGACCCGAGGTACTGGGACACCGCGCTCATCCTGAACCCGAGGCTTTCCGAGACCGACATGCTTCGCGCGATCCTCCGCGAGCTCGGCGACAAGCGGCCCGCGCGCACCCCGCACGAGTTGGTGAACCAGATCAATCGTCGGCTGCTCGCCCGCATCGATGCCGGCAAGGACATCGTCCTGATCATCGACGAGGCCCAGAATCTATCGTTCGAGGTGCTGGAGCAGATCCGTCTCCTGTCGAACCTAGAAACCGACAATCAAAAGCTTCTGCAAATCATCCTCATGGGTCAGCCTGAATTGAAGGAGATTCTTGGGCGCCAGGAGCTGCGCCAGCTTCGCCAGCGGATCCTGATCCATTACGAACTCAAGCCACTGACGATGCGGGATCTGACGCACTACGTGCATCACCGCCTTTCATTGGCAGGAAGCCAGGGGCGTCCCTTCTTTACTCGCTGGGCGCTCTGGGAGTTGCACCGTCTTTCGGGAGGCATTCCCAGGGTGGTCAACGATCTATGTGATAAAGCACTCATGGCTGCCTACCTGCGAGACTCCGATGAAGTGGCCTGGCGGGATATGCGCCGAGCCGCGCGCGACATCCGTCGCCTGCTGGAGTGAGCGAGGAACCCACTGCAATCTTCTTCTGGCATCCGATTTTCCGATCTTTGTGGTCATTAAAACTCGGAAACGAGCCGATTCACCCTGAACCAAAAGATCCGCTGCGCATGAGCCTGATCAATGAAGCCCTGAAAAAAGCCCAGAGACAGCGGACTCAAGAGGTAACCCCTAGTTCTTCTACGGGCTCTCCCCCATCCCCTGAAGGTACGTCACCGCCGCGACGGGTGGTGAAACGCAGCCAGCCCATGCCCGCGCAGACGCTGGTGATCGTGGGTGTCGCCTGCGTGATCATCGTGGGCGTAGTCGCGGCCGGTTTCTGGTTCCTCATTGGTCCGTCCGGTGACTCCACGAACACTTCCGCTCCGATGGTCGTCGGATCGGCGAAGCCCGCTCCTTCCGCGGAGACTCCGACGGCCACCACGCCGTCGGTCGCCGGTACCGCGCCCGCGGGCATGGTCGGCGCACAACCGGAGCAGACGCGTGCGCCTGGAACCGCCGCAACCGCCGGCACGACGGTGTCCGGCACAAACGCCGCGGTGACTCCCACGCCGGTGGGAGGCGTGGCCTCGTTCGTCTTTGACGTGAAGATGGCAGACCCCAAGCCGGAATCCGCCGCCGCGGGTGCGGAGTCCGCCAACAGCTCGCCCTCGGATCCCACCACGGCCGGAACGGCCCAGGAAGAAACCGGTGAAGGAGCCTTGCACATCGAAGTTCCCGCCTCGGAAACCGGTTTTGTGCCGCCCAACTCTCGTTCCAGCGCCATCGTCGACACCCTCCGCGTATCCGGTATCCGCGCGTCCGGCACCGACCCGAAGGTGCTCATGAACGAGCGGGTCTACCGGCTCAATGATGTGATCGATCACTCGATCGGACTTCGCCTCAAGGAAATCAATCCGAACAACCTCGTCTTCATCGACGAGACCGGGGCCACGTACGTGCGAAACTTCTGACGAACCGCGCCACGGACCGCAGGCCAAACCCATTCGACGAAAAACAAACCCCCGGCGACCTCACGGTCCCGGGGGTTTGTCGTTCTAAAGTGGCGCAGCCGTAGGGAGTCGAACCCCAAACCTTCTGATCCGTAGTCAGATGCTCTATCCAATTGAGCTACGGCTGCGTAACGGAAGGAAGAAAAAGGAAGGACCGCAGCGGAAGTGCAAGCGCATTTTTCGTCGCTCGCCTCCCAAGCCCCGTCCCCCGGCTCAACGCCGAATCATGGTAGCCCCTCGACGCGTTGACCGACCGTCAGTTCCGCGCTCCCACTCGCGCGATACACTCGGCCGAAGCCCACCGCGAAGGTGACCCGACCCTCATGCAGTCGCGCGATCGAGGCATCGCCCAGCGCGAAGACCGTCTCCGACGGGTTGAAGCGAAGGTACCCCTGAATCTTTCCCACCCTCGCCGCGTGATCCGCCGAGGCAGGCAAGGGGTGATGCGGATTGATCACGGCGGGGAAGAGCGCGAGCGCATCGCGCGTCGGAATGTCTGCGACCGGAAAGTCGTTCGTCGTGCCAATGCGCTGCCCGGCCACATTCGCTCCGGCACTCGATCCGGCGTACGGCACGCCCGCCCGCACCCGTTCGCGAATCACCTCCAACTGGCCAGTGCGGTACAGTTCGCGCAGGAGCACGAAGGTCTCTCCGCCTCCAACGAAGATTCCATCGGCCGCACGCAACCGGCGCAGCGACTCCGCGTCGTCCAAGTGATGGAGCGACTCGGCCGAGATTCCCGACAAGTGCGCGAAGGCGCGTTGTAACCGCGCCTCGGTCCGATCCCGGTCCGCCGGATGGGAGGCATGCAGAACCAACACAACGGTCCGGCAGCCCTGGAAGTGCTCCCGCATCACCGCGAGCGTGGCCTCGGCAAAATGGTCTCCGTTCATCATGCTGCCGCCAACGACCAGGACGGAGGGCGACGGCGACGCCGCCAAACCGACGGCTCCCAACCATAGAGAGGCGACGAGCCCGAGGATCCGCCGCCAGCCGAGGAATCGATGAGGCTTCATGACTCAGCGACTGGGGAACGGCCAGTATCCGATCACCTGCATCCGACGTTCGATCCCAAAACGGGTGAACAGCATCTCCGTTTCCTGCACCGGCCGCCGCCACGCCGTGAGCGAGGTGTCAGCCGCCAGGGCGAGCAGCAGATCGGCGATCACGCTCGTCGAGTCCACCACGATCTGCTCCGGCAGCTTGTCGATCGTGTCCGCGACGTCGTGGTAGTAGCGGACGGACTCGCGGGGAATGGGTGCGTTGAACGTGATCGCCCGCACGCCCGCGAGTTGGTAGGGAGTGTGGTCGCTGCCGAACCAGTTGATGTTCTGCACACCGGTCGGCAGGCGCTTGGCGCCGCGGAGATCGTTCCAGCGCTCGAGGAAGGGGACCAACGTGTCGTCACCCAGGGCATTCACCGCGATCGGGACGCCGACCATGTCGAGATTGACCATCGCGACAATCGGCTCGTCTCCCAGCCGACCCGCCTGATGTCGCGACCCCCACAGGCCCTGCTCCTCGCCGTTGAACCACACGAGCTCGACCGTCCGGCCTAACTCGCGACCGCGCAGAAAATCAGCGAGGGCGAAAAGCTGCGCAATCCCGAGCCCGTTATCCAGTGCCCCCTGCCCCAGGTCCCAGCTGTCGACATGCGCTCCGACCACGATGCGATCGGGAGACCGGCCCGGAAAGCGCAGGACCACGTTGGCGGTTTCCACCTCAAGGCACCGCGAACGGGTCTCCACCCGCAGGCGCACCGGCACCCCACGCGCACGCAAGCGACGCAGCCAGTTGCCCTCCTCCTGCGTGATCGCGTACACGGGAAGGGGGAGCGGCGCGCCCACGAAACTTCCCGTTCGCGCCAGCAACTGTCCGCCACCTTCACGATTGATGAAAAGGATCGCCCCGATGCGACGCTGGGCCGCAATGCGGACGAACTCCGCGGGCTGCAGCGGCGTACCTGAATTGATCAATCCCACCCTTCCGGCCACGTCGTCCGTCGGGTAATCCGTGGCGCGCCCGTCGCGCAGGTCGACGAGCTCCGCCTCAAAGGGCGCATGGGGCTGGCTGTAGCCAAGCGCAGCGACGCGTAGTCTCCGGCCCAGGGGGCTGAGCAGGTCGACCCGATCGTCGAGACGTTCCCAACCGGGCATGCGAAAGGGTTCACGCTCGGGTTCCAATCCGAGGGCACGAAGTTCAGCTAGCAGCAACTCGATCGCTCGGCGATCCGCCGGTGATCCCGTCAGGCGCCCTCCGGCATCATCGCACAGGCGGGTCAGCATCGCGTGAGCTCGCGATGCGGCCTCCGCCGCCGTCGACGTCACCTTGGACGCGACCGCTTCAGGGGCGATGACGGCGGCAGTGGTCGCTGCGGCCGGCGCGGGCGCTTGCCCCATCACGGCCACGCTGCCCCAAAAGCCCAGAATCAGGGGCGCGAGCGTCCGGCGAGACCACGATGACAACGACACGCGGGGAGAGAGCAGGGATCGGCGCATGGTGAAGGGGATAAGCTAGCGGGCCCGACGCGTGAGGCGTCAGGGATTCTTGACTCGATCAGTGATTGTGAGGGTATTGAAGTCGAGGACTCGCTCCAAGCGACCGTGGGTGAGGGTGAGCTTCTGCGAGCCTCGCTCGGCGTTGAGGTAAGGTCCCTCGAACAACTTCCACGCCGAGTAGTCCAGCGGCCGACCATTCACCACCGGCACGCGTCCATGGGTGAATTCCAGCTTGCGACCCCGCAGCGACGTGAAGCTCACCGTCGGCACCGGCTCCAGCGAGAAGGTGAGCGGCAGGGCGCGGATCGCCGCCTGAAAAGCCGAGAAGGAGGGAAACTCCGACGCGCTGGCCGCTTGGACGATGGTGCCGTTCTTCAAATGCGGGCTGTAGAGCCGCCGGTCGCCGGCGTCCTGCTTCGTGCCGGTCCACGACGAGCGGTAAACCAACGACCGCTGCAGTTCGTAGGGCGCGAGCGGACGATAAGCGAGGAACGCGTTGCCTCCCCGCGCAAAAATCCAACCCGACTCGTCCTCCGTGAGATCAACGAGATCCTTGGAAAAGAACCCATTGATGTGAGGGAATCGGGTCCCGGGGGCGATGTTGTAGAGCGCGATGACCGTGTCTTGGTCCTGAACCACCTGTTCGTAGCGCGAAGCGCCGAGAAACTTGTCCGGCGAGTCATAGGACGCTTTCCCCTCCGTCGTCACGGCACGCATCATCTGCTCGGGGAACTCCGCGAAGTACATCTGCAGGTCGTCCATGGACGACACGGGATGCATGGAGAAGATCGTATTGTGGACCCCGCGCGGATCCGGCACCGCCCAGGTCACGTCCCACACGTGAGCCTGGATCGGATCGCTGATTCCGCCCTGGTAGGAGCCGACGGCGTAGTCCCGGCGCGAGTAGTTGAGCTTGTAGATCGGTGCCATCTCCACGTCGCTGCCGCGCCAGCGGCGGCGGGAACGCTTGAGGTCACGCTGGGTGAAGTCGCCGCCGCGATCGGCCCCGATGCGGTAGATCACCTCCGGGAGATCATAGTGCCGGGCCACTGCGGCGAAGTACACGCCGAAGCCGCCGTAGGCAGCGGGCGGCGGCGTATTACCAAGCAGGAGCCAGCTGAAGAACGAGGAGAGTGAATTCCACCGTTCGATCACCGAGGTGTCGTCGGTGCGCGCATTGGCGCCATGCAACATGCCATCGAGGGAATTCGCGAATTGATCGGCGAAGATCCAGTCGAGCATCATCCGCGCCCGCAGGCGCATGGCCGGATCATCCGCCCACGCCGCGAGGTAGGTGAGCGGAATCGCATATTCACCGATGTAGTGCGAACAGGTGAACTCCCCCTGCCCGACCGTCGTCGTCAGTCGCATCCAGTGAATCAGGTAATCGCGCGCCTCGGCGAGGTTCTCCTCGGAACTCTTGCCGGTGTACCACGACGAAGCGGGCTCGTTGGGGTACAGCTGCGCCATCAGGTACAGCGACGCATAGTACATCGCCCAGTGGTTCTCGGTGTCACCGCGGAGCTGCATGACCGAACTCCAGGCGCGCCGGATCGCGGCCCGCGCTTCCGGGGAGAGTTTGTCGCGGCCGAGGTACGCGACACCCGCCGTCGGGAACATCCAGAAGGGACTGCTGCCCGGCGTCTTCATCAGCTCGATCACGCTGCGGGAACACCGCTCCAAATCGCGTCCGAGCGCGAGGCGCGCCGATACGCCCACGAGGTCGCCGATGAGGGGATCGCTCGGTTTCACGAGCCCGGTGTACCATTCCAGCACCTCCTGGATGCGCGCCTCGTAGGCCACCCGGCGCTCCTCCGCACTTGAGACCGGCAGGGGCGATGGCATCGGTCCCACGTGCGAGGGCTGCGCCCGGAGGCCAGGAAAGCCGCAGAGCAGCAGCCCGAGGGCGAACCACCCGGCACGGGAGCAGACACGGCGAGAGAACATCGTCATGGGCGCGCTCAGGGCTGAGGTTTCTTCACGAACAGGAATTGACTCACGGTGGATCCCTTCAGGCCGGTCTCGCTCCACGTGAGACCGAAGTCCTCGGAGCGGTACACATCATCACTCCGCACGTTCACGTACAGGGCGTCCGTATCCGGATCGATCCCGACCCGCATGACGCGTCCCTCCGCCGGCAGGCCGGCGTTGCGCGGCGCCCACGTCCGACCGCCATCCTCAGAAACGACGATGCCTTGATTCCAGCTCGACAGCGCCACCCGGTCCGGATGCCGCGTGCCGAAATCCACGTTATACCAGGCACCATCCTCGGCCAGGTCCTTGATCCGCGACCACGTGACTCCGGAATCGCGCGAGACGTGAACCCCATCCCGTTGCGTCGAGGCGATCCACCACGCCGGGTTGGTCGGAGACTGCCGGACATCGTAGACCGTGGCGCGCGTGGGCAGCACCCGCCGCCAGCGGGTCCCGCTGTTTTCCGTCAGAAACACGCCGGCCTCACATCCGATTAACAGACGCCCCGTCCGCGTCCGGTCGATCTCGATCGCCTGCGTGTACTTGCCACGGTCGGGCAGACCCTTCTCGCGGCGCGACCACGTCCAGCCGCGGTCCGTCGAGACTGCAAACCCATCCGGCAGCGCGAGGTAAACGGTATCTGGCGCGTTCGGATCGACCGCGATGTCCTTGGGCTCCGTCATATCCCAGCTTGTCCCGATCCGGAAGCGTTCCCCACCGTCGCGGCTGAAGAGCGCCCCATTGAGCATCGCGAGGTAAATGGTCCGGTGATCGCGCGGATCGAGGGACACGCCGCTCAGGTACAGGAGGTTGGGACCAAAATGCTCAAAGCTCCCGTCTGCGACCCGTCGGTAGAGGCCGCTGAAGGTGACCATCTTCGAACCAATGACGTAGCTGCGATTAATGCTCGCGCAGAGAATCAGATCATGCGCGGGAGCAACCGCCGCCACCGCCGACTCGGTGACCGCCGCGGCGGGCGTGGACGCACTGGATTCGCCGGCAAGCGTGGCAAAGACCAACGCCACCCACGCCGCGAGCGGCCGCAGCCAACGGCGGGCGAGCGGGATCTCCTTCTGGCGTTGCTCCGCGGGTCGCGAACCGGCAACACCGTTGGGCACTCCACCATGAAACTCGTTTCGCGACTCCTGCTCCTTGCCCTGCTCCCGATCGTCGGTCTGACGCGCGCCGACACGGCCGCAACGACGCCCGAGGCCCGGCTGGCGGCGCTCGGCCTGACCCTTCCCACTCCCGCGCCCGTGGTCGCCAACTACGTCCCGGCGGTCCGCAGCGGCAATCTCGTGTTCCTCGCCGGCCAGATTCCGCGGTCGGCCGATGGCAAGGTGATCACCGGAAAAGTCCCCGCGACCCTGTCGGAGGAGCAGGCGCAAGCGGCCGCGCGAACCTGCGGGCTGCAGTTGCTCGCGGCGCTCAAGGCGGAGATCGGGGACCTCGGCAAGGTCCGCCGCATCGTTCGCGTGGGCGGTTTCATCCAGAGCACCGATACCTTCACGCAACAGCCCAAGGTGCTGAACGGTTGCTCGGATCTGCTCGTGGCGGTCTTCGGCGAACGCGGCCGTCATGCCCGCGCCGCCGTCGGCGTGAACGCCCTGCCAGCCGGCGCGGTGGTCGAAGTGGAAATGATCGTGGAGGTCGCGGACTAAGGTCGGCATCGTCAGCTTACAGGTCGCGGAGGGAGTCGCGCACCCCCGCGACGACGCGCTCGCACTCGTCCGGGAGATTGCTCAGGTGAGTGGAGACGCGGACACCCTGCAGGCCCTGTTCCGTCACGGGTCGGCAGCGGAGTCCGCGGCGATCGAGCAAGTAGCGAAACGTGCGGGCGGCATCCGCCCGCGGGTGCTGGAAAGTCATCATCGAACCCCGCCAAGAAGGATCGCTCGGGGTCAGAACCACGACTCCGGGGAGACGGGAAAGTTCCTGGTGCAGGAAACTCGCCATCTCGTGTCCGCGCGCCGCAATGCGCTCGATGCCGATTGATCGCTGGAAACGCATCGCCTCCGCGACCGCTTCAATCGTGCCGGCGTTGCGCGTGCCGTATTCGTGCCGCCACGCGCCCGGGGCGTAGTCGATATCACCGGGCAGCCGGTTCACCTCCGCGGAGTAGGAACCGATCCCGGTGGGGGCGACATCGTTCCAGCGGTTGCGGCGGATGTAGAGCAGTCCCGTCTCGTGGGGAGCGCCGAGCCACTTGTGCCCGCTCGCCGCGTAGGAATCGCAGCCGATGGCCGTGAGGTTGAGCGGGATCATCCCGATCGCCTGCGCGCCATCGACGTGGAACCAGATCCCGCGGGCCCGGGCGATGGCCGCGATCTCGGCTACCGGCAGCACCAGCCCGTTCGTGCAGGTAATGTGGCTGACCTGGATAACCCGGGTGCGCGGCGTGACGAGGGCGAGGATCCGCCGCACGTTTTCCTCGGGCGATTCGTTGGCGGGCTCGAAGATCCGCACGATCACCCCGCGCAGGCGCGCCTGGTTGAGCCACGGAAACGAACCGCCCGGATGGGCATGGCTCTCGAAGATCACCTCTTCGCCCGGGCGCAGCGAGAGCCCGGCCGCAACGATCGAGGTCGCCTCAGTCGCGTTGCGGACGAAGCACAACTCGTCGCGTTCGGCGCCCAGAAAGTCCGCCGCCACTGCACGCGCACCCGCGAGACGGTCATGGCCGGTCTCGGAATGAGCCTGCAGCTCATTCGTCGTGCTCACCGCTCGATCCAGCACGATCTGCGGCGCCGGTCCGAGGCCGCCGGTGTTCAGGTACACCGGATCCGTTCGGAGCGGATAGCAGGCTCGAACCCCGCGCCAGAAGGCCTCCGGCTGGGCTGGGTCGAGGGCGGGCAGCGCGACCGAGGCGGGCCCCGCCGCAGCCTTGGGCGCGGCACCAGGCGACGCGCACCCGGCCAGCGCCGACAGGGCGCCCAAACCCAACCCCTGAACAAAACGACGACGGTCAGAAGTCATGGCACGGAGGTGAACGTCAGGCGGTGATCGATCTCGAGCAAGCCATCGGGACCGATTTCGCGGTTGTGGTCGAACTCGGTCGGAAACGCCGCGAGGGGATAATTGCGCCGCACGAACCACGGCAGCGGACCGCTGAGGTTTTCGAAGCGGATGACCACGCGGTGCAGGGAGCCGTCCAACTGCCCATGCCATTCCATCCAGCGGGCCGGGACGCCATGCACGGCCGGCACGCCTTCCAAGCCGCCCTCCGCCGCCACCTTGATGGTCGGGTCCAGATGATCATCGAGCAACTCCCGCGCGCCGCGGAATTGGAGTCCGCTGTAATGCGAGCCCGCCAGTCCTCCGTGCGAATGCGGGTTGCCGAGCGAGAGGGCCTCTCCCGACACGTTGCGGAGCCGGCCGCTCCATCGCAGCGACCATGCCCCGGCGTCCAGATCGACCGCAGCCTCGAGCGAACGCTCCTCGGTGAAGAGCACCCGCGATCCACGATTCCACGTCAGGCGGTGCGCCAGACGCACCGTCGCGCCGTCGACCACGCGGTCGATCCACGCCTCGTGGCGCTGCTCCCCATGATCATCGCGCCACGCATATCCCTCGCCCCGTGAGCAGGTGGGGCCGCCCCAGAAGTTCACGCCGGAGACTTGGTTCAGCGTGAAGCTCAGCGCGTGGTGCCAGGGATGGTCGTTCGGCCGGAAGTTGGTCAGGGTATCCCCCGCCAGCGACCGCAGTGGGTGGACGTAGGGCCGCGGGGATTCCTTCCCCGCCGTCCCCGGCACCACCACGTAGCGGAACAGGAGTGCGCCGCGCGCGCGCACCTCCATCGCTGCCGAGCCGTCTTCGTACAAAGTCAGGTCGCTCATGGCAAAATGAACTTCTCCTCAAACCGCGCTCCGGAGACGCGGCGCTCCGCGCCGCCCGGCACCCGCACCAACGCCGGGATGCCATCCGGCTTCGCGATCGTCAGCGAGAGCGTCGGGCCCTCCCGACGCCACGCCACCTCGACGGGACCGTGCGGTGTGCACACGCTGCCTTCCGCATGCTCAAGTCCGCAGAGATTGGGCTCGATGCGAATCGCCGCGAACCCGGGCTCGGAAGGAGTGACGCCGAGGATGCGCTGCTGGAACTCCAGCACCGGATGGGCCGACCACGCATGGCAGAGGGAACGCCAGTAGCTGTTTTCCTCCACGAAGGTCGAAAGCCCGAAGCTGAGCGACTCGCGCCAGGGCCCGAGGTGCCGCGGCATGTCATCATAACGGCCCGCGCGCAGCAGCGCCGTAAATCCGGCGTGCCACCAGAAGAACGAGCCCGGCGCCAGCTTCGGATCGTCCGGGAAACGGCGCACGAGGATCTCGCACTCGCGCTCGCCGGCAAGACCAGCGAGGACCGCCCAGGCATTGCCATACTGGCTGACCTCCGGACCACCGGGACGATCGAAGTACAGTCCCTCCGCCTCTGACCAGAAACGGCGATGCGCGATGGGGCGCAGCCGCGCCGCCTCCGCCGCCAAGGCCGCCGCCTCCGCCGCACCACCCGACTGGCCGATGAGCCAGCCCGCCTCGTCCAGAGCCTGGATGAACTGCGCGCTGAAGATCACCGTCGCCCCCGTGTCCGCGCCGGGGACCACGCCGCGCGGCCACCACGGACACCAGTCCGTGACATTCCAGAAGGGCAACTTGGACGGCAGCCCCTCCGCATCCGCATGCCGCCGGAACCAGTCCAGCACCGCCCGGATGCCCGGCAGAAGATCGCGCACCGTGCCGAGATCACCCGTGCACGCGAAGTAGTCTTTAATTGTCGTGATCCAATGAATACTCCAGGCGGGGATGACTTGCACCAAGCGCGAGGGGTACCGTGACTGGGTGAGTCCCTCGGGGAGCCGAGACCAGTCAAAGTGATACAGCGCCTGCCGGCTGAGCCGCGCATCACCGGTGGTGAGGAGCGCGAGCTTGGACGTGATCATCGTGTCCCCCGCGTACTGCATCTGCTCGTAGTGGGGGCAGTCCTCGAAGGTCTCGTGGGAGCACAGGCGCATCGTGCGCAGACCGGCTTCCCAAATCTGCTCCAGCGACGGATCCGAGCACGTGAACCGGGCCGCCACGCGGTACGGGTAGGCGGTGAAGCGTTGGCTCACGCTGCGGAGCGTCAGCGGCGCGTCGCCGACTTCAATGCGAAGACCGACGTAACGGAAGGCGCGCCAGTGCAGGGGCTCGAAAATCTCGTCCCGGCCGCGCGGCTCCCAGACGTCGCTCCATCCCGTGACCTCGCCACGACGGTCGAAGGTCCAGCCTCGCGTCTCGTCCGCGAAGTGCGAGGCGAGATTCGCCAACGGCTGACGACGCCCCAGCAACTTCGCGCCCGGGGTATCCCACGGGAGACGGAGGGCTTCCGCGTAAGTGAGACGCACCGTGCTGCCCGCGCCGCCCGAGACCTGCAGCCGCGGGAAAGCGGTCGTGAGAATGCCCGCATCCAGGACGATGTCCGTCACCGATCGAGGAGCGAGAACGACGGGCTCGTTCCCCTGCAGCAGGCGACGCCATGCGTCGGGAATGTCGCCGCCGCCTTTGACGTAGGCATCCGGAAAGCGTTCCGGTTCGCCTTCCTCGAGTTGAGGAATCATGCGCGGGATCAGGCCGTAGGGGCTGGTCGGATCACGCCGGTTCTCGAGCAACTCCGCCTTGAACAGCACGTGCGCCTCCGCCCATGCGGAGTCGTCGAATCCAGGCAAGCGCCACCCTTCCGGCTCGAGCCGCGAGATGCGATGCTCGAAATAGCCATGGTAGCCCTCGAAGAGCGTGTTGTCGTTCTGGAAGCGATGCGCCCGGTCCACCGCGACCCGCCACTGCGCGTCCGTCTTCAGATCCTCCACCACCGCACCGTCGCGGCCGACCAGCGCACCCTCCAGCACAAAGCCTCCGGTGTAGGTCATGATCGCGCACGGCGCGCCGAGCAGGGCCGGCCGGTGCGCCACCCGCGACATGTCGAGAACGATGGCCGCGAGGACGTTGGGGCCCTTGCGCAGCAGGGGCGCGAGATCGAAGGTCTCGTAGAAGTGGTGATTGACGTCGCCCTTGGCCGGACCGCGTCCCACGCATTCGCCGTTGCAGTAGAAAAGGTAGCGACTGTCGCCCGAGACGGCGATGGATAGGCTCACCGCTGCGGGATCCGTCACGGTGAAACTACGGCGGAAGTAACGCACCTGATAGTGCGAGGGCGTCGCATTTTCCGGCGCCGGGGCGCCGTGGGAACCCTCGGCGGACCAGATCCACGAGGCGGAATTGACGAAAGGTTTAGCGTGCACGGGAAGAACAGCAGGGGTGTCGGTCAACGGGAGACGATGGGCACAAAGGCATAGTCGTGGCCGTACGCGCCGTAAAGTCCCGCGAATTGCCAGGTCAGGCCCAGGTCATCGCTCACATAGCTCCCCTCCTCGCGCACCGCCGCCCAGAGGCGTCCGGGGCGGTCGGGATCGAAGGCGAGGACTTGCACCCATTCATTCGGCAGGCCCGCACCCCGCGAAGTCCACGTGGCGCCACCGTCGGTCGAGATGCGAACGCCCACTCCCCAACCGCCGAGCGCGAGGGTGTTGGCTTCATCGGGACGAATCGCGACCGCGTAGAGGTTGGCGCTGGCCGTCGCCGGATCGAGCGATTGCCAGGAACGACCGCCGTCGGTCGAGCGCCACGCGCCTCTGCCCTCGGTGCCGGCGAGGAAAAACTCCGGCCGCGATGCCGACTGGACGACACGAAGGATCGTCACCGGCGGGCTATCGACCGGCGCCCATGACGCGGCTCCGTTCTCGGAGACAAAGAGTCCGCTCTCGGTCCCGAGCAGAACGCGTCCCGGGACACGGCGATCCGCAACGAGAGTCTGCGAGTAACGGACCGGCAGACCCGCCACCGACGAAACCCAGGATCGTCCTCCGTTGATGGAGAGAATCGGGCCCCACTGCGTGGCAGCGTAGACCCGACTCGGATCGCCGGAATCAAACGCGAAGGCCCGGACATCGGAAATGCGCCAGCCCGTAACCTGGCGCCACGAGCGTCCGCGATCCTCGGAGCGGAGCACCCCATCGGCCGCGGCCAACAGCAGCACCTCCGGGTTCGTGGGATCGTAGGCGAGACCCGCCACGCCCAGGATGCGGGGTCCGAAGAGCGACCATTCCCCAATCCCGTCACGACGGAAGATGCCCCAGTCCGTCGGGATCGAGGAGTTCCGCTGAGAACGCGTCATGCTTGCGGCCGCAAACAGGTCGTGACCACGGTCCGGCACCACTGCTGACGCCGGCAGCGGCACCGCCGCGATCGCGGGCGCAGCGATGAGCGAGACCAGGAACAGAGCGCTGAGAAGTCCGGCCTTCATGGTTTCTTTGTTCCCTCCGGCTCTGCCAGGGACGTGAAGTCACTGCTGAATCCCTCTCCGGCATGCCGCACGTTGAGCCGGCCGCTGCCGACTTTCTCATCGGCGAAGGGATTGCCGAACAGAGGCCAAGCGGCGTAGTCGAGCGGACGGCCGTCCACTTTGGGGGTCTCACCGTAGACGGCGGACAACACGCGACCGGACAGCGTGGTGAACTCCACCTCCGGACCGCGATCGACGCGGAAGCGCAAGGGGAGCGCACGGATCGCGGACTGGAAGGCCGCGTAGGAAGCGTGCTCGTGCACCGGAGCCACCTGCACGACGTAGCCGTTCCGTGGCGCCTCGCTAATCAGGACCCGATGGCGGCTACCCCACGAGTCAAAGTCAGAACTGATCCACGCGCCCGCACCGCCACGCAGTAAACCAGTCCAATCATTGTCCCGCCACTCACCCGCGACGAACGGACGGTAGGCGACGTAAACAGGCCCGCCGCGCGCGAAGATCCAACCCGATGGATCCTCCACCACGTCCTGCAGATCGCGAGAGAAGAGCGTGAGCAGATGCGGAAAGCGCGCCCCCGGTGGAATCTGGTAGAGGCCAACCAGTGCCGGGCCTTCCTGAAAAACCTGCTCGTAGGGAGAGCCACTCGCGAGCTTGTCGGGCGAATCGTAATCCACCTTCGAGCGCGCGATCACGTCGGTGCTGGAGTCCCAGTCGAACGTGAAGTACATCGTGCCTTCGTACGGCGACGAGTGCGGCTGCACGGTGAAGAAGGTATTCGACGCCTCGGTCGTGTTCTCAACCCGCCAGCGCAGATTCCAGGTCTGCTGCTGGATCGGCTGGAGCAGTCCGCCCTGCGATGAACCCAGGATGAAATCTGGGTGCACGTAGCTGTACTTGTACACCGGATGAGTGAGGCGATCACCGACCCGGAAGGCTTCCGGGCCGGCGTGACGAATGCGCCAGCGCGTCCGCTTGCGCTCCAGATTCACATACGGGCGGCCCGCGCCATGCGCGATCTCACCGAGGACCGGCGGCGGCGTGTAACCGCTCGTCGCCAGCACCACCGCCTGCGCATTCGGCATGCGCTCACCGACGCCGAAGGCTAGCCAGCCCAGCGCCGAACCAGTGGTGGCTCCCGGTAGAAGAATCTGCCGCGGGTAAACACGGCTGTGGGCTCCGGCATACTGTCCATTGATCTGGTCCACCGCGTAGTCGAAAAAGAGGTAATCCAACATCCGCCGCGCCTCGTCGCGGCGCGCCGGATCCGCCTCCCATCCAGCGAGCAACGCGAGCGGCACCACGTACTCTCCAATATATCCTGGAGAGTCATACTCCCCCTGCCCTTGGGTGGTTGTCACCCGGATCCATTCACGGATGTAGGCCCCCGCCTCCGCCGCATTCTCCTCGGACGACCGGCCATTGAACCAGTCCGCCGGCGGGCGATTCGGCCGCAGTTGCGACACCACGCGCAGACTCGCGTAGTACATCAGCCAGTGGTTCTCGGTGTCACCGCGGCTCGGCCAATAAGTCCGCCAAAGCTCACCAAAACGCTGCTCGTTCGCGACCGACAGGCGCCCCTGCCCGGCCGCCATGAGCATGACCATCTGGTACATCCAGAACATGTTTCCGGACGGTGGAGCCGCCAGCAGCTGCGCGAGACGGACATTCGCCGCCTCCACATTGACCCCTAAATGCAAAGCGGCGGTGATATCATAGAGCGACCCCGCTGGGGTGTCACCCGCCGAGACGTACCCTGCCGCCGTCTGCAAGAGATCCGCCCGCCGCTCTTCGAACGTGCTTTTATTTAAAGGACTTGCACTATTGACCGCCGCGGGGCTCAGCGCCGGGGCCGCGCACCCCGAGGACAACCCCAGGGTACTGAGCGTACCCAGCAGCAGGGCCATCCGAGAGACGCAGGGGAGACGGTCGCGCAAAGGGATCACGGGGCAAGAATCTCGCAAAGATGAGCTCGCTTTTTTTCGGTTTTCAACCAGCATTTTCAATGAAATTTCATAGCCATGTCACCCCCCCGAAAAATGCCTACCCCGCAACTCGTGCAATGTGCGACTCCTTGGTCACTTGAAGGTCATCCGACCCCGAAACGAGAGTGGTCGATGGAGCGTAAAATTGCGGCGATGAAGGTGGCGGGATTCGATGGTTTTGCAGCGATTATGACCCCCGAGCGGAAGGCGCTCGCGGACAAGTACGAACTGCGGGTGATGGGCGGTTTTGATGGCTCATCGGTGAAGCAGGCCCGGGAACAGATTCTGGCGCAGCGGGCCCTGGGGGTCCACTTCATGAACGTGCAACTGCTCGATCACGATACGCCCCCGGAGAAGGCGGCGGCACTTGCGGTCAAGCTGATCGCGATTTCGGAGGAACTCGGCGTCGGCGTACATATTGAGACGCACCGGGACACCTCCACAGAGACCCCGGAAAAGTACACCGAGATCGCCCGCCTTTTTCAAAGGGCGACGGGCCGTCTGATGCCCACCACATGGGACCACTCGCACTTCGCGGTCTCGAAGCACGTACTGCCCAAAGATTATTCACGGCGCCTACTCGCTTGGCCGCGCCTGATTCAGGCTTCGCAGGTTTTTCATCTCCGGCCCTTCAACAGCCAGCACTGCCAGGTTCCGGTGACCAATGGCCGAGGCACCCTGACGCCGGAGTTTCGCGACTACCTGGCCTTCGTGGAAGACCTCTTCGCGCTGTGGCTGGAAGGCCCCCGGCCGGGGAATGAACTCTGGGTCTGCCCGGAGCTCGGAACCAGCGTGGGCTACAACGTCAGCACGAATCCCCCCGTGTGGGCGGACGCCATCCGGGCCCGCAAAGAATATGCAGGCGCATGGAAGCGGGCCCTGCAACGCAGTCGGAAGCGCTGAACGGGGGAGCCTTTTCCGAAAACCGAGCTGAAACAACTTGACCCGGGTCCCCGCCTTTTCATCAACATTTCAGTGAAATTCTCAAGCAGGGTCACCCCCGCCCGATGCTGATCACGGAAATCGCTCTCAAAGCCCGCGTCTCGCCCGCGACTGTTTCGCGCGCGATCAACCAGCCGCAGCTGGTCGCTGCGGAGAGCTTGGCGCGCATCCGGGCGGTGATGGAGCAGCACAATTACGTGCCGGCTCCGCTGAATCGGCGGCGCGGTCCCAAGGCGCGTCTGCCCGAACAGCGGCGGATCGGGGTTTGGTTCGTCGGCGCGCGGGCGAATAATCCCAGCCTGAATTGGTTTCAGGATCAATTGCTGCAGGTGCAGTCGACCGATCCGCGTTACCGCGTTGATCTCCGCGTGCTGTTTTCCAGTACGCCCGACGAACTCCCGCGCAACCTCGCGAGCGAGCGGCTCGACGGGGTCATCATCCAAGGGATGGAGCCGTCGGCGGAGTGCTTGGGCAAGCTGCGCGAGATTCCGCACGTGTGGTTCATGACGCGCCGTTCGTCGACCTTTCCGGGCGATTACGTGGAGCCGAACAATCAGGAGAATGGCCAGATCGCGGCCAATTACCTCTTTGAACGAGGCCACAAGTGCGTGTCGGTGATCACGACCGACCCGGACTACAGCGCGATCGTCCATCGGAACCGGGCCTTTGTGGAACGGGCCAAGGAACTGGGAATCTCGGTCCACACGGTATTGGGCGCAGCGAACCCAGGCGTCAGCTATCTCGAGGCCGCGATGAACACTGAAGTCGACGCCCTGGTGAAGCGACTGCTCGAAAGTTCGCCTCGGGCGACCGGCCTGTACATCCCCGTCGACCACTTCTGCGGCACCTTCTTCCGCTCCCTCCGCGAGGCCGGGCGCAAGGCTGGACGGGATTTCGAGGCCATCCTCGGAAATTACAACCCCGTCATCTACCACAACTTAGATCACTCACCGGCAGTGATCGACATCAATCTTCCCCTGCTCGTGCGCAAGGTCGTGGACCACCTCCTGTGGCGCATCGAGAATCCAACCATTGGCGGTCGGATCGGGATCACGATTTCTCCTCGGCTCCTCACCAAAAATCTGTCTTAAACATCCCCCCACTGTTCTCAGCCGAGCAGCCCTCACTCACTCCTTTCCACTGAATGCGCCACTCGTGTTCAAGACCGGAAGCTACAAACCACACAACACATGATACCCACCCCGCGTACCCCCGCTGACCGCGCCAAGCGAATGCTGGCGATCGGTCTCGCGGCGCTGATCACGGCGACCTCTGCCTCCGGGCAGCAGGACGCCGACTCGGTCCGCCGCCTCCAGGAAGAGAATGCCAGTCTCCGGCGTCGACTCGCCGAGATGGAGGCGATCTCTCGTCCTGCGCCGTCCGCCGCTCCGGCTGCCGCTTCGGCCGCCAGCTCGTCGGTCGCCGCTCCGGCCGCTCCCTCGGAATCCGATGTCCTGACCCTGTCCGCCTTCGAGGTGAACACGGATCGTGACTTCGGCTACCTGAAGACGAACGCCGCCTCCGCCACGAAGATCGGCATGGAGATCCAAAAGATCCCCATGAACGTCCAAGTGCTGTCGCGCGAGTTCCTCGATGACACGAATGCGCGTTCGCTGACCGACCTATTCCGCTACTCTGCGGCGGCGTCCGGCGACACCCGCTTCGCGATGCGCGTTCCGGCCAACTCGGCAACCCCGCAGGGTACCTTCACCATGCGCGGCTTCGTCGTGAACAGCCTGATGAAGAACGGCATCTTCCGCTACACGTCCTACAACCTCGACACGATCGAGCGCGTGGACGTGATCAAGGGTCCGGCGGCCGTGTTCTTCGGCCAGGGCTACCCCGGCGGCGTCATCAACTACGTCAGCAAGCTGCCGCAGTTCACGGAGATCCCGACCACTCTGAGCGTCACCATCAACGACAACTCCGGCCAGAAGGTCGTCCTCGACCACAACGCCGTGCTGTCGAAGAAGGCCGCCTTCCGCATCGTGGGCGCCTGGGATGATTCGCAGGGCGAGCGCCGGTTCGAGTTCCGCCGGAACACGAACATCAACCCGTCCGTCGTCCTCGTGCCGTTCGACAGCGGCAAGGTGAAGATCACCCTCGAGGCCGAGCAGATGGACGAGACGTTCCAGTACAACGACTGGGACTGGATCTGGAGCGACTTCGCGGGCTGGAAGAACGCCGCCACCACCGGCGCGTTTGGCTCCTCCACCGCGACCCTCGCGAACACGATTCCCGCGAATGTCGGCAACGGCCTCGCGGCTCCCGTAATCCAGGGCACCACGACCCCGACCCTCGCCTACACGACCTACATCAACAACAAGCGCGTGGCTACGGGCGACTGGGGTCTCCCGTCTTACACGAGCGTGGAGCGCGGCGCCTACATCACGAACGCCGCTGGCCAGTTCGTGAAGGACGAAGCGTTCAACTACACGAGCCGCGGTGCGCAGTTCAACAACAAGATCCGCAACGTCACCGCGACGATCGACCTGAGCCCGTTCGAGTGGCTCGACGTCCGTTACAACTACTTCAAGGAGAATTCCGAGAATTACTCCGTTGGCCAGGGTGGTGCGATCCAGACACCGTACGCCAATGGCGTGAACTGGAACGTGGCGACGGGTAACCTCTCCGGTTACTATCGCTACGCCCAGACGCACAACGTCGACGCGGTCGCTAAGTTCGACCTCTTCGGAATCAAGAGCAAGGTCCTCCTCGGCTTCCAGCGCATCAATCCGTACCAGCAGTTCCTCGGCGGTCAGGGGTTCAGCGACGTGCAGTGGGCGTTCCTCCCGGGCGCGCGCAACACGACGTCGAACCCGGACTATGCCGGCACGAACGTACAGAAGTATGACTTCGGTGGCGTTCCGGTGAACCAGGTCATCCGCGATCGCGCGGGTGCGATCAAGCCGGTGCGTCAGATCTACTCGAACTTCGATCCGGGCTTCGAGATCTATCCTGACATCAGCGTCTATCACCAGACGGACCGCAATGCCCTCGACGGTTACAAGACCAAGCAGCACTCGGCCTACGTGAACTACCAGGCTTCGATGCTGGATGATCGCCTGACCGTGCTGGCCGGCTACCGCGAGGAAAAGGACTGGGCCCGCGGCCAGTTCCAGCCGAACAACTATCCGTGGTACATCTACTTCCCGGATATGCACCTGAATCCGACGGCCTATCCGGAGAACGTCTGGGGTCACTCGATCTCGTACCAGCGCGGCCTTCCCAGCGATCGTAAGGGCGACTCCTACATGGGCGGTCTCTCATACGCCATCACGAAGGAAATCTCGCTCTACGCGTCGCACTCGAAGACCTTCAAGTTCAACTCGGGCCGTCAGTCCGGCATCTTCGCCGGTGACGAGGCTCTGTGGTTCACTGACCTGCGGGCCTTCGGCGCTGGCGGCGTCCCCGGCCAGTCGTTCAGCTACCTCGGTCAGACGGTCACGACCTTGGAGCAGTTCCGCAGCATCCTTACCCAGCGCGGCGTGTTCGAGCTCCTGAAGAACGAAACCGGCATGAACTGGGAAGTTGGCGCCAAGATCTCGAAGGCCGACGGCAAGCTCGTCGGTACCCTCTCGGTCTTCCGCGGCGAACGCGAAAACCAGATGCTGGATGACGGTGCCAAGCAGTCCAACCTCGAAGAGCCGCTGAACTTCAGCACCACGCTCTTCCCGGTCGGCTCGCCCTACCGCGGTCAGCGCCTCCTCCGCTGGCGCACCACCGATCTGCTCAACCGGATCGAGGGTACGGAAGCTGAGGTCATCTGGACCCCGCGTCGCAACTTCCAGGCGATCATCAACGGTTCCTGGCTGAAGACGGCGAAGACGGTGTACGACAAGACCCGCGCCGCCCCCGGCACGACCACGTACAACGCCCTCAGCCCGGCCGCCAAGGTCGCGTCCGACATCTACTACGGCGCGCGCCTCGAGAACGTTCCGGAGTTCCGCTTCAACTTCTTCGGTAACTACACGTTCACGGACGGTCTGGTCAACGGCGTCGGCCGTGGCACGCGCGTCGGCTTCGGCGCTCGCTACTCGTCCGAGACGGTGGTCTCCCGTTCGGTGGACTGGAATCCCCTCCGCGACGGCTACCAGGCGGGCGACTACCTGGTGTTCGATCTGACGGCGACCTATCCTTGGGAAGTCCTCGGCTACCGCATCGACTCCACGTTCGGTGTCTACAACGTCACCGACGAGAAGTACTCGGAAGGCTCCTTCGTGCTGTCCCCGGCTCGCAACTGGATCTTCCGCAACACGCTCAAGTTCTAATGTCCCGCCCGCCTCGCTCCTTCCGGAGCGAAGCGGGATGACGTGAACGCTTGAGTCAAACGGGGCGGGGGCCACAAGCCTCCGCCCCTTTTTATTTTCTCCTCCCTTCCATGACCGTTTCCCTTCTCTCCCTCCTGCGTTCTTCCCTCGCACTTTCCGCGAGCCTCCTCGTCGCCATCGCCACGGCCCACGCCTCTCCGGCATCCGCCGTCGCTCCCACCGCGTCACCCAGCCGCGCATCCGCGACTGCCACCGCGACCGATTTCAATGGCACTTGGAAAATCGATCTTCACCGCAGCACTGAACTCAGCCCGTGGAAGTCCCTCGAACTGTCGTTCGACATCAAGGGCGATCATGTGGTCCTTCATCGCGTCTTCGCCTGGGGCCGCCGCACGTTCAAGGAAACGCTCGATCTCAACCTCAAGCAAGAGGTCAATCTGGTCCCCACGCCGTGGTGGCCCGACAATCGCCATCTCGGGGCATACTCCACCGGCGATCACACCAAGCGCGTGCGCGCCGCGTGGCTCGACGGCGGGCGCCTCCTGCGCCTGTCCAGCGACCTGACGCTCGAGACCCAGCAAGGTAACCGCGAGGTCAACATCCTCAGCGACTACAAGCTCTCCGCCAACGGAGCCGTGCTCACGCTCACCGAGCTGCGCAGCACGCGCAACCGACCCATCGTGTACGTTTTCACCCGCGTCCCCGCCGCCTCCGCCAAGCCATGAAGCTTTTTTCCGCCTGCCTCCTCATCGTCGCGCTCACCGGCGCCGCCAGCGCTGCCGGGATCGAACCCAAGAAGGTCGATCGCGCCCCATCCCATGCCACCCTGATTCCACTCTCGGAAAACTGGCGCATGGATGGCGACATTCCCACCCATGCCCTGATCCTGTCCCTCCAGGGTCTCGCCAACCGGGAGTCCCCCCAAGTCTACTTGGAGTACCCGAAGTCGTGGCAATGGGAGATCGTCCGTCCGCTCATCGGCTTCCTCGAGCGTCGCCACGGCATCCGCTTCGATCGTCTGCCTGAGAACGATGCCGCCGGCGCCCTCCAGCGCTTCAGTCGCTTCGCCAAGGGCTACGTGGTCTGGGACCGCGAGGTCCGCAGCTCACTCCTCGTCGCTTTCACCGCCGCCGGCGTGCTCGACGGCGTCGTGGTCAGCGAAGAGCTCATCCCGCTGGCCGAGAAACATGGCCTGAAGAAGCTCGAAGATCTCCGGGGACGCTTCCGCGGCCAGCCGGACCATCAGATCTATCGCTGGGCCAAGGATACTTACTGGAGCCGTTGCTCCCGCGACTACTATGTCGTGCTCGGCGGCCACGCCGGCATGGAGATGCAGCCGGGCGTCGCCGACTTCGCGATCAAGGCGCGCGCCTTCTGCGCCGACCTGTCCGCAAACCCGGCCCACCCGGAGGAACTGGCGCTCCTCAATGAACTCCTGGCCAAACAAAACCCCGGCAGCGTCGTCCTCGGTTGGCACTCCTACGCCAAGGACACCGAGGGTCAGCACACCACGCTCGTCGGCAATTACGGGCTGATCATGGAGGGCCTGCACAATGTCCCGAACGTGTCCTTCACGTGCCAGATCCCTCTCACCCCCGACTTCAAGTTCCGCAACACCCACTCGGTCGAGAAGGACACGAACCTCAAGCCCGAGAAGAAGGTGTACGTCGCGGCCCTCGCCACCGATTCAATGGGCATCGGCGCGTGGACCAAGCCGGGACGAGGCAAGATCCCCTACGGTTGGCAGGTCCTGATGAACTGGGTGTGGATGAATCCTCCCGCCCTCCAATTCTTCTACGAGGACAAGACGCCGAACGACTACTTCATCGGCGGGCTGAGCGGCCCCGGCTACATGTACCCGAAGTCCATTCCGGCCGACAAGTTTCCCCGGCTCATGTCCAGCGCCCGCGATCTGATGGCCCGACTCGATCTTCGGGTCATGGAGATCATGGACTACTCCGAGGGCAACCGCCACGTGGGCAACACCGACTTGCCCAAGGAAATCGTCGACCGCTACTACCAGGAATTTCCGGACGTGATCGGCTTCATCAATGGCTACGGATCCGCCCGTACTTTCGACCTGCGCGACACGCGGCCTTTCCTGAGCTACGATTACTACCTCGATGTGGAGCGCCCCGAGGAAGAAGCCGCCGCCGATGTCGAGGAGTTGATCCAGCTCAACCCGCAGCGCCCCTACTTCCTGCTGATGCACATCCGCGAGACCAACACCGTGGAGAAGGTCGCCTCGATTCTGGATCGACTGAGCGAGCCGGTGGAGGTCGTTCCGCTGGATGTGTTCCTCAAGCTCGCTGCCGCGGAGAAGACCTACCGGACCAATTACCAAAAGCCGTCCGATCCCGTGGACCTGAACCCCTAAACCCCGAATTCAATCACGCGCCGACGGCCTCTCCGTCCGCGTGCCTCGCCCTGATGCGCTCGCGTCGTCGCCCGGTCCTGCTCCTGCTCTCCCTCGCCGCGTTGCTTGCCCCGGGTCTCCGGGGCGAGCCCTCCGCGCGCGCATCCGGCGTCGGTGGGGTGGCACCTACCGGCATCGCAAGCCCAGCCGCCTCCACCGTCGGTCGGCCTCTGACCCACGACGACTACGACAGCTGGCGGTCAATCCTGAGCCCAGCGCTCGCTCCCGATGGCCAGACGGCGGCCTACGCGTTCATGCCCCTCGAGGGCGACGGGGAGTTGGTGATTCGCTCCGTCCACTCCGACGAGGAATGGCGTCAGCCGATCGGAGCGCTGCCTCCCTCCCCGACCGCCTCAGCCGACCACAATCCGGAACGACCGGCGCCGCGACGGGAACCATCGGTCGTATTCTCCCCAGATGGTCGCTTCATCCTCGCCACCCGCTTCCCTTCCGACGCGGATCGGAAGGCCGCCCGGCGCGAGCGCAAGGCGCTCGCGGACGGCTTGCTGATCGTCAACCCGGCGAACCGCAGCGTCGAACACATCGACCGCGTGCGCGGATACCAAGTGGCGGGCCGAAGCCAGACCTGGCTCGCCGTGCTCGTGGCCTCGTCGGATCCCTCCGCGATGGGCGCCGAGTTGCAGCTCCGTCCGCTCGGCGACGCCTCGCCCACGGCGATCCGCCGGTTCGCCGGCGTCACGGAGTACGCGCTGCAGCGCGAGGGCCGGGCGCTGGTCTTCGCGACCGCGGCGGAGGGCGACCGACCGGCCGGCGTGTTTCACGTGGTGCCCGGTACGGATGCTCCGCCCCAGACGATCCTGACGGGCGCGCGCGAGTACCGTCGCCTCACGTGGGACCGTCAACAGCAGCGACTCGCCTTCTTCGTTCACTCCTCCGGCAGCGGCAACGCCACGGAGCCAAGTGGGGTCTTCCTTTGGGAGACGGCCACGGCCCAAGCGCGCCCCCTGCTCACCGCTGCGGCACCGGGGACTCCGCTCGCCGCCGGGCTGGCCGCGAGCCCGGATCATGCGCCGGTCTTCTCCTTCGACGGCTCGCAGGTACTCCTCGTGCTGCGTCCGTCGCGGCCCGCCGAACCCGTCCCCGCGCCCGCGGACGACGAGGAACGCGTCACCGCAGACATCTGGCATTGGCAAGATGAACTCCTGCAGCCCATGCAAGCCCAGCGAGCACCGAGGGAACGCCTCCGCGGCCTCGCCGTGCGGGTGGAGGTAGCCACCGGAGCCACGCAGGGACTGGGAGAGTTTCAGCCGGCGCAGGTCGCGCTCAGCCCCGACGGCCGACGCGCCTTCGTTCGCGATGACCGTCCCTATCGGGCGCGGTTGGATTACGAAGGGCCCTTTCACGACCTCATCCTGTTCACGGGCGACGGCGCAGAGCCGACCGTCGTGGCCCGTCAACTCAACGACTGGGCGGCGAGCCAGTGGTCGCCGGATGGACGCTGGATCGCCTTTCACCAGGACGGTCACTGGAACGCGTTCGACGCGCAGGCGCGGCAGCGGATCGATCTCTCCGCAGGCCTCCGCGTTTCCCTCGTCAACGAGGACAACGACCTTCCCCGCGCGCCGCTGCCGCACGGCGCGGCCGGCTGGGCCAGCGACTCGGCTTCCTTCTTGGTCTACGATCGCTTTGACCTCTGGCAGCTCTTCCTCGATGGCCGCCCCGCGCGCGCGCTTACGGCCGGCGCGGGCCGGGAGGCAGAGATCGCCCTCCGCCTCGTCGCTCCCGCTCCCCCGAGCGGGGGCCGCGAGCGCCTCGGCGTTGATCTGTCCCAGCCCCTGCTGCTGCGTGGCGAGAGCGAGCGAACCCGCGCGACCGGCTTTTTCCGGACCGCGATGGCGCCGGGCGAAGCCCCTCTCCGCCTGCGCTGGGAGGACGCCCGGCTCGACGTCGCCGCCCGCTCCGGCGAGGCGGACGCCTTGCTCGTGACCCGCGCGCGGTTTGACCTCTTTCCCGACCTGCACGCGACCGATGCGTCGTTCGCCGCGCTCCGTCCGATCAGTCAGGGTGACACCCAGCGGCAGCCATTCCAGTGGGGCCGAGCCGAGCTCCGCTCCTACCGCTCGCTGCACGGCGAGACCCTCCCCATGGCGGTCTTCCTGCCCGCGAATTTTGATCCCGCGAAGAAATATCCGCTGATCGTGTATCTCTACGAGAGACTCTCCCAAACCGTGAATTGGTTCATCCCGCCGACGCCGGGTACGACGATCAATCCCTCCTTCTACACCAGCAACGGGTACATGGTCGTGATGCCCGATATCGCGTATCGGATCGGCGACCCGGGAGCGAGCGCCGTGGCGTGCGTGCTGCCCGCCGTGGACGAAGTCATCCGCGGTGGTGGCGTGGATGAAGAGGCAATCGGCATTCAAGGACACTCCTGGGGCGGGTATCAGACGGCCTTCCTCGTGACCCAAACCACGCAATTCCGGGCGGCGGCGGCGGGTGCGACGGTGGGCAACATGACGAGTGCGTACGCCGGCATCAGCAGCGGCTCCGGTCGCTCGCGGCAGTACAAGTACGAGAGCGAACAAAGCCGCATCAACCGTCCGCTCTACGAGGATCCACTCGCTTACCTGCGGAACTCCCCGGTCTTCTTCGCGGACCGCGTCCGCACGCCGTTGCTCCTGCTGCACAACGACGGAGACGACACCGTGCCCTTCAGCCAAGGCGTGGAACTCTTCCTCGCGCTGCGCCGCGCCGGACGCGAAGTCTACCTCATCAACTATCACGGCGAGTTCCACGGCCTGCGCCGCCGGGCGGATCAGAAGGACTATGCCCGCCGTATGAGCCAGTTCTTTGACCATCACCTGAAGGGCGCCCCGCGGCCCGACTGGATGGCGCGCGGCGTTCCGTTCCTTGAGCGCGAGGCGGAGAAGCTCCGCTTTCCCCTTTCTCCATGAATTCAACTCCCGTCATCGGTATCGATCTCGGTGGCACCAAGTGTGCCGTGAGCATTCCCGCCGGGGACCACGGCGTGAAGGAAGTGGCCCGCTTCGCGACGAGTACGCCCCAGGAGACGCTCCAGCGCCTGTTCGACGAGGTGGCCGCCCTGCGGCCGGCTCCCGGAACGGCCTTTGGCGTGTCGTGCGGCGGTCCGCTGGATGCGACGCGTGGACTGATCCTCTCGCCTCCGAACCTGCCCGGCTGGGACCGCATCGCGATCTGCGAGCAGATCACGGCCCGCTTCGGCGGTCGGGCTTGGCTCATGAATGATGCCAACGCCTGCGCGCTCGCGGAGTGGCAGGACGGCGCCGGCCGCGGCACGCGCAACCTGATCTTCCTCACGTTCGGCACCGGCATGGGCGGCGGCCTGATCCTCGATGGACGCCTTTACGAAGGCACCACCGGCGACGCGGGCGAGGTCGGCCACCTCCGCCTCGCCGCGGACGGCCCGATGGGCTTCAACAAGGCGGGTTCATTCGAGGGCTTCTGCTCGGGCGGCGGCGTCGCGCAACTGACGCGCCGCGCCCTCGCCAGTTCAACTCGCCCTTCCGGCCTCCGCTCCCAGTCGATCGAGACCGTCACGGCGAAGGATGTCGGCCTCGCGGCCGCAGCCGGAGACGCGCTCGCGCTGGAGATCTGGCGCGACGTCGGCACCCGCCTCGGCGAGGCGCTGGCGCTGCTCATCGACATCCTGAACCCGGAGCGGATCGTGATCGGCAGCGTGTTCGCTCGGTGCGAACGCTTCATCACCCCGGCGATGAACGAGGTGCTCGAGCGCGAGGCCCTCGGTCCCAGCCTCCGCGCCTGCCGCGTCGTTCCCGCTGAACTGGGTGACACGATCGGCAGCCATGCCGCCGTCGCCATCGCCCGCTACCACCTCATGCTCGCCTCCTCTTCCCACCGATGAACTCCACCACGCGACGTCACTTCCTCCAAACCGGCGTCGCCCTCACGGCGCTGGCTCCCCTCTCTCGCCTCGGTGCCGCCAGCCGACCCGGAGAGGCTTCGTCCGCACCCGGCGCGCCCGGTCCGAGTCGCGGCCTGCTCTTCGATCGCTCCGATCTGCCGCGCATCCGTCAAAACCTGGAACACCCTCGTCTCAACGAGGTGCGCGCGATGCTCCGGGACGTCAATTTCGCGACCGAGACGCGTTTCCTCACGACCGAGCTCCGGTTGACCAATCACGTCACCGATTTCATGCGCTGCTGGCGCCTCGTGCAGAATTCCGCCTTCGCCTACGCCGTCTGGGGTGAAGCGCCGCAGCTGGAGCTCTGCCTGCTCGCGCTCCGTCGGCTGTGTGACTACAAACGCTGGGACTACTTCCTCGAGGGCGGTTCCCTCACGATCGGGCTGCAGCGCGCGCCCGAGGCCACCATCGCCACCTGCTATGCGCTCGACTGGCTCGGCGACGCCATGCCGGCCGATCTCCGGGAGCGGGTGGAACAGCGCATCCAAAACGAAGGTGCCCCGGCCTGCTATCGGACCCTGTACGGCCTGAAGTACCCGGATCGCGTGCGCGGCTGGACGATGGATCCCGAAGACGACATGAAGTTCCGCTTCGATCTCAGTCGCTGGCCGCTGATCCTGAACGCGACCAACCTGAAAGTCATCCCGACCTGCGGCCTCGGCCTCGCCGGCCTGTGGTTTCAGGGACGTCACCCGCAGGCGGACCGCTGGCTGGAACTTGCCCGGCAGAGCGCGCAGGCGTTTTCGATCATGTACGGCAAGGACGGCTCCTACGACGAGGGCGTCGGTTACTGGGGCTACACGACGTCGCATCTGGCGATTTTTGCGGACGCGCTGCATCGGCGGCTCGGGATCGACGATCGCGCGCTGATCAATTACCCGGGGACGGTCCGCTACGCGCTCGCGATGTCGATGCCCACGGCCGGCGAGGTCATCAAGGACCCGAACATGGACAAGGAGTACAACGCGACGCCCAAGATCAACTACGCCCCCACGCAGGATGTCGTGAACTTCGGCGATGCCGGCAGCGGCATGGACGTCACCGTCGCCGGATGGGTTGGCCGAAACACCGGCGACCCACTCTGCCACCACGTCTCGCACGAGGTGGGCGGCCTGAAGCAGCTCCAGGCGGCGGTCTGGTTCTGGCCTGACGCTGAGACCTCCAAGCCCGGCCCCGCGCTTCACGACGTCCGGATGAGCAACGACTGGGTCGTGTCCCGCACCGGCTGGAAACCCGAGGACACGGTCTTGGCGCTGCGCAGCGGCGGCCCGGCCAACCATGAACACGCCGACCGCAACAGCGTCATCCTTAAGGCCCACGGCGAACGTCTCTTCCACGATCCCTTCAAGGCCGGTTACTCACCGACCCTGCCCACCTGGCTGCTCCGGCAAACCGAGGCGCACTCGGCAGTGCTGATCGATGGCAAGGGACATCAGTACCATGATGGACGCGAGGGGACCAATCCCTCCTTGGCCGAGGCCCGCGTGACGGCCTACGCCAACGGCGCCGGCTGGATGTGCGTCACCAGCGACGCCACCGACGCGTATGCGTTGGTCCTTCCGGAGGTCAAGCAGGTGGAGCGCACCGTCGTGGTCCTGAAACCCGACGTCGTGATCCTGCTCGACCGAGTAGCGCTCGACAAGGCGCACCCCGTGCAGCTGCGCTTCCAGGCCTTCAACGACGACGGCCGCGCGCAGGTCGACGCCAACGGAGCGGCCTTCTCGATCCAACGCCCCCGCGCGGTCGCTCACGGCGTCGCCTACTCCGCGACGGCGGCCCAGGCCGGGACCGGCCGACTCGCGTTGCCCGAGGCGGAGGGGATCTTCCCGTACGCTCAAGTCTCGTCGGCATCCGCGCTCCGGCACGAGATCCTGACCGTCGTTAGCACGGGTCCGGCCCGCACTGCCGCGGCAAACCTCGCGGTGACGCGCGAGGCCGACGGCTGGTCGGTCGCCGGCGAGTACCGCGGCCAACGCTACGCCGCCCGCCTTCGCGTCGCGGACGGCAAGGCTCCCCAGTTCATCGCCTGACCATGCCCGCCTTCAACACGGTCAACGCCTACGACTACGGGCTGATCCTCCTGTATTTCGTGATCGTCGTCCTGGTGGGCTTCTATGCCGCCCGGAAGAATCGCGGTACGGATGACTACTTCCGTGCCGGAGGCCAGATTCCGTGGGTGCTGGCGGGGCTGTCGAACTGGGTCTCCGGCTTTTCCGCGTTCATGTTCGTGGCCGCCGCGGGCTACACCTACCGCGTGGGAGTGGGAGCGATCCTGCTCTTCACGATGGCGGCACCGGCGTACCTTGTCGGGTATTTCTACTTCGCGAAGATGTGGCGGCGAGCGCGCCTTGATACGCCCCTGCAATTCCTCACGCGGAGATTCTCACCCTCGACGACCTACTTCTACTCCGTGACTGCGATCGTCCCGCAGGTGGTCGGAATTGGGCAAGGCCTGTACATCCTGTGCATCTTCGTCTCGACCGCGCTCGGTTTCGGCGGACGCATGTTCAACCTCGGGGGCGTCGAGTTGAGCGGACTGCAGGTCTCCATCCTCATCGTCGGCACCGTGATGGTACTCTACACCGTGATCGGCGGCCTCTGGGCCGCGGTGCTCTCGGATGCGGTGCAGTCCGTGATCATCGTGGTGATGACGGTGATCATCTTTCCGGTCTCGTACCTGCACCTCGGCGGCGAGGGAGGCTGGTCAGCGGGGGTGCAACGACTGTTCGATGAAGTTCCAGAAGGCTACTTCTCGCTTCAAGGGACATCGGCCGATCCGTGGTTCCTCCTCGGGTACGCGATCAACTGCCTGCTCGGCTACAACGTGGCCTGGCATCTCGCCCAGCGCTACTACTCGGTGCCCGACGAGCGTGGGGCGCGAAAGATGGCGCTCCTCTGCGCCGTGCTGTCCTTCGTCGGACCGCTTCTCTGGATCCTGCCAGTGATGGCGGCGCGCGTGATCTTTCCGGACATCGGCTCGATCTGGCCCACCCTCAAGGAACCGGCCGAGGCCTCCTATGTCTCGCTCGCGCTGCTGCTCCTGCCGCACGGCCTGATCGGCTTCGTCGTCTCCGCGGTGCTCTCCGCCACGCTGGGTCAGGCCAACGATGCGTTCAACTGGCTGTCCGCGACCACGACGCGCGACATCTACGTGCCCCTGCACCGGCGCTGGCGCGGCGGAGAACCGTCGGACCGCCGGCAACTCCGCGTCGCCCAGGCCACGATGTTCATCGTCGGCGCGCTGGGCATTGCCGTGGCGCTGTACATCCCGCGCTTCGGCGGCGCCTTTGAGTTCGCCCTCCAATACTACTCGCTGATGGCGGCCTTCATGATGCCGGTGGCCTTGGGCATGGTCTTCCGCCGAACCCCGTGGTGGTCGGGCATCGCCTCCTGCTCTGCCGCGTTGGTGGTCGCGATCACCCTGATGATGCTGGGCGTCTGGGAATCGAATCCGCTGGCGCGCAACGTCCTCAGCGAAGCCGTCGTGGCGACCATCGTGTTCGCCGTCTCGGCGCGCTGGTATCGTCCGAATGATCCGCGCAATGCCGAGGTCGAGCGTCTCGACACCGATCTCCGCACCCCGGTGCCGGATGCGCCGGCGGCTTCGCACGCGGGTCTCGCGGTCTACGGCATCATCGGCACCATGACCCTCGTCCTGGGCGCCGTGCTCTCGCTGTGCACGTTCCTGCCCGGATCCGCGCTCGCGCCCGCCAGCCGCAACCTCATCGCCGGACTGCTCTTGATCGCCATCGGTCTCGCCCTGCGCAAGGTCGCGGCGCGCGCTCACCTCCCGCCGCCCAGCCCATGAGTCGCGTCCTCCGTCTTCCCACCCGACTGTACCAGCAGTTCGACGCCGACCTCTCCCGGGAGGTGCCGGCGGAGGCCTACGGTGGCTGGAAGTCGGGCGAGATCGATGTTTCGCTGGAACACACCGCCGTCGTGGTGATGCACGCGTGGGACTGCGGCCAACCGCACGAGTACCCGGGCTGGCGGCGCGCGGTCGAATACTACGGCCGGGCCGAGCGGATCCTGCGGGAGGTCTTTCCGCCGCTGCTGGAGAGTGTCCGTCGTTCGTCGCTGCCGCTGTTTCATGTGGTGGGGGGCGGTCACGACTACTATTCACACCTGCCCGGCTTCCAGCGCGCGCGCGCGCTCGCCGGTCCGTCGCCCGTCCACGCGCAGGTAACGCCCGACCCAGTGCACGAGGCGCTCCGAACCGTGCGCCGCAATCAAGTTTGCCCCGGGCAGCACAACCAGGGCGACATCACGGCGGGTTTTCAGAAGCTCGACTTCGCCCCGGCGGCACGGCCGATCGGCGACGAAGGCATCGCCGAGGATGCGAACCAGCTCGCCGCCCTTTGCCGCGCCCACGGGATCAATCACCTCATTTACGCCGGCTTTGCGATCAACTGGTGTCTCCTCATGTCACCGGGGGGCATGGTCGACATGGCGCGGCACGGCGTGATCTGCTCCGTCCTCGAGGATGCCGTCACCGCGGTCGAGAACCGGGAGACCGCGCGGGAAGAGCGGGAGAAGCAGCAGGCGCTCTGGCGTGTCTCGGTGGAGTTCGGTTTCGTTCTTTCGTCCCGCGATTTGGTCGTGCAACTACCGGGGAAAGGTCCGGAAACGGCGGCGTCATGAGTTCCCCGCGTCCGCGTCCCCCGCTCGGCCTCGGATCCGCCGCGATTGGCGCGGAGGAAGAGGCGCTCGTGCTCGACGTCCTGCGGCGCGGTGAGCTCTTCCGCTACTACGGGAACGACCCCGCCAATCCTCCGCCGATGGTCGCAACGTTGGAGCGGGAGGCGGCGGCGCGTTTCAGCGTTCCCTACGTGCTCGGGGTCACCAGTGGCACGGCCGCGCTGGAGATCGCCCTCGCCGCCGCGGGCGTCGGACCCGGTGACGAGGTGATCGTGCCCGCGTGGAGCTGGATCTCCTGCTTCACGGCCGTGGTGCGGACCGGGGCGCGGCCCGTGCTCGCGGAAGTCGACGCGTCGCTCTGCCTCGATCCGCAGGAGATCGCCCGCAAGGCCACCCCGCGCACCCGCGCGATCCTCGTCGTCCACTATCAGGGCGCAGCGGCCGACTTGGAGCCGATCCTCCACGCCGCGCACCGGCGCGGACTGTTCGTCATCGAGGACTGCGCCGAGGCTCCCGGCGCAACCTACCGAGGGCGTCCGTTGGGCTCGTGGGGAGACGCGGCGATCTACAGTTTCCAGCACAACAAGCCCATGACGGCGGGTGAAGGCGGTCTGGTCGCCACCCGGGATCTCCGGCTCTACGAACGCGCGGTGCGGCTGAGCGACCTCGGTCAGTACCGTCCCCACCACACCCAGATCACCCCGGCCCGGGAGGCGGCATTCGCCGGCGGACAGTCCCGCATGTCGGAGCTGACGGCCGCCGTGGCGCTGGCGCAGCTGCGCAAGCTCGACCGCATCCGCGATCACTGCCGGCGGTTGAAGACCCGCCTGGTGACGAAGGCGGGCTCGCTGGACGGCTTTTCCTGGCGACCCCTGGCCGATCCGGACGGTGACTTTGGGTTCGAGCTCTACGGCTACGCGTCCTCCGCCGACGCCGCGACCCACCTTCGGGAGCGGCTTGATGCGGAAGGCGTCTGGTGCCAGAAGCGGACGGGCACCTATCCCCAGTACCATCGGGATTACGTCAAGTCGGGCCAGACCGCGCACCCGGCGGTGTCGCCCTTCCGCGACCTCGCGCCATGGCCGGCCGCAGGCTACGGCGCGGAGGATTTTCCTGGGACCGAGGACCTGACGACGCGTTTCGTCGCGCTGCCGATCGGCTGGCGTTTCACCGACGACGACGTCGATCACATCGCAGCCAGCCTACGGCTCGCGACGTCCGCGGCGAAGGCGTAGCCAGCGAGTCGCGGGGCCGGTGCCCGCGCCCCCACTCGCGGCAAGGCTCAGTCTTTCCGGAACCGTTTCGCCACGGCATCGATGGCCCGGGCTACCTTATCGATGTAGCCATCGGTCATGGCCTCGTTGATGGGCAGCGTGATGCCATCGCGCAAGATGGCTTCGGCGGTCGGGCACTCAACGGAGCGGTAATCCATCTGCGTCAGACCACTATCGCGGACCGGCCAGTGACCGCCGAAGAAGTTATGATTTTGGAAAACGGGGTAGCGGTAGACAGGCGCAACAATGTAGCCCGCGCCCGCCGCCACGCCCTCCGCCCGCAGTGCCGCAGCGAACGCATCGCGACCCACGCCGAAACGGCCCAGCTCGAGTCGAAGGAAGTAAAACCAGTACGAGTGGTACGCACCCGGTAGCGTCTCCGGCGGAAGCACCCCCGCAACGCTTCGCAGCGCGGAGGTCAGCCGCGTGCCCAAGCGATGGCGCGTCGCCACCAGCGCGTTGAGTTTGGTGAGCTGGGCGGCGGCGACCGCCGCCTGAGGCTCGCTCATGCGGTAATTCGGTGCCAGCTCCGCCGGCTCACGGCCGCCCCCGACGCGGTCGTAGCACTTGTCGCCCCACTTCGAAAGACCCGTGCCACGGGCTTCATCGTTCGTCGCGACGATGCCACCGTCCCCGCAGCTCACGTGTTTGAAGTCGTTGAACGAGTAACACGCCAGATCCCCCTCCAGCCCGACGGGTCGCTCGGCCAGGCGCGCCCCCCAGGCCTGGGCGCAATCCTCGATCACCGCGATGCCGCGCGGACGCGCGAGAGCGACGAGCGCCGCCACGTCGCAGGGATTGCCCGCGAGGTGCACCGGCATGATCGCACGCGTGCGCGGCGTGATCGCCCGAGCGACGGCGGCTGGATCGAGATTGTACGTGCGCGGATCCACATCGACGAAGACCGGTACCCCCTGCTGGTAGAGGATGCCGATGACCGAACCCATGTCGGTGATCGGCGGCACGATGACTTCATCACCGGGCTGCAATCGCAACGCGGCCACGGCCACGTGCAGCGCGGCGGATCCCGACGAGGTCGGAAACACGTGACGCAGCGGGTAATGCGACTGAAACTCGCGCGTGAGCGCCGTCGTCTGGGGTCCCTTCCAATAGAACAGGGAGTCCTGACCCACCATCTCCGCGAGGCGACGCAACTCCGCATCACCCCAGCGACGTGGGCGGGGAACCGGTTCATCGACGATCGGGGATGGGGACGTGGTCATGCCGAGAGAAAGCGTTCGAGGTTGCCCGTGAGCAGCGCGCGCTGCGTCGCCGGGGTGATGCGAGTGCGGGCGAACTTCGCCGGTGCTGCCGCCGTCTCAAGGAAGGGCGTATGCGACGCGAACACCACCTGCCGGGCGGGCACCGCCGCCAGGGTGGTCCGGAGGGTGTCCAGCCACTCGACGAACGCCAGGTCCACCCTCACGTGCGGGCGGCCCGCCGCCAGCGTCGCCGCCTCGGTGCGCAGCAACCCCGAAAGCAACACCGGCTCATTCGGGAACGCGTCGAGAAAGCGCGCCAGCGCCGCCACCTTGGGTGGACGGATCGAGACGGCGTGATGCTCGTGGCGCTCGTCAATCAACCGCGCTTGAATCGCCAGCTTCACGCCCCGCTGGCGGCACGCGGCCACGAGCTCAGCCATCGCGGGCCCAGTCAGCGCGACGCGGTGATACGACGGCAGGACTCGCACCAAACGCACCGGGGCGTGATCGAGGCAGTCCTGCAACTGATCCCGCCAATCGGGCAGCGCCGGATTGATCACCGGCACTGGCTCCAAGGCGGCCACGCCGCGCACCGCGCGGAAGAGCGCCCGGTTGGCCGGTCCCGGCTCCGGCGCGAAGACGGCGTCCAGCGGCGAGACCAAGGCGCGCACGATGCCATGGGCCCGAAGATGCCGCGCGAGATCCGCCGCCTTGCGCTCGGCCAGAAACGCGAAGGGCCAGTGACCGAGCCAGGTTAGGGCGTCGAAAGCGTTCATGGCAAGCGCAGGAGTTCGCGGGCGTTATCGCGGAGAATCCGGCGCTCCGCGTCGCGCCCCAGTCCCGCCCCGGTGATGCGGGCGATCGCCACGGCGAAGTCGCGGATCGGCGCGTCGGAGCCGTAAATCACGCGATGCACCCCGAGCTTTTCGACCGCATACGCGACGATGCCGGCCTCCGGAGCGGCACCCGAGGTGTCGACGACCAGATTATCGCAGCCCCGCGCCGCCAGCACGCCGCGAACCCCACACCCCGTGAGGTGGGCCATGATCACACGAACGTTCGGGAATCGGCGGGCCAGCAGCACCGCATCCTCCGGATCCGTGTGAAAACTCCGCTGCTTGATCTTCGTCATGCTCCAAGCGTGCTGCAGCACGACCAGACCGTAGCGCTCGGCCGCCTTCATCACGGGACGCATGCAGGCATCGCGCGCGTTGTTGGCCACCTCCAGCTTCAGGCCACGGATGCCGGGGACCGCCACGCATCGCTCCACCTCCTGCCACACGGAGCGCTCGCCCAGCGTCGGATTCAGATAGCAGAATCCCGTGACCTGTTGGGGATGACGCTTCACCAGCCAGAGGGTGTCGTCATTGATGGAGCGCAGTTGGTCGGCGTTGGGACTCCGCCCAAACGCCAGCACGTCACCCAGCGCCACCACATGTTCGATGCCGTGACGCCGCGCCTCGCGCAGGAACACATCCGCCGCCGCGCGACCCGCCTGATGTTCGCGGAAATGCGGGTGGGTGTGGGCATCGAGGACGGTCATGAAAATTCACCGCATGGCGGCGCAGTAACCCTTACTCTGTGCGCATCGAAATCCCTGACAAGCTCCGGTTGACGAAGGCACCGGTTGAGCCTGAACATGGCGCCTATGCCGAAGACGGACCATGAGATCGAGGCACTGCTCTCCCGCCCCACGCCAGGCGCCACGGAGGCGGTCAAAAACCTCCCCGGCGATTTCGTCGTACTTGGAGTCGGCGGCAAGATGGGCACCACGACGGCCGTGATGTTGCGTCGGGCCCTGGATGAGGCGGGCCGCAAGGAGGCGCGCGTGCTCGGCGTGTCGCGCTTCAGTCGGCCCGAGGCGCGTCAGGAACTGGAGTCCTTCGGAGTGCAGACGCTGTCCTGCGACCTCGCGGATGCAGCTCAAGTGGCGAAGCTGCCCCTGGTGCCCAACGTCCTGTACCTCGCGGGCCAGAAGTTCGGCACCTCCTCTGCCCCGGAAGCCACCTGGATCCAGAACACCGTGGTTCCGTCGCTGGTGGCGCAGCATTACCGCAACTCGCGCATCGTGGTGTTTTCGACCGGGTGCGTCTACCCCTTTGCTTCCGTGGAAGGGCACGGCTCGAACGAAGACGAGGAACTGGCCTTCCTCGGTGAGTACGCGAGCACCTGCGTGGGACGTGAGCGCGTGTTCAGTTACTATTCCAAGGTTCATCAGACTCCGCAATTGATGTACCGGCTCAACTACGCCGTGGAGCTCCGTTACGGCGTCTTGGTCGACATCGCGCAGCGCGTGGCCGCGGGCGAGCCGGTGGATGCGACGATGGGCTGGTTCAACTGCATCTGGCAGGGTGATGCCTGCGCGCGCGCGATCCAGTGCCTGGGCCACACCGCAAGTCCGGCGAGCCGCCTGAACATCACGGGGCCGGAGAAGCTTTCGATCCGCGAGGTCGCCCACGACTTCGGCCGTCGCTTCGGCCGCGAGGCCCGCGTCGTCGGCCAAGAGGCCCCCACGGCCTGGCTCGCCGACGCGAGTCGCTCCATCGCGCTCTTCGGTCCGCCGACCATCAGCGTTGACCAGATGATGGACCTCATTGTGGATCACCTTTCCGCCGGCGGACGGTTGCTGGGCAAACCCACGCACTTCGAAGCCCGCAGCGGAAAATTCTGATCATGGACCTTCGCTCTCATCTCCTCGCCGGGCACGTCATCCCGGCCCACCCCCTCGCCCTGGATGGGCGCAGTCGCTTTTCCGAGCGTCATCAACGCGCCCTGACCCGCTACTATCTCGACTCCGGCGTAGGCGGCTTGGCCGTAGGCGTGCACTCCACCCAGTTCGAGATCCGCGACCCGGCCCACGGGCTCTTCCGTCCGGTCTTGGAACTCGCAGCGAACACCCAGCGAGAGCACCAAGCCGCGGGGGGTCGTGAGGTGGCGATGATCGCCGGGATCTGCGGCAAGACCGCGCAGGCGGTCGCCGAGGCCGAGTTAGCCCGCAGCCTCGGCTACCACGCCGGCCTCGTCAGCATGGCGGCCTTCCGCGAAGAGCCGGAGACGGCGATCATTGAGCACGTCGCCACCGTGGCGCGGACCATTCCGGTCGTCGGTTTCTACCTGCAGCCCGCCGTGGGCGGACGGGTGCTGAGTCACGCCTTCTGGCGGCGTTTCGTGGAGATTCCTGAAGTCGTCGCGATCAAGATCGCCCCCTTCAACCGCTACCAGACGATCGACGTGGTGCGTGCCTTGGCGCTATCCGGACGGACCGATCTCGCGCTCTACACCGGCAACGACGACACGATCGTGGCGGATTTGCTGACCCCCTTCACCTTTGCCACGCCGAACGGCCCGCGGACCTGCCGCATCGTCGGTGGACTCTTGGGCCATTGGGGGGTTTGGACCCACGCGGCGGTGCGGTTGATGGCGGAGATCCAGGCCGTGAATCGCGGCTCGACGCTGGCGGCGCAGTGGCTGGACCGGGCGGTGGCCGTCACGGACATGAATGCGGCCCTGTTTGATGCGGCCAACCGCTTCCACGGGTGCATTCCGGGCATTCTGGAGGTGCTTCGGCGTCAAGGCTTAGTGGAAACGATTCGATGTCTCAATCCTGCGGAAACCCTTTCGCCCGGTCAGGCGGAGGAACTGACTCGGGTGTCGCAGGCCTACCCGGAATTGATCGACGATGCGTTCATTCTGGCCAACCGTGACCGGTGGCTGAGCTAGATTGATTTCCCCATGCCCTCGCCCACTGTCCCTCGGAGTTGTCAGGAACTGCTCGCGCAGATGGTTGCGATCGAGACCGTCAACCCGCGCTACGGTGGTCCCGCGGGTGGAGAAGGCGTGCTGGCCGCCCATCTTGAAGTTCTCGCGCAGGCGTGGGGCCTTGAGACACGCCGAAGCCCGGTCGATGCCGACGGGGCCTTCAATCTGATCGTGTCCGCCCCGGAGATCGCCGGGGCCGAGTGGCTGATCTTCGAGAGTCACCTCGACACGGTGAGTCATGCCGGAATGGTGGTGCCCCCGTTGACGCTCACGGAGTCGGACGGGCGCCTCTTTGGACGGGGAGCGTGTGACACCAAAGGGTCCGGCGCGGCGATGCTCTGGGCCTTGCAGGCGTGGGCGGCGACGCCGGGGCGCGTGCGAAACGCGGCGATTGCCTTCGTGGTGGACGAGGAGGCCGGCATGATCGGCGCGCAGGCGTTCGCCCGCGATGATCTCTCGCGCTACGCTCCGCTACGCGGCGTGATTGTCGGTGAGCCCACCCAACTGAGACCCGTGGTGGCGCACAACGGAGCGTTCCGCTGGCGTAGCGTGACGCGGGGCGTGGCCGCGCATTCGGCGGACCCGACGAAAGGTCGCTCGGCGATTCGTGCGATGATGAGCGTGATCGCAGCGCTGGAGGAACGGATGATCCCACGCGCGAACCGCGAGTTCGCGCTGACGGGCCGTGCGGCGGCGAGCATCAACGTCATTCGCGGAGGCTCCGCCCAGAACATCATTCCTGACCGGTGCGAAATTCTCTGCGACCGGCGGCTGGTGCCCGGCGAGACGCTTGCGCAGGTGCTTGAGGAGCGTCGGCACGCTTTGGAAGGCCTGGACGTCGAGCACGACGATGAGTACCTCGCTCCACCCCTGCCCCCGGAGAACTCCGCTCGCCTCCACCCCTGGATGTCTCCTGCGCTTGAGGCGCTCGGGCTCGATGCCTCGGCCGTGGGCGCGCCCTATGCAACGGATGCGAGTCACTATGCCGCGGTAGGCGCTCAGGTCGTGGTCATCGGTCCCGGAGATCTCGCTCAAGCGCACCGCAAAGACGAGTGGCTGGCGCGTACGCAACTCGAGCGAGCACAACAACTTTACCGTGCGATGCTCGACCTGCCGGCAGCGTGATACAACTGAATGGCGCTTGAACCCATCGTAGGCCAGCGAGTGCGTTGACAGAGCTTTTCGGCCGTCGCTACGGTGAAGAGATGGATAAGCCGACGTACACGCTGGAGTTCGAGAAGCCCCTTCGGGAGCTTCGCGCCCAGCTGGATCAACTCAAACAGCAGTCGCTGGAGAGTAACTTGGACGTCACGTCGGAAGTGGCGGCGATTCAGCGCAAGATCGCGGCAACGCAGCGTGAGATCTATTCGAACCTGACCCCGTGGCAGCGGGTGCAGATCGCGCGCCATCCCAAGCGGCCGTACGCCTTGGATTACGTGGAAGCGATCTGTGAGGACTTCCGGGAAATGCACGGTGATCGTCAGTTCAAGGATGACCGTGCGCTGGTGGGCGGGACGGCCTTCTTTCACGGGCACGCCGTGATGATCATCGCCCAGCACAAAGGGCGAGACACGAAGGAAAAGGTGGCGCGCAACTTCGGCATGCCGCAGCCGGAAGGCTACCGGAAAGCGCTGCGCCTGATGAAGACGGCGGAGAAGTTCGGGCTGCCGGTGCTGACGTTCATTGACACCCCGGGTGCCTACCCTGGCCTCAGCTCTGAGGAACGCCACGTCTCGGAAGCGATCGCCGTGAACCTGCGCGAGATGGCGCTTCTCCGGGTTCCCTCGATTGCGGTGGTCGTGGGTGAAGGTGGATCCGGTGGCGCCCTCGGCATCGGCGTGACCGACCGGGTGCTGATTTTCGAAAACAGTTACTACTCGGTGATCTCACCGGAAGGCTGCGCGGCGATCCTCTGGAAGGATGCGGCGGCGGCACCGAAGGCGGCGGAGGCGATGAAGATCACCGCGCAGCACCTCGAGCAGTTCGGCATCGTCGACGAAGTTGTCGCCGAGCCGTTCGGCGGCGCGCACAACGACCCCAAGCAGGCCGCGGCGGCTTTGGGCTACACGCTGCAGAAGCACCTCAACGACCTGCGCGCGATCAAGCCCGAGAAGCTGGTTGACCTCCGGTACGAACGCCTCCGGCACCTCGGCGTTTACGAGGAAGCCGGGGAGATTCGCTCCTGAGCCGCCCCGGCGGGACGGTCCCGCTCAGGGACCGTGCACACTGGCCTCGGAGACCTGCACGCCGGCCGCGCTGATCGCGGTCGCGCGACTCGTCTCCGTATCGAGGATGAAGAGCCGCCGCGCATTCGGGGAGCGCTGCGTGTAAATCAGATGGCGGCCATCGGCCAGCCAGACCGGCTCGATCGCGTCGCCCGGGGCCTTGGAAACAATCCGGGTCGGCGTCCGACCGCTCAGATCATGGACGGCAATCTGATAGCCGCGGCCAACGCGCACGGTGAAGGCAATGAGATTGGGGTTACCCCGGCTCCAATCCGGCTCGGCGCAGTAGCCGCTGATATTGGTGGCGAGTCGGCGCGATTGGCCTCCGCCGGCGGGCATGAGGTACAGCTGCGGGCCGCCTGCGGCGTCCGACGTATAGACCAGCTGGGAACCATCCGGGGAGAAACACGGCGAAGCCTCGACCGCGGCCGTGCGCGTGCGCCGGGCCACCTGGCGGCCTTGCGCGGTGCTCACGTAAATCTCGGGGTTGCCCTCCCCGCTCAACACCATCGCCACCTGCTGCCCGTTCGGGCTGAAGCGCGCGCTGCTGTTCGTTCCGCGGAAGGTCACGAACGCCGTGCGCTGCAGGCTGCTCAAGTCGATCTGGTAGATGTCCGGAAAGCCGTTCTTGAAAAAACTCGTGTAGAGCAGTTTTCGACCGTCGGGCGACCAACGCGGTTTCAACGCTTGGGAATTGTCGCGCGTGATCTGACGCACCTCGCCGAAGAACAGATCGCCCGTATGGACCTCCATCTTGCCACCGCGCTCGACAATGAAGGCGAGCTTGCTCGCGAAGAAACCCTTCAACCCGCTGACCCGCTCGACGGCAAAGTCGGCCGCGCGGAACAAAGCCTGCCGCGATGAACTGCCGGAAAACGCCTGGGTGGCCACCACGGCCCCTCCCTTGCGGATCTGCGCTTCCACCTGCCCACCGGCGGCCGGGGCGAAGCGGATGTCGAACGCACCGCCACTCGAGACCCGACGGAAACGACCGTGGGCGTTGAACGCCACATTCGCCAGTTGATCCAGCTCCGGAGTCGCTCCGGACACCGTGACCGCAATCGTCTTCGCATCGATCTTGATCGAGACGTCACCGAGATCGCGCACCTGAGCGCGGAGCGCGAGTGCCGGCAAACTCAGGACAAACAGCAGGAGGAAAAGACGCGGCGAGTTTTGCATGAAACGTAATCTTGGAACACAGTAAGCGGCCGAGGCATTTCTATTTACAGGCGACGCCCGGTTAACAACGTCAAAACCTTCCGTTCACGCATTTCATCCACCGTGTCACCCGACGCCATCAAGGAACATCTGAAGCAAGTGAAGTACCCGGGATTCAGCCGGGACATCGTGTCCTTCGGACTGGTGCGGTCCGCCGCGTGGATCGATGGCACGGTCAAGGTCAGCCTCCTGCTCAGCACTCCCGACCCGAAGACGCCGCTGACTGTCAAGACGGAGGTCGAAAAGTGCCTGCGGACGATTCCCGGGGTGAAGGACATCATCATCGATATCGCGGTGCAGCCGGTTCGGGCGCCGTCCTCCACGCCGCCGGGCGCCAACCAAGCCGGCACGGGCGCGGCGCCGCGCAGCATTCGGCACTCCGTCGCGATCGCTTCGGGCAAAGGCGGGGTGGGCAAGAGTACGTTTGCGGTCAATCTGGCGTGCGCGCTGGCCCAAGTGCTCACCGCCCAAGGCAGGCCAGGGCGGGTGGGCTTGATGGATTGCGACATCTACGGACCCAGCGTCCCGCTGATGATGGGCCTGCAAGGCCGTCCCGAGCTGGACGGCGAGACGCTCGTGCCCTTGGAAGCGCACGGAGTGAAGGTCATGAGCATGGGCTTCCTCGTGGACGACAACACGCCGGTGGTCTGGCGCGGGCCGATGATCATGAAGACGATCCAGCAATTCGTGCAGAACGTCCGCTGGGGCGATCTGGACATTCTTCTGATCGATCTTCCTCCGGGAACGGGAGATGCGCAACTTTCGCTCGTCCAGACCCTGCCGCTGGATGGAGCCGTGATCGTGACGACCCCTCAGCCAGCCTCAACCAATGTGGCCCGGAAGGGCGGACTGATGTTCCAGAAGGTGAACGTGCCGTTGCTCGGCGTGGCGGAGAACATGAGCTGGTTCGAGGATCCGAGCGGAGCGCGCCATGCGCTCTTTGGTTCGGGCGGCGGGGCCAAGACCGCCGACTCCCTCGGCACAGTCCTTCTCGGGCAAGTCCCTCTCGTGCCGCAAATCCGAGCGGGAGGCGACTCCGGGAAGCCCCTCGTGGTGAGCCAGCCGGACTCCTCCGCCAGCGTTACTTTTCGCGAGATTGCGGAAGACATCCTCCGCCGAGTCACCGAAAAGATGACTCGACCGCCTCCGGCCGCGAATTGACAGGACGTCTCGGGCGCGGCAGGACAGGGAAAACCTGTTGAATGGACCTCGTTCTTTTCCGCAGCCTTCCCTTTTCGCCGAGTGGCCGCCGTTCTCGCGACCCTGAGGGTGGTTTCATGCCGGTGGGGAGGCAGGACGATCCAATGTCCCGGACCGGAGAAACGCGATGAAACCGGAGTCTCACCCGCCGGAGATGGGCACCGGATCCGAGGACCTGATGCGCCAGTCCTCACTCTACCAAGAGTTCCTCGCGGAGCGGGAAGAAATTCTCCGCCACAAGTGGCTGGAGTCCGAGCGCCTCGGTTATGACATCGGCTTTGAACGGGCTCTGCTGGACTGGATTCGCCGGCACCGGGAGAAGTGGCGGGCGGCCCGCCGGGCCCACGCGGCCGGAGCGACGCCTCCGGCAGAGGGCAATCCTTCCCCCCGGTGAAGGGCAAGATGCCGACAGCGGTGGTCGGCCCCCCAACGGGGAAAAGCAAAAGGCCGAGCTGGAAAGCTCGGCCTTTGCTGCATCCGAAGCGGAGGGGAGCCCTCCACTCGGCGGCTTACTTGATTTCCTTGTGAACCGTGTGGCGCTTGAGGAAGGGGTTGTACTTCTTCTTCTCAATGCGCTCGGTCACGGTCTTCTTATTGCGCGTGGTGAGGTAGCGCGAGACCGGCTTGCCCTCTTTGCGGGCCTCAGTGCATTCCAGGGTGACGACTTCGTGCATGATGGTAAAACGGTTGAATCGGAGAGCAAAACCGACCCCTCCCCGGCCCGCAACCACAAAAGCGCAACGATCGGCGCCGGGGCCTAACCCGCCACCAATGCCCGGTCCGTGAGCGATAGCATCTCGCCCCGGCGGAAAAGCGTGACCTGCCCCGAGCTGGAGGAGACCACGATTGAGATGCAGTCCGTCGCCGCGCTGATCGCCGCTGCCGCCGCGTGCCGGCTGCCCAGACCGCTGGGCAGAGTGTGCTCCACGTCGGTGGCTTGCACCAAGCTGCCCGCCGACAGCAACACGCCGTCGCCCCGGATGATGAACGCCCCATCGATCGATGAGAACTCCTTCACGGTTTCGTCCATGAACGGATTGAGGATGTTTCGATCCTCCTCCTTGTAACCGAAGAACGGGTTCAGCACGAGGGGCTTGATCAGGCGCTCCACGCGGGGAGTGTCACCCACCACGAAGAGGCAGCCCACCGGACGACCCTCCCGTCCCTCGACGGACAGCTCAGTCGCCACGGCGATGACCCGCTCGAGCACCTCGGGCTTCACATCCGGAGGCAGAAGGTCGGCATGCCCGGTCAGCAGCGTCTGGAACTCCCTCTCCACATCCACGACCACCACCGTATCGAACTGGTTGCTGCCGGTGATACCGCCGATGCAGCAGATCCGATCATTGAACGAAATCACCCCGCGCGTGAGGGCCACCAGCACGGCGCTGCGCAACTGGGCGAGCCGGCGGTTGGAAAACGATCGCACCTGCACCGTCTCCGCGAACTCGTTCTGATCGTCGCCCGCATCGATCACGTTGCGGGTGACGAGGATCGTCTTGAGCTTGGTCTGCAGCGACCGCGCCTCGATGCCGCCTACGAACGTATCGCCAAACACCATGAGTGCGCTGCAGCCGGCGCCCTTGGTGACTCGCTCCGCCTCCCGGAGCATCAAGCGATTGATCCGATTCTGCTGCGCCTGGAGCGGGCGACCCGCAATGCCCCCGAAGCCCGCCAGGAGCCGGTCGTAGAGCACATTGAGATCCGACGCGAGCAACAGACCGTCGATGAACTCCGGCTCCTTCAGCAGTCGCGCCAGCGAAGCGAGGACCTGAAGATAGCTGCCCGCCTTCTCGCCAGCGAGGAGCATGACGATGAAATGCACGCGCTCATCGCCCGCGACACCGTCGTGGCGGATCCCGAGGCGGCTTCGGCCAATCGCCACCACGTAGGGCCGAGACATGCGCACGCGCACGTGGGGCAGCGACACCCCACGCCCCAAATAGGTGGTCATCGTACTCTCCCGCTGCAGCAGACTGCGCAGCAAGGCTTCGGGCCGAAGGTCGGGAAACTTTTCCACCGACACCGCGAGAAGCTCCTCCAGCGCCCCCTTCAGATCGGTGCTCTTGAGCTCAACCAGGCGACTGCGGGCGATGATTCGATCCAGTCTCACAGCAACACCTCACCCGCGCGAGCCAGCCGCACCGAAAGGAGGCTCAGTCCGCGCACTCCCATCACTTCTCCCATTCCAGGGCACCCTTCTTGATCTCGTAGACGAGACCCAGCACGAGCACGAAGAGGAAGAAGCCGATCGGTGCCAAGATCGGGATCCCGGCCGCGAGAAACTCACGGTACACGAACGTCCACGGAATGAGGAAGACGACCTCGATGTCGAACAGGATGAAGAGCATCGCGGTGACGTAGAACTTCACCGAGAAACGCGTGTGCGCCATTCCCTCGGGTTTCACGCCGCACTCGTACGCGCTGTCCTTGATCGCCCCCCCCCGCGCCCGCTGCCCCAAGAGATGGCTGACCCCGATGATGCCAGCCGCCAACGCGGCAGCCAAGATCGCCTGGACCAGGATGGGGAAGTAATCAGCGGACGTGTTCACGACTGCCAGCATGACGCAAAAATCGGTCTGATCGGGAGGCGGTGCAAGGGGTTTTTTTCCGGCGTGCGCCGGATCAATCATTCAGCCGGACCAAACGCGTATCGAGCGACCGCGCCGTACCCACCGCCAAGGTCTCGGCGAACTCCAGGGTGCGGATCTCGTCGGCCACCGGCTGGAACCCCGTCCGCTTGCGCCAGTAATTGATCTTTCGCAAGGCGAGGGTGTCCATCGCGACCGGATCGGCGCTCAGCCAGAGACGGGGCTCGGACACGGTGTACAGCGAATTGAAGAACGGACCACCGATGAACTGGTAGCGCTCGAGCGTGGCGATCGTGAAGGCCCACGTCGCGCGCAACTCAGGAATCGCGCTCATCTCCGCCACCGCCGCCGGCGCGTTGGCCGGGGAGCGGAAGAAGCGAGCGGTGTTCGACGCATTCCAGAGCGTCGCGTTCACCAAGGCTCCGTTCACCCCGAGGATGGGGTGATCGGTGTAGACCGGCAGGTTGATCCAGAAGTCGGCCTCGAGGAAGAGGGGAGTCGCGAGGAAGCTCTTGCGGTCCTGCTCAAGCGTCGAGTCGCCCGGGACGCCCTCGATCTGCTTGTCGGCGAGAATCGGATCAAAGCGCGTGGGCAACGGGCTGTCGTAGAACCAGACCGGATCGAAGAAACGGCCCGACTCGAGCACGAAGACCGGGTGACCTTCGTACGCGGACTGGCCAGTGACCAAGGAAGGCAGGAAACCCGTGATGCGCAGCCGCAGTTGGTTGAGACCCACGAGGAAGATATCGGCCTTGGAAAATCCGCGCCGCTCGAGGGCCGCGATCACGGCGTGGACCAGCGCATGCGGCGTGGAGAGACCCGCTCCGGAATCGGCGTACACCTTGAGCCCGACCTTGCGCTTCACGCCCGGCCGCAGCGGGCGACCGGTCGAGGCCTCGAATTGCACGATCAGGCGCTCCACCTCACGCTCGTAGATCGGCTGGTCAAAATTCTGCAGGCTCGTTTCCCAGACGGGGAGCAAGGGGGCGGGAGGAGGAAGCCCCGTGCCGGGCCGCGCCGCCGCCTCCTGGGCCTCGGCACTCGAGGCGGCGCACGCCCAGACGAGAACAGCCACCCAAGCTCCCCAGCGGGCGCGAAGAAGAGAAGAAAGCACGATCATGAAGAGTGAGTCGCAGCGCCCGGACGGAGGTTCCCATCGAACACCAGCAGGTGCGACACTTGACACACCCGGCCCTGCCCCGAAAGTCCATTTCTCAGGATTTTTGCCCGAAGCCGCCGATGCGCGGAACGGCCATCTCCGGTCCCTCCCGCCATGCCCGCCATCAAACCCACCTGCGTCCGCGACCTGAAGTTGCGGGTGAACTTGGTGGATGTCATTTCCCGCGCGGTCGCGCTGCGCAAGGCCGGGGCGCGCTACAAGGGTCTTTGCCCCTTTCACGGCGAGAAGACGCCGTCCTTCCACGTCGATCCGGACAAGGGTTTCTACAAGTGCTTCGGTTGCGGCAAGGCGGGCGACGCGATCACCTTCGTGCGCGAAACGGAGCAATTGTCCTTCACGGAGGCCGTGGAGACCTTGGGCAAACGTTTCGGCGTCGTGATCGAATACGAGGAGGGCTCCGGCCCCACGGCGGAGGAACGCTCCCTCCGACAGGAACTCTTCGACCTGCACGAGCAGGCGACCGAACACTTCTTCCAAGTGTTCCGTGGCCGGACCGAAAGCGGCGAGTTCATGCGGAACTACTGGGTGACATCGCGCCAGTTCACGGCCGCGATCGCCGACGAGTTCCGCATTGGAGCTGCGGAGCCCAACGACGGCGGCTTGGCGGCGGCGCTCCTGCGCAAACGCTATTCCGAGGACGCAATTCGTCAGTGCGGGCTCTTCTTCGTCCGAGAGGGCGTGCCGCTCGGGCTTGGCTCACTCCGCCCCCGCTTCCGCGGTCGGCTGATGATCCCGATCCGTGATCACCAAGGCCGGGTCGTCGCCTTTACCGCCCGCCAGACCCAGCTGACGCCCGAGGACGATCCCGCCAAGGAGGCAAAGTACGTCAACTCGCCGGAAACCCCGATCTTCACCAAGGGCAATCTGCTCTTCAACCTCGACCGCGCGCGGGAGGCCGCGGGCAAGGAGAACCAGCCCTTCATCCTCGTCGAGGGTCAGCTGGATGCGATCCGATGCTGGAGCGTGGGTTTGAAGTCGGCGGTGGCTCCCCAAGGTACCTCCATCACGGACGGTCAACTCGCGCTCCTGCGCCGCTACCAGACGCGGGTGGAGTGCCTGTTCGACGGCGACTCCGCCGGCCAAAAGGCGGCACTACGGCTGATTCCGCTGGCCTTGCGGGCGGGTCTGGAGGTGCGCATCCTCGGTGCCAACGATCCGGCCGGGAAGATCGATCCCGATCTCCTGCTGCTCGAGAAAGGGCCCGAGGGCTACGAACAACTCCGCCGCCAAGCCTTGTCGGCCATCGGCTTCGCCTGCCGCTCCCTCCTCCCCCACGCGGAGTCCGCGTCACCCGAGGAAAAAACCCGCGTGGCCACCGAACTGCAGCGCATCATCGGCGCCGCGGAATCCGAGGTGGCTCGGTCCCAGTTCCTCGCCGAGGCCGCCGCTCACCTCCGGATCCCCCTCGCGGCTCTGCAGAAGGACTTCGCACGCGCGAACGAGCGACTCCAAGCCCAGGAGGGCGCGCGCGCCGCGGTGCGCCCCGCCGCCAACGACCTGCCTCCGCGCCCCGCCACCCCACCCGACACCCGCAGCATCGCCGCGGAGCAGGACCTTCTCCTGCTTCTGCTGCATTGGGAAAGATTCGGGAAGGCACTCGCGAACGCGTTTCCACATCACTGGATCGACCTGAGCCACCCCGCCGGTGCCCTCCTCAACCGTTTTTTGGCGGAATTCGACCAGGACAACTGGCCAGGACGGGATCACCTCGATATGCTCCTTGAGTCCGCCGAAGAGAAAGCTCTGGTCGCTTCCTTGGCCTTCGACACTCCTGAACTCGACGATCCAGCAAAAGCGCTGCAAGAGGGCTTGCTTCGCTTGCGCTCCCGGGCCTTGGAGCCGGAGCTGAGGAAAATCGACCTTGATTTAGCCAATCTCCCTGCGGACAGTACGCTCGACGCAATTTCTCTCCTGAAACGCCGGTCCGAACTTCAGCGACAGCTCCGCACGCCGATCGTGCTCGCTCCTGTTGACTAGGTTGATCGCTCCTCTCCTTTTCTTAATCCATGGCTCGCAGCAGTAAAGCAAAGTCCGTCACCGTCGATGATCAGTCCGAGGCCGTTGAGGAGGTCCTCGCCAAATCCCCCGCGAACGGCCTTCCCGAAGGAGCGCCCGGCGGAATCAACGAAAAGATCCGCCACCTCATCCGGCAGTCGAAGGAACAGGGATACCTGACCTTCGACGACATCAACGAAGCGCTGCCTGACTCCGTCGAGAATCAGGACGAAATCGATAACGTCCTCTCGATCCTGCAGAACCTCGACATCGAGATCATCGAGTCCGAGGAGGTCGAGTCGTTCAAGCAGCGTCAGGAAGAGGCGGAAGAGGAAGAGACCCGCACATCCCAGAACGACATCCTGGACGATCCGGTCCGGATGTACCTCAAGCAGATGGGCCAGGTCCCGCTGCTGACGCGGGAGCAGGAAGTCGAGATTTCCAAGCGCATCGAGACCGCCGAGTTGAAGGCGCAGGAGGTCTTGTTCGAGGCATCGATCGTCGCCCGCCACATCGTGTCTCTTGGGTCGAAGCTGCTGAATCGCGAGGAACGCTTTGACCGGATCGTCATCGACAAGAAAATCGAGAGCCGGGACGCCTATTTCAAGGGCCTGCCCAAGCTGGTTGAGCTCACGGAAAAGAATGAGACCGCCGTTGCGGAGTCGTGGGCGGAGTTCCTCGCTGCGCGCAACGACGCCGATCGCAAGCGCATCCTCGCGAAGCATCGCAAGCGCGAGTCCGGGCTGCGGGCGAATTTCTCGAAGTTCTTCTTCAAGCTGAAGGTTTACGAAGAGTACCTGGAGGGTATCCGTCCGGTCCTGACGGAGATTCAGGAACTGAACGCGCTGCTTGAGCGCGCCAAGCATCCGCGGACCAAGAAGGACGCCGCGATCGACACGAAAGTGATCCACGCCCGTTTCAAGACGATCGAGGCGAGCCAGCGCATCGCGGCGCAGGCCCTGTTGGACGTGGTGAACCGCACCAACGTACACGTGCGCGAGGCGCACCAAGCCAAGACGGAAATGGTCGAGGCCAACCTCCGCCTCGTGATCTCCATCGCCAAGAAATACACGAACCGCGGCCTGTCCTTCCTCGACCTGATTCAGGAGGGCAACATGGGCCTGATGAAGGCGGTCGAGAAGTTCGAGTACCGCCGCGGCTACAAGTTCTCCACTTACGCCACGTGGTGGATCCGCCAAGCCATCACCCGGTCCATCGCCGACCAAGCCCGCACCATCCGCATCCCGGTCCACATGATCGAGACGCTGAACAAGGTGATGCAGGTCCAGAAGCAGCTGCTGCAGGAGTACGGCCACGAGCCGACTCCCGACGAAGTGGCCGATGAGATGAACCTGCCGGTCGAGCGCGTGCAGCAGATCATGAAGATGGCGCAACAGCCCATCTCGCTGCAGTCGCCCGTCGGCGATGGGGACGACACCAGCTTCGGAGATTTCATCGAGGACAAGAGCGCGGAGAATCCGTACGACATGACGGCTTTCTCCCTGCTGCGGGAAAAGATCATCGATGTGCTCGATTCGCTCACCGAGCGTGAGCGCCGCGTGCTCTCGCTCCGCTTTGGTCTCGTCGACGGCTACAGTCGCACGCTCGAGGAGGTCGGAAAGCAGTTCAAGGTGACGCGCGAGCGCATCCGTCAAATCGAAGCAAAGGCGCTGCGCAAGATGCGCCATCCGACGCGTCTTCGCCAGCTGACCGGTTTCTTCGACGCGGAGCAGCCGGACAACGCCCAAAATCTGCTCAAGCAGGCTCAGGCCGGCCAGATCAAGCCGCCGCCTCCCCTGTCCCGCTGATCGTGCACCCGGGCCGTCGCCCTCCCCACGCCACCCGCCCGCGAGGGGAGGCGCGCCCGCGTCGCTTCGGGATGTTCGCCGTGTTCCTTGCGGTCATCGCCAGCGCCTCCGCCAGCGATTCCCGGCTCCACCCGTCGCCGTTTCTACCACCACCCGGGGACCCTTCCGGACCCGTCGCCTCGGCGGCCGCCAAGGACTCCCTCGAATTCACCGGCGTGATCGTGACGGGCCAGACGGTTCTCCTGAACCTCACCGACACCCAGGCAAAGAAGAGCTTCTGGATCGGGGTCGGCAAGTCCGAGAATGACGTCGAGGCGGTCGACTACGACCGTCGTCAGGACGCCGCCATTCTGAAGGTTCGCGGCGAGACGAAGCGTCTCGTGATGAAGCAACCCGTGGTGGTCGCCAGCTCAGGGACCAGTGCGGCCACCGTTCCCATCGCACCGGTCGTCCCGCTACCGCCCCCGTCAACGCCAGCTGAAGCCGAGCGCGAAGCGCGGATGCTCGTCAGCGACCTGCTCGAGATCGGCATGCAGCAGCGCAAGGCCTACGAGGAGGCCCAGCGCAAGGCGGCGCTTGAAGCGACGAAGACGAACGCTGCACCGCTGCCGGTGGCGCCAGCTCAGAACGCACCGGGCTTGGTTCCCCAGCCGTAGACCCACATGGGACGGGTCGCGACGCGCCGGTCCACAAAACCCGCCCGGCGCAGGAAGGTCTCGATTTCGGGCACGCTGGAACACTTCGACGACTGCGGCGGACGCTCCGCTGATGGGAATCGCGTGCGGACGCTCTCAAACATTTCCCAGCCCTCATCCGAAGCGATGTTCGCATTGTCACAGTAGAAGCGCCCACCCGGCTTCAGCACGCGGAACGCTTCCAGGCAGTAGTTGTAACGATCCCACTCGTCCAGATGCATGAAGACGACGGTCGTGTAGACGACATCCACCGAATTGTCCGGCACCGGCTGCAGATCGTAGCCCGACACCTCGACGAAGCGCACGTTCTCCAAGCCGAGCGTCTTGCGCCGCGCCTGCCGGATCATCTCGCTCGAAACATCGCACCCGATCCATTCCCGGACGAATGGCGCGAGTCCACGGCCCACCCGCCCCACACCGCAGCCGATCTCCAGAAAGACATCATCGGGTCGGATGCCCACGGTCTGCCGGAGGATTCCCAAAGTATCCTCCATCGTCGCGTGCAGCTGGTCCTCGTCGTCGTAGCCGGAGACGTAAATCACCGCGCCCTCCGAACCCAGGGCCAGGTTCTGCCAAGTCTTCTTGTAGTGAGAGCGTACCGTCGGTGTCGACTCGGGGTTCATGATGACCCCGGACCGTTACAGGGCGGAGCGAGGTTGGCACGCCGAAAAGCAATCCGCCCACCCACGCGGGCGACCTCAACGCGCCGCCGAGCCGTCAAACGCGGCCAGCGACGGGGGCGTGGATTCGCGATGGGAACCCGCCCGCTCAAGCGCAGCCACGAGTTCCTCCCGTCGCAACGGCTTGGTCATGTAGTCATCCATGCCGGCCTGCAGACACTTCTCGCGGTCACCGATCATCGCATTCGCGGTGAGTCCAATGATCCATGGTTGCCGGCCTGGCGGCACCTCACGCCGGATCGCGATGGTGGCCTCAAGACCGTTCATTTCCGGCATGTGCCAATCCATGAGCACGATGTCGTAATCCTTGTCCCGGACCGCGGCAAGCCCTTCGCCCCCATGGTACGCGACATCAGCGACGTACCCAAGACGGCTGAGCATCGTCAGCGCCACTTTTTGATTCACGGCGTTGTCTTCCACAAGCAGGATCCGGAGAGCGTGACCGCTCGCCGCGAGTGGCGCTACCGCCTTACTGGGTTGCGGTGCCACCGGAACAACGGCGAGGGACTCCGCGAACGCCTCATCGCTGACGACGTCGGCGAGAATCGAGAAGGAGAACGTGGAGCCGCGGCCAAGCGTACTTTCCAACCAGGCGTCGCCCCCCATGAGCTGGGCCAGGCGGCGGCAGATCGCGAGTCCAAGACCGGTGCCGCCGAACTTCCGGGAGGTGGAGGCATCCGCCTGCGTGAACGGCTGAAAGAGCAGCCCCTGCGCATCCGGAGCAAGCCCCGGCCCGGTGTCGCGCACCGAGAACTGAATTCGCGCGACGTCCTTCGTATCCGAACCGATCCACTGCCGCGACACCTCGACCGAGATCTCGCCACGCTCCGTGAACTTCACGGCGTTGCTCAGGAGGTTCGAGATGATCTGACGGAGCCGGTTCGCATCTCCCCGGATGCGCCCTGGCACGTCGGCAGCGACGCGCACGGAGAGACGAAGCTCTTTGGCGGATGCGGGACCGGCGAACAACGCGATTACCTCCTCGAGGCAGCGATTAAGGTCGAACGGAACGCCTTCCAAATCGAGTCGACCCGACTCAATCTTCGAGAAGTCGAGCACGTCATTCAGAATGACCAGCAAACCCGTCCCCGAGGAACGAATGGTCTCCAGACCATCGCGCTGCTGCTCGTTCAATTCACCCTCGAGCATGAGGTCCGTCATGCCAATCACGCCGTTCAGTGGCGTGCGAATCTCATGGCTCATGACCGCGAGAAACGCGCTCTTCGCCTGGTTGGCGACCTCCGCGGAGAGCGCGAGCTCATTGGCGCGAGCGATCGAATCCTGAAGCTGACGGTTCGCCGCCTCGAGATCGCTCTTGGCCTGCAGGAGCACTTCCTCGGCGTAACGACGCTCACGGATCTCCCGGGCCATCTTGCCCTGCGTTTCCAGCAGAACCTGCCCGCTCCGTTGCAGGAGCTGCTCGGACTGCTGGACGCGAGTCAACTGCTCCGTGAGCTCCAGGCGCTGCTGGTCCAAGCGCTGCCGGGCGCGCTGCTCCGCGATGAAGTGGCGATGGGCGAGGAACGCCCAGATTCCCACCAAGATGAACTGCAGCCCCATGCCCGCCGCGTGCGTGACGACGCCCGCGATCGATGGCTCGACTCCACGGAACAGTGCCACCGCGAGGCCGCCCGCGGGCCACGCAATCACCGCCACATGGGCGGCCAGCGCCAGCGAAGCGGCGGGCCAGAGGCTCTTCCAATCCGCATAGATGACCAGCATGGCGGCACTGGTGAGGAAGAGGAAATGGAGCTCCGGCAGGGACGGCACCTGGTAAACATGGAGGGCCGCAAACAGCTGCAGCGCGATGCCTGCTCCCGCCCGGGCCAGGAACGACCCCGGATTCCGCTGGGCAGGCAACCAGAAGATCACCACGGCCAAGGCGATCATCACGATCGCTTCCACCCATGTGTGCTGGACCGCCGCCAGCGCCAACGCCAACACCGCATGGAACCCGAGGAAGAGTCGCATCCACGCGTCACCGCGCCGGGAAACGGGCGCCAAGATCTGCGCGTCGCTCAGGACTTCGCCTGTCGGAGACTCCGGCCCCTCCTCAGCGTCCAAAGGCCCGGTGTGCGAAAGCGAGTAACGGATGCGCTCGAAGGAGGTCACCGGGCCGGCCCTCCCGCAGTAGATCCCTCGACAGCCAAGGCCGACGCGAAGGCAACGATGCCGCAGAAGCCGCAACGGGGCGCACGAGGGTTCAGAATCACGATGATTACATCGACCAGCCGTGCGACTGATTAAGCACTTGTCGAGGGCGAGAAGAGTGGGACCGACACCCCTCCCTCCTCCCTTACGGGGCCAGTCCCCGCCCCGGCCGGCGGCCATCCAGCGCCCGCCGGAGCTGCCGGCCCAGCTCGCCGAGGCGGCAGGGCTTGGATAAAAACACGGGACGGCCGGATGATTCCAGCTCCGCCCGGGCCTCCGCCGACACGTTGCCACTGAGGACAAGGACGGCAGCGTCGGGAACCAAGCGGCGAATGGTCGGATACACTTCCACGCCCGAAACCCGGGGTAAATTGAGGTCCAAGACCACCGCATCAATCCGACCTGGATCCCCGAGCAGGAGCTCCAGCGCCTCTCCACCGTCGGCAACCGTCCGGACCCGGTACCCCTTCGCCTCCAGCGACACCCGCAAGAGAGTACGCAGCGCCAGTTCGTCCTCGATCACCAGAACCGACTCGGTGCCAGCCGGGATCTCCGCCACCCCGCCACCCTCGGTCGAACTGTCCGCTGCCTCGCGTTCCGTCATCGGCAGAAAAACGGAGAACGTCGTACCCACCCCTTCCTGACTCTCCACGTCCATTAGGCCTCGGTGGTGCACGACTGCGCCGTAGACCACAGACAGCCCGAGCCCCGTCCCCCCGGAGTCGTGCTTAGTCGTGAAGAAAGGTTCAAAAATCCGTGACCGGACCCACTCCGTCATCCCACACCCCGTATCCGACACCCGGATCATGATGTACTCCGTGGACGGCTCCGCTCCCAGTCGGACCAGTTGCTCTCCGGACCGTCGACCGGTGACCAGCGTGATCCGTCCGCCCTCCCGCATCGCGTCACGGGCATTGACGCACAGGTTGAGCAGGATCTGCTGCAGCTGATTTGGGTCCGCCGAGAGCGTGGGTAGCGTTTCATCGAGCCGGTACTCGAAGACGATGGTCCGCGGGAAGGTCTCGGAGAACAGCCTCCCGAGCTCCAGGATGAGCCGATTCACCGTAACCGGCCGGAAACTGATCTCCGCCTTGCGGCTGAAGGTCAGAATGCGACGCACCAGGCCACTCGCTCGCTGGGAGGCGGCCTGGACCTCGCGAAGGTAACGGCTCGACTCGAGATCAGCCGAGACACGCACAGCCGCGAGGTCCGCGAATCCGTCAATGATCGCGAGCAGGTTGTTGAAGTCATGCGCAATGCCACCCGCCAAGGTGCCCAGGCTCTCCATCTTTTGCGACTGACGCAGCTGCTCTTCGAGGCGCTTGCGTTCGGTGATATCCTCGCGGAGGCAGAGCAGGTGCGTGATCTCGTCCGCATGGTTGCGGATGGGCGAAACTCGAACGAGCTCCCAGACTGGCTGCCCGGTCTTGTAGCGGGCGCACACCTCGCCCCGCCAAGTCTGCCCCGCCTGCACGGTGCTCCAGAACTGCTGCCACTCATCCTCGGTCGCGAAGCCCGAACGCAGCACATCAATCCCACGCTCAAAGATTTCCTCCAGCGTAAAGCCCGTCACCTCCGTGAATCGCGGATTCACGTACTGCACCCGCCCATCCGGCATCGTGATCACCACGGCAAGCGGTGCCTGATCCACCGCGCGAGCCAGCTTCTGGAAGTGTTCCTCGGCGAGACGGTGCTTGGTGACGTCGCGTCCGACGCCCCGCAGGCCGGTCACCCGGTCCTCCTCATCCAGAATCGCTGCCTCCTCCCACGCCAGCCAGCGCCAGCCCTGCGCCGTCAACCATCGGCTCTCGTGGGCGAGACGGTAGGGCGGACGCTGGAGACGCTGCTGAGCCTCATTCCAGACCGGCAGATCCTCCGGGTGAACGAGGGAGGACACCTCGCGGCCACGCCACTCGGGGGCCGGCAGCGCGAACTTTCGCGCCAACGCTTGATTGACCTCGATGACGCGACCGTCCGGGGAGCGCAAGAGAGCCAGTTCCGCGGAGTCCGACCACGCCGCCAGCGACGCGACGCTCCGCGCCGGCTCGGCGTTGGTCCGCAAGGGCCTCAAGAAAACCAGATGAAGATCATCCCGGGACACCGAGCCGCGGAGTTGCTCTTCGTGACAGCTCAACTCGCGCCCGCTCAGAAAATCGGCCGGTCGCCAGTCCAAACCGAGCAACGTTCCCGGCGAGCGGTCCAGCAGCGCGGCGGCCCCCGGCGAAATCCGCCGAATCCGCCGCCGCGAATCGAGCAACACCAGTGCACCTTCCGCGGAAACTGTCGGAGACGGTGCCATGGATTGCTGCACGACGGGAAAGAGGCCCAGACGCGCTCACACCAGCCCGTTGAGGACCGTGGGGAGGCGCTGGACGCTGTTCGCCAGCGCGGCGCGGGCGAGACGGGTCTCTCGTTCGCCGTCGCCGAAGAGGATGCGCCATCCGGGAAGATTCAGCCACGAGTCGTAGGCGATCGGTTCCACTTTTTCGAAACCGCCCGGAATGCCGGCGTAGCGAACCAGTTGATCCGCGATCTGGACCGCGGCGGCATAGAAGCCGTGCTGCGGAGCCATCTCGGGGGCGTGGTGGTACAAGACCGCATCCGTGATCTCCCCCGCGAGTTGGTGTCGCTGCAGGTAGACGCCGCCAATCCGCGCATGGTCCCAGCCGATCAACTCCCGCTCCGCTTGGCAGACCTCGGTCGCGGACCCAAACGACTGCTGCACGATCCGGCTGAACTCCTCGGGAAACGCCGTCGCCAGGACGACCTTGCCCACGTTGTGCAGCAGACCAATGATGTAGTCCGTATCGTCGTCGACGAGCAGGGTTGTCGTCGCGAGAATTTCCCGCGTCATGATCGCTGATCCGATCGAGTGCTTCCAAAGGTCCCGCCACGGCAGCCGGGGCCCCGTATCCGTGAGCCGCTCCAGTTCCTCGATCACCGGCGTCGCCATCGAGAGCTCTCGAATTTGTCGCAGGCCCAAGTAGAAGACGGCCTCCTCGATGTTGTTCACCTTCGCGCTCAGCCCAAAGTAAACGCTGTTCACCATGCGAAGCAGGCGTGCCGTCAGCGAAGGATCGCGGCGGATGATCTCCGCGATCTGCGAGTTGAAGCTCTGCTCCGCGCTCACGAGACCAGCGAGCGCGCGATTGATGCTCTGCAGAGAGGCAAGCTTAGGACAGGCGTCGATCCGACGCATGATTTCGGCATCACTGAAACGCGGTGGGGGAGTCGGCATCGGGGGGGGCAGGCGTGACGAGAAAGCGGCCGATCCCTCCAGACGGGATGGCTACTCTGCGGCCTCCTTGGGCAATCGGACGCACCGCGGGCCCGATTTAGGTATTTCCACGACCGAAAACTCCCCTAGCCCAGCCCTCCTAGGGAGAACCACCCAGCTACACAGCCCGCAAGAGGGTCGGCATGAGACCCGCGAGCGTCGGCGCCGAAGCCAGCGTCCACCGCGATCGCATCGCCCCCCAGGCTGGGTCCTCGGCCCCCGTGAGACCCACGGCGCCCGCGTTGATTCCGGCCCGCCAACCCGCCTCCCAATCGGATGGGGCATCGCCGATCATCCAGGAGCCCTTTTTTTCAAGTCTGTCTCTAGCAATCATTTCCTCAATGAAACGCGGTGACGGCTTACGGTAAGCCGAAGGTTGGTCCGGCGCCTCCGGCGCAATGCAGATCTCCGCAAACACCGACTCCGCGAACCCGAGCAAGCATTCCATCCGTTGGTTGACCGCGTGCACGGCTGCGAGAGGAAACATCCCGCGCCCCACCCCCGATTGATTCGTGAAAAGATACAGGCGAAAACCCGCCCCACGCGCTTGAAGCAGCGCCTCCCGAACGCCCGGAATCAGTTTAACATGATCAGGATCATGTAGATAAGGAACATGCTCGATCAAGGTCCCGTCCCGATCAAGGAACAGACCTTTCGCGGAAAAAGCGGAGGACGACACGGCATGCACGCGCGCCGGCAGCGTTGACCCGGCCTCTCAAATCGCAATCGGAAAACCGGGCCACCCTTTGCTCCTCGCGGCTAAGGCAAGGGGGAGTCCTCTTCGCGCTGCCGTTCGTTTCGTCGCCGCTCCCGCCTGCGCCCGAGTCGGCTGCGCAAGAATCACGCGAACCGCTTCCCCACATTGTCCATCGGGCATCCTTTGCAAATTCATTCGTTTAGCAAATGAATGCCATTATTGCGTGCGAGTTCCCCACCCCTGATCATCAGGCATTCGTTCGTCAGCGTCTCGCACGACTAATACTTGGGCCCCGGGTGTAAGGCCTGAAAGCTATTCGTTGCGGTTTGGCAGGCTGAATGAAGACTACTGGAGGATCTGGCTTGAAACGACCCTCGCGATGCGGACGCTCGTCCGAAGCGCGGCGGCTTTCCGGCCTCCGCGTTTACCTTTTGGCGACATGACCCTCACCCTCACCCTCCGCACGGCGTTTTCGCGCGCCCGTTCCTTGGTCCTCGTGGGCCTTCTCCCGCTGCTCACCGGCGGCTGGACCTCCGGGCATCAGTCCACGTTCGAGACCCATGGTCCCGTGGCCAAGACCCAGCTCGACGTGTTCTACGTCACGCTGTGGGTGTCGATGGTCCTCTTCGTCCTGGTCGCCGCCGTCTTGGCCTATGCGACGTTGCGTTTCCGGATCCGATCGAGCGATTCCAACAATCAACCCCCGCCCGAGCAGAGCCACGGCAACCCCCTGATCGAAATTGGGCTGATTGTCCTGTCGATCGGAGCCTTGGTGATCATCGCGGTTCCGACGATGCGGGCGATTTGGTTTACCTATGACGTGCCGGAGGCGGAGCGGGCGAATGCCTATGAGGTGACTGCGACCGGCTACCAGTGGTGGTTCAAGTTTGAGTACCCGAAGGAGCAGATCGAGGGCAGCGGAGCGCTGGTGTCGGGCAATGAGCTCGTGATCCCGGCGGGGCGACCGGTGCGCGTGAATCTGCGTACCGTCGACGTCATCCATTCGTTCTGGGTCCCGAAGCTGGCCGGCAAGGTGGACATGATGCCGAACCGTGGAAATCACCTCTGGCTGAAGGCCGACGAGCCGGGCTACTTCTGGGGTCAGTGCGCCGAATTCTGCGGCGAGTCGCATGCCGTGATGCGGTTCCGCGTAATTGCCCTTTCCGAAGCTGATTTTGCCGCGTGGCTCGCCCAACAGAAGAGCCCGGCGCGCACCGTGCCGGGTACGCAGATCGGAGCCACCCCGGCCGCCGGATCCCCGCGCGTCGAGTTCGCATCCTACAAGTACGAGAAGCAGCGCCCCAATTCCCCGGGATGGAGCGAGGGTTTCGATCGCGCCCCATTCGCCGCTTGGCAGCAAAAGCAGCAGGTCGACGCCGGCGAAAGTCCCGAACTGATCGCCCAAGGCCGAAAGCTCTTCATCGAAAAGAAGTGCGCTGGGTGCCACGCGGTGCGTGGCCATGAAGGCGCCGGCATCTCCGGACCGGATCTGACCCGCATCGGTGCGCGCACCACCATCGCCGGTGGCCTCCTGGAGAACACCGAGCAGAATCTGCACCGCTGGTTGACCGAGCCGAACAACGTGAAGCCCGGAAACAAGATGTGGTTTGGCGGCTACATGGTCCGCAATAGCGAGACCGGAGCCTGGGAAGAACAGTTTTCGATCAATGACGACGAGGCCCGTGCGCTCGTCGCTTACCTGTACAGCCTCAAGTAATCCCTTTCGAGGAGCACCCGATCCATGCAAGCCATCACCAAGTCCGATTTCATCGGCAAGGACACCGCCGCCGCGGAGAAGCGTCCGTTCGTCTTCACGCGACCGACCGCCAAGACCGGTCTCGTGAGCTGGCTCACCACGGTGGACCACAAGCGCGTCGGCCTACTCTACGGCGTGTCGTCGTTGATCTTCTTTCTCGTGGGCGGCTTCGAGGCGCTGTTGATCCGCATCCAGCTCGCGGTGCCGAACAACACGTTCCTGAGCGCCCAGACTTACAACGAGCTCTTCACGATGCACGCCACGACGATGATCTTCCTCGCCGTGATGCCTTTGTCGGCCGCGTTCTTCAATTACATCATGCCACTGCAAATCGGGGCCCGCGACGTCGCGTTCCCGCGATTGAACGGGTTTGCGTTCTGGGTCTTCCTTGCCGGCTCCATCATCCTGAACGTCGGCTGGTTCGTTAAGTCCGGCGCCCCGGACGTGGGTTGGTTCGGCTACGCCCCGCTCACCAGCACGGCATACTCCAACCAGTTCGCCACCGACATGTCCACGGACCTTTGGGTCATGGGCTTGCAGATCCTCGGTGTCTCCTCGGTCGTCGGATCGCTCAACTTCATCGTCACGATCATCAACATGCGCGCCCCCGGCATGACGATGATGCGGCTGCCCGTCTTCACGTGGATGACGCTGATCACGGCCTTCCTGATCGTGCTTTCCTTCCCGGCGATCACGATCGCGCTCATCGCCCTCATGATGGATCGTTCCTTCGGAACGAGTTTCTTCGAGGTCTCCAACGGCGGTCTGCCGATCCTCTGGCAGCACCTCTTCTGGATCTTCGGACACCCTGAGGTGTACATCCTGATTCTCCCGGCGATGGGCATCATCTCCGAGATCCTGCCGACCTTCTCGCGCAAGCCCCTCTTCGGTTACCCGATCATCGTGTTCTCGGGAGCGGTCATCGGACTGCTCGGTTTCGGCGTGTGGTCCCACCACATGTTCACCACCGGCATGGGAACGATGGCGACGGCGGCCTTCTCGATCGCGACGATGGCCATCGCGGTCCCGACCGGCGTGAAGATCTTCAACTGGATTGGCACCCTCTGGAACGGACAGCTGCAGATGCGGACGCCGATGATGTTCGCACTCGGCTTCGTCTGGATGTTCATGATGGGCGGCTTCTCCGGCATCATGCACTCGGCGGCACCTGCGGATGCGCAGCAGCAGGACAGCTACTTCGTGGTGGCCCACTTCCACTACGTGCTGATCGGCGGCTCGATCTTCGCGCTGCTCGCCGGCATTCACTACTGGTTCCCGCTCATCTTCGGCCGCAAGGTGTCCGAAGCTTGGGGCAAGTTCTCCTTCTGGGCCATCTTCGTGGGCTTCAACGTGACGTTCTTCCCGATGCACTTCCTCGGGCTGAACGGCATGCCGCGCCGGACCTTCACCTACGACGGCAACATGGGGTGGAACTCCGCCAACTTCATCGCGTCGGTGGGCGCCATGATCCTCGGCATCGGCATGGCGGTCTACTTCCTGGTGATGCTCTACACCTACTTCAAGGGCGAGAAGGTCGGCCGCGATCCTTGGGGTGCCCGCACCCTCGAGTGGTCCATCCCGAACCCGCCGCCCGAGTACAACTTCGCGGTGATCCCGACCGTCCACGCGCGCGACGCCTTCTGGTACGAGAAGCACCACCGCGACGAGACTGAGCGCGAGAAGGCGAAGACCGCAGCCGATGAGGAATCGCACGGCGGCATCCATATGCCGAGCCAGTCCTGGTTCCCCTTGCTGGCCGCGATGGCCATCTTGACCGGTGGCCTGTTCTTCACGAATCACAACTTCATGGGCGCGATCGCGGGCGGCGTAGTCCTCTTCGTCGCCGTTTATCTGTGGGCCTGGGAAGGACCCGGCGGCTACCACCTCCACCTCGACAAGGATGGCAATCCGATCGAGCCGAAGGACGGCCAAGCCCATCACTGAGCGAGGCCGGCCGAGTACCTCCAACCCGATCCCCTTTCGACCATGAGCAGCCATTCCGCCTCCGGCGCGATTGACCACCACCACGACGCCACGACGTCGACCGGCATTCCGAACAAGAAACTGTTCATGTGGACGTTCCTCGCGTCCGACTGCATGTTCTTCGGTGCCCTGATCTCGATGCACGTCGTGTATCGGATCCACCCACCGGCCGGCTCACCGGACCCGCGATCCATCTTCTCGATCGAGCTCACGTCGTTCTCGACCTTCATCCTGCTGATGTCGTCGCTGCTGATGGCGCTGGCGGTGAATGCGATCCAGAAGGGCAACGTGCGCAGCACGCGGAACAACCTCCTCGGCACGATCTTCTTCGGCCTGATCTTCCTCGCGTGCCAAGTCTACGAGTTCCAGCACTTCGTACACGACCGGGGTCTGACGCTTTCGAGCAGTCTGTTCGGCTCCACCTTCTACACGCTCACCGGCACGCACGGCTGTCACGTGGCGATCGGAGTCCTCTGGCTGATCCTGATGTACATCCGTACCTTCAAGCCGGCGGATGCTGATCAGTCGTCCCAGCCCTGGTTCATCACGAGCATCGTGCACCTGCTGGTCTTCGCGGTGGCCGTGATCCTTGGCGTCTACGTGGTCGTCGACTTCGCGCACCAGATGCACGTGCCGACGTTCTCGGTTGGTTCCTTCCTCGCCGGCCATCTCTTGCCCCTCATCGGCCTCGCGGCCAGCATCGGCGGACTCATGTTCATGGGCCGCTCCCGGGGCCCGGTCGATTTCGGCGAGCGCAATGCCATCGACGTCGAATCCATGGGCCTTTACTGGCACTTCGTCGACATCGTCTGGATCATCATCTTCCCGGTGGTCTACCTCCTGGAGTACATCTGAGCTGCCTTCACCGGCCTGACGTCCCCTTACCCTTTCCTGCCGCCATGAGCGCCCTCGCCGCCACGTCCTCGCACGATTCCCACGGTCATGAGCACGACCAGAGCAAATTCCACATCTTTGTGCAGGTGGCCATGCTTCTGGCCGTCATCACCGGCATCGAGATCGTCGCCATCTATCTCCCTCTGCCGCATGGGGTGGTGCTCGGCGTGCTTACCCTCCTCTCCTTGGTGAAGTTCATGTTCGTGATCTTCATCTTCATGCACCTGAAGTGGGACAAGCTGCTGTGCACGATTCTGTTCTTCATCGGTCTCGTCCTGGCAACCGGTACGGTGACGGCGCTGTACTTCCTGTTTTCGGTCGGTGACAGCAAGCCGGTCGGTCCCGCCTACGATGCTGCGGCCCTGCAGACCGTCAGCAGCGTGATCGGCTCCGCCTGAGGCGGAAGGCGAGCGGGCTGGGGTGCAAGCCGGCCCTCCCGCTCTCTTGCAGCCGGCTTCACGTGGGTTCCTGACCCAATGATCGACTGGCGTCACTGGCACAATGAGCCCTACCTGGTCGGAGGGCTGATCTTTCTGGGCTGGGCCTACGCGATGGCCTGCGGGCCTTGGCGTCGGCGACTCTGGGGCGCCTCGCTGGAGTTCCCCCGGAAGGAAGCAGCCATGTTCTACTCCGGGCTGGTGATCTTCTACCTCGCGGTGGGCTCTCCGCTCGATCAGGCGGGCGAACGGTTTCTGCTCAGCGCCCACATGGTTCAGCACCAGCTGCTGATCTATCCTGCCGCGATCTTTTTCCTGCTTGGACTGCCGGTCTGGCTGGTGGACGGCGTTTTCCGACACGCTCCCTTCCCCGGATTACTCCGCAAGCTGCTCCACCCCGTGAGCTGCACCGCGATCTACATCGGCGTGCTCAGCGCGTGGCATGTTCCGGAAATCTACGACTGGGCGCTCCAGGACAAGCTGGTGCATGTCTTGGAGCACCTGATGTTTTTCGTGGCCGCCCTCTTCTACTGGTGGCCGATCTTGGGACCCTCGCGGCTCCAGCCACCGGTGAACCCGGGCGTACAAATTCTCTATCTGATCGCGGTGACGATCGGGATGACTCCGCTCTTCGCGTTCCTCGCGTTCTCGCAGGACGTGCTCTACCCCACCTACGAGTACGCGCCGCGGCTCTTTGCGAAACTCGGGCCGGCGGAAGATCAACTCTTGGGCGCAGTGATCATGAAGCTAGGCGGTCTCTTCGTCACCTTCTGCACTCTGGCCGTGGCGTTTTATCGCTGGCACTACAACAGCGAGGTCCGCAATCACGGCACCGCTCGAACCTAGCAAGATCGCGCGCTTGCCCGGCCACCGCGCGGCCGACGCACCCCGGCAAATCAGGCACCGGGGCGGCGCGGCGGCGGTCAGAGTGTTTCCGGGGCTAATCCTCAGCTTCCGGCTGGCACCAGATCGTCGAGGGAGTCGCTCTCCGCACTGATGTCGGCAAAGAGCCAGGTCGATAGGTAACGTTCGCTGCTCGAGGGGATGATGACCACGATCTGTTTACCGCGGTTCTCCGGGCGCTGCGCGAGCTGGAGGGCCGCCCAGACTGCGGCTCCCGAGGAAATGCCGATCGGAATGCCGTCCTGCGTGTTGACCTGTTTGGAGATGGGACCGGAATCCGATTCCTTCACCCGAATGACCTCGTCGTAGACCTTGGTATTCAGCACGCCCGGGACAAAGCCGGCCCCGATTCCCTGCAGCTTGTGGGGGCCAGGCGTGCCGCCGGACAAGACCGGAGAGGCATCGGGTTCCACCGCGACGATGCGGACCGTGGGCTTGTGCGCCTTGAGCGCTTCACCGACGCCGGTAATCGTGCCTCCCGTGCCGATGCCGGACACGACAATGTCGACCTTTCCGTCCGTGTCGCGCCAGATTTCCTCCGCCGTCGTGCTCCGATGGACCGCGGGGTTCGAGGGGTTTGTGAACTGCTGCAGGATGACGCTGTTGGGAATCCTGGCCTGAAGCTCCTCCGCCTTGGCAATGGCGCCCCGCATCCCCTTCGGCCCCTCCGTCAACACGACGCGGGCTCCGAGGATCTTCAAGAGCTTGCGCCGCTCCAACGACATGGTCTCCGGCATCGTCAGCACGAGCTTGAGCCCCTTGGCAGCCGCCACGAACGCCAACGCAATACCCGTGTTGCCGGAGGTGGGTTCGATGAGCACGGTGCTCTGATTTATGCGGCCCGACTTGAGCGCATCGTCGATCATGGCGGCACCGATGCGGTCCTTGACGCTGGAGAGCGGATTGAAGAACTCGAGCTTCAGGAGGATCTCCGCCACGGCACCGTGCGCGGCAGCGGTGCGATTCAGACGAACAAGGGGCGTGTTACCGATCGTCTCGGTGATGTCGTTGTGGATTCTGGCCATAAGTAAGCAGGTCTGAGGTGGGCGACTTAGATGGTGTAATCGGGCAAAAGATTCTGGATGAGACCGTCAAGTGGCTGCAGCCGCGTCACCGCGGCCGTTCCCGGCGCACCCCGCGCGCCCCGACGCGTCTCGGGACGATCCGGCTGGCTAAACGGCAGGGTGATGCCGTCACGCCGCATCTTGCGAAGCGTCACCTCGACCACATCAGCCAGGGAGTAACGGTCGAGAATCCCAGCGATCGCATTGCGCACGTCCAGCATCAGCATGCGCAGCCCGCAGTGCACCTCATCGGGACAACTGCAGCGCTCATAGGCGGTCTGCGAGACGCACCCAATCGGAGCCAGCGGACCATCGATCAAGCGCACGATCTGCCCCATCGGGATCTGCGAGGCCTCCCGCGCCAGGCGATAGCCTCCGAACTTGCCTCGCTGGCTCCGAATGAAGCCACCGCTCCGCAAATCCTGCATGACCTGCTCGAGAAACTTCGCGGGAATCTTTTCCTTCTCCGCAATCTCCCCGACGCGAAGCAAGTCGCGACCCACCTCGGCGGCGATCCCGAGGTCGATCAAAGCCCTGAGGGCATACTCGCCTTTCTTCGAAAGCTTCATCCGATCACCTTAACTCGATAAAGCCGATCTGAATTAAGGCAATCGATTTATTACCTTTTAGCCTTACTTACTTTAAATAGCTCTACGACAAACGGATCCGAAGCCCATCATAGGCGAGAGCAATTCCGAGAGGAAGCCTCAAGCAGGTGGATGCGTGGTCCAGAGAATGAGTCATGTGTGTGAGCAAGGTTGATCTGGCTCCGATCTCTGCGGCTGCGGCGACGGCCTCCTCGAGGTTCATGTGGGAGGGATGCAATTCTGGGCGGAGTCCATCGAGAACCACCAAGTCGGCTCCGCGTGCGAGCTCGACCGCCTCACGGGGAATCCGTTTGCAGTCGGTGTAGTAGGCGAACCGCGCCCCCGAACTGGCCTCGGTGAAAACCAGCCCGAGGGTATTCACGCCGCCATGCGGCAGGAGAGTTGACTGGATTCGCCCTTGCGGGAGATCGAGTACGGAAGGCATCTGCTGCAGGCGGAAGGCCGCGTAGCCGCGCACGATCGGTCGATCCATGATCGCGTAAGGGTACATGGCCAGCACCCGGCCCATGCCCTCATCGCTCGACAGCACCGTGAGCGCATTGCCGCCGACCAAGTCGCAGAAACGTCGTAGGTCGTCCATGCCCGCCACATGGTCCGCGTGGCCGTGCGTCAGGATGAACAGATCGATCCAGTCGACCCGGTCCCGGAGGCACTGCAGGCGAAACTCGGGAGCCGCGTCGACCTGGATGTGAAGTCCATCCATGACGACGTGGATGGAAGCGCGGGTACGATGATTGCGTGAATCCGGGGAGAGGCACACCGCGCAGTCGCAGGCGATCATCGGCACACCCTGAGAGGTGCCGGTGCCCAGAAAAACGACGTCCATGGCCCGACCGAAACCGGGAAGCACGACGATGGAAAGGGCAAAAGGGCTCCGCGCAGAGCCGGTCCAAAGAAAAAGCCGACCACCCTGAGGTGGTCGGCTTGACAACGAATGCGGTTGGAAGCGGCGTGGATTAGTAATCCATGCCGCCGCCGCCGTGACCGTGGCCATGGGCCGGGGCCGCTTCCTTCTTCTCCGGGACATCGGTGATGATGGCCTCGGTGGTGAGGAGCAGACCGGCGATCGAAGCCGCGTTCTGGAGGGCGGTACGAGTGACCTTCGTCGGGTCGACGACGCCGGCCTTCACGAGATCCTCGAAGTTGCCGGTGGCGACGTTGTAGCCCTGGTTGCCCTTGCTGGAAATGACCTGCTGGACGACCACGGCACCCTCGACGCCCGCATTGAAGCAGAGCTGCTTCAGCGGCGACTCGATCGCGCGACGCACGATCTGGGCGCCGAGCTTCTCGTCGCCTTCGAGCGTAGCGGTGAGGACATCAACGGCTTTGGCGGTGCGGATGAGCGCCACGCCACCGCCGGAAACGATGCCTTCCTCGACCGCCGCACGGGTGGCGTGGAGGGCGTCTTCGACGCGCATCTTCTTTTCCTTCATCTCGGCTTCCGTGGCTGCGCCGACGTTGATCACGGCAACGCCGCCGGCCAGCTTCGCGAGGCGCTCCTGGAGCTTCTCGCGATCGTAGTCGGACGTCGTCTCTTCGATCTGACGGCGGATCTGCTTCACGCGACCCTGGATGTCCGAAGCCTTGCCAGAACCCTCGACGATCGTGGTGTTCTCCTTGTCGACGACGATGCGCTTGGCGCGGCCGAGGTCGCTGAGGGTGACGTTCTCGAGCTTGATGCCGAGGTCCTCGCTGAGGAGCTTGCCGCCGGTGAGGACCGCGATGTCCTCGAGCATGGCCTTGCGGCGATCGCCGAAGCCCGGAGCCTTGACGGCAGCGACGTTCAGCGTGCCACGGATCTTGTTCACGACGAGGGCGGCAAGGGCTTCACCCTCGACCTCCTCGGCGATGATGAGCAGCGGCTTGCCGGTCTTGGCGGTCGTCTGGAGGATGGGCAGGAACTCCTGAAGGTTGGAGATCTTCTTCTCGTGGATGAGAATGTAAGCGTCCTCGAGGACGGCTTCCTGACTCTCCATATTCGTCGCGAAGTATGGCGAGAGGTAGCCCTTGTCGAACTGCATGCCCTCGACGACGTCGAGGGTGGTCTCGATGGACTTGGCCTCTTCAACGGTGATGGTGCCGTCCTTGCCGACCTTGTCCATGGCATCGGCGATGATCTCGCCGATCGACTGGTCCCAGTTGGCGGAGACCGTCGCGACCTGGCGGATTTCCTCGCGGTCATTGACCTTCTTGGAAATGCGGCCGAGCTCGTTGACGGCGGCCTCGACGGCCTTGTCGATACCGCGCTTCAGGTAGATCGGGTTGGCACCGGCGGTGACATGCTTGAGGCCTTCCTTGTAGACGGCCTCGGCGAGCACGGTGGCGGTGGTGGTACCGTCACCGGCAGCGTCGTTTGTCTTGGAGGCGACCTCCTTGACGAGCTGGGCACCGATGTTCTCGTACGGATCGGAGAGCTCGATTTCCTTGGCGACGGTGACGCCGTCCTTGGTCACGAGCGGAGACCCGAATTTCTTGTCGATGACGACATTGCGGCCCTTGGGACCGAGGGTCACCTTGACGGCGCGGGAGAGGAGCTCGACGCCGCGCAGAATTTTCTGCCGGGCGGCTTCGTCGAAGAGGAGTTGTTTAGCAGCCATGGTCGTAAATGTGTTTCAGAATGGGGGTGGATGAACGGGAGGGACCTCAGCCAACGACGCCGAGGATGTCGTCCTCGCGGACGATCGTGAACTTCTCGTTGTCGATCTTTACCTCGGTGCCGCCGTACTTGCTGATCAGCACCTTATCGCCGACCTTCACTTCGAACGGAACGGAGTTACCCTTCTCGTCCTTCTTGCCGGTGCCGAGCGCAATGACTTCGGCCTCTTGGGGCTTTTCCTTCGCGGAGTCGGGGATGATGATTCCCCCGCGAACCTGTTCTTTTTCCTCGAGGTGCTTCACGAGCACTCGATCGCCGATGGGCTTGATCTTTACTTTAGGCATATGGATTAGGATGGGTGGGTTGGGTTTTCAACGAAGCGCCTTGGCACCCACCGAACGGTGGATTCGAGGCGCAGCTTCGTCGGAAAGGGTTACTTCTTGTCTTCGTCGACGACCTCGAAGTCTGCGTCGACGACGTCGGACTTGCGGTCCGCCTTCTTGGGTTCGGCACCCGTCGAAGCGTCGCCGGCCGATGCGGTCTTGTCGCCACCGGGCGCAGCTTGGGCGGCGGCGTACAGATCGGCTCCGACCTTGGAGAGTTGTTCCATCGACGCCTTCATATTGTCGGTGTCGTTGGACTCGAGCGCCTTCTTGGCGTCAGCCAAGGCGGACTCGATCGGGGCCTTCTTGTCTGCCGGGACCTTGTCTCCGGCATCCTTCAGGGCCTTGTCCAGCTGGTAGACCATGCTGTCGAGCTGGTTCTTGGTCTCGACGGACTCCTTGCGCTTACGATCCTCCTCGGCGTTGAGCTCCGCTTCCTTGGTCATGCGTTCGACCTCTTCCTTGGAAAGGCCGGACGATCCCTGGATGGTGATCTTCTGATCCTTGCCGGTGCCGAGGTCCTTGGCGGAAACATGGAGAATGCCGTTCGCATCGATGTCGAAGGTGACCTCGACCTGCGGGACGCCGCGCGGCGCGGGCGGGATCCCATCGAGCCGGAACGTGCCGAGCGTCTTGTTGTCGCGCGACATCGGGCGCTCGCCCTGCAGCACGACGATTTCGACGGACGGCTGATTGTCCGAGTAGGTCGAAAAGACCTGCGTCTTCTTCGACGGAATCGTGGTGTTGCGCGAGATCATCGCGGTCGAGACACCGCCGGCCGTTTCGATGCCCAGCGTGAGCGGCGTGACATCGAGCAACAGAACATCGCGGACATCACCCTTGAGGACGCCGCCTTGAATCGCGGCACCGACGGCCACGACCTCATCGGGATTCACACCTTGATGCGGGGCCTTGCCACCGAGCTGACGGGCGATTTCGACGACCTTCGGCATGCGGGTCATGCCACCAACCAGCACGAGCTCATCGATCTGCGCGGAGCCGAGTGCGGCGTCCTTGAGACAGTTCTTGAACGGTGCGAGGCAGCGCTCGAAGAGCCGATCGCAGATCTGCTCCATCTTAGCGCGGCTGAGGCTGACGTTCAGATGCTTCGGACCAGTCGCGTCGGCCGTGATGAAGGGAAGATTCACGTCGTAGGTCTGGGCCGACGAGAGGGCGATCTTCGCCTTCTCCGCCTCTTCCTTCAGACGCTGGAGCGCCATCGGATCCTTACGGAGGTCGATGCCGTTTTCCTTCTGGAAGCCGTCAACCAACCACGTGATCAGCGCCTCGTCCCAGTTGTCGCCACCCAAGTGGGTGTCGCCATTGGTCGCCTTCACCTCAAAGACGCCGTCACCAATCTCGAGGACGGACACGTCGAAGGTGCCGCCGCCAAGATCGAAGACCGCAATCTTCTCGTCCTTCTTCTTGTCGAGGCCATACGCCAGCGATGCGGCCGTCGGCTCGTTGATGATGCGCAGGACATCCAGACCGGCGATCTTGCCGGCATCCTTGGTCGCCTGACGCTGAGAGTCGTTGAAATAGGCCGGGACCGTGATCACTGCCTGGGTGATCTTCTCACCCAGATACGCTTCGGCATCGGCCTTCAGCTTACCGAGCACGAACGCGGCAACCTGCTGCGGGGCAAACTGCTCGGTCTTATCGCCGACCTGCACCTCGATGTAGGCGTCGCCGTTTTTACCCTCGGTCACCTTGAAGGGGAAGTTCTTCGACTCTTCCCGCGTCTCGGAAAATTTGCGCCCAATCAGGCGCTTGGCGGAGAAAACCGTGTTCTTCGGGTTGGTCACCGCCTGGCGCTTGGCCGCTTGGCCCACCAGACGCTCACCCGATTTGGTGAACGCAACCACCGAAGGGGTCGTCCGTGCCCCCTCCGCGTTCGGAATAACTACCGGCTCGCCGCCCTCCATCACAGCCATGCAGGAGTTCGTCGTGCCCAAATCGATGCCAAGAATGCGACTCATGGTGCCAACCCTAAAGCAGGGCCCATACCTAGACCCCAATCTTATACTTTAGTTTATGATCGATATGAACTTATGAATTTATAGACCTTGGAAGGACTACCCCGATCATTCCTCAAGTGCGCCACTGTGACACGAACTCTGTCTCACCGACTCCTCCAGACGAGCCATGGCACAAGGAATGGCGCACCTTGATTACCCGACGATCCCGGCATAGGCTCGCGGCATGGAAATGGAGATTGTGGTGCCCACGGAGCTTTCCGTGATGACCCTGCCGAAACTTGCGTTTTTTCCGCAGGCGCTCCTGCCCCTGCACATCTTCGAACCGCGGTACCGTTTGATGCTCAAGGAGGTCTTGGCCAGCCATCGCCTCTTTGCGGTAGCCGGACTCAATCCGGCTGAAGCGGGCCAGGGCTACGAACCCACCCACCGCGTCGCGACCGTGGGAATCGTCCGGGCGTGTCAGGAAAATGACAACGGGACCTCCAACCTTCTGCTCCAAGGGCTCGCCCGGATCGAGGTGCTGGAAATCCTTCGCGAGGAACCCTACCGCACCATCCGGGTCCGGCCCCTTCTCAGCCAGCCCGGCGCCCCCGAGGAGGATAACCTCAAACTGAAGACCAGTCTGGCCCGCCTCCTCTCACTCCGGCAACGATTGAGCGGCGACTCCCCGGGCGACTTCCACCGCTTCCTCAAGACCGTCGAAGACCCAGACGCCTACGTCGATCTAGCCGCGTTCAATCTCTGCGAAGATGCGGAATTGAAGCAGCGCCTGCTCGAGACGCTGAGCGTCCACGAACGCCTCCGCCTGTTCACCCGCCACCTGAAGCAAGAGGTCGCTCAGATCCGACTTCGCCGACTCCTCCAAGGTCCGCTCACCGACGAAGCGATCGGTAACAACTGAACCGCAGGCGTTTGCGGATTCTCCGGTGCTCCCGGAAAACTGGAGCCGATGGTCGGGATTGAACCGACGACCCACGCTTTACGAAAGCGTTGCTCTACCACTGAGCTACATCGGCCTAGAGATCGAGGGAGCAAACTCGGCCTTCCCTCCGGCGCAAGCCTTTTGTCTCCTGTCTTCACGTGCCTCCCCTCTCCACCGATCTTTTCGATTTCTCGCTGCCCGACGAACTCATTGCCCAGACCCCGACCGCGCGCCGCGACGCGTCGCGACTGCTCGTGGTCGACCGCGCCTCGCGAACGTTGTCCCATCGGACGTTCTCGGACTTGCCAACGCTGCTGCGGGCGGGCGACGCCCTCTTCCGCAACAACGCGGCGGTGCTGCCCGCGCGGCTTTCCGTCACCCGCGCCTCGGGCGGGAAGGTGGAGTGTCTGCTGCTCCGTCCCACCAGCGAGCCCGAGGTCTGGTGGTGCCTGCTCCGGCCCGGCAAACGCCTTCCAGTCGGGGCGCGATTTGGTCAAAGTGAACACTTCGAGGCGGAGGTCTTGGAGAAGGACGCGGAGGGGGCGGCGCGGGTGGAGTTCCGCGTTGCCGGGCAACGCTCCGTGATCGCCCTCGCCAACGCGGTGGGTGACGTACCGCTCCCCCCCTACATCGCCCGGGACGACCCCGCTGCGGCACGCTCGGCAGACCTCGCCCGTTACCAAACCGTCTATGCACGAACGGATCGGCAGGTCGCGGTGGCGGCGCCGACTGCCGGGCTGCACTTCACTCCGGAGTTGCTGGGGCAACTCGCCGCGCTGGGGGTCGTCACGCACGATGTGACGCTCCACGTCGGGCTGGGGACCTTCAAACCGATCTCGACGGAGACAGTCGAGGATCACTCCATTCACCGCGAAGTCTACGAGGTGCCTTTTTCAACCCAACAGGCGATTTTTGAGCATCAACCGCCCCGCTCGCGCCGGATCGCCGTCGGCACCACCAGCGTCCGGGCGATCGAGGCCTTCCTGCGCGAGCACGGTGCGCCACGTCCGGACGGGCAGTCGCATCTGGGTGAAGCGTCGCTCTACCTGTTTCCGCCGGCAACCTTTCGCGGGGTGGACGGCCTCATCACCAACTTCCACCAGCCGCGCTCCACGTTGCTCTGTCTCGTTTCGAGTTTCCTCACGCCCGGCTCCGAGGATGGCATCGCATGGTTGAAGGAAATCTACGCTGAGGCCATCGCCGCCCGCTACCGATTCTTCAGCTACGGAGATGCGATGCTGATCCTCTAGCTCGCGTCAGCGTTTGCCATTCGGTCGCGGTGGCATTTGCTTCTCTCCGAACCCGCCCATGCAAGCCGACGCACTTCAAACCCTGATCGACGATGCTTCGGCCGACTTCGCGCTGGGCGAAAACGAGTCGGCGCTCGCCAAACTCCAGCAAGCCGTAGCGGCGGCCCCAGAGTCCTTCGAGGCGTGGCACGCACTCGCCGAGGTGCACTTTTCCCAGCGCCACCTCGACGATGCACTCGTCGCCGCAGACCATGCGCACCGTATCCAGCCGGGGGACCTTTTCATCAACACGACGCTGTCGCGCATCTGGATGGAGCGCGGTGACAAGACGCGCGCCGAGCATTTCGGAGCACAGGCACGGATGCTGAGTTGGAAGGAAGAGCTCGCTCAACCGGCGGACCAGGAGCCGCCGCTCCGCTGACCATGAATCCAAGAGCTTCCGATGCACGTCTCCCCGTGGGAGCGAGGCCCGGGAGCTCCCTCAGCCCGGAGGTGCCGGAGCAGAGGCGCATCCTCTTCGGAGGCGCGCCGCATCGGTTGCGCCCGCTGACGCTCGCGGACACGGACCGGCTGATCACATTTTTCCAATCCCATAACGAGGAGACCGTGCGACTTCGCTACGGCTACTTCTTCCGCGAGATGACACCTTCTCGCGCGCGACAACTGGTGGGCGTGGATCAGCGCAAAGATCTCGCCTTGGGGATCTGCTCGACGGGACCAGACGGCACCGAGGTCATCGACGCCATCGGCCGCTATTTTCTCATGGAAGACGGCAAGGCGGCTGAGATGGCTTTCATCGTCAGGGAATCGAAGCGCCGCCTCGGCATGGCCCAAACGCTCCTCCACGCGCTGACCGACATCGCCCGGAAACGGGGACTGAACGAGCTCGTTGCCCAAGTGCAGCGCGAAAATCACGGCATGATCGCACTCTTTCAGCAGGCCGGGGCTTCCTTTCGGAGCGTGCTCGGGGCCGATGCCGTCGATGTGCGGCTTCCCCTCCACCCCGCCCCCCTCTGATCGGGCCAAGTCGGCAGGCCCGCGGAAATTCGTGGACATCACCGACCCGCCCGCTTTTTGCTACTCCCATCATGTCTTCTCCCGCCGAAAAGAAATCCGTTTCCCCGGTCTCCCTCGTGGTGGACGCGGTTCTTGTCCTCGGGTTCTTCGCACTGATGTTCGTGCTGCTCAAGTCGCACGTCCCCTCCAACGACAAGTCGATGATCGCGCTCTGGACGGGACTCACCGCAGCCTGCATGAGCGCCGTGTTCTGGCTCGCGCTGCAAATGTTTCGGGCCGTCCTCAATTTCCAACGCCGCGGGCGCCGCGGCTGAGCGCGGTCGCCGGGCTCCGCTCCAGCCCCAGCCCCAGTCAGCCGCCCCGTGCCCGCTCCCACGTCCATCTCCAGCGGCAAAAGCCGTACCAGCGCGGCCGCCGAGGATTACCTGGAGCGCATCCGCGAACTCATTCGCCGCAAGGGCTACGCCCGCGTCATCGATATCGCCTCGGAGCTGCAGATCTCCCAGGCCAGCGTGACCACCATGATCCAGCGCCTCGACGCCGAAGGGCTGGTCAAACATGAGAAGTACCGTGGCATGGTGCTGACCAGCGCCGGCGAGGCGGTAGCGTCACGCATCGCCCATCGTCACGAACTCCTCACCACGTTTCTGCGCCAACTCGGCCTCTCCGAAGCCGTCATCTCCCACGACGTCGAGGGCCTCGAGCATCACGTCAGCGGCGAGACCTTCCGCGCGATCGAACGACTCTCCCGCTACCTGCAGGAGAATCCAGATGTCGCCAGCCGGCTCCGCGGGTAACCCGGAGGCCCAAACCCGGAAGGACGCTCCGGAGCCTTCCAGCGATCCCACCGCCACCCAGACAAAGATCAGGCAGACGGCGGGGCCCGGCGCTTCACGATCCTCGAGCCCGCGAAGATCGCGATCTCGTACAGGATGTAGAGCGGAGCCGCGAACATCGTCTGCGTAAACGGATCCGGCGTCGGTGTCACAATCGCCGCGATCACGAAAATCCCAATCAGCGCATGCTTGCGGTAGCGCCGCAGCGAAGCGACCTCCAGCAGCCCGAGGTAAACCGCGATCACGATCAACAGAGGAAACTCGAACGAAGCCCCCACACCCAAGACCAACCACGTGAGGAGACTGTAGTAGGCACCTGGTGTCCAACGTAATGCGAAACCAAAGAGCTGGTTAAGCTCGATCGAGACGCGGATGGTGCTAGGGACGAGCAGGAAGAAGCTGAACGCCGAACCGAGCAGAAACAGCACCACCGCCGAGGTGCAGACGGGCACGATCAGACGCAATTCCTTCGGCGTGAGGGCCGGGGCGACGAACTGACCGAAAAAGAACAGAATCGCGGGCGCAGCAACCAGCAGCCCGCCGATGGTACACATCTGGATCACCACCGAGAACCCCTCCATGATCGAGGTGGTACCTAACTCAACGCCCAACTGGCCGTATTCCTTCGCGACTGACTCCAGCGGCCACAGAAGCAAGTGATTGAACTCCTTCAGGAAGTAACCGACCAGAGCGGCGGCGATGACGAAGGCGATCGCGCTTTTGACGAGAGTCCAGCGCAGTTCCTCCAGGTGCTCAAAGAAGCCCATCGGCTTTTCTCGAGGGTCCGGGGACTCCGAGCCAGCGGCGGGGGTGTCAGGAGAATGCGAATCGTGGAGGCTCACCGTGAGGACAACAGGACCCCGGAGCATGGGAAATTTTGCTCCGAAAGCTAGCTTTAGTCGCACCCTCGGGTTGGGCAGCGGCCCGTGGCCCATGCACCGTTGACAGGCCCCTGCCGCGCGGTATTGGCTGACTGCCTTCGCGTCAGCACTCCGCTGTCCGCTGCAACCCGGATCCTCCTCTCTTTATGGCCGCCAAATCCAAAGCGAAAACCACCGCCCCGAAGGGCAAGCAAGCCACTGCCAAGTCTGCGCGTTCCGCCGCCAAGGCTCCCCGTTACGTTTACACGTGGGGCGCCGGCAAGGCCGACGGCGACGGCACCATGAAAAACCTCCTGGGCGGCAAGGGCGCCAATCTCGCTGAGATGACGCGCATTGGTCTCCCGGTTCCCCCGGGCTTCACGATCACGACCGAAGTGTGCACCTACTACTACGCCAACAAGCGCACCTACCCGGCCGCGCTGCAGGCGCAGATGGAGGCGGGCGTCGCCAACATGGAGCGCATCATGGGCACGAAGTTCGGCGCAACCAGCGGAACGCCGCTGCTCGTCGCCGTCCGCTCCGGCGCGCGCGATTCCATGCCGGGCATGATGGACACAATCCTCAACCTGGGCCTGAACGACAATTCCGTGCTCGCGCTGGAAAAGAGCACGAACAACCCGCGCTTCGCCTGGGACTGTTACCGCCGCTTCATCCAGATGTACGGCGACGTGGTGCTCGGCGTGCAGAAGCGCGAGGGCGAGGACCACGAGCCGTTCGAGACCGTGATCGAAGCCTTCAAGCACGAGCGCTACCACGCCGACATCGAGGACTCCAAGCTCACCGCCGACGACCAGAAGGAACTGGTGAAGCGCTTCAAGGCCCTCGTGCGCGAGCGCACGGGCAAGGTCTTCCCGAACGATCCTTGGGATCAGCTGCGCGGCGCCGCCGGCGCCGTCTTCGGTTCATGGATGAACGACCGCGCGATGGTGTATCGCCGCAAGTACAACATCCCCTCCGAGTGGGGCACCGCCGTCAATGTCCAGGCCATGGTCTTCGGCAACACCGGTGACACCTCCGGCTCCGGCGTGGCCTTCACCCGCAATCCGGCCAACGGCACGAACGAGTTCTACGGCGAGTTCCTCGTCAACGCCCAGGGCGAAGACGTTGTCGCCGGCGTCCGCACGCCGGAACCCGTCATCAACCTCAAGGCGGTGATGCCGAAGTCCTACGCGGAGCTGCTCAAGGTCCGCGCGCTCCTCGAAAAGCACTTCAAGGACGTTCAGGATGTGGAATTCACCATCCAGGACGGCAAGCTGTTCATGCTCCAAACGCGCAACGGCAAGCGCACCGCCGCCGCCGCGCTCAAGTTCTCCATCGATATGGTGAAGGAGAAGCTGATCGACTGGAAGACCGCGATCCTGCGCAATCCGGCGGACCAGCTGGAACAGCTCCTCGCGCCGATCTTCGATCCCAGCGAGGTCCGCAAGGCGACCGCCATCGCGACCGGCCTGCCCGCGGGTCCGGGTGCCGCGACCGGCAAGATCTACTTCAATGCCGACCGCGCTGTCGTCGCCGCCGAACGCGGCGAGAAGGTGCTGCTGGTCCGCGTGGAAACCTCCCCCGAGGATCTTCGCGGCATGATCGCCGCCGAGGGAATCCTCACCGCGCGCGGCGGCGTGTCGTCCCACGCCGCTCTCGTCGCCCGCCAAATGGGCAAGGTCTGCGTGTGCGGCGCCGCCGCCGTCGCGATCGATTACGAGCGCAAGACCGCCACCATCGCCGGAAAAACCTTCTCCGAAGGCGATTTCCTCTCGATCGACGGTACGTCCGGCACCGTCTACGCGGGCCAGATCAAGACCGCTCCGTCCGAAATCATCGCCGGTCTGCTCAACGGCGACCAAGCCGCGCGGAACACGGAGAAGTTCAAGCAGTACGCCCAGCTGATGAAGTGGTGCGCGCAGGCCACCCGGCTCCACGTGCGGACCAATGCCGACAATCCGGAGCAAACGCGCAACGCGATCGCCTTCGGCGCCACCGGCATCGGCCTCACCCGCACCGAGCACATGTTCTTCGAGGGCGATCGCATCGATGCGATGCGCCAGATGATCCTCGCGGACTCCCTCGAGGCCCGCAAGGTCGCCCTCGCCAAGCTGCTGCCGTACCAGCGCAGCGACTTCCTCGGGATCTTCAAGGAACTCAAGGGCTACCCGGCCACGATCCGCTTCCTCGATCCCCCGCTGCACGAGTTCCTGCCCCACTCCAAGGAGCAGCAGATGGACCTCGCCCGCAAGCTGGGCATCTCGGTCGACAAGATCATGCACCGCGTGCACGAGCTGCATGAGTTCAACCCGATGCTCGGCTTCCGCGGCTGCCGCCTCGGGATCAAGTATCCGGAAATCACCGAGATGCAGGCGCGCGCCGTGTTCGAGGCCGCCGCCGAGGCCCAGAAGGCCGGCGTGAAGGCGAAGCCCGAAATCATGATCCCGCTCGTCGGCTTCCGGAAGGAACTCGATCTGCAGGTCGAACTCGTCCACGCCACCGCCAAGGCCGTCCAGGCCGAGCGCAAAGTGAAGCTCTCCTATTCGGTCGGCACGATGATCGAGGGCCCGCGCGGCGCGCTGACCGCCGACGAGATCGCCCAGACGGCCGAGTTCTTCAGCTTCGGTACGAACGATCTCACGCAGACCTGCCTCGGCATGTCGCGCGACGACTCCGGCTCGTTCCTCGGCGCCTACCAAGAGTCCGAGATCTTCAAGAAGAACCCGTTCGCCTCGATCGACCAGACCGGCGTCGGCCAGCTCATGCGCATCGCCATCGAGAAGGGCCGCCAATCCCGCCCCGACATCAAGCTCGGCATCTGCGGCGAACACGGCGGTGATCCGGATTCGGTGAAGTTCTGCCACAAGCTCGGGCTGACTTACGTCTCGTGCTCGCCGTTCCGCGTGCCCGTCGCCCGCTTGGCGGCGGCTCAGGCCGCGGTCGCTGAAGGCTTGAAGAAGGCCTAACCGGCCCGGCACCTCGTTTCCTCAAGGGCCCCGTCCGCTTGCCGGACGGGGCCCTTTTTCTTTCCTCACCGGGGTCTTTACCCTGCTTCGATCGATTGCGCCTCAGCGTGCCAGAAGGCGACCGATTAGGCGCTTTAGCCGTCGAAGAGCCCGTCCTCGCCGGTTCCATGGTTCCCACCCTGCTCATCGTCGATGACTCCCGCACCGTGCGTACGCTCGCCCGGCAGACCTGCCTCACTCAAGGCTGGCACCTTCTGGAGGCCGTCGACGTCCCGCAGGGGCTGAAGTCAGCCGAGCGCGTGCCGGTGGACTTGATCCTGCTGGACACGACGCTGCGCGGGCTGGAGGTCACCGAGGCGCTGCGCGCTTTCCGTCGCCACGAGAGCACCCGATCGACCCCCATCGTGCTCCTCGCCCCCTCGTTGGGCCAGGGTAGCGTCCCGCCACTGGCCCGCGCGGATGCTCAGGCGCTTCTCGCCAAACCGTTCTCCCGATCCGACCTCGACCGCACGCTGCGCTACTGGCTCGCACGCCACGATGCCTCCGCACCCGCTTCCGCGTTCCCCTGCGTCGCCTCGGTTCCAAGCAAGTCGGGATAGCCCAGAGCGAGGAAGGCTGCGCCACGATGCGCCCAGAAGCAGACTCGCACGGAGGAATGTCTGGGGTCTCCACGCACCGTTGCGGACGGACGACTGGGCATCATGGGTTTGAGCATGGCGAGGGCGCACCCCATTCACCATCGGTCGGGTCGCTGGCTCGCGATCCGATGTGGTCTGCACTCCAGAACCACCGTGAGTGAGCCGATAACGGCGTCGGTTGCACCGTCGTCCCTTCGCATCAGCGAAGGGAACACGTGTTCCATGTCTTTACGCACCCATCCGCTTTTTGACCGCCGCATCTGGTCGACAAGCACCCTCTGGATCGGCCTTTTTCCCGTCACGGTTTCCGGCGCCATGAGCCACTCCTTCGCCGACCCCGGTCTGGGGGGAACACGTTCCGGCTACTCAAGGCTCTCGCGACCGTACTTGGCCGTGATCCTCGCGCCGCCGCTCCGTTTCGCTCCCGCAGCGTCCGCACCGGCAGATCTCCCGCGCCTTGCCTCGTTGGACCCGATCGTCCGCGCAGCGACTCCGGATTTCGCCGCCGCCACCCCACCGGAAACGCCTCCCGCCACCACCGTCTTGGTTTCCGTCCCTTCCAGCCCGGCTCCGGCGAACGAGGCCCCCTTGGCCGATCCGGAGCGCATGCCCGTGCCGGTCAGGATTCTGCGGGAAGACACTCCGCGTGATCTGCGAGCGGTCGATTTCCTTCCCTACTTCGTGTTTCCAAGCTCCTCCGATCCAGGGGTGCCCCCCAGCTCAGCGACCTACCGCCAGCGATGAGAAGTCGACTACCCGTCCTTCTTCTCGTCGGCTTATTCCTGCCAGCAGCGCAAGCTGAGTCACGGCCGGAGCCCGCACCACCTGCAGCGCCAGCCGGGCCAAGCGCGCCCGACGCTGGTGAGGCCATACCATCCCCGGATGAGAGTGAGCAGAGCCTGCTGCGAATTGCGGAGACCAAGACCGCAGCCGGTGACTATGCCACGGCCGAGATTGCCTTTCGTCAGTTGTTGGCCGCCCCGCCCCACCCCGAGCGCGATCATCGCGTCCTCCTCGGCCTCGCCCGGCTGCATCGACTCCGCCAGGAGGGCGCCCGGGCGGCGGCCATCTACGAGAAGCTGCTCCGCGACTCGCCGCAGAACCCCGCCAATCCGGCGATCTATCTGGAACTCGCGCGCACGCTCCGGAGCCTGGGCGCGTACGACCTCGCGATCGGTCGCTTCTACAGCGTCATCAACGCGACCCTCAATCTGACGTCGGTCGATCCCTCCGACTACCGACAACTCGCACGCACCGCCCAGTTCGAGCTCGCCGACACGCATCTGATCGCCGGGCATTACGATGAAGCGGCCAAGCTGTTCGAGCGCCTCGTCACACTTGATCTCTCGCCCGAGGACCGGAATCTCGCGCGCCTGCAGGGAGCGAGGGCGCACGCCCAGGCCGGGCGAACCGCCGCTGCGGTATCGATCCTCTCGCCCTCACTCACGCCCGAAGCAGGAACTCCGGTACTCCCCGAGGCCCTCCACCTGCAGTCCACGCTTCTGCTGCAGCTGGACCGTGCCGAGGAAGGGCTGGCACTGGTGCAACGTCTTCTGGCCTCTGAGCACGAGCAACGCCTCGATCAGCCGGAACGCTGGCAGGAATGGCAGCGACGCACCGGCAATCAGCTGGCCAATGAGTTTTACGAGCGGGGCGACGCCGCAGCGGCCCTGACGATTTATCAGACGCTGGCGGCGATGGACAAACGTCCGGAATGGAGGCTTTCCCTCGTCTACCAGATCGGCCTCTGCTTCGAGCGACTCGCCGCCTTGGAGTCCGCCCTCATCGCCTATCGAGAGGTGGCCGCAGCCGGGGCACCGACCGCTTCCCCTTCCGGGCAACTCGCGGAACTCGCTCGCATGGCCGCATGGAGAATCCGACATCTGGAATGGCAGGCCCGCACCACCCGCGAGTGGCAGCAACTCATTCAGCCTACTGTCGAGTCGACCTACCCACCGGAAGGTCCCGGCACCGCAGTCGCCGCCCCCGCATCGTGAACGAGCGCATCCTCGCCCTCCGCGCGCACCTGGACCTTTGTGAGAGGGTTCTGCAGCTACTCACCCAGGAACGCTCGCACTTGGAGGGCGCCAGTGACGGCCGCTCGGGCGCGTTCTCCCTCGCCGACCGGCGTGCGTCGCTTCTGGCAGAGATTCAGACCAGCCTTGAGCAGCTGCGTCGCTCTGAAGCCTCGATGGCGCAGACGGATCCGGCCCTGCAGGCGGAATGTTCGCGGCTTACTTCGGCCGCCCGGGAAGCCACGCTTGCGGCACTCGAGCGACAAAGCGAAGTTGAGGCCCTGATGCTGCACCGAAGCCTGCGTCGTCCCCAATTAGATACCTCGTCCACGGCGCCGGCACCGGCAACGGCGGCGCGTCTTTATCGACAAGCTCCGACCCCAATCCCGGAAAAACCCTTTGATTCCAGCGGTACTTGAGTTGGACTGGACGCGTATCCGCGTTCCATGACCCACGATTCCATCCTGATCTTCGCGGACTACCTGATTGTACGCCACACTCAGGCTGATGCGCGAGTCCAGTGGGTCAGTTCGATGGCTGAGTTGGAGGCCGCGCTCCTTGCCGCCGATCCCAGTCTCATCGCCCTGGTCCTTCCGCCCAAGTCACCGCTGCTGCCCGAAGTGATCGAGCGCTGCCAGACGCTCCGACCTTCCGCGCCCGTCTGGATCGCTCCCTTTTACGCTGATTCGGACGCTCCCCTCGCCTCGCTCGCGTGGCTGCGACCTCGGTTACTCAGCGCGTTGGGCTGCTCCGGCGGGGGCGCCGCGGCAGCGGCACGCGTGGAGGCGCTGACGGTCCTCGCGGGGGGAATCGCCCACGACTTCAATAATCTGCTCACGGCAATCCGCTGCTACAGCGAGATCCTGCACGATGAGTTGGCCGAAGCCGCACCCAGCCTCCGGGACCGCACGTCGGAGATCCTCCTCGCGACCCAACGCGCCGCATTCATGAGTCGTCAGTTGTTGACCTTCAGCGGTCGAGCCACTCCGCACGCCGAGCGCATCGACATCCAAGAGTGGCTGCCGTCGCTGAGCGGGATCCTCCGGTCGATCCTGAGCGAGCAAACGACCCTGAAACTCAATGCTCCCCCTGCGCCACTCTGGGTCGAGGCGGACCGGAATCAGCTCGAACAGGTTCTGACGAATCTGGTGACCAACGCCCACGAGGCCATGCCCCATGGGGGTAGTCTTGAGATCAGCGCCACGAAGGTCGCACTCCCCGCCCGCAACCCGGCGCAAGTCCCGGCTGGCAACTACGTCGAAGTCTGCGTCTCCGACTCAGGAACCGGCGTGCCGGTCCACCTCCGGCCACAGCTTTTTTTGCCTTTCGCGAGCACCAAGCCGAGAGGCCGCGGCCTGGGTCTTGGCCTCGCCACGGCGCTGATGATTATTCGGCGTCTGGGAGGAGAAATCATCCACCAGCCGAGCCCGAGTGGGGGTGCCGCCTTCAGCGTCTTCCTGCCGCTATCCGGCACCGCGGTGGAGGGTGCTCGGCCGATACCGGAAGCGCTTCCTCGCGGCGGCGGCGAGCGGATTTTGATCGCGGAGGATGATCCCGCGATCCGCGCCGTGGCCACGGCACTGCTCGAGACGCTCGGTTACGTGGCGGACGTTGCAGGCACGGGCGCCGAAGCCCTGGACCGCTGCGAGAGGAACAAGGGCTCGCCCTACGACGTCCTTCTGAGTGACATCAGTATGCCCGGCATGAGCGGTTACGACTTGGCCGAACGCATGCGCCGCGCACAGCCTGACATCGCGCTCATTCTCATGTCAGGCTACGCCGGCGACCCCACCGTCGTGGAGACGAGCCGGAGGCTGGGTGCGCTTTTCCTCGAGAAGCCTTTCACGCGCGACAGCCTGAGCCAACGTATCGCGGAGGCACTCCAACTCCGTAAGTCGGGCTAAGCCACTGCGTCAGCGCCGTCGACTCGGCACCCGCACCGTGGCCATGCCCGCCGCCCGGGCCGCGGCGAGCCCCGGCTCGGCGTCCTCGAACACGAGGCAGTGTTCGGGACGTACCCGCATCCGCTCGGCGGCGAGCAGGAACATGTCCGGTTCCGGCTTGCCCCGACCCGGGGCCACATCCCGTGGCGTAATCACGATGGGGAACAGGGAACGCAAGCCCGCCGCCTCCAGTGCGGGAATGGCCACCTCGGGTAGACCGCCCGTGGCAATGGCCACGGGATGCCGCGCGGCCGCGCGGCGCGCTTCCGCCGCCACCGGCTCGATGACTGCGACGGACGAGAGCCGTTCCAAGTAGAGCTCCTCCTTCAAGTGCATCACCGCGTCCGGATCGATCCGTAGCCCATACCGCTCGGCGAATAACTCCGCGACCCGACGGGTCGGAACGCCGCCCAAGGCATAGAAATACTCCTCGTCAAGGGGCTCCGCCAGGCCATTGGCCCGCATCGCCGCATCCCACGCCAGATAGTGAACCGGCATGGAATCGACCAGCGTTCCGTCCAGGTCAAAGATAGTCGCGGCGAAGTGTCCCGAAGGAATCTCGAGCTGCATAAACCCTTGAGCAAAGCACCGGATGCCCCGCGGCTCAAGTTCTCCGTGAGCCCGGCGCGTGCTTGCTTCCCGCACGTTCCACGCCGACACTCTCCCGCCTCATGCACGAAGCCCCGTCCGTCCGCCTCCAGAAATTCCTCGCCGACGCCGGCTTGTGCTCGCGGCGGGCGGCGGAGTCTCTGATCACGGCCGGGGAAGTGCGGGTCAACGGCACGCCCGCCACCCTCGGCCAGAGGATTAATCCGGGGAAGGATCGCGTCGTCGCCCAAGGTCGTGAAGTCCGAAACACGCCGCAAACCCGAATGACGCTGGCGGTGAACAAACCCAGGGGCTTGGTCTGCTCCAATGATGACCCCCGCAATCCGGATACCGTTTTCGATCTTCTGCCGAAGGAGCTGCAGCGACTGAGATTTTTCTGCGCCGGTCGGCTCGACAAGGACAGCGAGGGACTGATGATTCTCACGACGGATGGCGACCTCGCGAATCGGTTGATGCATCCACGCAACACGATTGTGAAGCGTTACCAAGTGCGTCTTGAGGACCCTTTCCCAGCCGCAAAGGTGGCGACGCTCCGACGTGGCGTGGTCATCGAGGGAGAGCGCCACAAGGTGGAGTATGCCGCCCTTCTGAATCCCCAGCGTGAGGGCTCTTCCGTCGATCTCGATGTCTGGATGCATCACGGCAAGAAGCGGGAAATCCGCCTGCTGTTCCTCGCCCTCGGATTCCCGGTCAAGCGGCTGCGCCGGTACCAGATCGGCGCCTTTCCCATCAAGGGCATCCCCCTGCGCGGCGGCAAGGCACTCAACCCGCGCGAAATCGAGCTGCTCTTTTCACTTCCGCGCAGCACCCCCGACGACGTAAAATCTCCGCGAGCCCGTCGCACCTCACGCTCCCCTTCCCCCCGTTCACCATGATCCGCTGGACTTCGCTCCGCTTCGTTTCCGTCGCTCTTGCCGTTTCATCGATTCTCTCGGCTCTTCCGCTGAGCGAACCGACCCCGGTCCATGTGAAACCGGAGTCCTCGGCCGCCGCTTTCTCCGTGCTGAAAGCGGGAAGTGATGTCACCTTGGCCTCGCCCCAGCCCGCAAGCCTGCCTTTCGGTTGGGCTGCCGTCGAACTCGCCGGCCCGCATGAGGTCTACGTCCAAAACAAGGACATTACCAAGTCGCTGGACGTCCGTCCCGGCGCCGAGCTGCGGCAGGCTCCCAAGGCAGACGCTCCCCTCCTCACGCTCGCCAACGCCGGCGAGACCCTCGACATCACCGGCCTCCACGGGCGATGGACCCAGCTGAAGCTGGCCCGCCCCCTGGTCGGCTACATCAAGGTCTCCTCAGCTGCCCTGCCCCTTGCTTCCACCCCGCGCGCGGCTCTCACCGAGCCCGCAAGCACGCCCGCCGCCCCGTTCGCTCCTCCTCCCGTGCGCGCGGCCGCTCAAGGCGCCACGGCCGGAGACGTGTCCACCGCCGTCAGCCTCACCGACTCCGGAGGCGATGCGGTACCGCGGATCTTCCAGGGCCGATTCGTGTCCACCCGCAGTGCCTTCCGCCCGCGCCGTCCCTACGACTGGGCTCTGGCCGACGAAAGTGGTTCGCGCTTTGCCTATCTCGACGTATCCCGCCTGCTGCAGACGGAGCCCATCGAGAACTACGCGGGTCGCACCGTCGCCGTGCTCGGAGCCGCTCGTGCCCTGCCCGGCACCAAGGACTTTGTCATCGTCGTCGAAAGCCTGCAGCTCCGCTGATCCGGCACCCGTTTTTCCCCATGGCTTTGATCGACGGTAACCAGGTCGCGGAAACCATCATCGCTGAGCTCAAGGTTCACGTCTCCAGCCTGACGGGGCGCAAGCCTTGCCTCGCTCTGGTGCGCGTAGGCGAAGATCCAGCGTCGGTTTCCTACGTCCGAAAGAAGGAAAAGACCGCCGCCGAGATCGGCGTCGAGAGCCGGGTCATCCTTCCGCCGGTCACGATTTCTCAGGCGGAGCTGGAAACCTTGATCGACGGCTTGAACGGCGATCCAACGGTGGACGGCATCCTCGTGCAGTCGCCCCTTCCAAAACCGCTGAACGAACTCGCGATCTTTCGGCGAGTCTCGCCAGACAAGGATGTGGATGGCTTCCACACCGTGAACTTGGGGAAGCTCGCCCAGGACGATGATTCCGGCTTTGTCTCCTGCACGCCCGCGGGAATCATGGAACTGCTCGCCCGCAGCAAGGTTGACCTCGCCGGCAAGCACGTGGTGGTGCTCGGACGCTCCCTCATCGTCGGCAAGCCGGTCGCGCTGCTCGCCCTGCAGAAACGAGCCGGCGCAAACGGCACGGTCACCGTCTGCCACTCCGGCACCCGCGACCTCCCGGCGATCACGCGCCAGGCCGATGTCCTGATCGCTGCCATCGGCCGGCCAGAGTTCGTGACCGGCGAAATGGTCAAACCAGGCGCCGTGGTCATCGATGTCGGAATCAATCGCGTGACGGATCCGTCGCGGAAGACCGGCTACCGACTCACCGGGGATGTCCATTTCCCGTCCGTCGAACCCAAGGCGTCCCTCATCACCCCGGTCCCGGGAGGAGTGGGGCCGATGACCGTGGCCATGCTCATGCGCAATACCGTCAAGGCGCACGCCCTCGCGCACGCGATCCGCTGACACGCGTACGCGTAACTGCGGCCTTCCCGCCCGCGCCGCGACCTTGCTCAGCGTCGACTTTCCGCTTCTGCTACCGCGCATGGGATCTGCCACGATTCTCGTTGTCGACGATCAGCCGGTCAACGTTCAGATCCTGCGCAAGCGATTGGAACGCGAGAATCTGACCGTGATTGCCGCCCACTCCGGCGAGGCGGCGATTGTCGCCGTTCGGGATCATCGGCCAGACCTCATCCTCCTCGATGTCGTGATGCCCGAGCTCGACGGCATCGAGGTCTGCCGACGGCTCCAGTCCGTTGAGGAAAATCGGTCCACCCCCATCATCTTCATCACCGCCCGCGACTCGAAGGAGGGCAAGATCGAGGGTCTCGGCGTCGGCGCGGTCGATTACATCACCCGGCCCATCGATCTCGACGAGACGACCGCGCGCGTGCTCAGTCATCTCCGCTTCGCGACCATCAATCGTCAACTGGTCGAACTGCAGCACCGGCTCGCCGAGTCTCGCCGCGCCGCCACCATCGGAGCAGTCACGCAGGGGATCGCCCATAACCTCAACAACCTGCTCGGCATCGTCATTGGCTACCTCGACTTAATCCAGGGGCAGCCGGACGACCCGGAGAGCGTTCGCCGCAACGCCAACCAGGTCGAGCACGCCGTCCAACGCATCGTCGCAATCATCAAGCAGCTCAGCTCGCTGGCGGTGAATACCCACTTCCCGACGAGCCGCCGCGCCTTCGGTCCACTGGTCGTGGGCGCCATCGCCCGCTTTCGCGCGGATAGCCCATCGACCGCGATCATCGACTGGGAAGACACCGAGCCCGAACTCGCGATCGACACGCATGTCGAGGTCTTCGAGGACGCGGTGACCAAGATCCTGATGAATGCGCTGGAAGCGTACGAGGGGCTGCCGGACATTCCGCGAACGATCCGGATCCGGGCGAATCGACAGAACGAAGCCGCTAAATCCAAGGTCATCCTCCGCATCGAGGATCACGGCCGAGGCATCGACCCAGAGATTCGCGACCAGATGTTCGAACCGTTCGTGAGCTCCAAGCAGACCGTCGGGGTCGGCATGGGCCTCACGGTGGCGCGGCACGCCCTGCGCAGCCTCGGGGGCGACGTCATGCTCTTTAACCGTGATGGCGGTGGCGCCGTGGCCGAAATTCATCACCCCATCGCCCCCCCGCTTTCCTCGACTTAACCTCCGATCGCATGCCTTGCCTCTCATTCATCGGTGCTGGACGAATGGCCTCGGCCATCGTGGATGGCCTGCTTGCTCAGGGCGTGTGCCAGCCCGAGGACATTCGCTGTATCGGAGGCAGCGGCCCGTCGGCACGAGCGCTCGCGGAGCGCACCGGCATCCGACTCGCATCGGACCTGGAAGAGGCGCTCGCCGGCGCTGATGTGGTGGTGCTGGCCTTCAAGCCGCAGCACCTCGCCGCAGCCGATCCCCGCCTCGCCGAACTCACGGCGGGAAAGATTGTGGTGTCCGTTCTCGCCGCCAAGACGCTCGCCCGCCTCCACACCGTCTTTCCCCGGGCCCGGGCCCTCGTCCGGAGCATGCCCAACACGCCGGCGGCCATCGGTGCCGGCGTCACCGGCTGGTGTTCCCTTGCTCCGCTCTCCGCCGAGGATCGAGCGCTCATCGTGTCGCTGCTGGGCGCCATCGGTCGCGAAATCGAGCTTCCAGAGGCCCAGATCGACGCCCTCATGGCCGTGAGCGGCTGCGGGCCGGCGTTTGTCTTTGAGTTCACCGCCGCCCTGCGCGACGCCGGCGTCGCTGCGGGCCTCTCCCGGGATCAGGCGCAGCTGCTGGCGCTGGAAACGGTCCTCGGTGCGGCGCGGTTGATGGCCCGCACCCAAGCCGAACCGGAGGACCTGCGGAACCAAGTCACCTCGCCCAACGGGACCACCTTCGCCGGACTGCAGCGCATGGCGGCCCGCGACTTCCGCGGCATGATGCAGGAAACCGTCCTTGCCGCCAAGGCGCGCTCCGCGGAACTCAGCCGGGACGGCTGATCGGGCTGTTCCCCAGCCCGGGAATCCCTCATGCTCCTCCAGCCATGAGTCCCCTTTCCGGACGAATTCTAGTCACCGGCGGCGCCGGCTTCATCGGAAGCGCCCTCGTTTGGGCCCTCAACCAACGCGGTCTCACGAACATCGTGATCACCGACCTGCTCGGCAGTGACGAGAAGTGGCGCAACCTGACTCCGCTTCGCTTCGCCGACTACCTGGAGGCCGGAGAGTTCCGGCGACGACTCCGCGAGAGCCCGGCGAGCCTCGGGATGTTCTCCTCCGTGTTTCACCTCGGGGCATGCTCGGCCACCACCGAGCGCAACGCCTCGTACCTCATCGACAACAACTTTGAGTACACCAAGGAACTCGCCCGTTGGGCGCTGAATATCGGCGCACGATTCATCTATGCCTCCTCCGCCGCGACGTATGGCGACGGATCCCGGGGGATGGATGACCGACTCGCGGACCTGAGCCAACTCCGGCCGCTGAACATGTACGGCTACTCCAAGCACCTCTTCGACCTGTGGGCCGATCGCGAGGGGCTCCTGAATCGGATCGTGGGCGTGAAGTACTTCAACGTCTTCGGTCCCAACGAGGACCATAAGGGCGAGATGCGCTCCCTCGTCCACAAGGCGTTCCAGCAGATCCAGTCCACCGGCATCGTGCAGCTTTTCCGGAGCCATCGCCCCGACTTCCGCGACGGAGAGCAACAGCGCGACTTTCTCTACGTGAAGGATGCCGTCGAGATGACGCTGCACTTCGCTGACCGGGCCCCCGAAGTCGGCGGGCTCTTCAATCTGGGTTCCGGCCAGGCGAATACATGGCTCACCTTGGCTCGCGCTCTTTTTACCGCCCTGCAGCGGGAACCCCGGATCGAATTCATTGACATGCCGGAGGTGCTGCGGGGTAAGTACCAATACTTCACGCTGGCCGATATCGGTAAGTTACGCGCCAGCGGCTATGCGCGCGAGATGACACCCCTTTCTGAGGCGGTGCGTGACTACGTCCAAGGTCATCTGGTGACCCAGCGACATCTGGGCGAGTAGCGCCCCGAGATCCCCGCGCGTGGGGCGGAAATGGTCAAACTGAGGAGCCGAAGCCGACTCCCCCGTTGCAGTGTTTACGGAACCGCCTCGAGTTCGACGGCGGTCCAAGGCTTGGTCCGGCCGACCGTGGCTTGGGTTCGAACCGCAGTGACCTTGGCGACATCCACGGCCGGAGCCGCGTTGCCCCACTCGCTGCGGATATAGGTCAGGACATGGGCTACCTTCTCGTCCGACCAATTGAAGCCGCTACCCAGCCCGAATGCCGGCATCGCGCCATTGTACGTGTTACCCTTCACCTTGATTTCACCGACCAAACCGTGGAGGACGAGGCGGATGAGACGCTCATCGGAACCCGAGACCCACTCGCTGGCCGCGAGCGGCGGGAAGACGCCGGCCACGCCTTGCCCATTCACCTGATGGCACGTGGCGCACGCACCCGGCTGATTATAGAAACGCTTTCCGGCCGCGATCGGATCGACCGTTGCAACCGTAGCCGACTTGGCGGCGGTCTTCGGATCAAAGCGCTCATCGTAGACCAACGGGTCGACCCCTCCGCGGTAGTGCACGAAGTAGATCGAGCCAACGAATATGAGGGCTGAAAGCAGGCCGAGGAGAAACAGCGGCAGCATCGAATACCCATCCTTCGGCTCGGGCTTATTGGCCGTCAGATCGGCGTGGACATTCTGCAGGCTCGCATCGGAGCCGTCGCCCAACGGGCGAGTGGATTCCTGATCGTGGCTGCTCATTATTTCGCTCCTTCCGCGGCGGCGCCGCTCTGGGTCTCGGACTTGGCCACATACACATTGGCCGCCTCCGGGTAAGCGTAACTGTCCTTCAAGCTCAACAAATACGAAACGAGTCGCTCAGCGCGGACCGTCGGGACGATCTCATGCCCCGCCGGGGGCTGGGACGAAGCGGGCAGAAGCGATTGGATCGCCTTCGGGGAAGGCTCGCCCACGATCTTCCGGGTCTCGAAGAGGAACCGGAACGACGGCATCACGGAGCCCGGCGAGGTCAGTTGCGGATCATAGAGATGGCGATAGTGCCACTCGCGTCCATCCCGCCCCTCCTGACCGTCCTTGCGCTGGCCCACGTTCCGCAGGTCCGGACCAATCCGGTGCGCACCGATCAAGACCCGGGACTCCAGGAGGTAATCTCGCGCGACACTGTGGCGCTCGCCCCAGCCACGCTGGTCATCAATGCCGAACCCCGGTCGGCGCACCTGCTGGGTGTGACATGCGGCGCAGCCGAGATCTTGGTAAACGAGGTGACCCTGCTGAGCCAACCCGGGCATAGGCTGCGGGAAAGCGACGCCTTCGTTGGCGTCCACCACGCGAGCCAGTCGACCGACCGAGCCTTGGTTGACGAGGATGACGCCCGTCCACGAGGCGGCCAGCGCGGCGAAGAGTCCGAGAAACAGGAGAGCGATGCGGTTCATCGTACGGGGCCTCAAGCGGCTTTGGATGCGTTCGGGAGTGAGGACGACGCCGGCGAACAGCAGGAGCAGCAGCTCGCCGCCATCCAGCCAAGATTGACCAGGAACGCGACATGACCAGCGACCAGCAGCACCATCGCCGAAGTCTGGGTGAAGAGGTACGGCTGGATGCTCTGCAAGACATCGATCAGCGGGGTCGGTACCGCCCCCTCACCCGTGGGCAAGCGATTCAGACCCACCCCCTGCTTGTAGCCCGCGATCGAGAGAGCCACGACGCTCGTCAGACACCCGAGCAACGAACTCCAGAAGTGGAAGCCCACCAAGCTCGGAACCGGCCAGGAACGGCCGGTGATGCGGGGAAGCATCACGTAGAGCGTACCGAATGCGGCCATGCTGAAGAAACCGTAGTGGTTCAGCTGGGCGAGCGCAGATTGCACGAACGTAAACTGGAGCAATTCCGCGACCCCGCGAAACGACAGGAGGACCGACGCCACCTGGGCGACCAGCAAAGCCGCGACACTCACGACCACGAAACGATAGGAGACATCCCGGCGAACCGCGGCGGATGCGCGAGCAAGCGTGGGAACGAGATTCCAGGCCCAGACACACACCACGACCAAGAGCATGAAGGACATGGCGATGCCCAGCGAAACGACCCACGCGGGCACCGGCGCGCCCACCAGACGGGCTGGTCCCGCCCAGCCGCCAAAAATCACGAGCAGCCAGAAACCGAGCGTGCTCAGGTGGTAATGAGCGATCGAGCGCCCCGTCAGCTTCGCCGCCAGATAGTAAAGCGCCGCGACACCGACACCGCCAAACCAGAAAAGGAAGAGGCTGTGCGCGTACCACGTCTGCACCAGCGGTTGCATCACGCCCTGCACGGGATCCACCACGAGAAGCAGGTGCGCCAGAGAAAAGACCCATGGGAACCACAGCAACGCGAGCACCAAGTACCACTGGGAAATGAACACGTGCGGCGAACGGCGCGCCCGGAACGTCAGCAATGCCCAGATCGCGATCCACGCGTACGCTGCGAACAGAATCATGTTCACGTACGCCGGAAACTCCAGACCCTCCACGGCCGTGCCATAACCGCCCAGGATACCAAGGGTGCCCAAAAGAATCCCCACGTTCCAGAAAACCCCGGAGATGACCAAGGTCACGGGGCGGCGGACCTCAGCCTGCGCGAGACGCGCCATCAACCAGATGATGATCGCGAAGGCCGCATTAAAGCCCCACCCGTAGACCAAAACGGCGGACTCCGCGCCGCGCACCCGACCGTAGGTCAGCCACTCGCAGTCCGCCAGAAAGGCCGGCGAATGCAGCTTGAATGCGGCGATGAGCGACAACGCGGTGCCCACCACAAGCCAGACCGCGGCAGCGGCGGCAAAATACAGCCCGGGGAGGCGGACGGATGCGTCAACCGACGCACCCTCCACGCCCGCCGGACTGGTCTGAGAGGAAGGGGAGGCCATTCGAAAAGGAAAGCTTAGGGAGACTTCGGACGAGACGCGGGGGCCTTGGAATTGAGGTCACGGATCGTGAGCTCGACCGCGCGGTCGATCGGGAGCCGGACCAAGCCGGCCGACTGATCAACCCATCCGTAGGACATGGCCGCTGCCGCTTCTTTCGCGCGCAACTCGCTGAGGCGGGACGCGCGACCCTCGGAGGAAAACTTCCACGCCTCCTCGGCGGGAGCACCGGCCACGGCCGGAGTGGCCGTCGCGGGACGCCGGGCCACCACGTAAACCACAATGAAGATGCCGAGCACCACCGCCACACCCAAGGCGGCCAGCACGGAAAACCGACCGGAGTTGGACTTAGTCTGCGGAAGACTCATGGTAAGTAAGGGATTCGCCGATGCGGGGATCGCGGATCGGGATCAGCTTGGTGGTCGGGAAGCTGCGGAGGTACGCCCACACGCAAATGCCACCCACGCCAATCACGGCGGTCACGGTCCACAGCTGATGCAACTGCAGGAAAGGCAACGCGTCGCCATTCACGTCCTTCTTGGACGGCCAGACATTGTAGATCAGGTCGAGCAGGAAGATCGCCGCGATCCACAGCGCCACCCACGGCATCTGAGTCCGGCTCAACTTCCGCTTGTAGCTGAGCAGAAGGAAGAAGGGGACGAAGAAATGGCCAAAGAGGAGGAGCATGCCGACCCACTTCCATTCGTTCGCAAACCCCGTGGCGCTGTTCATCTCACGCAGGTTGTACCAGAAGGTTTCCTCCGGAATGTTGGCATTCCAGATCAGGAAGTACTGCGAGAACGTGACGTACGCCCAGAAGACGGTGAACGCGAACATCAGTTGTCCAATGCTATGGAAGTGGTTCGCATTCAAAATGCCCCGGTAATCACCGCGCGCCCAGAGCCACACCATGATCAGCACGCCCATCGACAACGCCGCACGGACGCAGCCGGCGAAGTACCAGACCCCGTACATCGTCGAGAACCAATGATAGTCGAGCGACTTCACCCACAAGATAATCGCCAGCGTCAGCGTCACCGCCGCGAGCGGCAAACCGAAGGCCGCCGTGACACGATTGCGGTACGTCCACTTGAGATCGCCATCCGCGTCCTGAGCGAACGAGGCGGCACGCAGACGGGCGGAGAGCCAGATCCAGATGCCGAAGGACAGCACGGTCACCACCACGAAGGCGGTGGGATTGAGCAAGGCCGCCTTTTTCGCCCAAAGCACGTCCTGACCAACGGTGCCGCTCCCGCCGACTTGGGCGAGGTCGTAGGCGGGATTCATCCACTTCCACACCGCTCCCGGCGCGAAGTAGACACTCGCGACCAAGGGAACGAAGAGGAGGGCGAGCCACTTGAAGGAAGCCAACCCATGTTCGAACTGACGACGGATCACGACGGACCACGACGCGTCGAAGATGTGATGGATCATCACGAGGAACAACATGCCCAAGGCGATGCCGCCCCAGAAGGTCAGCGCGACCAGCCAGGAGAAAGCGACCTTGGCGCCACCGGAGACGAGGAGGCCTAGCGCCGTGAGCGCAATGCCCGCCAAGCCGATCACAAGAGCCCGACCGGCCGCCGGAGCGCCGGCGGCCATCGAGGTCGCCAAACCAGGAGAGAGGGTTGCCGCGCGAGTGCTCATTGAATACCAAGCTCCGCTTTGTGCGCCGCCGGGACATCGGCCACCGAGCCGTGCTGGGCGCGCTGCAAGGCCCGAACGTAGGCCACAATCGCCCAACGATCTTCGGGAACCACCTTGTCGGCATAGCCCATCATGGTGCCCTTGCCGTTGGTGATCGTGTTGAAAAGTTCGCCCTCCGCCATCATGCGGATGCGGTCGTCGTGGAAGGTGGGAGTCGCTCCCATTCCGTAGGCTTTCGTGATGCCGTTGCCATCGCCCAAGGCTCCGTGACACGGCGCGCAGCTGATGGCGTAACGCTCGCGTCCGCGTTGCAGGAAACGCGCATCAACGGTCAGCGCCGCCGGGACGCCGCGGGTCCATTCGCCCGCACCGGCTCGACCCTGATAAAGGGCGGCATCGGTGCGGAGGTCACCCCGGGCAACGACGCCGGCGGGAAGCGGGCGCTCCACGCGGCCATCGGCGAAGAACGCGGACGCCTCCTGCGGGCGCAGCTTGGGCTGACGATCCATGTCCGGGAAGACTTCCAGCGGCGGCCGCGAGGAGATGCTCCCCCGGAATCCGAGGATGCCCACGGTCAAGACCACGACAAAAAAAGTGGCGAGATAAACGTAACGCATGATCAGGCCTCCAACTCAGTGATCTCGCGACCGCCCGCCTTTTCCAGCAGGGCACGCGTCGCGGCGAGGTTGAACTTCGGGTCGCGCGCCTCGATGACGACGAGGAACTTGTCGTCCAGTCCGCGCACGATGTGGTCCGACTTCAGGACCGGATGATAGTGCATCGGCAGACGATTCAGCAGGAACATGCCTCCGATCGTGGCGAACGCCGTGAAGAGGATCGTCAGTTCGTACGAAACCGGAAACGCGAACATCGGGCTGAAGTACGGCTTGCCACCCACGATGAGCGGATAGTCGTAGGCATTCGTGAACCAGATCATCGACATGCCCGTCGTGAAACCGAGCACGCCTCCCACGAGGGAGATGCGCGGAACCTTGGAGCGGCCGAGCCCCATTGCGCGGTCGAGGCCGTGGATCGGGAACGGCGTGATGCAGTCCCAGCACTTGTAGCCGGCGTCGCGCACCGTTTCCGCCGCGTGATACACCGCCGGAGCGGTGTCGAACACGGCGACGAGACCATAGGGTTGAGCAGCCATCGGAGAAGGGTCGTTGGACGTGGGAGTAAGGGCGCGCAAGGCTTAGTGGGAACGGCCGGACGTTCCGTGGCCGGCTTCGCCAGAACCATGGGGGTCCGCCTGAGGCATGACGGCCTTCAACTCCGCCATCGGCATCACCGGAAGGAAACGGATGAACAGGAGGAAAAGAACGCTGAACACGCCGAAGGTGCCGAAGAACGTGAAGATCTCCACGATCGACGGGCTGTAGTAACCCCAGCTCGAAGGCAGGAAGTCGCGCGCTAGGGACGTGACGATGATCACGAAGCGCTCGAACCACATGCCGACGTTGACGAAGATCGAGAGCACCCAGACGAGCGTGGTGTTCTCGCGCACCTTCTTGAACCAGAAGAACTGCGGCGTGATCACGTTGCAGGAGATCATGATCCAGTACGCCCAGGCGTAGTGGCCGAACGCGCGGTTGATGAAGGCGAAGCCCTCGTAGGGGTTCGCACCGTACCACGCGATGAAGAACTCCACGCCGTAGGCGTAACCAACAATCGTGCCGGTCGCCAACGTGATCTTACACATGCAGTCGATGTGGTACTGCGTAATCAGGTCCTCGAGACGGTAGATCGCGCGGAGCGGGAGCATCAGCGTGAGCACCATGCCGAAGCCCGAGAAGATCGCGCCCGCCACGAAGTACGGCGGGAAGATCGTCGTGTGCCATCCCGGGATCAGGGACACCGCGAAGTCGAAGGACACGATGGTGTGCACCGAAAGCACCAGGGGCGTCGAGATGCCGGCGAGGATCAGGTACGCCATCTCGTAGTTGCTCCAATGACGGTTGGAGCCACGCCAGCCCATCGCGAAGAAACCGTAGATCCACCCGCGCAGGCGGTTGCCGGCCGCGGTGAAGCGGTCCCGCAGGATCGCGAGGTCAGGAAGGAGTCCGACGTACCAGAACAACACCGATACCGTGCCGTAGGTCGACACCGCGAACACGTCCCACTCCAGCGGCGAACGGAAGTTCTGCCAGATGTAGTTCGAGTTCGGGATCGGGAACAGGTACCACGCAAACCAGACGCGACCGACGTGGAAAACCGGAAAGATGCCGGCGCAGACCACCGCGAAGATCGTCATCGCCTCCGCCGCACGATTGATCGACGTGCGCCATTTCTGCCGAAGCAGACACAGGATTGCTGAGATCAGGGTACCGGCATGGCCGATACCGATCCAAAACACGAAGTTGACGATATCCCAGGCCCAGTTGACCGGGTTGGCATGACCCCACACACCGACGCCGGTCGCCACCAAGTAGGTGATGCCGGCCACGGTGAACGAGGCGACGAAGCACGCGACCACGAAGCACACCCACCACCACGTGGGGGTCTTGCCTTCGATGATCCCGCAGATCTTGTCGGTGATCCAACCGAAGCTTCGGTTGTTTTCAACCAGCGTGGCGCGCGGCAGCGCGGTCGGATTGACCTCCCTGAGGATGGCCGGCGCGTCGTGAGCGGATTCAGCAGCGTGAGACATTAGCTCAAACCTCCCATCAGCTTGGAGACTTCACCCACGGACGAGTGGCTGTGCCCATGCCCATGCCCATGGTCGCCGGTCGCGGGGTGATTCTTGGTGTCATATTCCTTCCGGCTGAACGGCTTTTCCGTACCGCCAGGCATCTCCGGATTCGGATTGCGCAGCTTGCCGAGATAGGTCGTGCGCGGGCGGACGTTCAGGTAACCGAGGACCGCGTAGTCCTGCTCCCGCGCCTTGGCCTGCGAAACCGCACTCTTCGGGTCGGAGACGTCACCGAAGACGATCGCCTCAACCGGGCACACCTGCTGGCACGCGGTCTTCACCGCGCCGTCGGGGACCTGGACCTGATTCGAAGCCCCGGCCTTCACCTTCTGCGCGATCTTGGCCTGCTGGATCCGCTGCACGCAGTACGTGCACTTTTCCATCACGCCGCGCATGCGGACGGTGACTTCCGGATTCTTCACCATCTGCACCAATTCAGGCATCCCTGACGGGGCGAGCGGTCCGAGGTAGAGGCTGTCGAGCTGGCGCTTGTTCCAATCGAAGAAGTTGAAACGCCGGACCTTGTACGGACAGTTGTTCGCACAATAGCGGGTGCCGATGCAGCGGTTGTACGCCATCGTGTTCAACCCATCGTCGTCGTGGACCGTCGCATTGACGGGGCACACGGTCTCGCAGGGAGCGAGTTCGCAGTGCTGACACGCCATGGGCTGGAGCGAAACCTGCGGATCCTCCGGGATCTCTTTATTTCCTTCCCCGCCAAAAGCTGCCGCGTCGGCGTTGCCGTCGGAATAGTAGCGATCGAGGCGAATCCAGTGCATCTCGCGTCCGCGCAGCACCTGGTCCTTGCCGACGATGGGAATGTTGTTTTCCGCCTGACACGCGACTACGCAGGCGTTGCAGCCGATGCAGGTGTTTAGGTCGATCGACATACCCCACTGATTCACGCCGGTCAGATCCGGCGTCTCGTAGAGGGAATTGCCACGCGGCGAGGTCTTGGCCACGAAGGCCGGATCCTTGCCGGCATCGCGACCGAGGACCGCCGGCGAATGCGACTCCGTGCCGAAGGAATCCACCCAACCCGGATTGGAGACCGCCTCGGTCAGGTTGGCTTCGCGCACGATGTCGCGGCCTTCCATTGACCAATGTTCCTGAGTGTTGGCCAGCGCATAGCGCTCCGACGTGACAGAGATACGCGCGCCGACGGCGATGTCGGCACCGGCCGACGTGCGCAGCGGGAAGAAGTCGTGCCCCGTGCCTTGCCCGATTCGCCCGGATGCGCGGCGACCATAACCCAGCGGGAGGACGATGGTGTAGTTGGACAGGCCCGGCTGGATGTGCAGCGGGCCCCGTACCGTGCGTCCGCCCAAAGTAACCTCGCCGATGAACGCCATTTCCCGGCCCTGATCGAAGGTCGCCGTCTCCTTGCGCGCCACTTGGAGCAAGGATCCCGCCGGCGCGATGCCAAGCTCCTTGCCCAAGCGCGGACTGACCAAAATCGCGTTGTCCCACGCGAGCTTGGTCATCGGCTCAGGACACTCCTGCAGCCAGCCATTGTTGGCGAAACGGCCGTCATCGACCTTGGAATCGGCCACGAAGCGGACTTCGAGATTGTCCTTCGAGAGCGCCACCGGAGCAGTGGCGCTATTGATGGCCGCGCGAACGCCGGCGTTGTTCAGGGTGACGCGAGCCACCGGATACGCCGAGCCAGCGAGCAAACCATCGTGCAAGAAGCGGCGGAAGGCCTCCGCGCCACCACCCGAGATGCGGGCGATCGTCTGGGAAACCAAGGCATACGGATCCGTCACGTCTTCGCCCGCGATTCGAGCCAAAACTTCAAGCTCCGTCAGGCCGCCGAACAAAGGCAGAATTTGCGGCTGGACGGGGACCACCGTGCCATCGGCCGTGCGGGCATCGCCCCACGACTCAAGGAAGTGAGCGGCGGCGAGATTCGCCGAGGCGAGAGCGGACGTCTCATCCGGATAGTAGCCGAGACGTACGACGTCGGCGACACCCTTGATCGCACCAGCGAAATCGAGGTCCGCCGGGGCATTGTAGGCGGGATTACCGCCGAGGATCACCAAGGTCTTGACCGCACCGGACTTTGCCGCGGCGACGACGTCGCCGATGGAGGCCGCGGAGTGATCCGGCAAGGAGACGAAATCGACCGTCGCGCCGACGTTCCCGAGGGCTACATTCAGCGCGTAAACGACCGCGTGGACCGAGGCCGGGAGATGGTTGCCAGCGACGACCAGCGAGGCGCCACGGTGAGCCTTGAGATCAGCGGCGGCGGCCGAAAGCCATTGCGCCTTGTCCTTGAACTCCAGACCACCCGCCAGCGCGGCGAAGGAAGCATCGCCCGTGACCTCCGCCGACAAGGCGGCGGTAAACGCGAGCATGTGGCTGCTTGCGAGGCGGAGACGATGGTCCGCCATGGAACCCGTCAGCGAGAACGTGCTCTCGACGGAGTACAGGCGATTCATCGGGTCGGTCGGGCGAGTCACCCGACGGCCCTTGGCGAAGTCGCGAGCGTACGCGAGCGCGTGGGAATCGCGGCTCAGAAAATCGGCGTCGATCGCCACGATCCGCTTCGCCTTGGCGAAGTGGTAGACCGGCTTGACGCGGGCGCCGAAGGCGGCCTGCCCGGCCTCGAGGGGGGCTTCGTCGCGAACCGGCTCGTACTCCGCCCACATCGCCTTCGGGAACTTGGCCCGGAGGCGTTGGACCAACGCCGCCCGGGTGGGCGAGCTCGACTGGTCGGCGAGGAAGGCCAGACCGGCCCCCCCTGCGGCAGCTGCAGCCTTGCCGATCCCGGCGAGCAAATCCTGCACGGCGGGAGCGGCGGCCACGGCGCCCTTGATCGTGTGCGACGTGGCCCGATCGGGATCGTAAAGGTCCAGCAACGCGGCCTGAGCGACCAGATTAGTCGCGCCACCGTAAGGGGCATAGGACGGGTTGCCCTCAAGCTTCGTCGGACGACCTGAGCGCGTCTCGGCCAGCAGCGGAATCGCCCCACCGCGGATCGGCATCGACGTCGCAAAGAACAACGGAAGGCCGGGGATCACCCCCTCGACGGACTTGCCGTAGGCGAGGATCTTCTCCTCCGGTCGACGGCAGCCTGCCGCGAGGCCCACGCCACCGAGCGCGAAGGACGCCGCCATGATGCGGAAGAAGTGACGCCGGTCGACACCGTCGATCTCGGAGGCTCCCTCCGGAAATTCACGAGCGACTTGGTCGCGGAAGCCAGGCGTCGCCGCCAGTTCGTCGAGGCTGCGCCAATAACGGCGGCCGCGCGCTTCACCTTCCGAAGGTTCGGGATGCTGAAATTTGCGTTTCATCGATGGCAGCCAGAGCAGCTTTGCGGAGGTTTGACGTTCCAGTCGTGGACGAACTTCTTGCCCTGTTCGAGCTGGCCTTCGACCCCACCCGGGTGCTGCCAGTCGAGCTGTGTCACCAGCTCGGGCGAGCGGATGAACTTCTCGGGTTCACGATGACAATCCAAGCAGAAGCCCATCGAAAGAGGCTTCGAGTGCGTCACCACGTCCATCTGGTCAATCCGACCATGGCACTCCACGCACGACACGCCTCGAGCGATGTGCACGGAGTGGTTGAAATAAGCATACTCGGGCAGAACGTGGACGTTCACCCAAGGCACCGGGTTGCCCGACTCATAGCTCGTGCGCACCGGCTCCAGCAGCGGGCTATTCGCCTTGATGATGCTGTGACAGTTCATGCACGTCTGGGAGGACGGGATGTTGGCATGACCCGACTTCTCCACATTGCTGTGGCAGTAGCGGCAATCCAGCCCCAGCTCACCGGCGTGCAGCGTGTGGCTGAACGGCACCGGCTGGACCGGAGCGTAACCCACGCGCGTGTACTTAGGCGTCGCGTAGTAATTCGTTGCAGCCGTGACAATTCCGCCCAGAACGAACACGTAAATGATGATCTGGAGCGGCAGTCGATTGGCTGACTTGGGAAAGAGCTTCGACATAGCCGGAAATTACTGAGGGTAAAGCCTTTAGGCCCGCTTAGGCCTGACCGGTTTGACGGGAAACCGCCCGCTGTTCGGGACGAACGGTCAGCGCGGGTTTGTCCGCCGAAGCGGTTGCCGTTGCCGAGAGCTCACGGGCTGCGAGACGAGATCCGCCCACGGAAACCGCCATCAAGCCAATGAGTTTGGCAAAAAAAGTTTTTCTCGTAGGGGGGGTGCTCACGGTCGTCGCAAGTGCTGAAAATCAGCGGCGAATCGAACGGAGCGCGGTATCGAAAGTAAACCAAAAATTCCCCCGGAGCGGCAAATACACCGAGGCATTAGACCGAGCGCCGAGCGAATGCGGCCCGCTAATTACCCCCGAGAAGGCCGCTTCTGGCGGCGCCTCAGCTCGCAAACTGTCCGTCCCGCATCGGCAGCGTGTGATCACAACGCGCAGCCAATTCCGGATTGTGCGTCACGACCACGATCGTCTGGCCGTTCTGACGCGCCAAACTGGTTAGTAAGTCGAACACCATCGCAGAGTTGCGCACGTCTAGATTACCCGTCGGTTCATCCGCGAGCAGGATCGATGGCTGATTCGCCAAGGCCCGTGCAATCGCCACGCGCTGCTGTTCGCCGCCGGACAGCTGATTGCCAAGGCGATGCGTTTTGGCTCCCAGCCCGACCGAGGTCAGAAGGGCGTGGGCCCGTTCCTGCATCTCCGGCAGGCTCCACCGTCCCAGCTTGCGCATAGGTAACATCACGTTCTCCAGCGCCGAGAACTCGAGGAGGAGAAAGTGGAACTGAAAAACGAATCCAAGATGGCGCCCGCGCGCGGCGGTGCGGGCGGCATCGTCATCACGGGGCATCAACTGGCCATCGATCCAGATCTCGCCGCGATCCGGTACATCCAGAAGACCAAGCAGATAAAGGAGGGTCGACTTCCCGCAACCGGAGGGCCCGACCATCGCATAGACTTCCCCACGCCGCGCCGCGAATGAAACCCCGCGGAGCACGTGGACCTGCCCCTCCCCTTGCCCCAGCGACCGGTGCAGGCCCTCGCACCGCAGCACCGCATCATCCGCGGAGGGCGCAAGGATGGGAGGCATGACGGAGGGCGTCTTCATTGCGCCGTCCCTCGGATCACATCGCCAGGCTCCAGACGCGCCGCCCGCCGCGCCGGAATCAAGCTCGCCGCCATCACCATCACGACCGAGATCACCACTGCGGACAGGTAATGCCACACCGACCACGCCACAATGAAGTGGTCGGCGGTGAAGATGCCGCGAATCCGGATCTTCATGAGCGATACACCGTACGTCACGGCCGCTCCAAGGCCACAACCCAAGAGCGCCCCCACCGCGAGGACCATTGCAGCCTGCCAGAGGAAGATCCGTGTCACGTCCCGCCGCGTATACCCCATGGACCGCAGGATCGCGATGTCCTTGGTCTTTTCCATCACGACCAGTGCGAGCGTATTGTACATGGCGATGCCGGCAATGAGCGTGAACACCGAGACGGTGATGCTCGTCGAAAGGCGCAAGGCGCGGAAGACGTCCAGCCACGTACGCTCCCGCTCCTGCCACGATGAGGCGCTATGGCCCAGCACCGCCTCCATGTGCGCCGCATCCTGCGTCGCCCGATCCCGGTCGATCACGTTGACCTGAATGAAGGACGCTCCCGTCGGCCGCCGCAGCAGCGAGCGCGCCTCACCGAGGTGCACGAAGACTCGATCCTTGTCGATTTCACCGATCCCCGTCTCGAAGATCGCCGATACGCGGTACCGGCGCACTTCCCCGCCGGCCTGCAGCTGAAACGAATCGCCCACCTCTAGTTGCAGGCGCTCCGCGAGCTTGATTCCGACCAAGGTGCCCGCGGGGGTCTGGCGAAAGTCCGCCAAGTGTCCACGCACGATCTGTCGGGCCAGATCGGACACCTGCAGGTGGTCCTCCAGCTGGATGCCGTACACCCGCGCCGCCTCGTTCTTGAAGCTCGAACGGATCTCAGCCGCGCCGTACAACACTTCAGAGGTACCCGCGACGTTCGCAAACCGACGCACCGCTTCGATCAAGAGACCGGGATCCTGGATTCCTTGGATGTACTTCCGTCCCTCCTTGACCTCCACGACGAAGCCGGAGGCATCGTTGCCGCGTTCCGCCTCCATCGTCCGCAAGGTCTCCTGAATCCGGTCTTCGATGCGGATCGCACCGTTGGTCCCCACGATCGTCTTGATGAAGAATCGTTCGAAGCCGGTCGTCGTCGCCTGAGTCACCACGAATAAGCCCACGCCCAGTGTGATGCACGCCAGACTCATCACCATGGCCCGGCGGCGGGCGGTGAGAAACCGAAGGGCAATCCGCAGGTTGGTCGACACAGCGCGAAAGGGGGCAGACGGCAGCAGCGTCCTCAGGGCGAGCCGGCGGCTTGGCGCACCCGATCCCCGGCACGCACCTGATCAAGACTCTCCACCAACACCCGCTCCCCTTCCGCCAAGCCGTCGAGCGACTCGACTTCGTTCAGGCTCACAAACCCAGTGCGCACGGTCCGCAGTTCCACGCGACCGTCACGAACCACGTAAACCTTGCCGTCGAAAAGCGCCCGCCGCGGGAAGATGAGCGCCTGCGGACGCTCCCCGACCACGACGCTCGCTTCACCGGTCAGGCCCGGCAGGAGTCGCTCAGTCGGCACGTCGACTTCCAGAAAAGCCACGTAGCGCTGGGTCGCCGCATCGGCCGTCGGCAGGAGCTTAGACACCTGCGCCCCGAAACGCTCGTCACCGTAGCCGAGGAAGCGCACCGAGGCCCGCTGGCCGATGCGTATGCCGGAAAAATTCTCCTCGCTGATCTTCGCCTCCACCGTGCGCCGCGTCGAAATCAGCGTCGCGATCGGTGACTCCGCTCCAATCAAGTCACCCGGGCGCGCGAACACGTCGGAGATCACGCCGTCCGCCGGCGCGGTCACCGTCATCTTCTCCCTCTGACGACGCCGGACGGCGAGCGCGTTCTCGAGCTGCGCGATCGCCGCTTCGTTGGCCAACGTCTCCAGCGCGAGGCGCTGCTCGATCGCCTTCACGTTGCGGCGCGAACGATCCAGGTCGACGGATGACACCGTTCCCATGGTCACCGCCCGCTCCAGATTACCCAGATCGACGCGGGCATTTTCCAACTCGATGCGCGTCACCGAGCCCACCTCCACGCGCCGTCGCGCCGTCTGCAGGCTCTCCTCCGTCGAAGCGATCTCCAGTTCCAAGTCCACCGTATCCAACTGCACGAGGAAATCCCCGGCCTTCACCGCCGATCCGACTTCCAAGGCCGTCTGCGTGATCCGACCTGGAACCGAGGCGCGCACCGTCGCCACGAACTCCGCCGCCACCGTCACGCTTCCGGTGACGGCGTTCACGGCCTTCCCGCGGCGCACCGGCTCTGTCCGCACCTCCGGACCCGAACGCACCCAGACCGCATAGCCGACGCCCGCAAGCAACAGGGCGACCACAACGAGACCAACGGCGCGAGAGGAAGGAAAACGCGGGTTCATGGACGGGGTTCGGAAAGTCGGGACAGCATCGGGTCGTGGCCGATGACGGACAGGAACTCGGCCAGTCGGCCGAGGTACTCAACGCGATAGGCAAAGGTCCGCACCAGCACCTCATCCCGCGAGAGGGCCACGGACGCCGCGTCCCGGCGGGAGAGGTTGCCGCGAGCCACTTCCTCCTGCTGAAAGCGCACCAACCCATCAAGCTGGGACAGGCGGCCCTCTCCGACCGCGGTCTGGCGCTGAGCGATCTCGAGGAGTCTCGCCTGATTGCGCGCCCGCTCGACCACCTCCGCTCGGCGCGTCGCCCGCTCGCCCTCGATCTGCCGCGCTCGCAGCAACGACGCCTTGCGCTGGGCGCGCGTCGCGTAGCCGTCAAAAACGGTCCAGGTGAGATTGATGCCGGCGTAAAAGGACTGGATGCGCGCGCGGTCCGAGGGACTTCCCGTGTAACTCACTTCGTCCTGCATCGCCCCCGTCACCACGTTGAACTTGGGCCGGAGGTTCACGTCAGTAATCCGAAAATTGAGGCGCTCCTGCTCGAGTTGGAGCGTGAGTGCCCCGAGCCGGAAATCGCCGCCGGCATCGCGATCCGCCACGAACCGCTCCAGCAAGGGTATCGGTCCGCCGGGCAGCGGCGGGAGAGGCGGGATCGTATCGGGAATGTCCTCCATCGCCAGCGGGGAAATGCCAGCAAGCCGCTCCAGAGCACCCTGATTGTAGCGCAGTGCCTCCATGCCTCGCTCCCACTCCAGCCGCGCCTCCTCCACTCGAAGTTGGGCACCGAAGAGCTCTGCCTTGGGGGCCGCGCCGGACTCGATCCGCGACTCCATCGCCCGTAGATCCTCCTCCGCGAGCTTCACCATCGTATCGAGGCGTTTGAGGCCCGCCTTCTCCACCACCAATCGAAGGAAAACCTGCCGCAAATCGAGCACGAGGACCCGCATCGCCTCCGCTTGGTTCTTCTCCGTGATCAGCGAGGAAATCTGCGCCACCCGGACCCCGTCCCGCAGCGCTCCCCAATGATACAGCGGCTGCGTCAGACCGAAGTTATAGGTGAGCTTCTCAGCCGGGTATGCGCCGGACCGATCGAGCCGCCGCTCTTGGGCCGCGCTGTAGGTGCCACTGCCGCCCACGTAAGGACGCATCCGGGCGCGCGCGACCTCCTCCATCTGCTCCGCGATCAGCGAGTCGGCCGAGGCCCGGATCGCGTTGGGCGACTGCCGCAGCGCCGTCGCGAGCACGCGTTCCAGCGTCGGAAAGAGCTGCTCCGGCAACACGATCCCGTCCGCCACGGGCGCGCGCGGCTCGGCCCGAGCGGCCGAGACGAAGCCCAAGGCTCCGGCGACACTCACGACGAACACGAAAAGAATCTTCGAGGAGGAAACCACCGTCAAAACGAGAGGGCGAACAGCCCGCAGCCCGTTGCAGGGAAGGCGGGTTTGCAACACAGAAAGCGGCTGCCGCCGCCCCGGACAAGCCTATCGCAAAACTGCCTCAAGGTCCGCCTCCTACGGGAGGCGCGGGCTCGATAACCAGGTCATACAGCGCAAGCGAAAGCTCCCGCACGTCGCCCATGCCGGGCGACCGCGGCGGCGACGTCGCCACGAACTCCCAGGTCACGCGAGCACCCGCATCCACGGTCAGCACCGACGTCACGAAGCGACCACGCTGCACCCCCAACTCACCACGCCAGTATTCCGTTCCCCCCACGCGGAGCACGAGGTGCCCGTCTCCCATCCCGCGCGCGTCCCCACGGATCCGCAGGGTCACGGCGCGCTCGCCAGAGTTTTCCACCCCCAGCGTTCCCGTCGAGGCGGTCCAGCGCCAGGTCCGTCCTTCACCCGCTTCCGCAGGAAACCAACCGTCACCGCGCACGACCCGGACGGCGGCAGTCTCCACCCGAAAGAACTCGCCCGGAGGAGGAGCCAACTGACTCAACCCCAACGGCACCCCAAGATTGCCCGCAAGGAGGAGCGGCAACCAACGCACGCCGCGCGGCACCAACACGTTGAAGGCCAGCGCGAGCGGCAACAGAACCCGCGGGTAAGCGCCCGGGAAACCCTCCCAGACGGGCTGCGAGACGAACATCAGCAAGACCGCAAACGGCACCGCCGCCCGCCACCACGCGGCTCGAGGTTGCCACCACAGGACCAGAAAGAGGAACTGCACCAAGGTGCCCAGCAGGGCCGCCAGACCCAGCACTTCCGGCGGACGCAGGCCGTTCGCGAGCGCCCCACGCATCAGCTCAACGCCCTTGCCCACCAGCCCCGCAAGCGGCCAGGTGAAGTTGCCGTCGCCGGCATCGCCGACCGGGCCGAAACGATGGGCGACATAGAGCATCCACAGCGCGAGCGGAGCCACCACCCAAGCGCTTCGGAAGGCCACCCTGACCCACTGCCGCAAGCGTTGGGGCCAGGCGTCGAGGAGAACCGCCGTCGACAGCACGCTCGTTTCCTTCGTCAGAGCCGCCAGCGCCAGCCAGACCACCCCACGACGCGACCAACCACACTCCACGGCCCGCACCGCCAGCGCCGTCAGGAGGAGCGCAGGTGCATCGAGGAGCGCATGGCGGACGCTCAGACAGACCCCGGCTGAGAAGAGGAAGCCCGCCCAACGCAGAAAGTTCTGCCACCCGTTCGCCGGGAACCACGCGAGCAGCAGCCACGCGAAGCCGAACCAGCACACGGCGTTCATCACCGCGTAAGCCTGCAACACCCACCACGGCTCACCCGCCCCTGCAACCCACGCCAGCCATGGCACCAGCACGCGGCGCGCACGGTAGTGCGGATTGTCCAGCGCGACGTCGAGGCTCGGTTCCTGCAGCAGGGGATGGAGCGCAATCTGCGCGTAGTACGTGCCGTCGTACCCGAAGGAGTCCTCGTGCACGTAGTGCGGCGTGGCGCGCAACGCCGGCACGGTCGCCGGCGCCACCCGATCGCCCACCGAGATCAGGCGCGTAAAGCCCTGTTCCGGCGCATGGAAACGCGAGAAGGCGACGAAAAAGGCCGCGACGCAGGCGAGGTACAGCATCCGCCACACCCATCGCCCACCCTGGCTCACGCTCCGCGGCTGTTCCCGGGTCGACATCACGAATCGGGTTCGAGCCGCCAGAGCCGAAGTCCACCAAACGTCCGCACGGGCTCCCAGCGGGCGCCGCGGAGGCGTTCCTCCGCCTGAGGACGCTCTGCCTCAAACACCAGCGCAAAGACCGGCCGCCCCGCCGCATGGAGGCGGCGCACGAGGTCCGGGCCGGAATCGGGCCGGAGATCATCGAAACGAAGGGTGGCCACGGGAGAGTAGTAGTAGAGCGCGCCAGAGGTCGCGAAACTAGAGACGACCGCATCCGGGGGAAGGTTTCCCGCGACCCAGCGCCCAGCCTCACGGTACACGCGCTCCGCCGGGCCGATCGCGGAAAGATGCAGCTGCGGCAACCACAGCCACGCGAGCACCCCCGCCCACACCGCCAGCACGGCCGCCCCGAGGGAACACCACCGGGGAGCACGGACCCCTCCCCAACGCTCCGCGATCGCCTGCCAGGCCAGCAAAGCCGCCAACACCCACGCCGGGAAAGCGGGCAGCACGAAGCGCAAACACCACCAGACTTCATGGGTCACGGGATAGGTCGCATAAAAGCCCCCCGGCGCGGCGACCCACATCCCCAAACCCACCATTCGCCACCGCTGTTTGGCATCCCGGAGCAGGAAGCCCCCGGCCAGCGGCAGCACCAGCACGAGTCCCGGCACGACCCGCGGCAGCCACTCGGCGTAGAACCGCAGGGTGACTCCGACCCACTCGGCTCCCAGCGCGGCGAAGATGTTGCCATAGCCGCTCGCGAGCGGATGGCCGTACAACGTAAACTGGTAAAATCCGAGGAACAGCGCGCCCGGCAAGCCACCCAATGCCGCACCCAGCCAGCGCCGCCAGCAACCCAAGATCACCACCAGCGCCGGAATCACCAACGCACTGGTCGGCCGCACCGCCACCGCCACTGCCACCGCCGCACCGCAGGCCACCGACCATCCCACCGATGCCCCACCCGTCTGCCCACGCGAACGCCCCGCCCGCAACGCCGCCACCAACGCCGCCAGGCTCCAGACCGCGGCGGGAAGGTCGCTCAGCGGCTGCAACGCGCCGAAGAGAGTGACCGGGCTGACCATGAGCACCGCCGCACCCGCCCACGCCAGCGGCGGCGCCACACCAAGTTCGCGCGCCGCACCCACCATCAGCAGTGGAAACGCGGCCGCCAGCGCTACGCCCACAAACAGCGGCCCCCACTCCCAGCCCAGGACCAAGCCCGCCAGCGCGAACTGCAGCGGCAGACCCGGGGGGTACGTCGGTACCGCCTCACCCTCGCGTCCACCCAGCGTGAACCCGAGGGGCATGAACTCGTTCGGTCGCGCCACCGACCGCAATTCCTCCGGTAGCCGCAACGCCGTGGACCACCGGCCCTCGGCGAACAACTTCGCGCTGTTCAAGTATCCCGAGGAATCAGCGCCGCCCGCCACCCCTTCAAAGCGACTCCCGATCGTCCATACCCAGGACGCCCACAGGAAAAGGCACGCGATGGTTCCCGCCGCCATCGGTCCCCGGCGCCACCCTCCCGCCGCTCCCCACGCTCCCTTGAAGAACATCACAGCAACGGTGGCGCCACCCCTCGGTCACCGAAAGAGGTTGTACTTCACGATCGCGTACAGCGCCCGCACGCCATCTTTCCAGCCGATCTTCTTTCCCTCCGCATAGGTGCGACCGTAGTAGCTGATGCCGACCTCGTAGATGGCGCAGTTCAGCTTGGCGACCTTCGCGGTGATCTCCGGCTCAAAGCCAAAACGGTCCTCCTCCAGCGTAATTTGCTGCAGGATCTCCCGGCGGAAGACTTTGTAGCAGGTCTCCATGTCGGTGAGGTTCAGGTTGGTCGCCATGTTCGAGACGAGAGTCAGGAACTTGTTTCCCACCATGTGCCAGAAATAGACTACTCGATGGGCCTCGCCGCCGGCAAAGCGCGAGCCGAACACCACGTCCGCCCGGCCTTCCAGGATCGGACGCAGCAGCCGGGGATACTCCGCGGGATCGTACTCCAGGTCGGCATCCTGCACGATCACGACATCCCCGGTCGCCTGCGCAAACCCGGTCCGCAGCGCCGCCCCCTTGCCACGATTGAAGGAGTGGTACAGCACGCGGTCCACGAGCGGCGCGATCTCCGCGCGGAGCAGCGCCTGCGTGCCGTCAGTGGAGCAGTCGTCGACGATGATGATCTCCTTGCATTCGATCGGCGCGGCTCGCACGCGGTCCACCACCGCACGCAGGGTGGCCACCTCGTTGTAGCAGGGGATCACGATGCTGAGTTTCATGGGCGGTGAGGCGGCGCGACGTTGGCAACCCGGCAGGCCGGGGGCGAGCCTCTTCCCGCGCCCGCCGGCAGTCCACGCGCCGCCGGAGAAACCGGTTGCGCCAGTCGCGGACCTTTCCGCATGCTCGGGGGATGAGCGTGCTTGAAGGCCTCCTGCGGCGCTTCCGCTTCGTGCGCCGCCTGGAACGCCGGGCGGAGGCTGCGGAGCGTGCCCTCGCCGAGGCGGGCGTGGCTTTCCCGCCCGGGCACTTCTACTCGCCGCTTCCGTCCCGCGCCGAGGTTGCCCGGGCGTTCGCCGAGGCCCCGAGCGAGCCTCTCTTTCCCGCCATCGAACTGCACGCCTCCGAGCAGGACGCACTGCTGGAACGTTTCGCGGGCTTCTACGGTGAGCAGCCATTCCCGGAGCAACCGCGGGAGGGCTGGCGCTTTCATCTCCGCAATCCGTCGTACGGCTGCTTCGACGCCATCATGCTCTGGTCGATGCTGCGCACACTCGGCACACGACGGGTCATCGAGGTCGGCTCCGGCTTCAGCTCCGCCGCCATGCTCGACCTCAATGAACACGTCTTCGGGCGACGGATGGAACTCACGTTCATCGACCCCGACATGGCCCGACTGCGTCCGCTGCTCAAGCCGGAGGATCTGGGCGGGGTCACGCTGCGGGAACAGCGGGTACAGGAGGTACCCCTTGAAGTCTTCGACGCGCTGCGCGACGGCGACGTGCTCTTCATCGACTCATCGCATGTCAGCAAGATCGGCAGCGACGTGAACCACCTCTTCTTCCGCGTCCTGCCGCGCCTCGCTCCCGGCGTGCGGGTCCACGTGCACGATGTCGCCGGCAACCTCGATTACCCGCGCGAGTGGCTGGACGAGGGCCGCGCGTGGAACGAGCAGTACCTGCTCCGCGCGTTCCTCATGTACAACCGCGCTTTCGCGGTCGAGCTCTTCACCGGTTGGCTCTTCAACCGCCGCCACGCGTTTCTGCGCGAGCATCTGCCCCTCTGCGCCGAGGGCGGCGGGGGGCAGATCTGGCTCCGGCGGACCAACGAACCGCCGACCGGTTAGGGCAGCAGGCGGATCCGGATGTTCCGGTAGTGAATCTGGCTCTCCGGGTCGTGCCCTTGAAGGGCGATCGTGCCGGAGTCGATCAGGCGGCCCTTGTAGGAGCCTTCCCGGACCGGATTTTCCTCTTCCGTGTAATCCGTGATCAGGCGGTCATTCACCCAGGTGCGGACGCGCTTGCCCTCCACTTTCACGCGCAGCGCGAACCACTCGTTATCCTTCGCGATGGCGTCGAAGTTGTCCTTGATGCCGTAAAGTCCGGCGGTGCGCTTGGGATCCTTGTGCGAGTTGTTCACCTGCACCTCGTAGCCCTTCAGCGGCCAGCCAGTCTGCTGAAAGACCGTGTGGAAGTACACGCCGGAGTTACCCTTGGGGAAGGTCTTCACGTCGAGCTTCAGCTCGAAATTCCGGAACGTATGACCGCCCACGGCCCCTTCGTAGAAGAGATGCGCCCGCGGACCGAGGACCACGATGCAACCATCCTTCACCGAAAACGTCGCCGGCGCTTCGCTCGCCCGCCAGCCATCGAGCGTCTTGCCGTCAAAGAGGGGTTGCCATCCCTCCGCGGCTTCCGCCGAGGTCAGCTGATTCTGGGCCGAGGACACCGAAAAAAGACCCGCCGAAAGGAGCAGGCCAACGAGGAAGGGGAGTCGTTTCATGCCCCTTCAGATTGACGCGCTCCCGCAGATGCGGCGAGCCAATTAAGGGTCCGCTCAACGCGGGTCGTGGCCCCCGAGCGATCCGCGGCCCGCCCCGTCTCCGCGTCCGCCACCCGACCACCCGCAGTCGGCGCGATCGACCCCAGCGGACGGGCGCCGCCCGCGGCACGTCACTCGATCCGCAGGCCTTCGTTGTCCGCCGTCAAGGCCCGCGCCACCGAGGGCAAGCCAGCTTGGGTGAACGCGGCCGACATCGCGGCCGAAACCGACGCCACATCGCCGCGCCGACAGACGCACAACACACTCGAACCGCTCCCGCTCAACCAACCCGTCAGCGCGCCCGCGGCACATCCCGCATCAATCGCCGCCCGGGCCCCCGGGATCGAGGGCAACCGGTACGGTTCATGCATGAAGTCGGCCACCGCATGGCGCAACCGATCGAACTGGCCCGTGGCGAAGGCTGCGACGAGGTAACTCGCGCTGTTGATGCTCCGGACCGCGTCGAAGTACGGCAGTGACGCAGGCAAAACCCCCCGCGCCGCCTTGGTCAGCATCTCCGATTCTGGCGACACGACCACGAAGATGAGGTCGGACGGAATGACGACGCGAATGGTGTCGAGATAGGCGCCGGACCCCGGATCGCAGCGCGAAACGCAGAATCCGCCCAGAATGCCCGCCGAGGCATTATCGGGATGGCCCTCGAGTTCGGTCGCCAAGGCCACCAAGCGTTCGCGCGAGAGCCCGGTGCCGCGAAGGACATTCAGACCGGCCAGCACACCCGCAATGACGGTGACGCTGGACCCCAGCCCGCGCGCCGGTGGAACCTCACCGTCGATGCGGAAGGCGAACCCCTCCGGAGCGAGGCCCGTCGCCGCAAGGAAAGCCGCCGTGGTTTCGGCTACCATGTCGGCGGCCCGCGCGTCAGCAGGCCGCTCCGGCTGTGGTCCCGCGCCCGAGCTCCGGGTCAGCGTCACCCGGTTGTGCACCGAGAGCGCGAGGCCCAGGGTGTCGAAGCCGGCACCACAGTTGGAAGTGCTTCCCGGAACGCGGACGGTGACGGAGGCGGGGGGGGACGCGGTCATCAGCGGCGCAGTTTGAACGCCTTCTTGATTTCGAGCGCATCGGCCCGCGCACGCAAGTCGTCGCGCTTGTCGTGCAGCTGCTTTCCGGTGCAAAGCCCAAGCTCCACCTTGACCAGCGCTTCCTTGAAATACATCCGCAGCGGCACGAGCGCGCGGCCTCCGGTGCTCAGCGCCTGCGCGATCTTCCGGATCTGGTGGCGGTGCAGGAGAAGCTTACGGATGCGGCGGGCGTCGTGATTGAGCCGATTCCCGAAGGCGTACTCTTCGATGTAGGCGTTGTGCAGCCACAGCTCGCCCCGTTCAACACGGCCGAAGGCGTCGTTGATTTGCGCCCGCCCCGCCCGCACGGATTTCACCTCGGTGCCCTTCAGCTCGATGCCCGCCTCGAAGCGCTCGTCGACCGTGAAGTCGCGCAGCGCCTTGGAATTCCGGACCTCCGTGATCCGGGGAGCCTGATCTTTCTTTCGGGCGGTCATCGCGGGACAAAGAAAAGGAGAGGACCGGAGTCAACCCGCCGCGCGACCTTGAAAAAATGCGACCGATCGAGCGGTCGCCGCGATCCTTCCGGCGTTAGGCCGACTTCGCCGTACCCAGCTCGTAGCTGATCTTGCCCTCGATCACCTCGCGCAACGCGATATCTTCGGGCGCCAGCTTCTCGAGTGACTCCACCAGCGGACGGTAGCCACGCTTGAGTTGCTTCACGCGCCGCGACACCACATTGATCAGGATGTTCGGGTCGGGAATCGTCTTGAGCGCTTCCTTGATGTAATCGTCTCTCATGGGCAGGCGGAACGGGGGCGTGGAAAACCTCCCAGTACGAGACACTCATTCCACCCCGTCAAGGCGGATTTCCCCGAAGTGCGCACAACGGGGGCTCCCGAGACGGGGATTGATTGCAAAATGATGACAATGAGTGAGAAGTGCACGCCCGCCGGGAAACAAGGTAGTCGAATTGCTCCCGCAGTAATTCTGTGTTTAGACCTTCTCGATGAAATTCCGCGTTTTACCCCGGCGCCTCGCGCGCCTGCTTTGCTTCGTCGTCGGTCTGGGTGCGGCCACGTCCGCCATCGCCGCCCCGGCCTTTGAAGGCCGTATCCAAATGACGATTACAAGTGGCCGTGAAACCTCCGCGATGGCCTATGCGATCAAGGGTTCGAAGATGCGGATCGACATGGGGGACACGGAAGAAAAGATGGCGAGCATCATCGACCTGAAGGCGATGCAGATGCTGATGCTCATCGACTCCGAGAAGATGTACATGGTGATGAAGATTCCGGAGGCGCCGCAGGGGGAGGTGGAAAAGGAGCAAGGCTCGATCGAGAAGACCTCCGAGACTGCGGTGATCGCCGGCTACACGGCGACCAAGTACCTCGTGCGCAGCAAGGATTCGAAGGAACCGGCTGAAGTGTGGGCGACCGAGGAACTGGGAACGTTCTTCAACCCCGAGTCCTTGGGCGGTCCCTTCGGCGGCAAGTCGAAGACGCCGGCCTGGGAGCAACTGCTGCGGAACAGGGGGTTCTTTCCGCTCCGCACCGTCATCCGCGAGAAGCGCACCGAGACCCGCATGGAAGTGATCTCCGTGGAAAAGATCCG
>JBEIGD010000002.1:0-172767 GCA_040382075.1 Opitutaceae bacterium
GGCCACAGCGGTGTGACTCACGGAGCGCTCTCCGCATCGCGGGTGAGCGCGATCAAGATCTCTGCGGGCGGCAGTGGATCAAATTCGATGGTGTGCCGGAGCGCCCGACGGAGCTGCTCACGTGGTCCGGGATCGATGCCGATGGCGAGGGCGAGCGACTCCGCCCGGATGGGCGAGGGCAGTGCGAGGGGACGCCACGGGAGGGAGGCGGTCCCTTCCTCCGAGAAGGCCCAGAACAGCCCGGACCGTGCGTCGTGATGCTGCGTCAGCGCCGTGCGGGCGAGCTCCCGCGCGAGGTGTTGGCCGCCCGGGGAGCGGGAGAGGGAAAGCCCGAACGGGTTGGTCCAGGATGACCAGAGGGTCCGCAGGACGAGGTGGGCGGCTCCGGCGGCGGCGGCTTCGGCGGACGTATCGGGTGCCGGATTGGGCACTGGAAGCCACGTTCGGTCTGATCGCGTGACACCGATCACGGCATCGTGCACGGCCGCGTGAAACGTGGCGAGGTGGATGGCCGCGATCGGCGGCGGATTGCGCGCGAGCCGGGTCGCGTTGAGCGCCTCCTCGTTCCAGACCAAGACGGCGTTGTCCTCAATGGCCGGGGCAGATGCTCCGGCCGCGGTGAAGAGGCAGACGAGCATCAGACCTCCCGCCCAACGCGCGGCCAGCATGGGGAAGGACCGGCGACGGTGGTGGAGTTCAGCGCGCATCAAGAACCGAAGTGACCATAGGGAAACGCCTTCCCATGTCCACGGGGAACCTGCTGGACGCCAAAGGGCTTTGTCTTTGCGCCGACCGTTGGACGCTCCATTGTCGTTCCGTCATGCCTTTTCCTGCCGGCCGTCGTTGGGTGTCGTTATGGTGGTGCTTCGGGCCGTTCGTGTGCGGCGGGATCATCGCGCTTGGTCTGGTGCCGATTGCCTGGGGTGAAAGTCGCTCTGCGGAAGTCCGCGTGCAGCACCTGCGCTGTGAATTCCTGACCGAGCCGGATGCCATCGAGACGCTGGCGCCTCGCCTTTCGTGGCGGCTGGCCTCGGATCGACGCGGCGTGCAGCAAACCGCATGGCAGGTCCGGGTGGCACGGACGCGAGCTGGGCTCGAGGAAGGGCGGGGGGCGTTGTGGGACAGCGGTCGACGCGACCGCGATGATCGCCTGCAGGTTGCCTATGAAGGCGCGCCTCTCGAGTCGGGAGCCGAGTATTTTTGGCAGGTGCGCATCTGGGATGAACGCGGCGAGCCTACGCCGTGGAGTGTGCCTGCCCGGTGGGGCATGGGGCTGTTGCAGGCTTCGGATTGGGGAGCGGAGTGGATCGCCGCACCGGACCGTACGCCGTGGCCGACGAAGCCCGATCCGCTCGTGTTGCCTCCGGCGCGCCATTTCCGCCGCGCCTTTGCGATCGGGAAGCCGGTGCGGCGTGCGGTCGCGTACGTCTCGGCGCTGGGCATCTACGATCTGCACTGCAACGGCAGCCGGATCGGTGACGCGTACTTTCAGCCGGGATGGTCGGATACCTCACAGCGCGCCTATTACCGGGCTCATGACATCACGGCGCAGCTTCGATCCGGAGAGGAGAACGTAGTCGGGGCAGTGGTTGCTGATGGGTGGTACGCCGGCTACGTGGGCTATGGCCTTTTGGTGGGCTATGGTCCGGACCGTTTGGGCCGTTGGTTTTACGGCAAGGAACCAGCGTTGCGGGTGCAGCTTCAGATCGAGTACGAAGACGGTTCCCGCGAGCGAGTCATCACCGATCGCAGTTGGCGAGTGACGACGAGTGGGCCGATTCAGGAAGCGGACTTGATCATGGGAGAGCGGCATGATGCGCGGCGCGAGCTTTCTGGATGGGATCGTGCAGGCTACCAAGCGAACGGGTGGGAGCCCGTGGTGAGAGCGGACGAAAATCCGCGCTTTCCAGCGCGCTACCGGGATGCGGTCGAGCAGCGAGCCGTGGAGGTCGGATTCGTTCCGCCTCCGCGGATGCAGGCCTACGGTGCTCCGCCGATCCGAGTGACCGAGGAGCGGCCGGCACAGGCAATCTCGGAGCCCAGCCCGGGGGTCTACATCTTTGACCTGGGTCAGAACATCGCTGGCGTGGTCCGCCTGCGCGTGAGGGGCCCAGCTGGTACCGAGATCCGGCTGCGCTACGGAGAGCGCCTGCACCGGGATGGGCGGCTGATGACGGAGAACCTGCGCCGGGCGCGAGCGACGGATACCTACATTCTGCGCGGCGATCTCGACGGCGAGACCTGGTCGCCGCGCTTCACGTATCACGGATTCCAGTACGTAGAGGTTACCGGCCTGGTTGAGCGGCTCGGCCTGGATGCGGTGACGGGTCTCGTTCTGCACAACGATACCCCGTTGACCGGCACTTTTGCCTGCAGCGACGCCGTCCTGACCCGGCTGGCGGAGAACGCGCGGTGGACGCAGCGGGCCAACTTCATTGAAGTGCCGACCGACTGTCCGCAGCGTGACGAGCGCCTTGGGTGGATGGGCGATGCTGGCGCGTACGTTGGAACGGCGACGTACTACGCGGACGTGGCGGGTTTCCTCACCAAGTGGATGGATGACGTGGTTGAGGCCCAGCGATCGTTCGGGGCTTTTCCCGACTACGCGCCCTATCCGATGGCGCACGGTCCCGGTCAGCAGACCTTCGGCTCGGCGTGGACGGACGCGGGCGTGATTGTTCCTTGGACGGCGTGGCGGACTTATGGTGACCTGACGATGGTGGAGCGGCACTGGCCGGCGCTGCAGCGCTTCATGGAGTGGCGGCATTCGACCGCAAGCCCGGACGGACTGGGTTCCCGGCATGGCAATCCGTGGGGGGACTGGCTGAATTTGGACGATCCAACGCCGCTTGAGCTGGTCGACACCTGCTATGCCGCGAAGGTGGCGGATCAGATGGCGGAAATGGCGCAGGCGTTGGCTCGGCCGGTGGAAGCCGAGGTCTACCAGCGGCGCCGGGCGCGCATGCAGGCGGCGTTTGTGCGGCAGTACCGTCGCGCCGACGGCGAGTACACCTTACCGTCGCAGTCCAGCCACGTTCTCGCGCTGTGGGCTGGGCTTGTTCCCATGGAGGACGCGCCCCGGGTCGTGCAGGCGCTCGCGGCGAGAATCGCGCGGAACGACTACCGGATGTCGACGGGCTTCCTCGGTACGCGTTCGATTCTCTCGGTGCTGTCGGAGCACGGGCAGCACGATCTCGCGGTGCGGCTGTTTCAAAGCCGACGCTTTCCGAGTTGGGGGTATGCCGTGGCCAACGGCGCGAACACTGTATGGGAACGCTGGGACAGCTACACGGAGCAGCACGGGTTCAACGGCGCGGACGGGAAGCAGAACGCGGCGATGAACAGCTTCAGTCACTATGCGTTTGGAGCTGTGATGGAGTGGGCCTTCCGCGAGTTGGGTGGGATTGGTCGCTCGGAGCCCGGATCCCGCGTGATCCCGGTGCGTCCACGGCTTCCGGATCCTGCGGGCAACCCGGAGGCGGCGCCGATCACTTGGGTCGCAGCGGAGTCGGAGGTCCCGGCGGGTCGAATCGCCACGGAGTGGCGGCGCGACGGCCGGGCGTGGACGCTCCAGCTCGATGTGCCGCCGAACGCCAGCGCCCGGGTGCGCTTGGATAGGGCGGCCGCCGCGCGGGTCAGCGAGTCAGGCCAGCCGTTGACCCATGCGGCGGGCGTGCGTGAAGTGCGGGCAAGTGACGGTGATCTTGAAGTCGAAGTCGGGTCGGGGCGGTACCTCTTCGCGGTCGTGCCGCCGCCCTGAGGCTTCGGAGATTGCCGGCGTTGCTGGGATCTGTTGCGGTTGTTTCGTACCACTCCACTGCATGTCTCACGCTGTCATTGTCGGCGCCGCTCGCACTCCGCTCGGATCCTTCCAGGGCGCGCTCGCCGAACTCCCGGCGTGGCGCCTCGGTGGCGCGGCTCTGGCCGCGGCAGTGGCGCGGAGTGGCATACCCGCCGCCGAGTACACCGATGTAGTGATGGGAAACGTGCTCTCGGCGGGTCAGGGCCAAGCTCCCGCCCGGCGTGCGGCGTTGGCGGCGGGACTGCCGCCAGCGGTGTGCACGACTACGGTGCACAAAGTCTGTGGATCAGGTCTGCAGGCCGTGATCCAGTCGGCTCAGGCCCTTGCTTCGGGGATGGGTCAACTCTACCTCGCGGGCGGAATGGAGAGCATGACTCAAGCTCCATACCTGCTCCCGAAGGCGCGGGCCGGGTATCGCCTCGGCCATGGGCAGATTCTGGACTCGGTGATCACGGACGGTCTTTGGGATCCGCACGGGGACCAGCACATGGGAACCTGCGCCGAGGCGTGCGCCAGTAAGTACGGCTTCTCGCGGGCTGAACAGGATGCGTACGCGGCGGAGTCGTTCCGCCGTGCTCAGCGCGCCCAGCAGGCGGGGGCGTTCGATGCGGAGATCGTGCCGATCGACATACCATCGGGCAAGGGGGCGACGGTGACCGTGGCCACCGATGAGGGGCCGGCGCGAGTGAACTTTGATCGCATGCCTACGCTGAAGCCCGCGTTCGCCAAGGACGGCACGATCACGGCGGCGAACGCCTCGTCGATCAATGACGGTGCCGCGGCTGTCGCGCTGACGAACGAGGCCACGGCGGTCTCTCGCGGCTGGAAGCCTCTCGCGCGGATTGTCGGCGTCGGCGCGCACGCGCAGGATCCGCAGTGGTTCACCACGGCTCCGGTCGGCGCCACCCGCAAGGCGCTTGCCGCGGCGGGTTGGCGGAAGGATGAGGTGGATCTTTGGGAGGTGAACGAAGCGTTTGCGGTGGTGCCGCTGGCGTTCATGCGCGAGCTGGAGATTGATCCGACGCGGGTCAACGTCGACGGTGGGGCCATCGCCCTGGGTCACCCGATCGGCGCCTCAGGGGCGCGCATCCTCGTGACGCTGCTCGGGGCCCTGCGCCGGCACGGGCTCCGTCGGGGCGTGGCGACGATCTGCATCGGAGGGGGCGAGGGACTCGCGGTGTGCGTGGAGCTGGTCTAGCCCGCTGACTTTCTCATGAAAAAAGTTTACCCCAACGCCGCCGCCGCCCTCGCGGGGATCGTGCGTGACGGACAGACCATCGCCGCGGGTGGCTTCGGCCTCTGCGGGATCCCCGAGAACCTCATTGCTGCGCTCCGCGACGGTGGCGCGAGCGGGCTCACGATCGTGGGCAACAACGCCGGGGTGGATGATTTCGGCATGGGACTCCTCTTGCGCACCCGGCAAGTGCGCAAGGTGATCGCTTCCTACGTCGGGGAGAATCGCGAATTCGAGCGGCAGGTGCTGGCGGGGGAGCTCGAGCTGGAGTTGGTTCCGCAGGGAACGCTGGCGGAGCGTCTGCGTGCTGGTGGTGCGGGCATCCCGGGGTTCTATACCTGTACCGGTGTCGGCACCGCGCTCGCGGCGCAGCGGGAGACTAAGCTGTTTGACGGGCGCGCCTACGTGCTGGAGCCGGCCATTCGCGCCGACGTGGCGCTGGTGAAGGCATGGAAGGGCGATACGGCCGGGAACCTCGTCTTCCGGAAGACGGCGCGGAACTTCAATCCAATGGTCGCGACTTGCGCGAGGGTCTGCGTGGCGGAGGTCGAGGAACTCGTGCCGGCGGGTGCACTCGACCCGGATTCCATTCACACGCCGGGCATCTACGTGGACCGCATTGTCCAAGGAGAGCGGTACGAAAAGCGGATCGAGTTTCGCACGGTCCAGGGTGCCGCCGCGTCGCGCAAGGAGAGCCCGATTCGAGAGCGGATCGCGCGCCGGGCGGCGCGGGAGCTCCGTGACGGTTTCTACGTCAACCTGGGCATCGGCATCCCGACCTTGGTCGCGAATTTCATTCCGGCCGGTGTTGAGCTGACTCTACAGTCCGAGAACGGACTCCTCGGGATCGGTCCTTACCCAACGGACGATGCGGTGGATCCCGACCTGATTAATGCAGGCAAGCAGACGATCTCGACCCTGCCGGGCTCCTCGTTCTTCTCGAGCAGCGACTCGTTCGCGATGATCCGGGGTGGGCACATTGATCTCTCCATTCTCGGGGCGCTGGAAGTTTCAGCGAACGGCGACATCGCGAACTGGATGGTGCCGGGAAAGATGGTGAAAGGGCCGGGCGGGGCCATGGACCTCGTGGCCGGCGTGGCGCGCGTGGTCGCGGTGATGGAGCACACCTCAAAAGATGGGGCGCCGAAGATTCTGCCTGCGTGCACCCTGCCCATCACCGGCCAAGGCGTGGTGAGCCTGATCATCACGGACCTCGCGGTTTTTGAGGTGATGCCGGAGGGGCGTGGGCTCAAGCTGATCGAACTGCAGGGTGATGCGACTCTCGAGGAAGTGAGGACCAAGACGGGAGCGCCCTTTGTGGTGGCGCTCGCTGCGGGAGGAGACTCACGGTGAGTGCGGAGGCGTTTTTAGCCGGACGGACGGCGCTGGTGACGGGCTCGACCAGCGGAATCGGGCGGGGCATTGCGCAAGCGCTGGCCCGGGCGGGGGCCGACGTGATGGTGCATGGTCTTGGCGACCCGGCCATGATCGCAGCGGACTGCGCCGCGCTGGCGGCGGAGACGGGACGGCGCATCGGCTGGGATGCAGCCGATCTGACAAGCCCGGGCGAGGTCGAGCGCTTGATCGTGGCCACGCGCGAGCGCATCGGTCCGGTGGATATCCTGGTCAACAACGCCGGCATTCAGCACGTATCCCCCGTGGAGGAGTTTCCGCCCGAGAAGTGGGAGCTGATCCGTTCGCTGATGCTGGATGCGAGTTTTCACGCGATCCGTCTCACGGTTGCAGGCATGAAGCAACGCGGGTGGGGGCGGATCGTGAATCTGGCTTCGGTACACGGCCTCGTTGCATCACCCTTCAAGAGCGCCTATGTCGCTGCCAAGCATGCGCAGGTGGGCCTGACCAAGAGTGTTGCTCTCGAACTGGCCGAGACGGGCATTACCTGCAACGCGATCTGTCCGGGGTATGTCCGGACTCCCCTCGTGGAAGGCCAGATCGCGGATCAGGCCCGAGTACATGGGCTCCCGCGTGAGCGGGTGATTCGAGAAGTCATTCTCGCGGCGCAGCCGACCAAAAGGTTTGTCGAGATCGAGGAGGTGGCGTCGCTGGCGCTGTTCCTGTGCGGTGACTCCGCGCGGTCCATCACTGGAGCCGCCATTCCGATCGATGGAGGCTGGACCAGCCGCTAGAGCGGCGTCCGTTTCGCGACGGTTTTGGGTTGGACTCACCAAGGGGCTCGGACCACAACGTTGGTCTTCATGAGTGCCCCCACGCAGTATCGTTTTTCCTTCGGTCCCTGGAACATCAGCGAAGGCGCTGATCCTTTCGGTCCCCAGGTTCGTGCGACCTATCCGCACGAGGCAAAATTCGCCCTGTACAAGCCTCTAGGTTTCGACGGCGTGCAGTTTCACGATGACGACGTGGTGCCGGACCTCGACGGGCTGAGTGCGCCGCAAGTCGAGGCGAAGGCCAAGTCCGTGGACGCCATGCTGCGCAATCAGGGGCTGGTGGCTGAATTTGTCGCGCCGCGCCTCTGGTTCGCTGAACAGACGGTGGACGGTGGCTATACTTCGAACAGCGCCGCCGACCGGCAGTATGCGATGGATCGGACCAAGCGGTGCATCGACATCGCCCGGATCGTCGGTGCGCGATCGACGGTCCTGTGGCTGGCGCGCGAAGGCACCTACATTCGCGAAGCGAAGAACGCACGGGTGGCCTACGAGCGGTTGCAGAACGCGATCGATGAGATGCTCGCGTATGATCCGACGATCGAGATCTGGATCGAGCCGAAGCCGAACGAGCCGACGGATTTGGCCTACGTTCCCACTGCGGGTCACGCGGTGGCGCTCGCGCATGCTGCCCGGGACGCCAAGCGGGTGAAGGTGCTGATTGAATCGGCGCACGCCATCCTAGCGGGTCTGGATCCCAGCGACGAGATGGCGTTTGTGCTCGCCCACGGCAAGCTGGCGGGAGTGCATCTCAACGACCAGAACGGGTTGAAGTACGATCAGGACAAGAACTTTGGCGGGGCGAATCTCCGCGCCGCGTTCGACCAGGTTCTGGTGCTCGAGGAGGGCGGATTCGGCCGCAACGGCGAATTCGTTGGTCTGGATGTGAAGACCATGCGCACGCAGCGCGGTAGTCCGGTGACGGCTCATCTCAAGAACAGCCGGGAACTTTTTCTCGCGCTGGTCGACAAGGCTCGCACGTACGACCTCCGCCGGGTGGAGGAACTCCGTGCGAACCGTGACTACGAGGCGCTGGAGCTCTACACGCTCCGGCACCTCATGGGCATCTAAGGCTCAACCCTCCGACGGAGTCGGGTGGAGGCGCACGGTCAGCGAAGCGAAGCCGACCATGCGTTCGTAGGTTTGTTCCCGCTCCACGTGGGCCTCGCTGGCGATAACCTCGATGCGCTCGATTTGGCGGCAAAGCTGTCGCAGCAAGGTGCGGGCGACGAGGCGTGCATGGTGGGCGCCGATGCAGGTGTGCGGTCCGCTGCCAAACGCGATGTGAGGATTCGGTTTGCGGTCGAGTTGGACCTCGTCCGGTTGCGGGAAGACGGTCTCGTCTCGATTGGCCGACGCCCAGCAGAGCGCGACGCGCTCGTCGGCGGGCACGAGGTGCCCCTTGACGTCCGTGTCCGCGGGGCACACGCGGGCGGTGAGGGTGAGCGGTGAGAGGAGGCGGAAGAATTCCTCGACCGCCGGGGCGTGCAGTTCCGGCTCCGTCTTCAGGCGCGCGAACATCTCGGGGGCGGCCGCGAGGTGGTGGATCAAGGATGCCACGGTCTGGATGATCGTATCTCGGCCGCCCGCGAAGGTCAGGTTGACGAAGCCGACCTGCTCCTCGCGCGTCAGCTTTCGTCCCCGGAACTCAGCCCGATGCAGGGCGCTGTAGAAGTCGTCCCCGGGGTTTGCCAGCGTGCGGTCGAGTTGGCGGTGGATGTAGCGCTCGAGGATCTGCCCCTTGGCCTCGCCGTTCGGGCCATCGCGAAAGACATGAATTCCCCAGCTGATCCACTCCTCGGCGTCTGACTGCGGCACATTGAGCAGAAAAGCCAAGGCACGCGATTGGAGAGGCAGCGCGAACTGGCGGACGATTTCGATTTCAGGACGCGCCGCAGCTTCGGCGATCATGCCGCCGATGAGCTGGTCGACCTGCTGCATCATCTCCGGCTCCTTCGGTCGGCGAAAGAACGGGTCGATGATGCGGCGATACTCGCCGTGCTCGGGTGGGTTAGTCTCGACTGGCAGCTGTCGCACCGAGCGGACATCCTCCTCTGACGGGATCGGCACGCGGAACGGCGCGTCGGAAGAAAAGCGGTGCCAGTCCGCGGCCGCCGCCCGCACGTCTTTATGGCGCAGGATGAGGGGAATGTCTTTACCCTGGAACTCGGAGACCAGAACGCCGTCGGAGGCGCGCTTTTCGCGGAAGGGATCGGTCGATGAAAAGGGGCAGGAACTCATGGTGGCTTGGCGAGGGGTGGCGCGGAGTGTGGAGCGATGGAAAGCGAGGCTATGGACGGCGCGCGCAAGGCATCGCCGACGTGCCATACAGAAGATCAACAAGACGACGAAATCCGGGCAAGTGAAGGGCGTAGCGGAGAAGCCGCCGTCGCCCAGGACTGCCCGCGCTCTTGAGGATCTTGAAGTTGAGGACGCCGCGGTACTGCACCGGCTCAGGGATTAGTCCCGCATCCCCGTACAGATGACGGAGTGTCGCCGGACAAAACAGGCTGATGTGGATCTCGGGCATGCAGTAACCGAATTTGAGTCCGCGCCAGCGTGCCATCGGGCTGGCCAGATTGCCCGTGGTAAGGAGCAGGAGGCCGCCGGGCTTGAGCAGTCGAGCAAGCAGGCGGATGACTGGCGCCGGTTCAGCGATGTGCTCAATCACCTCAATCGCGGAGATGACGTCGAAGGATCCGTCGGGTAGGCGGGCGAGATCCTCGGCTGAACGTACGTCGAACCCTGCTTCAGACCGAAGGCGCTGGCTGTAACTGCCGACATCACTCCCCATCACCCTCAGTTGACGCTGCCCGGAAGGGGTCACGATGGCTGCGGAGTCGCGCAGGAATTTGAGAAGACCGCCGGCCCCGCAGCCGAAGTCGAGCCAGTTGACCTCGCCGTGGCTGGGCGTCGCCTCGCGGCGACTGAGATGGCGCGTGGCGATGGCCAGCAGGTCCTCGAACTCGCTCAGCCGATCGGTGGCTCGGTAGTTTTCATACTCGGCGCGATAGTTGACCATTGGGTCAACCCCCCGGCCGTCGTAGTAAGCATCGTCGTAAACCGAGTCGGGAGTCACCGGTTCAACAAAGAGGAAGTGGCAGTCGCCGCAGGCGTGGTAGGTAAACGGCCGCGGGGACGACGCGCGGCGTTGCGTTCCACGAGTGCGGGTATTCCTGCTTCCGCAGGCGCGGCACGCCGGCGAGGGGGTCATGGGGTGGGTCGAGCTTTCCGCCGCAGTGCCGGAAGGCCGAGAAGGGCCGCGATCGCGACTACGCCGACGAGACTCGCGCCGAGGGCCCAGCGAAGGCGCGGTGGCCGATAGCTGAACTCCACCGCGTAGTCGCCGGCCACCGGGAGCCAGACGCCCTTGAAGGCGTGATTCACGCGTACGGCCTGCGCCGGAATGCCGTTGACCGTAGCGGTGAAGTCATCCGGCAGCCACGTCTCGTGCAACACGGCCAGACCGCGCTGGGGTGCGCTCAGGCGGAACGACGTGGTATTCGCGGTGAGCCGGTAGTCGTGTGCGGGAATCGCCGGTTGACCGTCCGACGATGGCCAGTCCGCCGGCGCCTCCGCTGCCGCCACCGCAGCGAACGGGTGGCCATCGCCCTTGAGCACGTTCGTGGCAAGATCGCTAACGCGATCATAGCGCGAGACCCCCGAGACCCAGAATGCGCGCGGCCATGCCTCGGCACTGCGATACACGTCGAGATCGGCCAAGGTCACCACCGCCAGCTTTTGCTCCCATGGTCCGGGGCTGCCATGATGATTGAAGTAGTACTTCAGGCCGAGAAAGTCATAGGCCGGCTTCTGCTCGAGGAAAGTCTCTGACCGGACCATGAGTCGCCAGTCGTTGAGCCGGTCGATTCCGAACGCGGTGGTGAGTTCCCGGTACCAAGGATTGACGAGTGCGTCGGGTCCGCTGATGCCCTCGAGGCCATAAGCAGCGCTCCAACCCGCGACAAAATTGCCATCGGTACCGGCGACGCGGAATGGTCCGGACTGATCTTGACGGACGGTCTGCACGGCCGCGGAGGGACTGAAGAACGAGGCGCGCTCCGTCGGGTTGAAGACATACGGGTCAAAGGCGGTGGGGGTGTGCTGGCCGTGGCGCCACAGGATTACGGCGGCGCAGATCGCCAGACCCGTTCCGGTAAGCAGCGTCACCCGTTCCGCCAGCAGGCATCGCCCCAGAAGAATCACTCCACCGAAAAGAGCGACGGGGAGAAGTGCGGCGCTGGCCCAGACAAAGTCGCCAACCGGCAGGCGCTGGTCCCACTTCAGCGGCGAAAACACCGCGTCCCATCCCAACAGAGGCTTGTGGATCGTCTGGGTCATCGCGACCCATGAGGCGAGGAGGAGCCCGAGGAGGAGAGCGAACGCCTGCAGGTCGCCGCGTGCGCATGGACCTCGCAGAGCGCGACCGGCAGCCGACCAACCGGCGGCGGCAAGCGGAGCAGCGAGAATGATCGCGATCAGGGAGAAGCAGTTGTCGATGTGCGCGACGTTGGCGAGGAACGGTACGAGCTTGATGAGGTCGGGTGGAACAACGCCGAAGGCCATCGCCATCGCGGCCGCGAAGGCGGTGACGAGCGTTACCAGCACACGGCTCTGCGGCTCACGTCGCCACGTGATCGCCAAGAAGAGCAATCCACCGAGAAAGATGAAGTTTGCGGACGGATTGAAGACGCGTTCCTCGGCTTGGATCGGCCGGTAGAAAATCTCGTCAAAGAACCCAATGAGGAAGCTCGGATGCACTTGGTATGCACTCGGCTGCTGATACCCGCTGTAGGAGGCGCGCAGCGCGTGGAGCAAAGTCGTCCACAAGGGCGCGGTGAGGAGTACAAATGCGCCACCGGCCGCGACGGTCCAGCCGAACGACCTCAGGCGCGCGCGCCACGCCGCGCGGGTCGAACTCAGCAGGAGGGTCAGGCCCGTCGCGTTGAGCGCGAGCAGGAGCATGTAGGCCTCCTTCACGGTGCCACTCGTCATCAGCAGGAGATTGGCAGCGATCAGCGCCGCGAGCCCGCGGGACTGGTTGGGACGATCGAGGTCCGCCTCCAGAACGAGCCAGGCCACGAGCACCCAAGGCGCATAGCAGAAGGAGAAGTAGGCGGGATGATTGATCCGGTAGATGAAGAAACCGATGAAGGCACCGGCGAACGCGATCACACCCGCCGCAGGCAAGGATCGAAGCGGCATCCAGGCCAAGAGACCCAGTCCGAAGCACAGGAGGAACTTGGCGGCGAGGAACTTGAGGTCCCATGCCCACGCGTCTGCGCCGGCGAGCACGACGAGGAATTGCAGAGGGTCGCCGATCATCGACTGGCCTTGCCCGAGCAGCAGCGTCCCGCTTGAGTTTGTGCGATTCCATAGTGGCAGTTCGCCGTTCGACCACGCGCGCGCCTGCACGAACGACATGGGTAGGTGCTGCCACATCATGGCGCCGACGTCGGCCATCTTCACGTCTTCGAGTCGGGCTTCGGCCTGGCCCGGAAGTGTTGGGATCGCATCGTAGAGCAACCGCGCGCCGTAATTCGGCGATACGATGCTCTTGCCGAGAAACACGACGGGGTAGCTGCTGAGAACCGTCGCCAGCGCCGCGATCGCCGCGAGCATGCGAACCGGGTGCACGCGGCTTACCTCAGCGATTGCACGCGCGCTCCGCGTCCACGCGCCTGCCCCGAGGATCAGCACGGTGAGGACGACCAACGCGGTCGCCCCAATGCGCCCGACCACGGGTTGCCACGCAGCGAGGGATGTCTGGGGGAGGACGAGGGGCTTGGTGAAACCCAGCCAGATGCTGGGGTCCGCAGCGGCGGGCAGGGTGGTGAAGGTGACCCCGGACGGCGAAACCACAGAGGTGGCGATTTCGTGCCACGACTCCCACGAAGACGCAGGGGGCAGGGCCACCTCGCGCTTGCGATGATCGAGCAAGCGCACGCGCTCCAGCGTGAACTCAAGCGCGACGGAGGCCGGATCGAAGCGAAACCCATGGTACGAACCAGCCGGCAGCGCGAAGCGCAGGGTCTCGGAGGCTCCCGAACCGCGCAGGAGGCCCGGGATGCGCTGCTCCTCGTTCAAACCGGCGCCGAGATCGTAGTAGAGCTGACTCGTGCCTTGCGCAGAGGCGCGGAGCGTGAGCTCCAGCGTGTAGGCGGCGGTCGACTGGCTCGCCCTCGGCAGCCACGGTATGCTGAGGGTTACGCCGAGAGCCAGTGCCGCCAGCCAAAAACGGGGATCAAGCAGGCGTCTCAGCATGATTTACTCAGGTGTGGACCACTTCCGCGCTGGTGGCAACCGGGCGGATGACCCAAGGCAAGATGAGGAAGAGCAGGGCACCCGAGATCCAGGCTAGGAGGGGTGCATGGGCCGCGAGGCGCCAGACCCAGTAAGAACCGGCGGACATCGGGGTGGGCGCGCTGAAGGCGAGCCAGCCGGCGGCATCTCGGTCGCTCGCCACCACGCGGAACGGCTCGCGTGGCGTCCGCACGTAGGCGGCCCGCCACGTATCTCCCGGCACGCGCGAGGGCCGCACGGTGGCGAGGTGCCGGGCCCCGTCGGCGGACCAGAGTTCGAGTGCGACCGCGCGGGATCCGAGATCGCCGGCAACCTCGAACTTGAGATAGCCCAAGCTGGGCGGCGTGATCGGCGCGCTCATCCATCTCCGGACGTCCTCGTTCGCGGCCGGTTCGCCGTGGGAGCCCCAAGTGGGTGCGAAGAGGAGGCGGACCGTCGCCGGGGAGGCACGCTCCGCCGCGAATCCCTCGGCGGTGTCCGGAACCAGAGTCAGGTGCCGGGCTACGCTCACGGGCAGAATCCGAGTCAGTTCGGGATGGCTGAGCCTCTCCACGAGGACGTCAGCGCTCGGATAGGGAATCTCCGGCTCCTGCATCCATTGCCGATCGCCGGTGCCCAGATAAAGCCGCGTGTTCCGCGTGCTCGCCTCAAACCAAGCGGCCACAGCCGGAAGGTCGCCCGTCAGGACCCTCCTCGCGTGCAGGCCCAGCCCGGCCCCGACGCCTACGCACCAGACCACCAGCGCGGTGCGCAGCACCGTCCGGGCGCTGAACCAACCTGAGGAGCTTGCCCGCAGGTGGGAGAGGACCATCAGCAGGATCGCGAGATTGACCAGCAGGCCGAAGGTATGGGTATCGAAGTAGCGTGAGGCTGGCCAGGCACCGTTCGCTCCGCGTGCGTAGGCGGCGGCGAGGAACTGCAGCACGACCCAACCGCCCGCGGCGGCCAGAACAGGCGCGCGGCGGTCAGCAAGGAACGGCGTGCGCGCGAACGCCAGATTGAGGCAGAGCGCGAGCCACGGCGCGTAGCTGAGTACCGCGAACGGAGCGAAAAACGTCACCGGCCACTGCAGCGCGCGCCACAGCGAGAGAGTGAAGTCGTGGAGCGAGTGGGCCCGCAATCCGTCGTGCCCGACGAAACGGACGTTCAGGGCGATGCCCAAGGCCACCACGGCGACGCAGGCGAGCGCGGTCGGCCAGAAACGTCGCAGCGACTTGAGTGGCGAGCCGTTGAACGCCAGTACCGCGACAAGCGCGACGGCGGCCGCCGCCGGACCGGACGCCATGCTGAAGAGGGCGAGCACAAGGCATCCGATGCCGAAGAACCACCCCAGCGACCCCTGATTGCAGCGCAGCGTGCGATCGAGACCGAGAAGCGATAAGCCGAGCAAGAAGTACTGCTGGGAATGGAAGCCGCCCAGATTGTTCTGCCAAGCATGCGGCGGGGCAAAGGTGGCAAGAAGCGCCATCACCCAGAGCAGTCGCGTCCATCGGCTGGCGAGCAGCGGCTGTAGCCATGCCCACAGGCCCACGGCAATCAAGCTGTGAATCGCCCCGTTGAAGAGCATCTGAATTCGCGCATCCCACTGGCCGTTGACTCCGACCAAGAGCAAGGCCCACAGCTTGGTCAGCGCGATGCGGTGCTCGTTGTGCGGTGCGAACAGGTCGGTGAAGCTCAGGGTGCCCTGCTGCCACGGGAGCAGGAGGTACAGGCCCTCCGCATCCCACTGATCCCAGTTCGGGAGATCGGACGCGAAGCGCTCGGAAATCCAGAGCTTGATGCTCGTCAGGAAAACGAAGCAGAGGCCGAGAGCGAGAAGCCGCGGGAAATCTCCGGGCCGCTCGTCCGGGCTCCCGGCGGGAGGTGCAGCGAGGTCACGAGCGCGCATGGCGGGCGACGGCGTACAGGTGGTAGTAGAGTGGAGTGCCCTCGGAGGTCCTCAGAGGGTGCTCGGAGTAGAGCCCGATCTCGACCTCGTGGTAGCGCTCCCGGAGCAGGGCTCCGAGGCTCGCGCGGGTGAAGAAGTTGCAGTGATCGGCCTCGAGCATGTGCCAGGGAATGACACGGTGAGCGCTGAGATAGGCGAGAAGCTCTGCGTTGGGCACGGAAACAAAGAGGCCTCCCGGCGCGACTCGGGTGGCTTCGCGGAGAAAGCCGCCCAGATCGCGCACGTGCTCCAGGACCTCGACGGCCATGGCGACGCCAAACGCTGCATCCGCGAAGGGGAGAGTGCCTCCGCTGACCTGCGTGTAAGGCAGGCCGGCAGATTCCAATGCCGCGCAGTCTTCCGGCTTCATCTCCGCGCCGTGCCAATCGTAGTCGCGGCGGATCAGCTCGCGGCCGTACCAACCTAGACCACAGCCGACGTCCAAGACGCGGCGTGGCGGCGGTCCCAAGAAGCGCACCAGGTGCTCGAGGACTTCGGGACTGCCGGATGGCTGCGACGGGCCGCTCGTGTAGACCTGCTCACGATGGTTGACCGGCGGAAAATCGTGGCGAAGGAGGATGCCGAATGGCCCCAGGCGGTGATCGGTGGCGATGAGGCGGATCTCCCGCTGCAACTCAGCCGTGCACCGCGTCCCCTGCCAGACGCGAACGATCAAGGTTGCCGTCGTGCCGAACGGGGCCTCGGGTGCGTGGCCCACGACGAGGAAGCCCGAGCGAGCCGAGGGTGGCCAGTTACTGGCTTGGTTCACGTCGGGCCGCACGAACCGCTGCGTAGACGCGCCGACCTGCTTCCCGTCCAGCCAGACCTCGACCCGGGAGTCCCCGCCCTCGGGAGCCGGATCAGCCCAGCCTTCCACGCGCAGGCAAAGCGGATCGCAGAGCGTGCCAGCGGCAGGTTGGTCGACGAACAGGGGCATGGTGAACTTCTCGCGCAATCTACCGCCCGCGCCCAGACGAAAATCGACCGGGCGCGAAACGACGGCCGTCGTCAACCCGAGTCCCGGCACCCCGCCTGGGCACAGCGGACCCTACTCGAACCGCAAGGCATCGATCGGGTCGAGCTGGGCGGCCTTGTGGGCCGGATAGAATCCGAAGACGACGCCGATCACGGCCGAAACCACCACGGCGATGACGACTGCGCCCGTGGACACCAGCACGGGCCAGCCGAGTTGGCTCGAGACGATCTCGGAGCAGGCAATGCCGAGAACGACGCCGAGGACGCCGCCCAGGATGCTCAGAATCATGGCCTCGATCAGGAATTGCATGCGCACATCGCGGTCGTGCGCGCCGATCGCCAAGCGGATCCCGATCTCGCGCGTTCGCTCTGTCACGCTGACCAACATGATGTTCATGATGCCGATCCCACCCACGACGAGGGAGATTCCGGCGATCGCGCCGAGCAGTGCCGTCATGGTGCGGGACGTCGCCGTGGCCGCCTCCGCCAGCTCCATCTGGTTGCGCACCGTGAAGTCGGGCTCCCGTCCGCCGCGCCGCTGCTGCAGCAGGTCGGTGATGTCCTGTTGGATGCGGGAGATCGATTCCGGGGTCTGGGCCTGAATCAGGATGCCGCTCAGGTTCTGCCGGCGAGAGACGCGCCGCATCGCGCTGGTAAGCGGGACGATCACGACGTCGTCCTGGTCCGAACCAAAGAAATTGAAACCCTTGGGCTTGAGGACCCCGACGACCCTGAAGGGCAGGTTGCGGATTCGCAGCGTCTGCCCGATCGGATCGACGTCGGGGAAGAGATTGGTGACCACGGTTTGACCGATCACCGCGACCTTGGCGGTGCTGCGCTCGTCGGCGGTGGTGAACATGGCGCCGGAGGAGAGTTCCCAGTCGCGGATGCTGAGGTAGCCCGGTGACTCCCCGAGGATGGACGTATTCCAGTTGAGGCCGTTGGCGAGCACCTGCTGCCGGTCACGCACTTCGCCGCTGACGGCGACCGCGCCGACGATCTCGCGCTCGATCGCCTGGGCGTCCTCGATTGTGAGCGTGCTGCTCGATCCCCAGCCGCCGCGCATGCCACCGGTGGTGGCGCTGCCGGGGAACACGGAGATGACATTGCGGCCGAGACTGGCGATTTGTCCCTCAACGAGTGACTTCGCCCCGTTGCCGATGCTGACCATGGCAATCACTGCGGCGACGCCGATGATGATACCGAGTGCGGTCAGGACGGAGCGGAGCTTGTTCCGGCGCAGGGCGCGCAGCGCGATGACGACGGTGGCGGTGAGGCGCATGGGGAGATCAGGTTGAGCCGATGAGCTTCGCGGCCGTTTCGGCCTCGCGCAGACGCTGCACTTCGACCGCGGCCACCAGACGGTCGGGGACCGCTTCATCGCGGACGATGCACCCATCGCGGACGATCAGGTTGCGACGGCAGAAGCGGGCGATGTCGAGCTCGTGGGTGACCATCATGATCGTGATCCCCTCCTCGTTGAGTCTTTGGAAGACCCCCATGATCTCCACGGACGTGCGACTATCGAGGTTTCCGGTGGGCTCATCGGCCAGCAGAACCTGCGGCCGATTGACCAGCGCCCGCGCGATGGCGACGCGCTGTTGCTGTCCGCCGGAGAGCTGATTGGGGAGGTGTTCCGCGCGATCGGAGAGTCCGACGATATCGAGGGCTTGCACCGCGCGACGGCGGCGCTCGGCGCTGGAGATCCGCTCGGCGCTGTAGAGCATGGGCAACTCGACGTTCTCGAGGGCGGTGGTGCGAGACAGCAGGTTGAATCCCTGGAAGACGAAACCGAGCTTGCGGTTGCGGAGGTCGGCGCGCTCGTTGCGTTCGAGGCCGGAGGTATCGACTCCGTCCAGCAGATAGCGGCCGCTGGTCGGCCGGTCGAGGCAGCCGAGGACGTTCATCAGCGTGGACTTGCCCGAACCGGATGAGCCCATGATGGCGACGAACTCGCCTGGCATCACCTGGAGGGTGATTCCGCGCACGGCGTGGACTTCGACCTCTCCGTTGGAGTAGGTCTTCGTGACGTTCTCGAGCTGGACGACCGGCTGCATAATCGGCGGAACGGTCGAGCTAGAACGGGCGGCGGGCGCCGCTGAAGGGATTGCGCGCAGGTTGGTTGGCGGCGCCGGACTCTGGGGCGGCGAAGCTCGAAATCAGCACGTCGCCCTCGGCCAGGCCCTCGAGCACCTCAGTGAACGATCCGTCCGTGATGCCCAGCTTCACGGTGACGGGTTCGGCGAGGGGTTGGGTCGGTGTGCCCGCCAGTTTGTAGACGGTCCGCGTGGTGACCGCGGCACCGGAGCCTCCGTTGTCATTGCGGCTGCCCATGAAGCGCTCTGGCAGTTCGATCCCGCGTTCGCGCGCGAGCGCCTGCAGGCGGGCGAGGGCCTCCGGGGCCGGGGGCCCCGCCCGGAAGTCGACGCCGGCATCGGCCATGAGTTGGCGGAATTGTTCCCGCCGGTCACCGCCGGGGCGAGCCTCACCGCCCGACTTACCGGACGCGGCGGGGGCGGATCCCGGCGCGGGTGAGGTCGCGATCGCCGCAGGTCCGGTGGGAGCCGGCTTGGCCACGAGGTATGCCTCCGGAATGCGCGCGCGAAGGGCGGCGTTCGGGATTCGAAGCGTGGCGCCGCGCCGCGCGATCACGATCGAGACATTCGCCGTCATGCCCGGCTTCAGCTTCAGGTCGTCGTTGCGCACGTTGATGATGGTCGCGTAGGTGACCACGTTCTGGGTCGTCGTCGGGAGATTGCGCAGTTGCTCGACCCGGCCGCGGAACTGGCGATTCGGAAAGGCGTCCACGGTAAAGGTCACGTCCTGTCCGACTTCCACGTTGCCGATGTCAGCCTCGGCGACTGCAGCCTTGATTTGCATCTGGGCGAGATCGTTCACGAGCGTGAACAGGGTCGGCGCGTTGAAGCTGGCGGCGACCGTCTTCCCGACCTCGGCGACGCGATCGATGACGATGCCGTCGATGGGCGCGTAGAGCGTGCAGCGGGAGAGGTCGGTCTTGGCATTTTCGACGCTCGCGGTCTGGATCAAGAGCTGCGCGCTGGCCTGCTGGAATTGTGCCTCGGCCTGATCGAGCTCCTGTTGGGAGACGAGGTTCTTCGCGAAGAGCCCCCGGGCGCGGTCGACGCTGAGCTTCGAGAGCGTGTGATTGGCGCGCGTGTTGGCGAGTTGCGCCTCGGCCTGGCGCAGGCGCGAGTCGTACGTCGCGGTGTCGAGGCGGGCGAGGACGTCACCCCGTTTCACGCGGCTGTTGAAATCGACCGTCACCTCGACGATCTGGCCGGAGATCTGCGAGCTGACCTCCGTCGTGATCACCGGTTCGAGGTCGCCGGTCGACGTGACCGCCTGCACGATGTCGCCGCGACTTACCGTCGTGGTGATGATCTCAGGGGGCTTTTCTGCGCTCCGGTTCCAGTACCAGTACGCTCCGCCGGCGAGGACGAGAAGCGGTACGAGAGCGGTGAGGATACTGCCGAGACCTCGGGATTTGGCCATGAGGAAGAGGGAAGGGAGAGGCGGAAGTCGGATGCGATGGGGTGAAACGAGGGACGTCCCCGGCGCGTCGACGATGGGAAGACGCTAGGCGTCCGCCGCGGGTTACCAATGCTTTTTTGGGCTCGTTTGCGGTTGCTGTGCAAGTGCCCGCGGCCTAAGACGCAGATCGCATGCGCCTTCCCGCCTTCGCCTCTGTGTGTGTCCTGACCGGAATTCTCGGGAGCGGTTGGTTTGCCCTTGGTCAGACGCGGGTGCCAGAGCACGACGTTCAGCCCGCGGCGTATGATTTCTATGCCCGAGGTCCCTGGCGCGCAGCCGTTCCGCGCCCCGCGGCGCTGCTTGGCTACGAGCCCGGCGAGTTTCATACGTCCTACGAGGCCTATGAGCGGGTGGTGCGCGAGATGGCGCGGGGCACGGACCGCCTGCGCACGTTTCGGATCGGCACGACCCCCGAGCGCCGGGCCTTGTACCTGCACGCGGTGAGCGCCCCGGCGAACCTTGCCCGTCTGGAGGAGATCAAGTCCAATGTGCGGCGGCTGGCGGATCCCCGCGTGTCGCTGTCGGACGCCGAGCGCGATCAACTGATTGCGCAGACCCCGCTGGTGTTGTGGCTGGCCTATTCGGTCCACGGGGATGAGTCCGCCGGGTTCGAGGCCGGCATGCAGGTTCTCTACCAGCTCTTGGCGAGTGATGACCCGGCGATCCAGTCGGCCTTGGAGAACGTGGTCGTGTTGCTCAACCCCTGTCAGAATCCGGACGGGCACGAGCGTTTCGTGGTTTGGTACAACGCTCATGGGCGTGGGCGTGCGGAGCCTTTCGCTTGGGAAAAGACGAATCCGTGGAACGTGTCGGGCAGACTGAATCATTTCTATCTGGACCTGAACCGCGACCTTCTGGCCCTGTCGCAGCCGGAGACGCGGGCGGCGGCGGCGGCCCTCTTGGAGTGGCAGCCTCAAGTCGTCGTGGACCTTCACGGCGAGACACCGTCGTATTTCTTTCCGCCCTCGGCCCTGCCCATCAATCCGAACCTGCCGCGTGCGCAGCTGGAGCACTGGCTTGAGGTATTCGGCCGCGGCAATGCGGCCGCGTTTGATCGACATGGTTGGATGTACTTCGTGCGTGATACGTTCGACGTCTTCTATCCAGGCTACTGGGATTCGTGGCCCTCGCTGCACGGTGCGACGGGAATGACCTACGAAACAGAGGGTGGCGGGAAGTTTGGCTTCCGCACCCGGCGGGCGGACGGAACTCACGTCACCTTGCGCGAATCGATCGCGATGCACGTGACCGCCAGCATGGCGACCCTGGAGACGGCGGCGAAGCACCGCGCGGCGCGCTTGCGGGACTTCCGTGAGTTCTTCGTCGCCTCGCTCCGGGCGGGTGGCGAAGGAGACGTGCGGCGATTCGTTTTTCCTCCGGCCGCTGATCCGGGGCGCCTTCATCGGTTGATGGACGTTCTTCGGCGGAACGGGATTGAGGTCGGTCGGTTGGAGGCGGCGACGGAAATCACGGACGTGCATTCCTACGAAGGTGCGGTGGAGGCGCTCCGTTCCTTTCCGGCCGGCACCCTCACGGTGGACCTCGCGCAACCCAAGGGCCGGGTCGCCCGGGCGCTGCTCGAGCGCGACTCGGCTCAGGATGCGAGTTTTCTGGCGCGGCAGGAGGATAAACGGCGCCGGAACGAAGCGCGCGGGGAGAATGCCTCGAAGGCCGAGTACGACTTCTACGATTTCACTGCGTGGGCGCTGCCGTTGGCCTTTGGCGTGGAGGCGTATTGGACGCCGGACGTCGGTGCGAAGGCGGTTCCGCTTGCGGCCCCTTGGGCCCCGGAGAGGCCGCCCGCACCCGCGCGGGCGGCCTCGGCCTATGTCTTCTCCCCTGAGAGTGAGGCTGGATACCGACTGGCGTTCGCGTTGCTGGCGGAGGGATTTCGGGTCGGAGCGGCGATCCGCCCGCTGCGGGCGGCAGAGCGGACGTGGCCGCGCGGAACCTTCGTGGTGCGCGTCGAGCGGAATCCGGCCCTGCTCCACGAGCGCATCTCCAGCTTGGCCCAGCAGGCTGGCGCGATGGTGGTGCCGGTGAACACGGCCTACATCGATGAAGGCATCACGGGCGTCGGTTCCGGTTCCGTTGTGGCGTTGAAGCGGCCGCAGATCGTCCTCCTCGCTGGAGAGCCGACCCAGCCCAGCAGTTACGGGTCGCTGCGGGCCGTGATCGAAGACGTGTACGGCTTTGATGTCGTGCCGGTCTCCGCGGACGCGCTGACGGAGATGCCCTTGGAGGACTTTCACGTCGTGGTTCTTCCCCAAGGATCGGCCTCAGCCTACCGGCGCCGGTTGGGTGACGAGGGCGTTGCCCGGCTCAAGACGTGGATCGAGCACGGAGGGACGCTCGTGGCGGTGGGCGGCGCGGCGCGCTTTCTGATCGATGCCGAGGCGGAGTTGACGACGGCGAAAGTGGTGGGCGAGGAGGAGTCTCCCGACCTCGCGGATGACGCGGGGGCAATCGCGGCCAGAGCCGAGCACACGGCCGCAGGCGGAGATCAGACGCCGCTCCCAGTCGGCGAGCCCAAGAAACCAGCCTCGGGAAAACCGCTCAAACCCCTCGCCGTCCCAGGTGCGATCCTACGAGCTGAGGTGGACCACTTTCATTTCCTGACGTTCGGGATCGAGACTCCGACGCTCCCCATCCTGGTTGAAGGCGATTTCTTCCTGCGGGGCAGCACCTCTGGAACCAACGTGTTGCGGTTCCCGGAGCAGCCGACGGACGCACTGCGCTTGGCGGGGTTCATCTGGAAGGACAATACGGAACCCTTCATTCGTGGCACCGCAGTGGTCGTTGAAGAACCCGTCGGCGAGGGACGCGTCATTCTCATGACCCAGGAACCCGGTCTGCGGCTCGTGTGGCATGCCAGCACCAAGGTGCTGATGAATGCCTTGCTCTACGGGCCGGCCGTGGGCAACACGCCCACGGGCGACTAAGTTCGCCGAGCCGGCCCCCTCAGGGTTTGGGCGCGGTGAAGGATCGGCGGAGCGCGGCGGCTACGTTCGCGGGGACGAAGTGATTCACGTCGCCGCCGTACCGCGCGACCTGCTTGACGAGCGTTGAGCTGCAGTAGCTGAACTGCTCGTTCGGCATCACGAAGAGCGTCTCGATGGTCGGCTCCAGATGTCGATTCATCAGGGCCATGTTGAATTCGAACTCGAAGTCCGAGAGTGCACGCAGTCCGCGGATGATGGCATCGGCCTTCTGCTCGCGGGCGAACTCCATCAACAACCCTCCGAAGGACGTGATCGCGACGTTGGGCCACTCGGCCAGGTGCGGCTGAATCATCGCGATTCGTTCGTCGGCGGTGAATAATGGACCTTTCCCCGGGTTCACGGCCACGGCGACCGTCACTCGATCGAAGAGCCGAGCGGCCCGACGCAGCACGTCAAGATGGCCATAGGTGATGGGATCGAACGTGCCGGGATAGATGCAGTGGCGCATGGAAGGGGCGGGGTGACGCAGCGTCAGACCAGATCGTAGTGACACGCGACCGTGTGACCGGTGCGCCCGGCGACCTCGCGCAGCGCGGGCGGCTCGGCGCGGCAGCGCTCGGTGGCATGCGGGCAGCGCGGGTGGAATGGGCAGCCGCTCGGCGGATTGATGGGTGAAGGGACATCCCCGGAGAGCACAATCCGCTCGCGCACGCGCTGCGGGTTGGGCTCGGGGATTGTGGAGATCAGGGCCCGCGTGTACGGATGGCGCGGATCGCGATAGACGTCGTCGGCGTCCGCGAACTCAACGATTCGCCCGAGGTACATGATCGCGACACGGTCGGAGACGTGTTTCACGACCGCGAGATTGTGCGCGATAAACAAGTAGCTGAGCCCCATCTCCCGCTGCAGGTCGAGGAGCAGGTTCAGGACTTGGCTTTGGATGGAGACATCGAGCGAGGAGACCGGCTCGTCACAGATGATCAGGCGCGGCTCGAGTGCGATCGCCCGGGCGATGCCGATCCGCTGCCGCTGGCCGCCTGAGAACTCGAACGGATATCGCTCCGCCGCACTCGCCGGCAGGCCGACCTTGTCGAGGAGTTCGAGCACCTTGCGGCGGCGCCATGCTGCGTCGCCAATGCCGTGGATCAGGAAAGGCTCGGAGAGCATTTCGCCCACCATGTGGCGGGCGTTGAGCGACTCCACCGGATCCTGGAAGATCATCTGCAGGTTTCGCCGGTGGGCCTTGAGTTGCTTCGTGGACAGCGGGGCGAGATCGACGCCGTCGAACCGGATCGTGCCGGCGGTGGGCCGGTTCAGCCGGACGATGCTCTTGCCCAGTGTTGACTTGCCGCAGCCGGACTCGCCCACGAGGCCGAGGGTCTCGCCGGCGCGCAGGGTGAAGCTAACACCATCCACCGCCCGGCAGACCTTGCGGGCCCTCTGGAACACGCCCTCCTTCACCGGAAAGTGCATCTGCAGGTCGCGGACCTCGAGAAGTGTGGCACTCATGAACGAACCTCCGCGGGATGACCGAGCTCGCGCCACCGGTGGCAGGCAACGTGGTGCCCGGCGGAAACCTCGTCGGTCGCAGGCTGGACTGCGCACGCGTCGACGCGGTGCGGACAGCGATTCTGGAATCGGCAGCCGATGGGCAGGTCGGCGAGACCGGGGACCATGCCCTCGATGACGCTGAGGCGGCTCTTCCGCGGCGTGCTCAGTCGGGGAATTGAATGCAGGAGTCCCCGCGTGTACGGGTGCGAGGGTGCCCGGAAAATCTGTTCGACCGGGCCGCACTCTGCGACACGTCCGCCGTACATCACCACCACGTCGTCGCACATCTCCGCGATGACGCCGAGATCATGCGTGATGAGGAGAATCGCCATGCCCATGTCGCGCTGGAGCGAGCGCATCAGATCGAGGATCTGTGCCTGAATCGTCACGTCGAGCGCAGTGGTCGGCTCGTCGGCGATGACGAGAGACGGGGAGCAGGCGAGGGCCATGGCGATGACCACGCGCTGGCGCATTCCCCCCGACAGTTGGTGGGGATATTCGCCGACCCGAATCTCAGGCGAGGGGATGCCCACCTTGGCGAGCATTTCAACGGAGAGTCGGAGCGCCTCGCCGCGATCGCGCGTCCGGTGGAGCAGGAATACCTCGCTCAACTGGCGACCGATGGAGTGGACCGGGTTGAGGGCGGTCATGGGCTCCTGGAAGATCATCCCGATCTTGCCTCCACGGATGCGACGCATCGCCTCGATCGGGAGGGAGGAGATGTCTTCTCCCTCGAACAGGATCTTGCCGCTGCGGATGCGGCCCATGGGCTGCGGCAGCAGGCGCATGATCGACAGCGCGGTCACGCTCTTGCCGCAGCCCGATTCCCCCACCACGCCGAGGGTGCGGCCTCGCCGAACCTGCAGGCTCACGCCGTCGACCGCGGTCAGGGTTCCGGCGTCCGTGTCGAACGTGGTGACCAAGTCGCGGACGTCGAGGATGACGTCGGGCGGGGTCGAAGAGGAGGGCGCGGCGCTCACTGCGAATCTCAGCGGGCGAATTGATCAAAGGTCAGGACCTGCTGCGGGAACGTCCGGCCGGAGCGACGAACCTCCTCGCTCTCTCGGCGGGCATCCTCGTCGATCCACGAGAGGAAAAACTCCTCTGCGGTGCGGCTCTGGGCGACATTGAAGCCGGCTGGCCAACGGATGTGCCGGGCGTAGCCGACGCGATAAAAGGGCATGGTCCATCCGTTCACCCACGACGCATGGTCGTAGATGATCTGCTCGATCTGGGCGGCGATCCGGCGGATCTCATCCATGGTCTCCGCCTTGTCGTAGGACTCGATCAGGCGATCCAGTTCGGGGACGAACGTCATCGTCATGTTGTTCGTCTGGACGCGGACCTTCGACGGCGCGGGATTCGGTGTTCCCTCGGACGTCTTGGACACCGGTTTTCCGGCCGCGTCGAGGTAGGCGTCTTCGTACGCATTCGAGCCGTGATAGATCTCCCAGTAACGCGGGTAGGCCTCCACGGATCGCGCGAGGGCGACGAGCGTGATCTCGTGGTTCTTCTCTTGGACCTTCTTCCACCCGGTAGTCTGATCCAAGACCTCAAGCCGCAGCTCCAGGCCCGCCTTCAGGGCCTCTTGTTTGAGAATTGGGAGCAGGTCCCGCAGATCGGGCCGGGACGTGGTGAGCGTGAAGGAGAGACGCTCGCCTTTCACGGTGGTGAGCACGCCATCGGGTCCTTGCTGGGTGAAGCCGGCCTGGGCGAAATGGGTTCGCGCAAGATCGGGATCGAAGCGGCGGTAGGTGAGGGTGGGGTGAGCCCGGAAGGGGTAGCCGTCCGAGCGCGTCTCCAAACGGACTGCATCGCCGCGGAAGAACTGCTGGCACACCAAATCGAAATTTGCCGCATGCTGGATGCCGAGCCGTACCTCGGTCTGGTTGAGGACGGGCTTGTGCGAGTTGATCCACAGGCCCCAGTCCGCACGCGGAATGCGATTGAAGAACTTCGCCTTTACGATGGCACCGGACTTCACCGCGGGATGGTCGTCGGGGATGGTCTCGTACCAGAACTTGGGCAGGGAAAGCGGGAACATGTCGAGGTCGCCGCGAGCGAAGGCTTCGACCGCCTTGTCTGGATCGCGGATGACCTCGAGGCGGTACTTGTCGGGATTGAAACGTCCGCGGAAGAATCGTTTGTCCTTGGCCCACCAATCCTGCACGCGCGTCAGCGTCACCGAGCGACCCTTTTCGACGTCGCGATCGAGGAGGGTGTAGGCTCCGGTCGTCGGCAGCGTGCGCCACTGATAACGCTCCAGCCAGCCGGGGCCAAAGTCCTTGAAGGCATGCCGAGCGTAGAGAGCAAATTGGCTGAGGTCGACGTCGAGGCTGGGCTTCCGCTCGGGAGCCGTGAGCGAGAAGGTGAGGTCGTCGTAGACGGTCAAACGCTCGTAGCGCTTGCTGTAGAAATTATTGTACCACGGTTCGCCCAGGTCCGGGCTGCGCATCATGTAGAACGTGAACACCACGTCGGCGGTCGTGACGGGGCGGCCGTCGGACCAGCGGGCATCGGCGTTGAGCCGGTAATAGACGGTGCGCTGGTCGGCATCGACCGCCCATTCCCGCGCGAGGCCTGGGTACATGCGGCCGGCGACGTTGGGATGGGCGTGCAGAATGTAGACGGCGACGTAATCAAGCAGGTACGGTCGAATGCCGCCGGTGGCATCGGGACCAATGGTGCGCAGGGTGCGGGGAAAGTCCTGCATGTAGTAGCGGAAGGTGCCGCCCTTGCGTGCGGCGGGATCGGCGAACTCCGGCAGGTCGGATCCGTCCTGCCACGTGAGCGATGCGGGGATGTCCGAGAGCGGTCGCGTCTGGTAGAACGAAGACTGCGCGGCAAGGGTGCGGGCGAGGTCTGCCTCCATGTCCGGGCCGGCGGTGGCCGCCGCGCTGGCGGATGCAGCGCCGGACTCCGGGGGCGCCTTGGGGCCGCACCCCGCGGTAAGGGTCAGGACGAGTGACGACACGGCGAAGGCCAGCAGGCGACGCACGAAGTCCGGGGAGGCGGAGGATGGAGTCATGGGATTACTGATAAGTGGTGAATTTCTTGGGATCGAACGCCTCGCGGACCGCCTCGCCGATGAACGTGACGAGGACCAGGACGACGACGAGGGCCGAGAAGGCGGAGGCGACGATCCAAGGCGCGTTGAGGTTGGAGGTCCCTTGGCGGAGCAGTTCACCCCAGCTCGGGGTAGGCGGCGGCAGGCCGAAGCCGAGGAAGTCCAGCGCGGTCAGTGAGCTGATGGCACCGGCGACGGTGAAGGGGATGAACGTGACGATCGTCGACAGCGTGTTCGGCAGGATGTGGCTGAAGATGATCCGGCGGGTCGACGCCCCCAGCACTTGGGCAGCGTGGACGTAGTCGCGGGCCTTCTCCCGGTAGGTCGCCGAGCGCATGTAGTAGGTCATGCCGGTCCATGAGAACAGCACGACGATCGTGAGCAGGACCCAGAGGCTCATGCCGACGCCTGCCGGAACGACGGAGGCGACGATGATGACGACGAAGAGGAAGGGAACGTTGGACCAGATTTCGATCAGGCGCTGGACGAACAGATCAAACCACCCGCCGAAGTAACCCATGAGACAGCCCACGGTGATGCCGATCAGATAGGTGAGGATAATGAAGCACCCGGCGAAGACCAAGGCGTTGCGGAAGCCGTAGAGCAAGCGCGCGAGGATGTCGCGGTTGATCTGGTCGGTGCCAAGGAAGTGACCCTTGGACCAGTCGGGCGGGCGCGGCCGAAACGTCTCGTTGCGGTAGCAGTTCTCGACCGCGCTGTAGGGGATCGGAGGAAGGAGCACCCAGTTGTCGGTGCCCGCGAACTGCGCCTTGAGGTCCCGGTAATTGACCTCGTAGTCGTAGGCCATGCCGAAGTCCCGCCCGGTGTGGATGGCTCCGTAGGTCGGGAAGTACCAGCGATCCTGGTAGCGGACCACGAGCGCGCGGCTATTCACGAGCAACTCGGCGGCGACGGAAAGGGCGATCAGTCCGCAGAGGATCAGAAACGAAACATACCCGCGCCGAATCTGCCGGAAGCGCAGAAGCTTTTTCCGGGTGAGGGGATTGAGGCGAAGGCTCGGCAGCGGGAGGCGCATGGGGGATGCGGGGCTGGGTCTACTTGAATCGCACCCGGGGATCGACCAAGGCCACCAGCACGTCGGAGAGGATGTTGCCGAGCAGCAGCAGGAGTGAGGAAATCAGCAGCACGCCCATCACGGTCGGGTAATCGCGATCGACCACGGACGTGTAGCCGAGCAAGCCCATGCCGTTGATATCAAAGATGAATTCGATCAGGAACGACCCCGAGACCAGCAGGGTGAAGTTGTGCCCGAAGTGGGTGGCGATCGGGATGAGCGAATTGCGCAGTGCATGACGTACGACGGCGGTGCGGAACGACACTCCCTTGGCCACTGCGGTGCGCACGAAGTCCGCGGCCAGGTTGTCCATCAGGTGATTCTTCATCAGCAGCGTCACCAAGGCGAAGCTCCCGACCGTGTAGCAGAGCAGCGGGAGCGCGGCGTGATGCGCGAAATCGATCACCTTGCCTCCGAGTGAGAGGTCGGCGAAGTCCCGACCGACGAATCCCCCCATCGGAAACCACCCGCGCCGCGCGGCCAGGTAGACGACGAGGATCGCGCCCAGCGCATAGCCCGGGATCGCGTAGCCGGTGAACACGATCGCGGAGGTGATGTTGTCGAGGGCGGTGCGGTGCTTGATTGCCTTGAGGACCCCGAGCGGGATGCAGATTGTGTACACGAGCACCAGTGTGATCAGGCCGAACGTCAGGGATACTGGGAGCCGCTCAAGGATGATGTTCAGGACCGGTTCATTGAAGCGGTAAGACGTTCCGAGGTCGCCGCGAAGAACCTTGCCGAGCCACGTGACGTAGGCAGTCAGGGGTGGCTGGTCGAAGCCGTAGTACGCCTTGAGTTGCGCCAGCTGTTCCTCGGAGATCGCCCCCCGACCGGAATCGGCTCCGCCGGCCATCGCATTCTCGGCCGTCTTTGCCTCCATGATCGCGCGCTCAATCGGACCTCCGGGCACCACGCGGGTGATCAGAAACACGATCAACGTAATCCCCAGCAGCGTTGGGGGGATCAGGAGGAGGCGGCGTGCAAAATAGTCCCGCATGCGGGGTAGATAACGAGCGGAGGGTTAAGGCGGCACCAAGAATGCCCGGTCAGCAAGAAGATGTCGCGCGAATGCCTCCGGCGCCAGCGATTTGCGGCAAAAGTCCGCCTCGGCGTTGCGAAGCTTTCGGCGCCTTCGGGGTTCGGCCCTGCCCACGCCGCCGATACTTCAAGTCATGCGTCTTGGTCTCCGGTAAATCGAGGCCGAATCACCCATAAGGACGATCCTGCCGCCCGGCTCCTTTTGCGTTTACTTCAGAAACCCCGATAACTTACTCATCTCCACCATGTCCGACGCTGTTCCGAGTATCGATCCATCCCCTGTCCGGCCGGAGGTGCCTGCCAAGACCTTCTCGCCCGAGGACGAGGTGGCGATGCGCGAGTCGCTGAAGCGTTGCTCGGCCGCCACGGTTGAAGCGGCGGTACAGTTTCGCCGGACGCGGGACCCGGGGGTTCTGCCGACGATTGTTCTGGGCGTGATTGAGCGATTCGTGGAGTCGGAACTTCGCCCCAAATTGCGCGAGGGGGATGACGATCTGCGCCTGGTCGAGGACCTTGGCGTGGACTCTCTCACGATGATGGAGATCGTTATGCTCGTCGAAGAGGTGCTGCAGATGCAGACCAGTAACGACGAGCTGCGCAATCTGCGCACGGTGGGAGACGTGAAGACCTTCATCGATTGCAAGGTGCGCGGGCTCCCTTTGCCGAAGCCGACGCGATTCCTGCCGGTGGAGCAGGTGGCGTCCATCATGCCGATCCAGCCTCCATTTCTTTTTATCAACGAGGCGCAGATCGGCTCGGCGGGAGCGCAGGGCAAGTACAAGATCACCGGCCAAGAGTTCTTCCTCCAGGGGCATTTCAAGGACAATCCGGTGCTGCCTGCGTCGATCATGCTCGAGGCGTTGGGTCAGCTTGCCGTGCTCTTCCTGCTCGAGGGTTTCCAGGCCGAGCTGGGGAAGCGGGTCGACCCCAGCCGGATCTTGTTCACGAGTTGCGAGGGTGTGCGCTGCCACCGCATTTGCCGTCCCGGTGACACGCTTTCCCTGAGCGTGCGTCCGCGTCGCGTGAAGATGCCGCTGGCGATGTTCGAGGGCTCCATCCGCGTCGGGCAGGAAAAGGCGGCCGTCGCCGAGGAGATCACGCTCACGTTTGCGTACGTGGATGAGGCTGTTGGCGAAGTCGGGCCTCCCGAGAGCGTCGCGGGCTCAGCGTTGCGTCCCCGCGATGTGGCCGGCGGTCAGTCGCCACTCGCGGCCGCCTCCGTCGCCGCGTCCTGAGTCGGCGGATTAGGGCAGATCGTTCCCGCGTTGACCCCGCTTTCCGGGGCGCCACCATTTTCAATGTCCCGTCCCAGCGCGGTGCGCTGCGAACGGGCGTACATCATGTCTCGGATTTTTGTCACGGGAGTCGGCTTCATCACCAGCATCGGCAACGACCGGGATACGGTCCTGCAGAGCCTGCGGGAGCTACGCCACGGGATGCTGCGCTATCCGCCCTTCGACAAATCGGAGGTGCCCGTGAAGGTTGCGGCCCCGGTGCGCGGGTTCGCGGTGGATTCTTCCGATCCCGAGGACTGGACGTACCCGGCCGACTATCGGCTGAAGCGCGAGGTGCTGCGGAGCCTCTGCCCGAATGCGCTCTACGCTTACTGTGCGATGCAGCAGGCGATCCGGGACGCGCGGCTGGCGGAGGGGGAGGTCTCCAACGAGGAGACTGGCCTCTACGCCGCGTCCGGCGGATCCCCGGTGATCCTCGGACGCCTGCTCAATCAGATGAGTCAGCACGGCGTGATGCGGTGTCCGCCTCTTGGAATCGTGGCGTCGATCGCCGGCACGGTGCAGTTCAATCTCGTGGCGCATTTCAAGATCAAGGGCGCCTCGTGCGGATTCTCGTCCGCGTGCGCGTCCTCGTCGCACGCGCTCGGATTCGCGTTCGATGACCTCAAGCTGGGCCGGCAGAAGCGGATGTTCGTGGTCGGAGCGGAGGACGGCAACGTCGAGACGATCCTGCCGTTCGCCGGCATGCGAGCGCTCTCACTCAATCCCGATCCCGAGACCGCCTCGCGGCCTTTCGATGTCGCCCGGGATGGCTTCGTGGGCACGGGCGGAGCGACGGTGCTCGTGCTCGAGACGGAGGATGAAGTCGTGCGGCGCGGGGTGACTCCCTACTGCGAGGTCGCAGGATGGGGCCAGGCCTCCGACGGACACAACGTGGCGATCTCGCATCCGGAAGGGCACGGGCTTCGTCTCGCGATGCAGCGTTCGCTCCAGTCGGCGGGCGTGGCCGTGGCCGACGTGGACTATGTGAATGCGCATGCGACCTCGACGCCGATCGGTGACGTCTCGGAGGTGAAGGCATTGCGCTCGGTCTTCGGGCCGGATCTCCAACGGGTGGCGGTGAGTTCGACGAAGGCCTTGACCGGCCACGGTCTTTCGCTGGCGGGCGCGATGGAGTCGGGCTTCTGCGCCTTGGCGCTGCGGGAGGGATTTACCCCTGGCTCAGCCCATATCGCCCAGCTCGATCCGGCGTGCGCGGAGATGAATATCCCTAGGGAGACCAAGTCGATCGCGCCGCGCGTGGTGCTGAACAACAGCAGTGGTTTTGGCGGCGCCAACGTTTGCCTCGTCTTTCGCCGTGCGTAGCGGCGAGTCAGTGGGTCCCAGTGAACGCGAGCCGCGTCGCCGCACCGCGTGGGTGTCGGGTGCGAGCGGGGGACTGGGCCGGGCCTTTGTTGCGATGCTGCGCGCAGATGGATTTGAGGTCTGGGGAACGGCGCGGGAGGTCGACCGGCTTGCGACCTGGTCGGGCGACCGACGGTTTCGCGCGGTCCGGCTCGATCTCGCCGATCCGGCGGGTGCGGAGGCGGCGTTCACGGAGGCGCAACGCGCGGCCGGAGGGGCGTTCGACGTCTGCATCCAGAATGCCGGCGCGGGCGAGTTCATCGGCTTCGCGGATGCCGATCCAGCGGTGTGGGAACGCAACGTAGGCGTGCTGCTGCTGGCGACCGCGCGTTTGAGTCGATTGGCGCTCCACGGGTTCCGCTCTCGCCGGCCGGAGCGCGGCACCTTGGTCCACGTCTCGTCGCTGGCCGCGGAGTTTCCGTTGCCGCTGATGAGCAGTTACAATGTGGGCAAGGCCGGGCTCTCGGCGCTGAGTGAAAGTTTGATGTTTGAATGCCGCGGAACCGGTGTCACGGTCATCGACTTCCGTCCGGGAGACTACCGAACCGCGTTCAACCAAACCATGCACGTCTCCGCGACCCTCGATCACGATTGGCAGCGTCGCCTCTGGCAGGGGTTGGAACACAATCTAGAGCACGCTCCGGAACCCGAGCGTGCCGCCCGGGATCTGGGCGACGCGCTGCGGCGCGGGCGCTCGGGGGTCGTGCGCAGTGGCGCATTCTTTCAGGCTCGGCTGGCGCCGCTTCTGGCCCGCCTCGTCCCCCAGCGGCTGCTTCGGGCTTCGCTGGCATGGTATTTCGGGGGCCGTTGACCGGTGGAGCAGGTTCGCATCCTCGTTCTTACCTCGAGCACGGGCGGCGGTCATGACGCGCGCGCCGAGGCCTTCGCTGATTGGTGCTTCCAGCTCTACCAACACGGGGTGGACGTCCGCATCGAGCAAATGCTCGAGCGCTCGTCCGTCGTGAACCGCGGCGGTGTCCATCTGTATAATTGGATCCAGCGCCGGATGCCGTTCCTGCATAGCGCCTACTACGCGATCATCGAACTGCTCGCGTTGCTCAATCAGCGGACTGTCGCGCTGGGGCGGCGCTACTACACCGAGGTGCTGCGCGACTATCGACCGCATCTCATTCTGAGCGTTCACGACTGCCTGAACCGCGGCTACTTCCAGCTCGCCCGGCAGGTGCTCGCCCCCCAGCGCGTCCGGTGCGTCACGTACTGCGGCGAGTTCTCCGGTGGCTGGGGTTACTCGGTGAACTGGATCGAGCCGACCGTCGATCTGTACTTTTCCCGGACGCCGACGGCGCGTGACTTCGCCGTGCGTCGGGGAATCCCGGCCGAGCGTTGCCGGGTCCGGGGTCATCTGATGCTGCCGCGGGCGCACCGCGACGTCTTCGACGCCGCAGGACTGGCGCGCTTCCGCGAGTCCGAACTTGGTCTGCTCCCCGATCGTTTCACCGTGTTTCTGGCGACGGGAGGCAACGGCGCGAACAATCACTTTGAACTGCTTCCATCACTGCTGCGGTACGCGAACCACGTCCAGGCGATCGTGATCTGTGGGCGCGACAAGGAGACGCACCATGCACTGGTGCACTGGCGCGCGCAGCATCCGGCGTTGCGCATGTACATCGAAGGGTACTCGGAGCAGGTTCACCGTCTGATGCAGGCGAGCGACGTCATCGTGACGCGCGGCGGTACCACGACGTGCGCGAAGGCCCTGCACTTCCGTTGTCCGATCCTGTTCAATGCCTTCGGGGGCATCATGCCCCAGGAGCGGCTGACTTGGAAGTTCTTCCGCAACGGGGCGGGCTCGGAAAAGATCGAGTCGGCGGAGGATTTCGAGCGAATCCTGATCGCGTGGATGCAGGATCGTCGCCGCTTCGACGACTACCGGCGTGCCTTTCTGGGCCTGCGCTACGAGGAGGATCCGACGCTGCTCATCGACGAGATCGTGAACCTTGCCGCCGAGGCGGCGGAGGTGAAGCTGGAGCGGCGGCCCTTTGTTTCCATCGAACCCCGGGAGACGGAGGAACGGAAACCGTGACCCGGGAGTCGCGGACAGTCGCGTACCTCTTTACGACGTTTCCAAAGACGTCGGAGACCTTCCTGCAGCGCGAAGTGCGCGCGGTGCGCAAACTGGGCGTGGACGTGCGCTTGTTTTCGTTCTGGGGAGGTGGTGGCGCGTTTGACGGCGTACCCGTCGCGTCGTTTAACAAGTGGCGTCTGGCGACCTTGCTCTGGATCATTCCTTGGGCGTCGGTGCGTTATCCCCGGGTCTTCTGGACGCTCGTGCGCGGAGTGCTGACACGGCGTCCGGGCTCGCCGCTGACCCTGCTGGAGAACCTGCTGGGCGCCGGTTTTGCTGGCGTGCACTACCGGGAATTCCGGCGCGCAGGTTACGGATGGGTTCATGCCGTGTGGGGCGGCGCGCCGGCGACGGCGGCGTGGATTCTGTGCCGCCTGAACGGCCATCCCTACAGCGTGGGGGTTCACGCCTACGACCTGTACGAGCACGGAGGAGATCCTTGGTTGGCGGAAAAGATCGCCGCCGCTCGTTTCGTGCACACCTCGACCCAGATGGCGGCGATGACCCTGCGCGAGCGCGGGCTCGGAGCGGGTAAGGTGCACGTGATCCGCCGCGGGCTGGATTCACTTCCGGCGCTCCGCGCGCTCCGCACGCCGCGGCGGCCTCTTCGCATTGTCTGCGTGGCACGCCTAGTCGAGAAGAAGGGACTCCCCGACCAAATGGCTCTGTACCGCCGACTCCGCGATCGAGGCTTTCCCTTCGAGGCTCGCATTCTCGGTGACGGTCCGCTGCGGGATCGCTTGAGCGCGCAGGTCGAGTCGTCCGCATTGCAACCGCAGGTCCAGCTTCTGGGTCAGGTGCCTCACGAGCAGGTCTGGAGTGCGCTGGAGTGGGCGGACGTTCTCGTGCATACGGGCGTCGTGGCGGCGAGCGGTGATCGGGACGGATTGCCGAACGTGATTCCGGAAGCGATGAGTGCGGGGGTGGTGGTTGTCACGACGCCGCAGCCGGGCCCTCGGGAGGCCATTGCCGATGGCGAGACGGGTTTGGTTGTGGCCCTTGCCGATGGGGAAGGATGGGAGGCTGCATTGTGCCGGATCGCAGAGGACGACGCGCTGGCGGAGCGACTGCGGAGCGGAGCGCGCGCGTGGGTCGAGACGCATTTCGACGCGCAGCGCAATGCGGCGAGTTTGGTGGCGTTGTATTTCGACTCAGCCAGGAGGGGGGCGTGATCTTTCTTGATGTCACCCAGGCGGCGCGGTCGCGCCACCACTCCGGACTGAACCGGGTGTCGGCCTGCCTCCGCGCGCAGGGTGGCGCGGACATCACCCCGATTGTGTGGTCGCAGTGGTCGAGGAGCGTGTCGCCCGGCGACTGCTTTCTCACCAGCGAACTCTTCTCCAGTGAAGAGCGTCCGGGACTGGTGGAGTGGCTGCGGACGGGCTCGGTGCGCACGGCGGCGATTTTCCACGACGCGATTCCGCTGCGACATCCGTTGATTACGTGGGGCCAGAGCGTGGGGCGGCACGCCGCCTATGTGAAGCTCCTGGCGGAGTTCGACGACGTCATGTGCGTCTCGGCGGACAGTGCGCGGGACCTGCAGGCCCTGTGGCGTTGGCAAGGTCTCACGCCGCGCGCACGCGTCCGTGTGCTGGGCTTGGGTGCGGATGGACTCGGCGGATTGCGCCAAGGCCTTCCCGCGTCACCGCCTCCGCGTTCGGTCGTGGCGGTGGGCATTCTCGAGCCGAGGAAGAACCAGATGACGCTCCTGGAGGCGGCCGAGGCGCTGTGGCGTCGCGGCAGGCTGTTCCGCCTCACCTTGGTCGGCCGGGTCAACCCCCAGTTCGGAGCGCCGATTGTCCGGCGGATCTCGCAGCTGCGCCGCGCGTTTCCTGGACTATTGGTGCACGAGACGCGGGCCGACGATGTCCGGTTACGAGCGTTGCTTGCGGGCGCTCGCTGCACGGCGTTCCCCAGTTTGGCGGAGGGGTGCGGTCTACCGGTGCTCGAATCGCTTTGGGCGGCGCGACCCTGCCTTTGCAGCGATCTGGACTCGATCCGCGAGAGCGCGGTGGGAGGCGGCTGCGACTTGCTCCCGGCACGCGATGCACGGGGCTGGGAGCAGGCACTGGAGCGCCTGCTGTTTGACGAAGCCCAATGGTGGGCGAGGACGCGGGAAGCCGTGGCGCGGCCGCTGCCGTGCTGGAGCCACACGGTGGCCGAGGTGCGACGAGTGTGCCGGTGAGTACCGGCGGGTGGAGTCGCTACAGCGACTTCACGGCGTGAGCCATCGCCTCGCCGATGCGGTCGATCTCCTCGTCCGTGTGCATCGCGGAGACCGCGGTCCGGATCAGGTCCTTTCCCGGGGGGACCGCGGGAGCGATCGACATCACGGTGAAAATGTCGCGGTCGAGCAGTGTGCTCCAGAAGCGGTAGGCGTTCTCGCGCGAACCCAGCACGATTGGTACCGCCGGAGTCTGCGTCTCCCACGTGTCCAGCCCGAGTGACTTCAGGATGCCGACGTAGCGCCGGGTGTTGCGCCAGAGCCGTTCCAGATGCTCCGGCTCGGACTGCATGAGCTGGAGGGCGGCGAGGGCAGCGGCGGCCTGGCTCGGAGCGATGGCCGCGGAAAAGATCGTCTGCTTCGAGTGGGTGCGGAGATACTCGATCGTTTCGTGTGAACCGGCGACAAAACCGCCCGTGCTCGCCAGAGACTTCGAGAGGCTGCCGCAGACGAGATCGACCTTGTCGGTGAGACCGAAGTGGTCAGCCGTTCCGCGCCCTTGCCGCCCGAGGACGCCGAAACCATGGGCGTCGTCCAGCACCGTGAAGCAGCCGAACTGCTGGCCGATCTGGGTGAGCTCCGCCAGACGGGCGATGTGACCCTCCATCGAGTAGACGCCCTCGATCACCAGCATCTTGACGACATCGCTACCGACCGTCTCAAGGAGCTGGCGGAGATCGTCGGGATTGTTGTGGGAAAAGCGCTCGACGGCCGCGTGGGAAAGGCGAATGCCATCCCAGAGGCAGGAATGCAGATTCTTGTCCGCGAGCACGAGGTCGCCCTTCTGCGCGAAGCCGGCCACGCTCGCCATGACGGACAGGTAGCCGGCGGAGTGGACGTGGCAGGCTTCGCGGCCGAGAAACTCAGCCAACGCCTCTTCGAGGCGGAGGTGGTAGGTCCGCGATCCATTGGAAGGTCTCGCGCCGGTCGTACTGGTACCCCATTGGCGGATCGCCGCCTGTGCCGCCTCGATGACCTTCGGATGAAAGGAGAACCCGAGGTAGTCATTGCTGGACAGCATGATCATCTCGCGGCCCCGCAGGCGAATGCGGGTCCCCGCCTGCTCTTCCATTGCGTGGTAGTACGGCGCGTACTTCAGGCGCATCTTCGTCGCGTAGTCGTTGCGGCACCGTTCGAGGAGCGGCTTCGAATGCTTGGTGAAGAGGGAGAACGCCATGAAGGTGCAACGGTGTCCCGACGACTCGCCGACGCAACAGGTTTCAGTTGAGAGCGCCCGAGCGGCGCGGCAGCGTGGTCATCCAGTCCAGCAACTCGCTGGCGTATGTATCCCAGTACCGTCGCGGACGCGATGCCGCCTCCTGCGCAAGCGCCTGCAGGCGATTCGGGCTCTTGAGCAGACCGTCCATCGCCGCCGCGAGCGCGGGTGCATCGACCTGATCCAACCCGACGCAGCCGCCGCCCCGGGCGGACTCACCAAGCGCACTGCGGCGGGAGCAGATGCAGGGCTTGCCGTAACCGATGCTCTCAAGCACCGGCAATCCGAAGCCCTCCATCAAGGAGGGGTAGACCGTGAAGGCGCACTCGTGGTACGCCGCGCGGAGCGCGCGTTCGCTCAACGGGCCGTCGTAACGCAGCGGCCGGCCTTTCTGCTGGAGTCGACGGATCTCGTTCAGAGACGCGCGCCCCGTCTCCGACTGAACGAGGCCCACGAGCCGCAGTTCGAACGCCGCTCCGGACGCCCAGAGAGATTCCGCCGCCGTGAGCAGCGCAAGGTGGTTCTTGCGACCTTCCAGGCTCCCGACTGAGAGAACGACGGGAAGGGCCGTCATCCGGGCGAGGACGGTGTCTTGTCGCGGCGGGTCCACGCCCAGGGGAAGCGCGATGACCGGCGGTGGGCGGTCGACTCTCAGCCAGCGCCACCAGTCCACCAATGACTCGCGGGAGTCTTCCGAGACGGCGGCGACCCCGTCAAACTGCAGCAGTTGCTGAAGGTAGGCAGGGAAGCGAGCCACGGTCGACCGCGGCGTAAGCTCCGGCAGGCGCAACGCGATCGCGTCGTGGAACAGCGCGATGCGCGGCCCGCTCACCGACGCGAGCAACCGTGGCAGCGCGGCACCGACCCGGGCGGAGAAGATCTCTGGTACGATGAGCCGCGCTGGTCCCGCGGCGATGGGCTCCTCGGCGCGGCTGGCCCGGCGTGCCCATCCGCGTAACCGGAGCACGAGCGGCCACTGCGAGCGGCGGCGCATCGATGCCTCCTCCGCGGAAACACCCGTCGCCTCCGCTTCATTCAAGGCGCGCCATGCGTCCGCATAGGGATCCCACGTGATCGCACGGATCGAGTCCGGGCGAGTGAGCGCGCCGAGCGAGCGGTGAAGTGAACGGCAGACGCGCTGCACGCCGGTCCGAGCTTGCGTGTGGCTCGTGTGGCTGAGATCGAGCAGGGTCAGCGGGGCGTCCACGGAATCAACTCCTGAAGAGCGAGGGTTTCCAATCGGCGGCGATACAATTGACCGATCACTCCCGGCGCGAAGCGTTCCTCGATTCGGAGACGGGCGGCGTCGCCGATCTGGCGGCACAGGGCAGGATCCTCTGCCACGCGGCGCATGCACTGCGCTGCGGCCTCGAGATCCGGCTCCGCCCAGTGCTGGCCGCGCCGGTAGGGGCCGTGGTCCTCCGTCAACTCCACTTCGCGCGCCGGCACCGGCAGCGCGGTGGTCCGATCCGCGAACTCCGCCGTGGCCGACCAGTCCGTTGTGATCACGGGTTTGCCGAGGTACATGCACTCCGCGACCGCGAGCCCGAAGCCTTCCGCGCGGTGGAGGCTCACGTAGCAGTCGCAGGCTGCTTCCAATTCGTAGATCTCTGTCCGACTCAGCGCGCCGGTAATCAGGTGGGCCGCGGGAAGATCCGCGATACTTCCCCTCAAGCGTTCCAGATCGGCGGCGTTGCCCTCGGTCGAATGCACCTTGATCACCAGCCGCGCGCCGCGGGCAGCCAAACCGCTTCGCCGGAACGCCGTAAGTGCGGCCGCCGGATTCTTCCGCGCGGAGTAGCTGTTGAGATCGTACAGCACCAGAAACAGAAAGGCATCCGGTGGGAGACTGAAGCGGTGCCGAATCTCCCGCGTGGGCGCGGTCGGACGAGGAAAGTCGATCGCGTGCGGCATCGTGAGCACGGGCACGGGCGACTTCGCAGCGATTGCGCGACGAGCAAACTCGCTGGGGCACCAGATCTCATCGAAGAAGGCAAAGGACGACAGCCATGCGTCGGGAAACTCCGGGAGCTCCCACGCCCAGTACCCGATCTGATAGCGTCCACGACGGAAGGACTTTCCGTGGTGATGCTCAAGATCCCGGCTCGCCGGCGGGTCGAGGTGGACGACGGTCACTGCCTGGTCTGGATCCGGGCGCAGGCGCGCCTCCAGTGAGCGATCCGCGCGCGGATTCTTGCAGGGGAGCCGCAAGTCGATCGGGGTGACGGCGATTCCCGCCGCGTCCGCCGCGCGCACCATGCAGCGCCCGCTCTCTCCGATGCCCAAGTGGGCCGTGAGGAAGCCGGCGACATTCATTCCCAGCGCGAGATGATTGCGGACGAACGCGCCATCGAGTCGTGCGGCCCCGCCGGAAAAATCGTACAGGGTGATGCCGTCCTCGGTGGCGATCCGCGTGATTCGGAGGCGGCGGTTGCCGGACTGTCGGCGGTAGGGCTGCAGTCGTGCGATGCCGGTCACGCGTCCCAACCACGCCAAGGCGTTGGTGAAGGTCACGCCGAGGAGTTCGAGCGCGATCGTCTCCGCGCCGGTCGAACCCTGCGGCAGGCGTAGCACCAACTGCCACGGGCCTGGGGACTGCGGGAAAAGCGCGGCGTGGGCTGTGCCGACGCGCGCGCGCAACCCGACGGATGGCGCGGACGCGCACGGCAGTAGTTCGCCCTCGAGACAGATAGCCTGCAGGCCGCGGAGCGGAGGCAGTCTCAGCTGCGCGCGCTCGCGCAGCCATGCACCCGGAAGGTCCTCGCCGTCAAAAAAGAGGCCCTCGGATCGGGAGCGTTCGAGCGTGTGCAGGGCCATGGCGCGGATCAGAGGATGCTAAAGGAGCGCCGTTTGTGCAATGGCGGTGGCGCTGACGCAAAGCTTTCCGCGCATCGCGGCTCAGGTTTGGGCGCGCACTGGCTCCGGGAATAACTGCGGGCGCGCTGCCCCGGCGGTGTCGCCTTCAGATTCGCGGATCAGCCGGCGCCGGGTTCGACCAAAAAAGCAACGTCACTCCTCCGATCAGGCTGCACGCGATCGTGACAGCCCACACGGACGTCGCGAGCAGCAGAGCGGGATCCCGGGTTGGCCCGCTCGCGGCCACGAGATCGAGCGCGGCCAGCGTGGCGAGCAGGGCGCCCTCGCGCACCCCGTGGCCGCCAATGCTGATTGGCAGGACCGTGGCGACGTAGGCGGCGGCCGCCGCGACACTGCACTCGAGAAACGGAAGTTCGAGACCGACCGAGGCCGCCAACAGCCAGATGGAGACGAAGTCCACCCACCAAATCGCGAGGCTGCACCCGAGCGCGAGCGCGTGCCGCCCTGGTTCAGCGAGGGTGCGCAACCGCAGCGCTTCGATCGCATTCAAACGCTCGGGTCCGAGGCGTCGCCGAAGAGCACTGGGCCAGCGATGGATCGACCGGAACAACCCGAGACCGCAGACGGCGGCGAGACTTCCCGCGCCGCCCAAGGCGAGGAGGCCCAATGACTGGAGTTCGACGGAATCGGCGTGGGTCGGAAGCAGACCGACGAGCAAGCCGGCGCACAGCGCGAAGAGCACCAACAGGCCCATCACCCGATCCATGGCCAGACTCGCCAGGGCGGCCGCCTTCCGATCTGGAAAGGCGCGCAAAGCATAGACGGCGCGGGCCGCATCACCGCCGACTCCTCCGAGCAGCAGCGAATTGTAGAAGCCTCCGATCCAGCTCACCGCCTGCGTCCAGCCGTGGCTGATCTCGAGGCCCTGCGCACGGAGCAGCAGGTACCAGCGCAGGCCATGCAAAGGGTAGGCTGCCATTGCCAACACTACCGCCCAAGCGGTGAGATCCCACCGGAGCCGATGGCGCAATTCGCCGAGCGCGCTCCAGTCGACCAACCCCACGAACAACGCCACGAGCCCGATCGAAAGGACCGTGCGCAGGATGCGCCCGGTCGGGCTCTGAAGGAACGAGTACAGGGAGCGAACCACGGTCGAACGGGGGCGAACGCGGGAAGCATGCAGGCCGTGCGGATGGCCCGGCAATGGTTAATCTTGCCGCCGATACCGGCCGACCTGCATCGTGACGCCGTGCAGACGGACGAATACTTGCGGCTGGCCGAAGTGGAGGATCGCCACTGGTACTTCCGTTCGCTGCATGCGCATGCGCGCCGCGAACTTCTGCGCCGTCACGCGGCCGGTGCTGCCGCGAAGCTGCTGGATGCCGGGTGCGGTACCGGAGGATTCGTCGCTCGCCTGATGCCGGACCTGCCTCAGTGGAACTGGGCGGGCATCGATTTCATGCCGCTGGCCTGTCGCCTGGCCCAGGCTCGCCTACCGGCGGCGGGCATCCGCGAGGGATCGATCACTCAGCTTCCCTTTTCTGACGCGGCCTTCGATGCGGTGACGGCCCTGGATGTCATTTCGCAGGTGTCGTATCCGGAGGAGGTGAAGCGTGCCTTTTCCGAATGCCATCGCGTGCTTCGTTCCGGGGGAACGTTTGTGCTGAACGTGGCGGCCTATCGCTGGCTTTGGTCGTACCACGACGAGGCGTGTCAGACGCGCCACCGCTTCGCTGCGAACGAACTCCGCCGGTTGGCGGAGGCGGCGGGCTTTGACGTGCAACGCCTGACGCATTGGAATGCGCTCACCTTTCCGCTCGTCGTCGCACGGCGGAAGGTTTTCCCACGATCCGCGGGCAGTGACGTCCAAGCGACCTCCTCCATTGTGGATCGAGCGATGGGCGGGCTGATGAACCTTGAGCACGCTTGGCTGGAGCGGGGCGGGCGTTGGGCTTGGGGCTCGTCGCTGCTGTTGGTGGCTGAGCGCCGTTGATGTGACGGCATCGGAACTTTCCGCTTTCATCGCGGCGGAAGCTGCGGCACGTTCTCGACCGACCCCTCCATGGCTTTCTTCGTGGCCGCCTTCGCGCTTGTGGGAAGCGTACTCCTCTGGGGCTTCGGTCTCGCCTGGCTGGCGACGCCGCGGCGGTGGCGGATGCTTTGGCCCCTGTTCATCGCCCCCTGCGGTCTCGCGCTCCAAGCGGCGGTGGTTTGGGCCGGAGCGCACACCGACCTAGCGGGCACGGATGTCTATGGTCGGTTTGCCCTGATCTTGCCGCTGGCCCTGCTGGGGCTCGCGTGGTGGCGTCGTGGCGCTCCCGACTGGCGTGCCGTGGCGCGCTTACGCGGCGTCGGCCTGGTGATGCTCGCGGTCCTGTTGGTCGTGGCCGGATCGATGTCGTCCGCCTCGCGTCGCCTGACCTCGTTTTCCCTCGGGAGCTGTGATGCCGCGGATTATGCGGCGGGCGCGCGGGTGTTTCGTGAGTTCTCATCCGGCGATCGGGAGGGCTTCATGGGGCTGACCGAGGTCGTGCGAGTCCTGTCGGTCGACAACTTCCACGACTATTGGGTTCGCCTGAATCACTTCACGCCGTCCGCCATTGCCGCCCTCAATGCCACGCTTCTCGGCCGGGAGCCGTTTGAACTGATTTCGCTGCTGGGCGGGGTTTTCCTCGTCCTGGGGGTCCCGGTGGCGTTCCTGCTGGCGCGTTCCGCTCTGCGGATCGGTTCCGTCGGCGCCGTGGCCGTCGCGGCCGTGTACGGGTTTTCGCCGCTGCTGTGGTATGCGGTCGCGCACGTTGCCCTGAGTCAGTTGGTGGCGGCGGTTGCGTTGGGCCTACTGACGTGGAGTGGCGTGGTGCTGTGGCGGGCCGGAGCAACGTGGCGGCGCGGCTTCGAGCTCGGGATTCTGTTGGTCGTGGCGTACACCCTCCTCCTCGGGGCGTACAATTTCATGATTCTGTTCTGTCTGCTCCCTGCGGCCGCGTTTGCCGTGGGTTGGTCGATGTGGGCTGGGACCTATGCGCGCCTCGGTCGCTGGTGGGCGGGCATGCTGGCGCCGCTGGCTGTATCCGCTTTGCTCATGCCGGAACGGGTCGCTGGGCTAGCCGAGCGGTTCCTGTTGCTGCGTCAGTACAACTTCGGCTGGAAGATCCCGGCGCTCTCGCCGGAGGGGTGGGTCGGCATCGTGGGAGGCGTCCTCCTGCAGGGCTACGACACTCGGGTTCGCTGGGTGCTGTCCGGCGTGGTGATGGCGGCGTTCCTCATGGCGTTGGCCGTGGCGCTGCGGAGGCGCCGTGCAATGGCGTTCCTGGCTCTCTGCCTGACGGTGCCGATTTTGTCGGGGTATGTGATCCTGCTGATCCAGGCCCGCGCGCAGGGCACGAACGCCAGCTACGATGCCTACAAGCTGCTGGCGGCATTTTATCCCGGAGTCTTGGCGGGGCTCTGCTTCTGGCTCGTGCACCTGCGTTCCCGCCGCCGTCTCGTCGTCGCGTTGACGGGGGCCGGCGCCATCGCGCTCGTCGGTGCCAACCTGCTCGGGTCGCTCCGCTTCGCCGAGCGCCTGCGGAATCCACCGTACTTGGTGGACCGCGGACTGGCCTCGTTGCAGGCCATCGAGAGAGCGCCCGAGGTCACCTCGATCAATCTCCGCGTGGCGGATTTCTGGTCGCGCCTTTGGGCCAATTCGTTCCTTCTCCGCAAGCCGCACTACTTCCCGACTCACACCTATGAGGGTCGACTGAACACGCCGTTGCGCGGGGAGTGGGACCTGCTTGACGGCGTGATCGCGGTCGTCCCGCCGGAGCCCTCGGCGCCCGTCAAGCTGGAGCGACCCTATTCGCTCGTGTGGACCCGCAGCCCGCACTTCATCAGCGCGCAGTTCGGCGACGGCTGGTACGAGCGCGAACAGATCCCACGGGCGAATGCCCGGTGGCACTGGACCAAGGGAGATGCCGAGATCGTGATCGAGAACCCACAGTCGGGGCCTCTGGACGTGGCATTCCGCTTCCAGGCGCGCAGCGTGGAGCCGCGGAACCTCGAGATCTGGATCAACGGTCGCCGGCGTCGAACCGTGTCGATCGGCACCGAGTTGGAGTGGGTGAGGGTGCCCTCGATCCGCATCTCGCCGGGCACGACCTCGGTGCAGTTGCGGTCGCCGACGCCGCCCACCCTGGTTGGCCCCAACGATCGCCGCCCACTCGGGTTCGCTGCATATGGAATTGAAGTGAAGGTCCTGAACGCGCCTGATCGGGGGGACGAATGAAAGCCGAGGCCAAGCCCCAGCATCTCGACGAACGGCAACTGGCCCGCGCGTATCGGGGCCGCCGCGTCTTGATCACGGGTGGCTTGGGCTTCATCGGCTCGAATCTAGCGCGCCGTCTCGCTTCATACGGAGCCCGCGTGACCGTGGTGGATTCGCTGATCCCGGAGTATGGCGGCAACCTGCGGAATCTCGCCGGGCTTGAAGGCGTGATCCAAGTAAACCTCTCCGATGTGCGGGATCGGCACTCGCTGCCGGTGTTCGTGCGAGGGCAGGATTACCTCTTCAACCTCGCCGGTCAGACCAGCCACATGGATTCGATGGTCGATCCCGAGACCGACCTGGAAATCAACGCCCGCGCCCAGCTCTCGATTCTGGAGGCGTGTCGGCGCCATGCGCCGGAGATCCGCGTCGTTTTTGCGAGCACCCGTCAACTCTACGGGCGGCCCGACCACCTGCCGGTGGGCGAAGATCATCCCCTGCGGCCGGTGGACGTGAACGGCATCAACAAGCTCGCGGGCGAACAGTACCACCTTCTCTACCACCACGTTCACGGCGTGCGAAGCACGGTTCTTCGGCTGACCAACACCATCGGGCCGCGGATGCGCATCAAGGATGCGCGCCAAACGTTCGTGGGGGTCTGGATCCGGGCGCTCCTTGAGGATCGGAGTTTCGAGGTCTGGGGCGGCGAGCAACTGCGTGACTTCACGTATGTCGATGATTGCGTTCACGCGCTCCTGCTGGCCGGCGCGACGGAGGCGGCGGCGGGCGAGGTGTTCAACCTCGGCGGCCCTCCGCCGGTGACCCTCAGAGCGCTCGCGGAGACCCTCGTCGAGATCAACGGCGGCGGGAAGTTCGACGTGCGCGCGTTCCCAGCGGACCGGAAGAAAATCGACATCGGTGGCTTCTACGCCGACTGGTCGCGGATCGAGCAAGCCCTCGGCTGGCGGCCGCGGACCGGCCTGCGCGCCGCGTTGCGACGCACGCTTGCCTTCTATCGGCGCGAGCGCGGACACTACGTGTGACGCTGCCATGACCGAGTGCGCCCTCAGTTTCGTGATCCCGCTGTACAACAGCGCCGACACCATCGGTTCGCTGGTACGGGAGATCGCCGCGCTGGATGTTCCCGGCGGGCACGAAATCATTCTCGTGAACGACGGTAGCCGGGACGGCACGTCGACGGTGTGTCAGAGATTGCTCGAGGAGGTTGCGATCCCCGTGCTTCTCGTGGAGCACGCGCGCAACTACGGTGAGCACAACGCCGTGCTGACGGGCTGGAGGCATGCGCGTGGCGCCTACATCGTGAATTTGGACGATGACGGCCAAAATCCACCTGCGGAGGCGCTGCTCCTGTGGACGAAGGCGCGGACCGAAGAACTCGACGTGGTTTTCGGCGACTATGACGTCAAGCGCCACGCGGCGTGGCGCAACTGGGGCAGTACGCTCACCAACCGACTGACTGACTGGGCTCTGGACAAGCCGCGTGGCCTGTATCTCTCGAGTTTCCGCTGCGTCAGCGCATTTGCGGCGCGTTCCGTGGCGGCCAACAACGGACCCTTTCCTTACCTGGATGGACTGCTTCTGCAGGTCACGCAGCGGATCGGATCCCTACCGGTCCAGCATCGCTCCCGGCAGGTCGGCCGGAGCGGCTACACCCTGCGCAAGCTGCTCCGGTTGTGGCTGAGCACGCTGGTGAACTTTTCGGTTCTCCCGCTCCGCGTCGCGACCCTTCTGGGCCTGGTGCTGGCCGCGGCCGGCTTCCTGGCCCTGGCGGTGGTGCTCTACTGGTGGTGGCGCGGCACGGGCCCCGCGTTTGGCTGGGGCTCGCTTATGGCGGCCTTGCTCGTCTTCTCCGGCGTCCAGATGGTGATGCTCGGGGTGATGGGCGAGTACCTGGGCCGCATGTTCATCACCGTGAACCAGCGCCCCCAGGCCCTGGTACGCGACGTCCTGCGCGGCGGCGGAAACTCGCGCTGACGTACCTTCGCCGACTAGGTGAGCTTCTTCGGCTCGATCAAGCCGATCTCCAGGGCGTAGCGGGTGAGGCTGGCGACGTCGTGGAGATTGAGCTTTCGCATCAGGTTGGTGCGGTGATTGTCCACCGTCTTGACACTGATGTTCAGCTTGGCGGCGATCTCCTTGGTGCTGTGGCTTTCGGCCACCAGTTGGAGGATCTCGCGTTCCCGGTCGGTGAGAAAGTCGCTGGAGGCGCTCGCGGAGGGATTTGCGACCACGTTGCGCAGGAGTGCCGCGACCGCCGGTCCGAAGTACGTGCCGCCTCTTGCCACCGTTTCGAGGCCCTTCTTGAACTCAAGCAAACCGGCGGTCTTCTCGACGAATCCATGCGCGCCCGCCTCAAGCATCTCGCGCACGAGCATCGGGTTTTCGTGACCAGAGAACACGAGGACCCGAAGGTTGCGCAGCTGCTTCGTCAGCCGGCGCAGGAGATCCACGCCATTGAGCCCCGGTAGCTTCGCATCCAGCACGATCACATCGGGCTGTTTATCCAGACACAGTGTATACGCGGCCTGTCCGTCACCGCTCTCGCCGACCAACTGGTAGTTGGGATCGGTCCGCAGAATCTCCACCAGCATCTCGCGAATGGCGGTTTGATCCTCAACGATGACGAGCCGTTTCATAGTTTCCAAAAGAGCGAGAGATTCCCGCCGCAGTGAAGTATCTTGCAAGTACCCACGGAGGTAAACGGATGGAACCAGGGCAACATCTCGGCATTTACAAGGGTTTTACGACGCTAGGCTAAGCTGTCCGCAAAACAAGGCGCGCATCATGGCATCAGGGGGAGGAATCCATGCGAACAGTTCGACTCGGGGATCACGGAGGCGGGAGTTCACGCATTTGCGATTGAAACCCCGAGCGAGCACGTTGCTGCGGGGGCGAGGTGGTGGGCTGACTGGGATTCGAACCCAGAACCAACGACTTAAAAGGACGCTGCTCTACCATTGAGCTATCAGCCCGAAAGTCCCGCGGGAGGCCGGAAAAGGAATACCCGGCGCGACGGAGTACGGCTCAAGGCCGCGAAGGAAGGAAAGAACGATTTACCGGTCTACCGACTCGGCTACCCAGAGGGGAGGGGACTGTCGCGCGGGCGAATCCGACGGGCAAGCAGAAATCCGATCCCGGCGGCGCAGGCAGTTTTGGCTGGCCCGGGGACGCTCCGGGGGTCCATATGCGCGGAGCGGTCCCGGCACTCTTCGTGCCCCAACGCGTATTTCCGTGGGAACAATCGGCGACGAAACACGTCAGAACGCAGCTGAGCGTATGACCAGCAAAGCGCAGGATGTTGCCTTTGATCGCGATTTGATCGTCCGATTCAAGTCGGGGGATCAGTCGGCGTTCGACGAAATGGTGCGGCGGCACTGGGACCGGATTTACGCCATGGTGCTGCAGTTGCTTCGCAATCCTCAAGATGCGGAAGAGGTGACCCAGGATGCCTTCATCCGGGCCCACCGAGGGCTGGCCAACTTCCGGGGAGATTCGGCGTTTTCCACGTGGCTTTACCAGATTGCGACCAATCTCGCTCGAAACCGCTACTGGTATTGGTGGCGCCGCAAGCGGGATCAGACGATCTCGTTCGACCAGCCGGTGGGAGAGGATGGCTCGACACCGCTCTCCGAAGTCTTCGCCAGCGAGCAGGAGTCTCCCGATGACCTCACGGTTACCCAGGAGCTCGTGGATCGGATCGCTGTGGAGATGGAGAAGCTCTCGTCCAAGCACCGTGAAATCCTGGTTCTTCGCAACGTGAAGAATCTGTCGTACGAGGAGATCTCCTCCATTCTTGGAATTTCAGTGGGAACAGTGAAAAGCCGCATCGCGCGGGCACGGGAAAGTCTCCGCGAGAAAATTGGAGAAAAGTCGAAATGAACGAGTCGCGATTCGTCGAATTGCTGAACCTCTACGTGGACCACGAGCTCACGCAGGGCGAGGCGGCAGAGTTGGATGCGGAGCTGCAACGCAACCCCGCGCGTCGAGCGACGCTGCGGGAGTACCGTGCCCTCCAGCGGGGGTGTGAGCGCCTCTTGGAGGCAGATCGTGCGTTGGCTCCGCGCACTGCCGCGGCGGTGCGGACCTTGCGGGGGCTTCGCGCCGACGATGCACGGCCGGATCGATCGTGGTGGACCGGGTGGTCCTGGGTTGCCGGTGCCGGCGCCGCGGCCGGGCTCGCCGTGATGGTGGCGATGGGCTTGGATCGCTCCGTTTCCTCTGGCACGCCTCACGCGACTGCATCGGTCGCCTCCGCTGATACTTCGACGCCCGCGACGGTCGCTCGCGGGGGTGATGCGTCCGCCTTGGAGATGTGGGATGTCACGGTGCCTCCGGCGGCAGAACCGCGCGGCCTGCGGATGCGGTCGCTATGGATGCCGGCGGCGGCGGAGCGCGACGGTGGATCTGCGCTCGTCGCAGTGGCTTCGGCGGATCTTTCGTGGCTCGACGAGGTGCGCTTGCCCGCCGTGCGCGCGCCCCGGCCCGAGGACCTGCGATTTGGCGATCGCGCCACTTCAGTTCGCGCCGTCGAGCAGGTGCCGCCGAGTCAGCGCCCGCTTGGGGCGACGCTGGAGATGACCGCCTTTCAGTTCCAGCGCTAGGCTTTGCTCGGGATCCGTCCGGATCCCGGGAGGCTAGGACAAGGCGCGCTTGATCAATTGCTCGGTCGTCGCGCCAGCACCGAGGGCAAGTGCGGCGTGTCGGACCGCCTCATCGGCGTCCGCAGTCTTGTAGCCGAGGGCGATCAAGGCCTTGACGGCATCGGCGCTCCGGGTCGAGGCCTTGCCTCCGCTCGAAGCGGACGGTGTGGTCGAGGCCTCGGCGGATGAAACGGTATCTCCCGCTGTGCCGCTCCCCGGGCCTAGCTTGCCGCGCAACTCGACGATCAGACGCTCGGCCGTCTTCTTGCCGATGCCGGGGCTCTTCGCGAGCAGCGCGAGATCTCCAGCGCGGATCGCGGATTCCAGCGAGGCGACGGACAGCTTGCTCATGATCGACGTGGCCAACTTGGGACCGACGCCCGTCACATGGTCGATGAGCAGCCGGAAGAAGTCGCGGTCCTCGGCCGTGGCAAAGCCGTACAGCGTCTGAGCGTCCTCGCGATAGATGACGTGGGTGTGGAGCTTGACCGTGGAGCCGATACCGGGAAGCCGCTCTGCCGTGGTCACCGGGATGTGCACCTCATAGCCGAGCCCATTGAGCTCGATGATTGCGGATAGGGGGGTCGCCGCAGCGAGGACGCCCCGGATCGAGGTGATCATGACGAACGCAGGCCGAGCACGTCTTGCATGTCGTGCAGGCCGCTCGGCCGGGCGATGACCCACTCCGCAGCGCGGATGGCGCCGCGGGCGAAGATGCTGCGATCGGACGCCTTGTGCGTCAGTTCGAGACGCTCACCCAGGGCGGCGAACATCACCGTGTGATCACCCACGACATCCCCGCCGCGCAGCGCGTGGATCCCAACCTCGGAGGACGTGCGCTCGCCGACGATGCCCTCGCGGCCGTGGCGGAGTGCGGATTCGCTCAGCTTGCGTTCCTGCAGGATGATCTCGAGCAGGCGGGCGGCGGTTCCGGACGGAGCATCTTTCTTGAAGCGGTGATGCATCTCGACGACCTCGCAGTCGTAGTCGGTTCCCAGCACCGCCGCAGCCCGCTGCGTCAGGGCAAACAGGAGATTCACGCCCACGGAGTAGTTTCCGGCCCACACGCAGGGAATGCGTTCCGCCAGGCCAGCGAGTTCGCGCTTCTCGGCGGTCGCATGCCCGGTCGTGCCGATCACCAACGGCCGCTGGTGGGCCACGGCCAGTTCGAGCACGGCGCGGGTGGTCTGATGAAAGGAAAAATCGATGACGACATCGCCGGTCGTGAATGCATCGACGAGGGCGTCGCCCGTATCGACCCGCGCGGCGACGCGGTGGCCCGCGGCCTCGGCCGCGGCGGCGATGGCTTGGCCCATGCGTCCCTTGGCGCCGACAATGCTGATGGAGAGGGCCATGACCTCAGGCTCGCAGGTCCGACAGAGCCTGAGCGAGCACCTTTTGGGAGGCGGGCAGGAGCGGACTGAGGGGGGCGCGAACCTCGGCGGAGGAAATGCGGCCGGCCGCGGCCAGAGCGGCCTTCACGGGAACCGGATTGGGCTCGATGAACAGGGCCTTGAAGACGGGGAAGAGGCGCCGGTGCAGCTTCCCGGCGCTGGCAAAGTCGTTGCCCAGTGCCAAACGGGTCAGACGGGTGACCTCACGCGGCAAGAGATTCGAGGCGACGCTGATGACGCCCTCGGCGCCGACTGCCATGAAGGGAACGGTGAGTCCATCGTCGCCACTCAGGACGGTGAGGTCCTTGCCCATCGCTTGCTTCAGGAGGTCGACGCGCTCCACTGAACCGCCCGCCTCCTTGATCCAGCGGACGTGACGATAGCGGCGCGCGAGGCGCTCGACCACGCCGACGCTGATTTCGATGCCGCAGCGGCCGGGGATGGAGTACAGGATGATTGGCCGATCGGTGGCCTCGGCGACCGCGCAGAAATGCTGGAAGAGCCCTTCCTGACTTGGCTTGTTGTAGTAGGGAGCGACGACCAGCATGGCATCGGCTCCGGCGGCATGGGAGAGCGCGGTGAGATCCACGGCCTCCCGCGTGGAGTTGGAGCCCGTGCCCGCGATCACCGGTACGCGGCCGCGGGCGGTGGCGATCACGGCCCGAATGACATCAAGGTGCTCCTCGTGGTCGAGCGTGGGCGACTCGCCGGTGGTTCCCACGGGGACGAGACCATCGATTCCGGACTTAATCTGATACTCCACGAGCCGTTTAAGGTCTTCATGGCAGACCTCTTGATCCTTGAACGGCGTGATGAGCGCGGTGATCGCGCCAGTGAGTGGGCGGAGCTTCATGGAGGAAAGACCTGCGGAGCAAACCAGACCACCCCCATGGGATCGCAACGTTTTTCTGTCTCCGGGCCCCTATGAGCGCACATTCCGAGCTAGTTGAGGACCTCCTGCGACTTGCGGTTGAAAGCGGTGCCAGCGACATCGTGATCAAGGCCGGCAAGCCTGGTTTCGTTCGGCTCTCCGGACGACTCAAGCCGGTGGACATGGACATTATCGCTGAGGAAGAGGTGCGGGCCTTCGTCGACGAGGTCATTCCGCCGTCCTTCCGCCGCGGATGGGAGCAGGACGGGCAGGTCGACTTCTCGTACGTTGCGGAGGACATTGGGCGTTTCCGCGTGAATGCCTTCCGGCAGCGCGGCCAGGTCAGCGTCGTGTTTCGGCACATCAAGAATCGCGTGCCCACGATCGAGGAACTGAATCTGCAGCCAGAGCCGCTGCTCCGCTTTGCCCGGGCCGTGGACGGGATCGTGCTCGTCTGTGGCTCAACGGGGTCAGGCAAGAGCTCCACGATGGCGGCGCTCCTGAACTGGATTAACCGAAACGAGGACCGTCACATCATCACGATCGAGGATCCGATTGAGTACACCTTCCAGGATGATAAGTCGGTGTTCCAGCAGCGCGAAGTGGGGCTGGATGTGCCGGACTTCAGCCAAGCGGTCCGGTCGGTCCTCCGCCAGAACCCCGACGTCATCCTCATCGGCGAAATGCGCGATCGGGAGACGTTCGAGACGGCAATAAGCGCCGCCGAGACGGGGCACCTGGTCTTCTCGACTTTGCATGCGGGCTCCACGTCGCAGGCCTTGACGCGTCTATTTGAGTTCTTCCCTCCGGATCAGCAGTTGCAGGCCCGGCGGCAGATTGCGGGATCGATGCGCGGCTTCATCTGCCAGAAACTCATCCCCGCGCTCGAAGGTGGGGGACGGTTGCCCGCCAACGAGGTCCTGCACGCGGACGCGACCGTGCGCAATCTCCTCCTCGAGGGACAGTTCGAGCGTATCCAAGGACTTTTGGACAGCGGTAACGAGTCGGGAACCTTCGCCTTCAACCGCGACTTGCTCCGGCTGGTGCGCGCCGGAAAGATCTCCAAGTCGGACGCGCTGCGGTTTTCGCCGAACCCGCAGCAGCTCGACATGAATTTGAAGGGTATCTTCATCAAGGTGTGATGGCTTGATATTGCAGGCCTTCGGCGGGAGGAGGTCGCGCCGTTCGGCGCAGCGGATTCTCGCCTTTGGCGGGCGGATTGCTTGGATGCCCCGCACTCGCCATGCCTGAAGACTCCGCCAAGCGTCCCACGATTCTGGTCATCGATGATGACGCCGAGATCCGCTACTCGCTCGCGCGGGTTCTGTCGTCGCGGGGCTGGCAGGTGACTGAAGCGGCCAGCGGCGAGTTGGGCATCGTCGCCGTGAAGAAGTCGCCTCCGGACGTCGTCTTCCTGGATATTCGGATGGGGGGCATGAGCGGCCTCGAGGCGCTGCAGCACATCCGCTCCGCGAATCCGCGTCAGCTGGTGATTCTGATGACGGCGTTTGGCACTGCGCAGACGGCGATCGAGGCCATGAAGTATGGGGCTTTTGATTACATCATGAAGCCCTTCGACCCTCAGAAGGTGCTAACCTTGGTCGATAACGCCCTGAAAGCCGGAGCGGACATGCGGGCGGCGGTCGACTACAAACCGAGCCTCAACAGCGAGGATTACAAGGAGGGCATCGTGGGCGCGTCTCCGGTCATGCAGGATGTGTTCAAGGTCATCGGTCAGGTGACGGCCAGTGACGTGACCGTGATGATCACGGGTGAGAGTGGCACCGGAAAGGAATTGGTCGCGCGGTCCATCTGGAAGCACAGCCATCGCTCCTCCAAGCCGTTCATCGCGGTGAATTGCGCCGCGATCCCCGAGAACCTGATCGAGAGCGAACTTTTCGGTCACGAGAAGGGCTCCTTCACCGGTGCGACTGGCCAGAGGCTGGGAAAGTTTGAACTGTGTGATGGCGGCACGATCTTCCTCGATGAGATCGGCGACATGGCGCTCGCCACGCAGACGAAAATCCTGCGCGTTCTGCAGCAGGGTGAAATCCAGCGCGTCGGCGGCACCGAGACTCTCCGCGTGGATGTGCGCATCCTTGCCGCGACCAACAAGGATCTCGAGGCGATGGTGCGGGCCAAGTCGTTCCGCGAGGACCTCTACTATCGTCTGAACGTGGTGCGCATCCGCATGCCGGCGCTGCGGGAACGCGACGGCGACATCCCACAGATCGTCGATTTCTGCCTCCAGAATCTCGTCAAGCAGCGGAAGGTCCGGGCCAGCAAGGTGTCTCCGGAAGCCATGAGTGTGTTGGTGCGGTACATTTGGCCCGGAAACGTGCGCGAGCTGGAGAACGTGATCTATCGCAGTGCGGTGATCGCGCAGGGAGATACGATTCTGCTCAAAGATCTACCTTCGGAAATCCGCGACGCGGTGGGCGCGATCTTGCCGGCGGAGAGCGGTGCCGTGGCCATTCCGGCGGAAGCGGTAGCCGGGAACAGTGGGACCCCAGCCCTGACGCTGACGGAGGCACTCGACTGGGTGCACCGCGAACTGTCGGCCGGATCGGAACCGATTCTCGAACGCTTGGAGCGCGAGATGGCCCTGCGCGTGCTCAAGGCCGAATCTGGCAACCAGCTCCGGGCAGCCGAGAAACTGGGCATCACCCGGGCCACGTTGCGCAAGCGAATCGACGAATGGGGCATCAAGATCCCGTGAGCGTCCGCCTGTCCCGGCCGTTCAGCGCCGGAACCCCGTCGGATTCCGGGTGTGCCAGTGCCACGCCGACTCAATGATCGACTCGATGTGGTTGAAGCGGGGCGCCCATCCCAATTCCTTCTGCGCTAGGGCTGAGTCGGCGTACAGTGATGGAGGGTCTCCCTCCCGTCGGGTAGCGAGGGTTCGGGGGACCGGTCGACCCGCGAGCCGGCCGATCACGTCCAGCACTTCGAAGACCGAGGTCGGCCGTCCTGTACCGAGATTGTAGAACAGCCCCGTCCCCGCACGATCGAGGAGCGGCAGGGCCGCGAGGTGCGCGCGGCACAGATCGTCGACGTGGACGTAGTCGCGGAGGCAGGTGCCGTCCGGCGTGGGATAATCGGTGCCGAACACCTGCAACGGCGGGCTGCGTCCGAGTGCGGCTCCAATCGCCAAAGGAATCAGGTGGGTCTCCGGCTTGTGATCCTCGCCCAGGCTCCCATCCTCCGCGGCGCCCGCGGCATTGAAGTAACGAAAGCACGCGAAACGAAGGCCATGCGACGCCTGCAAGGATCGCAGCGCGCTCTCGACGTCGAACTTCGTCCGCCCGTAAGGGTTGATCGGCCTCTGCGGCGTCGATTCAACAATGGGAACCACCTCGGGGATTCCGTAAGTCGCGCAGGTGCTTGAAAATACGATTCGATTGACCCCGGTTGCGACCATGGCGCGCAGCAGATGCAAGGTGGCGACCACATTGTTGAAGTAGTACTTCAAGGGATCGCTCACCGATTCGCCGACGTAGGCGAATGCGGCGAAGTGCATGACCGCGTCGATGCGTTCCGTTTGCAGAATCGTGCGCACGGTCGCCTCGTCCGCTAGGTCCGCGTGATGGAAGCGAATGTCTGGCGCAAGTGCCTCGCGGTGCCCGAAGACCAACGAATCGATCACGATCGGCCGATGCCCGGCCGCGCTCAGCTGGCGAACGCAGTGGCTGCCGATGTACCCGGCACCGCCGGCGACGAGAACGTTCATGGATATTTCGAAACCAACTGGCGAGGCTTGTGTTGCGCTCAGGGGACGGTTGGCTAGCCGTTTTACGTACCGTCTGATGAGTCTTCCTCGTATCGTCATTACTGGCGTCGGCTTAACTGCGCCGAACGGCAACAGTCTTGCGGAGTACCGCGGCAACCTCCTTTCCGGGGTGGCGCGAATTTCGCGGACTGAGATCCGTTACATGGGACCGCTGCTGGCGGGCGTGTGTACCTTCGACCCACTGCGGTACCAGAAGAAAAAGGAGTTGCGGGTGGGGACGCGGGCGGGGTCGATCGGCATCTACTGCGCCCGTGAGGCTCTCGCGGATGCCGGGCTCTCGGCGGAGCAGCTCGTCAAGGACCGCACCGGGGTGTTCGTTGGCATCACCGAGCACGGCAACGTCGAGACGGAGAACGAAATCTACGCGATTTCGAAGTTTGGCTACGACACCAAGTTCTGGTCGCACTACCACAACCCGCGGACGGTCGCCAACAACCCGGCGGGAGAGATTTCGCTCAGTCTGGGTACGACCGGCCCCGCTTACACGATCGGGGCGGCCTGCGCGGCCGGCAACATGGGGCTGATCCATGCCACTCAGCTGCTGCGTCTGGGAGAGGTCGACTTCGCGGTGTGTGGCGGGGTGAGCGAGAGCATCCACACGTTCGGCATCTACGCCGGTTTCAAGTCGCAAAACGCCCTGGCTCACCACGAGGACCCCAATCGCGCATCGCGACCTTTCGACAAGGCCCGCAACGGCATCGTGATCTCGGAGGGTGGCGCCCTCTACACGCTGGAGCGGCTCGACGACGCCCTGCGGCGCGGGGCAAAGATCTACGCCGAAATCGCGGGGTATTGCGTCAACAGCGATGCGTCCGATTACGTCCTGCCTAATCCCACGCGCCAAGCCGAGTGCGTGCGCTCCGCCCTCAGTCGTTCCGGCCTGAAGGCGCAGGATATCCATATTGTCAGTACCCACGCCACCGCTACTCCGATGGGCGACATTCAGGAGTGCGAGGCCATCCGCTCCGTCTTCGGCGAGGGATGCCCCGAGACGTGGATCAACAACACCAAGAGCTTCATCGGCCACGCCATGGGAGCGGCCGGCGCGCTCGAGCTCGCGGGCAATCTGCCTTCGTTCCACGACCTCATCGTCCACCCGACCATCAATGTGGAGGAGCTGGATCCGCTGTGCGCGTTGCCTGGGCTCGTGATCAATCAGCCACGGAAGGTCGATCGGGTGGACACCATTCTCAATAATTCCTTCGGAATGCTGGGGATCAATTCCACGTTGATTGTGCGCCGGTACCTCGGCTAACTTCACTAACTCTACGACTATGACCCAAGACGACGTTAAGAAGGTGGTCCTCGACATCATTGCGGATATCGCGCCTGACGAGGATCTCTCGCAGGTGAAGTCCGATGTGCGTCTTCGCGATCAGATGCAGCTCGACTCCATGGACTTCCTTGATATTGTCATGGAGTTGCGTAAGCGTCACGGCATCGAAGTGCCCGAGGCAGACTACCTAAAGCTGGCGACGCTCGACAGTTGCGGCGAGTACCTCGCGCCCAAGTTTGCGGCGCTTGGCTCGAAGAGCTGACCTTCACCGCCTCCGCCGACTTCGGGCCGGGATCATCCCGGCCCTTTTCATTGGCGGGGCCGGGGCCTGATCCGAACCGTCCATGAACCGTTCCTCGGACTACGACGTGGTCATCATCGGTGCCGGCATGGCGGGCCTCGCTGCGGGCATTCGGCTGGCCCACTTCGGTCGCCGCGTCTGCATTTTCGAACGCCACAACGCCACGGGCGGGCTGAACGGTTTCTACAGCCTCGACGGCCGGAAGTACGACGTGGGACTGCATGCAGTCACGAATTTCGTGCGTCCCGAGGTGAAGGGTACGCCGCTTGGAAAGCTCCTTCGCCAGCTCCGGATCGATCGCTCGGAGTTCGCCCTATGTGAGCAGCTTCGGTCCGCCGTTCGTTTCGGAGGGGAGGGCGGCGCCGAGCTTCTGTTCAGTAACGATCTGGCGTTGCTGGAGTCCACGGTAGCGGCCCAGTTTCCCCGGGAGATTGACGGCTTTCGTGGGCTGATCAGCCGCGTTCGGCAGCACGACGACGTTGCCCTCGATTCCGGCTTCCGGTCGGCGCGGAGCGTGGTCCGCGAGTTCATCCGCGACCCGTTGCTCGAGGACATGCTCTTCTGTCCGGTGATGTACTACGGGAGTGCCACGCCGGAGGACATGGACTTCAGCCAGTTCGTGATCATGTTCAAGGCCCTCTTTCTCGAGGGCTTCGCCCGGCCGCGCGACGGGGTTCGCGTGATCCTGCGCGTGCTGTTGGAGAAGTACCGCCAGGCTGGGGGAGAGCGCCGCATGAAGTGTGGCGTGCGGCGGATCATCGTCCGGGACGGCCGCGCGGTCGGTGTCGAGTTGGACTCGGGGGAGGAGATCACGGCCGCGCATGTGTTGAGCTCGATCGGTTCAGAGGAAACCGCACGGCTGATCTCCACAGTACCGAAGCCGGAGCCGTCAGAGGCTGCGCGGTCGCCGCGGCATCCGCGGCTGTCCTTCGCGGAGACCATTACGATCCTGGAGCATCAGCCTGCCGAGCTCGGTTGGGGCGACGACACCATCATCTTCTTCAACGACGGGCCGCGTTTTGACTACCGTCGACCATCGGTCCCGGTCGACGTACGGAGCGGGGTGATCTGCCTGCCGAACAACTTCAACTATGGCGGGGATCGTCTCGCCGAAGGGATCCTGCGCGTGACCTGCCTCGCGGATCCGACGTTCTGGATCGGAAGACCGGACACCGAGTACCAAGCCTCGAAACGGGAGTGGTACGCGGCGATGCAGGCTAGTGCCCTGCGCTTCCTCCCTGCGCTTCCGCAAGGTCTTGCGTCCGAGACGCGGGAGACGGACATGTTCACCCCTTGGACTATTCAACGCTACACCGGCCACGTGGAAGGGGCGATTTACGGAGCCCCGGAGAAGGTCCGCGACGGACGCACTTCCCTCGCGAACGTGTACCTGTGCGGTACTGATCAAGGGTTCCTCGGGATCATCGGTGCCATGCTCAGCGGGATCTCGATGGCGAACTACCACATCCTCGCCCGCAACGGGTAGCGCGAGCGAAGCGGCAGGAAGGCAGCCGTGTCCCGCCACTACCATCGAGCTGGGATCCACCCCGAGTGCGCTGGGAGCGGCGCTGCCTGCTGGACAACATTCAACGTGTGTTGTTGGATCGCGGGGTGAGCTCGACCGCCGTCCCCTTCCTTTCCGTCGCCCGGCTTCCAGCACCAACGGACAACGTCGCCATTGCGATCCAACGGCTCGACTCGGGGCTGCACCTCACGGGTGGCGGCGTGGACTGCGTGTTGAGCCATACCGTCCTTGAGGGGCATCGTTTTGCGGTGCGCCCGATCGCGGTTGGGGACGCGCTGCAGTCGTGGGGCCTGCCCTTCGGTCGCGCGGTGCGCCCGATCCATGCGGGGGACTACGTGGCCAACGCGTCCATGCTTCGTGCGCTGCGGGAACGGTCCGTGACCGCCTCGTTGCCGGTTGAGGCTAATTTCAGCGACGAGATCCGTCCCTTCGTGCTGGAGGAGAGTTCCTTCGTTCCCGCGCCGCCCGTGGAACGCGCCGCCGAAGCGCGGCACTTCCTGGGTTACCGTCGCCCGGGCGGCCGCGGCGTTGGGACGCGAAATACCGTGGTCATCCTGGGCACCAGTTCGCGCACGGCGGCCGCGGCTCGTCAGGTCGCCGCCCGACTGCAGCCCCTGCTGCGGCTGTTTCCGGGAATCGATGCCATCGTGCCGATCGCACATACGGAGGGTGGTGGACCAGAGGAGCCGAACAATCGCCGGGAGATCCTCCGCGCCCTCGCTGGGTTCATGGTTCATCCCAATGTGGCGGCGGTGCTGGCGATCGACCACGGCGTGGAACCGATCCGCAACGCGGTGCTGCAGTCGTTCCTGCGGGAGTTTCACTACCCAATTGACGCCGTCCCGCACGCCTTCCTGACCCTGCAGGGTTCGATCGAGTCATCGCTGCAGGCGGCCGAGCGGATCGTGCGCGCTTGGCTGCCGGCGGCGGCGGCGTGCGCGCGGACACGGGAGCCCGCGAGTGAACTTCGCGTGGCCTTGCAGTGTGGCGGCTCCGACGCGTTCTCGGGCGTGTCCGGCAACCCACTCGCCGGAGCGATCGTGCATGAAGTCATTCGCCAGGGGGGAGCGGCCAACCTGTGCGAGACGGACGAGTTGATCGGAGCCGAGAGCTACATCGTCAGCCGAGCCAAGGACCTCGCGACGGCGCGGGCGCTGCTCGCGACGATCGCGGCGTTCAATGAGCGACTCAGCTGGCACGGTCTGACCGCCGAGGCGAATCCTTCGGCCGGCAACAAGTTCCGCGGCCTCTACAACATCGTCCTCAAGTCGCTCGGCGCGGCTCACAAGAAGGATCCGAGAACCCGCATCGAAGAAGTGATCGGCTACGGAGAGCCGATCCGTGTCCCGGGATTCCACTTCATGGATAGTCCGGGGAATGACCTTGAGGGAATCGCCGGGCAGGTGGCGTCGGGTTGCAATCTGTTCCTCTTCGTGACCGGCAACGGATCGATCACGAACTTTCCGTTTGTTCCGACGCTGAAGATCACGACGACGACAACGCGGCATACGTTGCTGGAGCGCGAAATGGACCTGAATGCTGGTCGCTATCTCGACGGCGAGGCGATGGATGACCTGGCGGCTGCGGGATTCGACCTCGTGCTTGCGACGGCCTCCGGACAACAGTCCAAGGGTGAACTCGCCGGACACTCTCAGGTCTCCCTGTGGCGGCACTGGCGACAACGTGACACCTCCCGACTGGCTGAGATCAAGGCGCGGCCAATTCCGGATGGTCGCGCCCGCTGGCAGGCGGATCAGGGGTCGGAACAGCGACGCGCTCGGATGTCGGCTCAGGTGCCGACGGTGGACGCCCACACTACGTCCGCGGGCCGACTGGCCACCGAGCGAGTCGGACTCGTGGTGCCGACGAGCCTTTGTTCGACGCAGATTGCTCGATTGTCCGCCGAACGCGTGGCAACCGAGCAGGCGGGACGCGAGCCGGGCTTTTCCCGCGTGACCGCATTGGTCCATACGGAGGGCTGTGGCTTCGGAGGCGAGGAGGTGGCGCGCACGCTCTTGCGCACGTACCTCGGCTACGCCCAGCATCCCAACGTTGCGGGTGCGCTGCTCTTGGAGCATGGGTGCGAGAAGGTTCCGAACGATACGGTCCGCAACCACTTCGTGGCCGAGGGCGTGGATCCGACGCGCTTTGGGTGGGCGAGTGTGCAGTTGGACGGTGGCATCGAGAAAGCCGTCCAGCGCGTGGCGCAGTGGTTTGCCGGCGTTCCGATTTCGGCGAGTCCGTCTTCCCATCCCACGCCGATCACCGCACTTTCCTTTGGTGTGATGACTGCCGGACCTTTGGGGCAAGCACAGGCGGCGCTGGGCTGGGAACTGATCCGGAACGCGATCGACGCCGGCGGCACGGTCGTCATTCCGGCGTCCGATTCCCTATTGCAGACCGAGGCAGCACGGGCAGCGCTTGGCCCCAACGGCGCGACCCCCTCGTTGCTGGCCGGCCAAGTGCCGTTGACGCCTGGCCTTCATGTCGCGGAGACGGAAACGCCGGACTGGGCTGAGAACATCTCGGCTCTCGGGAGTGCTGGTGTGAACGCACTGGTGACGCTAGTCTCCGAGCATCCCCGAAGCGGGCACCCCTTCATTCCGGTCTTCCAGTTTGCCGCCGAATCGGAGCGCGGCCGGATCGCGCCGGAGGAAGTCGATGGGTTCGTCGACGGAGTCACGGATGTTGACCGGGTCTGGTCACGGATCGCGGCGGGAGTGCGAGGCGCGGAGCCGCCGGCGTCCCGTCGGTTGGGCCTGGATCACTTTCAGCTGAGTCGGGGATTGCTCGGCGTCTCAACCTAGGGTCGGCACTGACTCGCTGGTTCGCCTGCAACGAGGGGTGCGAGCGGGCTCGACGGACGACCTGCGGTGTGGTCCAGTTTTCTCACTCCCCTTTACTCCATGTTTTCACTCCCCAGTCTTCTTCGCCGCGGCCTTCTCCCCTCATTTGCAGTCTGCGTTTTGTCCTGCCTCGTTGCTTGCAAGCCGAAGCCGGAAGCATCGCCCGCTCCGCAGGCCGCGAAGACGCCGGGTGGAGCAATCCGGTCGGTTGGTCTGACGGTGGGTGACCTCGCGAACCCGTTTTTCGTGCAGATCGCGAAAGGTGCGGAGTCGAAGGTGCGCGAACTCGGGGGCGCTGACGTCACGTTCACCGCGGTCTCGAGTGGCTACGACCTCAACCGACAAGCCAATCAGATCGACGACTTCATCGCGGCCGGGACGGACCTGCTTTTGCTCAACGCGGCGGACTCGCAGGGCATCGCGCCCGCAGTTCGGAAGGCGCGAAAGGCAGGCATGACCGTGATCGCGATCGACGTGGTCGCAGAAGGCGGCGTCGACGGGACCGTCATGTCGGACAATGTTCAGGCCGGCCGCATCGCGGCGGAGTACCTCGTCCGGCGTCTGAACGGGACCGGAAACGTGGTCATCATCAACGGTCCCCCGGTCTCGGCAGTGACCGATCGCGTGACCGGTGCGGTGGAAGCGTTTTCCGCCGCGCCTGGGATCAAGCTGCTTTCCCGTGACCAGAACGCGTTTGGCAACCGGGATGGCGGGCTCTCGGTCATGAACGATCTCCTCGTGGCCAATCTGCGGATTGATGCGGTCTTCGCCGTGAACGATCCGACCGGACTGGGCGCGGCCCTGGCGGTGCGGCAGTCCCGTCGCGCCGGAGTTATGATCGCCTCGGTGGACGGAGCGCCCGATGTGGAGGCAGCGCTGGCGGACCCGAGCAGCGCGCTGGTCGCGAGTGCCGCGCAGGATCCTTTCATGATGGCCGCGCGCGCCGCGGAGTTCGGCTTCCAAATCCGGGCAGGAGCGAGTCCGGCGGACCGCCTCATTCGCATTCCCGTCACGCTGGTTACGCGGGATAACCTCTCAGGCTACCGCGGTTGGACGGCGAAATGATCCGAGGCGGCGAGGATGCGGATCCCGTGCTCGAGATGCGCGGGATTACCAAGCGTTTCGGCGGCGTCACGGTCCTGCGCGGCGTCGACTTCGCGGTGCGCGCCGGCGAAGTCCACGCCCTCATGGGCGAGAACGGTGCAGGCAAGAGCACGCTGATGAAGATCCTCGGGGGCGTCTTTCCCCCGAGCGACGGATCGATTCTGCTGGCCGGGCGCCCGCTGATCGCGCGCGGTCCCACCGAAGTCCTTCGCGCCGGGATCGCGCTCATCCACCAGGAAATCGCGTTGGTCCCCACGCTGACCGTCGCGGAGAACGTGCTGCTCGGTGCGGAACCGCGACACCGTGTCTTCCGGTGGGTGGACCGCCCCCGCATGCGCGAGGAGGCGGCGCGGCTCCTCGCCTCGCTGGATGACCGGATTTCTCCCGACGCACTCGTCGCTGAACTCAGCATCGCAGAGCAGCAGGTGGTGGAGATCGCTCGCGCGCTTCGTCACGACAACCGCGTGATCGTGATGGATGAACCGACTGCGGCGTTGTCCGAGCGTGAAGCGGAGAGACTCTTCGCGCTCATCATCCGGCTGCGCGAACAGGGTGTCGGCATCGTTTACATCAGTCACCGCATGACGGAGGTCGAACGCTTGGCTGACCGCGTGACCGTGCTCCGGGACGGCGAGCATGCTGGCGAATTGACGCGCGGGCACTTTGACCGGGCGCGGATCGTCGCCCTCATGGTCGGCCGGGCGATTCCCGAGCTCTCGCCGCCAACCGTGGAGGAGGCTGGCCAGACCCCGCGACTCGAGATCCGCGGGCTTTCCGATGCCGCTGGGCGCGTGCGCTCGGTCAACCTGCAAGTCGGGCCCGGTGAGATCGTCGGGCTGGCGGGACTGATGGGCGCCGGACGATCCGAGCTGGCCCGGTTGGTCGCCGGCGTGGATCGCCGGGCGGCGGGTCACGTCTTGATCGACGGCAAAGAGACACACTTTGCCGACCCCAGGGCGGCGCTGGCGTCGGGAGTCGCGTACCTGCCCGAGGATCGCAAATCCCAAGGGCTCTTTCTGCAGATGTCGGCGGGGGAGAATATGACGATGACGCTCGCGAGTCCGAGCGCCCGGGCGGGCGTCCTGAGTCCGTCCACCCTGCGCGACTATGGCGAGCGGGCGGTCACGGCGTTCGGCATCCGCCTTGCCGGGCTCGATCAATCGGCCCGCCTGCTTTCGGGCGGGAACCAGCAAAAGCTCCTGTTTGCCCGGGCTCTGGCGCTCAACCCCCGCGTGCTCCTACTCGATGAACCGACCCGCGGCGTCGATGTGGGGGCAAAGCAGGAAATCTATCGCAAGATCGTCGAAACGGCCGCGACGGGCGTCGCCGTCGTGGTGATTTCCAGCGAACTGCCCGAACTGCTGCTGCTCTGCCCCCGCATCGCGGTGCTGCACGAGGGCCGGCTCGCGGGCGTGCTCGATCGCGCGAAGGACGACGTGACGCAGGAGACGCTGATGGCGTTGGCCACTGGGCACGCGCCGGACCTACTTTCATGAAAGCCCCGACCGTAACCCCCTCCCGTGCGCCCTCGCCGGTGCGCCGCTGGCTGCAGGCGGCCGGAATCCTCCCGGTGCTCCTCGGCGTGATCGTCCTGTTTGCGCTGCTCACACCGAATTTCCTGACCGCTGACAACGCGGTGAACGTGGCGCGGCAAGCCTCCATCAACCTGGTCCTTGCCGCCGGCATGACGCTCGTGATTCTAACGCGTGGGATCGACCTGGCCGCCGGCTCGGTGCTGGGCATGTGCGCTGTGATTTCGGTGATGCTTTCGCTCTCCGCCATGTGGGCGCCGCTCGCGATTCCGGTTGCCTTGCTCGCCGGCGCCGCGGTGGGGGCGGGGACCGGAGCGGTGGTCGCTTACGGAGGATTGCCGCCGTTCATCGTCACGCTCGGGACCTACACCGCTCTCCGCGGCGCGGCCTACCTGCTCGCGGACGGGCGCACTGTGATCAACAACGATCTTGGCTTCGCCTGGATCGGGAACGATTACCTCGGGCCCTTGCCCTGGCTGGTCGTGATCGCCCTCGCGGTCGTGGCGGTGGTTGGGTTCATGCTGCGCCGCACGGTGCTGGGCCTCCACATCTATGCGGTCGGTGGCAACCCGGAGGCGGCTCGCCTGACTGGCATCAACGTCGGGCTGACGCTGGTGGCCGTCTACGCGATCAGCGGGACCCTCTCCGCACTCGGCGGCATCATGAGCGCAAGTCGACTCTACAGCGCGAACGGGCAACTCGGGACGGGTTACGAGTTGGATGCGATCGCGGCCGTGATTCTCGGAGGCACGAGCTTCGCCGGCGGGATCGGCGGCATTCTCGGTACGCTCTACGGCGCACTCATTATCGCGGTCCTCAACAACGGGCTTACCCTGATGAACGTCTCGTACTTCTGGCAGCTCGTGGTCAAGGGACTCGTCATCGTCATCGCGGTGGCCTCGGACCGCCTGCGCACGCGGCACCTCGCTTCATAAGGCATCACGAGACCAATCCACGAGGCAGGCCCTCGCGTCCGCCGCCAGAGTGGAGCGGACGCGGCGGCGGGATCAGCGCTTCGGCGCGCTGACACAGTCGATGAAGCCGTATTCGACGAGCAGCTGCTGCACGTGGGCCCGCTTCTCGGCGAGCGAGCGGTCGTCGCGGCGCCACACCACGTGGGCCGCGTGCTCGAAGGCACGCATCCGCACTGCACGCTGGGCGAGTTGGTCGATGCAGCCATGCGGGATCCGGATCACACCTTCGTTGTTGGCGTGGATCACATCGCCGGGATGGATCGTGACCCCGCCAACCTCGACGGGACGATTGATCGCGCGGAAACGGAGGGGACCGTGGTGAATGCAGGTCCCGCGGCAGTAGGCGGCGAACGGGGTTGAGAGCAGGCCCGGAATATCGCGGATGCGGCCGTCGCTGACCAGTGCCTCGCAGCCGACCGTGCGGAGCACCTTCGCCATGCCGTCGCCCATCATGCACTCGTGGTCCGGACGGGATCCCACGGCCTTGACGACCCAGATGATCGGGAGGTTGCTGGCGGACATTTCTTCGAGCTGGCGCCAGTAGAGCTCCGCGTCGGCGGTCCCGCCAGGCGTGCTGGTGTCGAGCTCGGCGGTGAACGCCACCCCGACATTGGGGCCGATTGCAGGCGTCACGGACTGGATGTCGCCGCCGAGGTAGAACTCGTGGGCGGGGGTCGGATCGATCAAGCCGATCGTGTTGGCGAGCAGCGCGGTGTCGAAGTCGCGCAGTTCCTGAAGAGTGCCGGGCGTAAGGGTCATGGGAGGTTGGAGGAGTTCTAGTCGCGGCTCCGTTCCGGGCGAGTCCGAAGCGGTGGTCAGAACAGCGATCCAGACGTCCGCGCTCGCCACTGTGACGGATTCGCCGTAGCGGTGGAGCATGACGCTGGCGGATCTTGGCTGGGACGACCGGTGGGCGACCGACTTCGCCCCGTACGCGGCCCAGGGGTGGGAGCCGGCACGCGTCGTCTGTGAGCTGCGGCGGAAGTTCTATGCGGTGCAACTGGCTGATGGCGAAGTGCTGGCGGAGTGTGCGGCCGGGTATTTCCACGAAGCCCGAGAGGTGGAGCAGTTTCCGGCGGTCGGGGACTGGGTGGCGGTCTCGCGGCGACCGGACGGCGGCCGGGTGGACCTGCGCGCCGTTTTGCCGCGGCGCACGAAGTTTTCGCGGCGCGCGGCGGGGACCGAGGCAATCGAACAGATCGTGGCGGCGAACGTGCAGGCGGTGCTTCTCGTGGGCAGCATCGACCGCGGCGTCAACCCGCAGCGCCTGCAGCGGTTCCTGGTCGCCGCGCGCGCGAGCGGTGCGACCCCCGTGATCGTCTTGAACAAGGCGGATGCGGCGGCGGATCCCGAGGCCGAGGCGGAGGTGGTGCGGGCGCTTGTCCCGGGCGTGGAGGTGTTTGTCACTAGCGCGCGGACGCGGCGCGGACTAAAGGCCCTGTTGGCAGCGCTGGTCGGGCCGGGATCGCGCACGCTTGCCTTCATCGGCTCTTCCGGCGTCGGCAAGTCGAGCCTCATCAATGCGCTGATGAAGGAGCGGGCCCTGCCCACGGCGGAGGTGCGGGAGAAGGATGGCAAAGGACGCCACACGACGACCCGGCGGGAGTTGCTCGCGGGGCCCGAGGGGTTGCTCCTGATCGACACCCCGGGGATGCGGGAGCTCCAATTGTGGGAGTTCGACGAAGGACTGGAGCAGGCGTTTGGGGACATCATCGCCTTGGCGACGCGCTGCCGGTTCGGTCGCTGTACGCATGAGACCGAGGCCGGCTGTGCGGTACAGGAGGCGCTGCTGGCGGGCCTTCTCGCGCCGGAGCGCTGGGCGAGCTATCGCAAGCTTCGCTCTGAACAGGCCGCCGCACAACCTCGCCAGCGCAAGCCGAGCGCCTTGGCGAGCAAGCCGGGGTGGCGGCGCGCGCAGGCGGACGGTCTTGGTACTGGCCGCGGTCGGATTCAGCCCGAAGCGGACTGAGTCGGTTGCGAGCAAGCGACTCAGCAAACCCTGGAGGCGCGGGCCGGAATCGAACCGGCGCATAGAGCTTTTGCAGAGCTCGGCCTTACCACTTGGCTACCGCGCCACGACCAGAGAGGCGGGACGTTGCAGGATTCCGCAGGCGCGGGCAAGACCTGAAATCACCCGGCCACCACTCAGGGTTCAGGCTTGAGCGTGTGCAGCGGGGGGAGCTTCGGGAGAGCAGGCACGGCCCGCGCCACGACGAGCACGACGAGGAGCGTACCGATGCCTCCCGAGACCACCGCGGCGATCGGACCGAAGAGGGCGGCGACCAAGCCCGCGCGCATGGCTCCGATCTCGTTGGAGGAGCCGATGAAGATCTGATTCACCCCCGTCACCCGGCCACGCAAGTCGTCCGGGGTGAGGAGCTGGATCATCGTCTGCCGGACGACGACGCTGATGTTGTCGAATACGCCCGTGAGCAGCAGCGCGATGAACGACAGCCAAAACCACTTCGAAAGCCCGAATACGACGATCGCTGCCCCGAACCCCGCGACCGCCCACAGCAGTTCACGTCCCGGACGCTGCATTGGCGGGCGATGGGCGATCCACAACGCGGTGAGGAACGCACCGATGCTTGGCGCCGCGCGCAACCATCCGAGACCGATCGGCCCAACATGCAGGATGCGATCGGCGTAGACCGGCAGGATGGCCACGGCGCCGCCCAGCAGCGTGGCAAACAGATCCAAGGTGCTCGAAGCGAGGATCAGCCGGCGCCGCCAGATGAACTCCGCACCTGCGAGGAGGGCCTTCCACGAGCGGGCCCGCAACGCCGGCTGCGGCGGCTGGAGGTAGCGGACGCGCGCGAGCAGGACGCAGAAGACGACGCCCAGCGCCGCGTCGAGCAGGTAGACCGCCGTAAAGCCGAATCCAGCGACGATGAAACCGCCGATCGCCGGACCCGCCACGGTGGCGATTTCAAAGGCCGATGCGTTCCAAGTGATCGCATTGCCCAGTGCGTGGGGCGGAAGCAGGAGCGGGATGATCGTCGAGCGCGCCGGCCACGCTAAGATGCGGATCGACGCCATCACCAGCAACAGCACCAGCATGATCGGCAACGCCGGTTGATCGAAGCGCAGCGTCGCTGGATCAACCTGGCGCTCGAATACCCGCGCCAGATCGTGCAGGACGGCGTTCGCCCAACGCAGCACCGGCCAGTCGGGCACGTAGTCCCGACCGAGCGACAGTCCCGCCAGCGCCAACGACAGCACCACCAGCGCAGCCTGGGCATTGCGAATGATCAACCGACGGTCCGCATGATCCGCCAGAGCACCCGCCTTGAGCGAAAGCGCCAGCAAGGGGATCACGTTGATCAATCCGACCAAACCCAAGGCCGTCGCGGAGCCCGTCCATTGATAGATCTCCCACGTCACCGCGATAAGTGCGGCTTGGCGTCCGAACAGCGCGAGGAAGCTCCCCACCATGTAAGTGCGGTAGGTGGGAACGCGGAGCGCGATGTAGGGATCGTGCGGGTCGTTCGCGGGGAGGTCAGCCATACGACGTTCGGGCAGAGGCGGTCAATGAGGCGCGGCAAACTCCGGTCAGTGCCGAGGTCACGGGACCACCGTCACAGTGCCCACCTGCGATTCCGTGAGGCCGACGACCGTGAGGTGGTAGCGGCCCGGTTTAAGGTGCTCTGTGGAGACGCTGGCGCGCAGCGCGAGATCGCGCGCTCGCGACTCCAGTTTTCCTGGCAGCGGATCGAACCCGACCAGCAGGATCAACTCGCTGTCCTTGGCGTAAAGGTACGTTTCGCCGAGTGCCTCGTGGTGGTCCGGAAGCCCGGCGACTAGGGAGACGACAAGTGCCTCACCCACGCGGACGGAGATCGGAGCCACCAATTGACGCACCGTGCTCGGGAGATGCGGGACCTCAATGAGCGCGTCGGCCAGGACCTCGGGGACGCCGCCGGGAGCGGTCTGCGTCGTCGCGCGCCGCGCGGCGGGGATCGGCACAAGACCTTCGGTCGGCCGATCCGTCGCGACCAGGTAACGATTGAACCCGGCCGTGAGGAGGCGGTGGACGTTCGCCTGCCGCTTCATGTCGCTGTACGGCTCGAAAGCGCGGGACTCCTTGCGGTAGAGCACCGTGATCGCGGTGTAGGGTAACAGAATCGCGATGATCGCCAAAACGACCCACCTCATGGGCCAGGGGCGCTTGGATTCGGAGCGGGACATGGCGAGAAAGGCAAACGTCCCGCCGTCCTGTGGGCAATCCTGCCCTTGCGGGATTACGGTTGCCGCCCAGAGAACAGCGGATTGCATGTACGGTTCCATGACTCTCTGGTCTCAGTTCTTCATTCCGACCCTCAAGGAAAGCCCGGCCGATGCCGAGATCGCCTCGCACAAGCTCCTCGTTCGTGCCGGATTGGTGCGCAAGCTGAGTGGCGGTCTCTACACCTACCTGCCGCTGGGGCTGCGGGTGATGCAGAAGCTCACGGAGATCTGCCGCCAGGAGATCAACGCGGGGGGCGGCATCGAGTTGTGGATGCCCCATGTCCATCCGGTGGAAAATTGGGAGCAGGGCCCCCGCTGGGCCGCCGCGCGCGAGATCATGTTCCGGGCCGACAGTGCCGGAGACGGCCAACGCGCCCCGCGCGAACCGCAGTTCGTCCTCGGACCCACCCACGAGGAGATCATCACGCCGCTGGTTAAATCCGAGATCACCAGCTACCGCGATCTGCCGAAAAACTTCTACCAGATCGCCACGAAGTTTCGGAACGAGATCCGCCCGCGCTACGGTCTCATGCGCGCCCGCGAGTTCGTGATGATGGATGCTTATTCGTTCGATACGAACGACGAGGGCGCCGTGAAGAGCTACTTCGCGATGAAGACCGCCTATGAGCGCTTCTTCCGCCGCATCGGCACGCTCGCAATCGCCGTCGAGGCTGACACCGGCGTGATGGGAGGCAGCTATTCCCACGAGTTCATGGTTCCCGCCGAGGTGGGTGATGACGACATTATCTACTGCGAGGAAAGTGGCTACGCGGCCAATCGTGAAAAGGCGACCAGTCGCCTCGTTCCGGAGGGTTTGGCGGACGCCGCGCCGGCGGGTGAGATCACGGAGTTCGCCACCCCCGGTGTCGTGACGATCGCGGCGCTGGAGGCCGCGCCGTACGGCGTTCCGGCCGACCAGCAGTTCAAGACACTGATCTACGTCGGAGACGGAAAGCCGTTCATCGTCATTCTCCGCGGGTGCGACGAGTTGGAGGAAGCGAAGCTCGGGCAACTAGGCTTCGGGCTCTTCCGGCCGGCGACCGCCGAGGAGGTCGTCGCAGTCATGGGTGCCAAGCCCGGCAGCCTCGGCGCGGTCCGGGGCACGCTCGCCAATCCCGGCGCACTGGCCGGCATCTTCGCCGACTCTGCGGTCCGCCTGATCGGCAACGGCACGACCGGCGCGAACAAGGATGGTTTCCATCTGCGCAACGTAAACGTCACCCGCGATCTCGCGATCACCCGTTTCGGCGACTTCCGCCGCGTCCGTGCCGGCGAACCGTGCCCGCGCTCCGGCCAGCCGCTCAAGAGCCGCCGCGGCATCGAGGTGGGACACATCTTCAAGCTCGGCACGAAGTACTCGGAGAAGTTCGGAGCCGTCTACACAGACGACCAGAAGCAGTCCCATCCCATGGTGATGGGCTGCTACGGCATCGGCATCAGCCGCACCCTGCAGGCGGTGATCGAGCAGAGCCATGACGCCGACGGCATCGTGTGGCCGTGGCCCGTTGCGCCGTTCCAAGTGTTGATCTGCGTCCTCGACCCGCAACTTGCCGAGGCGTCGGATCTCGCCAAGCGCCTCGCCGCCGCGGCCGAGCGCGCGGGCGCGGATGTGTTGATCGATGACCGGGTCGAGCGGCCCGGTGTTAAGTTCAAGGACGCTGATCTCATCGGCATTCCGCTGCGCGTGACCATTGGCGGCAAGGGATTGAAGGAAGGCATCGTTGAAGTGAAAGCCCGCCGCGCCAAGGACGTGAGCAAGGTGCCCTTGGCTGAGGCCGAGGCCCATCTCGCGTCCACGATCGCCGCGCTGGCCGCCGGCTCCTGACCCCGCTGCGCTTGGTCAGTCGACGTCCTCATGTCTACGCACGAACAGGGTTCACCCTCTCCAGCTGGCGCGACCGCGACGGCGCTGGAGCCGCGTTGGCACGTGGTGGTGCTCAATGACCCGGTGAACCTCATGTCGTACGTGGTCCTCGTCTTCAAGAAGGTCCTCGGTTTCTCCGAGACCGAAGCACGCCGCCACATGCTGGAGGTCCACGAGCAAGGTCGCTCCGTGGTGTGGAGCGGCGCCCGCGAACGCGCGGAGCACTACGCGTTCGCGCTGCAGCAGTGGCACCTCACCGTCATTCTCGAGTCCGATGAAGCGCGTTGAAATCCGGCTGAGTCTCGAGGCCGTCCTGCCGCTGATCGCCGTCATTCGCGAGGCGGCGGATTCGCTCTCGGACGATCTGGCCGCGCCGAATTCGCTTCGCGACATCGAACCCGATCTCCGCGAAGGGTGGCGCGAGGATCTCGTCTCCGCGCAGAACGAGGCGATCACCGTGCTGCTGGCCCTCTTCGACGAGACCTTCACTGAGTCCGGCATCGTGGGCTTCGATGCCGACAACGCAGAGCCGGTCCTGCGGGCCTGTGCGGCAGTCCGCCTCCGGCTGCGCGAGCGGTTCCTTAAAGCTCTGAACGAGGAGGTCCTGGAGAGTGGTGACCTGCAGATCGAATCGCTCCAGGAACCGGCGAGAAAGGCATTCATGTGCTACTTGTTTCTCGCGACGATCCAGGAGCTCATCATTCAGCATCTCGACACATCCATTCTCGATGGCTGACCAAGACGATTCACCGCAACGCCGTGCCCTGGCCGCCTCGCCGCGGGGGCGTTGTCGCCGCTGTGGGCGAGCGAGCGGTCGCACCGCGGATGACGCTCGCGCGGGCTTCTGTTGCGCTGGGTGTGCGGTGAGCGCGCTCGTTCCCCGCGATGCTGAAGGAAACTTTCCGGCCAATGCCGCCCTGGGTTCGGCGCTTGGAATCGCGCTGCTGGCGTTCAATCAACTCCTGCTCGCGTCGCTCGTCTGGGCCATGCCCGGCGTCGTGACCCGTTGGGTGACGGGCTCGCTCGCGCTCGGCGTGCTTGCCGCGCTCGCGCTGCTGACGGCGCAGTGGCGCTGCGGCGTGGACCGGCGGTGGGAGAGCGTCATCGCGGCCGCCCTTGGGGTCGGGTGGGTTTCCGCATTTCGGCAGGCGGATGTGATTCTCGGGCTGGCCTTGACGGGGGCCTATTTTGGCTGGGCTCTGCGCGGTTTGTTGCGGCGGGCCGTCCAATCCGGCGATCGCGTTTGACGCCGCGGCACCGCGGCCTACGTTCTTCGGGTCACCCTGCAGTGTTCGAGGTGTCTTTAATTACTGCTCTTTGCCTTTGAATCGATACGGGAGCCGCGAAACCGGCGGCGGCTGCTCGGCCGTCCATCGGAAAGCAATAAGCCGCCTGGTGGCCCCCACCTTAGCTTAAAAAGGTCCCGAGCCTTTAGGCATACGGCACAGGCGGGGTGACAACTTTTTGCCCGATGGTCCGGCCCCCCGGCGGCCCTTGGAGCGCCGCCCGTCGAGAGGGTTCAGGACTTCGGCACGGTGGCCGTCCGGAGTGAGGACTCCAGTTCCGCATCCGTCCAGGCGCGCGTGCGCTCTGCGGTGGCACTGCGCACCGCGCCCACGGACGCGGCGTTCACCGGTACGTCGCGGTTGCCGAACTCCCGCTTCACGTACGTAACGATTGCGGCGATCTGCGAGTCATCGAGGTGGCGCCACGGTGGCATGATCAGACCCCGCCCCGGGTTCTCCTTGCCGTGCAGCAGGATTCGGATGAGGGGTTCGTCGGTGCCGCCTAGCCAACGCGATCCGAGCAGCGAGGGAGCGAGCCCGGACTGTCCCTCGCCTGACTCGAGATGGCACGGTGCGCAGCTCAGATTGAAGCCGACGCGACCAGTCTCGAAGAGCTGCTGGGCCGCTCGGCGCGCCGGATCCATGGCGCCTGCCTGATCGGCCCCGGCGTTCAACCATGCGATCACGACCGGGCTCTTCTGGCGGCGGAGCGCGGCGCGCGCCTCCGAGGCGAGGCTTCCTGCGTCGAAGTTGCCGGCTTGGATCGCCCGCACCAGCTCGGACGCCCATGCTGGACTGGAACACAGCAGGCTGGACGCCCGGGCCTGAATCCGGGGAGGGAAGGAGGCGTGAAGCTGGAGAACGCGGCGCGCCGACTCAGCGTGATCGTAGGCACCGAGCGCCTCGAGAATCGAAGCCTGCAGTAACTCCGATGGAGTCCCGACGAGCATCGCCTCGAGCGTCTTCCCCGCGCCCGCCGGGGTGGTATCGCGGATGAGCGAGAGCCACGCGAGTTGTGCCTCGGGGGCGGGGTGGGCGCCGCTGAGCTGGCGCACCGCCTCGTTCTGAGCCTCCGCGTCACCGGTGCGCGCGCGTAGCGCCACCGCGGCGAAGCTGGAAGCCACGCTCGCCCGGGCGGTGAGAGCGCGGCGGAATCCGTCGGGCGCAGCGAGGAACGGCTTCCCGGAAAAGCCGGTCGCCATTCCCTGGAGCAGCTGAGCAGCGGCTTGATCGTCCGGTGCCGCCTCCAGCAGACGCGCGCAGAAATCGAGGTTGCGCTGAAAGTGTTCGTCCGCTCGTTCAATGCTCCACTCCGAGAAGGAACCTTGACTGAGGCTCACGACCCGACGCGGACCCTGATCGGCGGTGAATCGACGGCCGATCCGGGGCGCGATTTCCTGCTGGAAGAGCGGGCTGGCCCACACCGCAGGATCGCTGACGAGGCGAAGGATCTCCTCCCGTCCACGCTCCACCTGCGCCTCCACCGCCCACCAAAGGAGGAGCGGCAGATGTCGATCGGCCGCACTTTCGGTTCGCGCGACCAAGGCTTTGACGATCCCCAGTGCGTGGGGCGGGGCGAGGCGCTTCGCCGAGGAGGCGAGCTGACTGAGTACCTCAAGATCCGTCTCCTGGGCGGCAAGTGCGACGAGGGCGCGAGCGGTCGCGTCGTCGACTCCGTTGCGATCCCCGAGCAGGCGTGCGGCCCAACGACGGACGGGCGCGGCGGGGTGCTTCAGCTGGGCGGCCAACTCGCGCTCGCCAAGTTCCCCGCGAAGATTGAGGACCCAGAGCGCCTCCAGGCTATCCGGTGCGGCAGCGACCAGACGCTGCCGGAGCGGCTCCACGACGCCCGCGGCGGGCCGGATGGCGAGTTGGCGGCGCGCCTGCTCGCGCAGTTCCCGGTTGGAATCGCGGAGCAGCACGAGCAACTCGGACTCACTCGCGGCCCGCAGGTCGCGGACGCGAGGACGCAGGAAATCCTTCGGCGCGATTCGGTAGATCCGACCATTCGATTTGTCCCAGGTGTCGGCTGGGTTGAGATGGCTGAGTCGCAAGTCGGTCCAGTCCGCGACGTAGATCGCACCATCGGGACCGGCTTCGATGTCCACCGGACGGAACGTGCGATCATCGGTCGTGATCAGTGGATCGAGATCGACCGTCCGGAAGGTCGAGGTTTGACGGAAGAGCTGGCTCACCTGCACGCGGCTCGTGAGCGCCATGCCGACCACGACGCGGCCCTCCAACTCGGGCATGGCGCCGCCTTGGTAGAGCAGGAACGTCTGCGGGAAACGCTGCGTGTAGCCTTCGTGGTCCATGTGCTCGAGGAATCCGAAGATGAAGGGGCTCATCGCCGGACCGTGCTTGGTCCATCCTTTGACGTAGGTCGCGCCCTGCGCGTAATGCAGGCCACGGGTGGCACCGCTGTTGGTGCCCGAAAAGGCGCGGCCTTCGCTGTCGAATTCAAGGCTGAAGGTGTTGCCTCCGCCTTCGGCAAACACCTCGAAGGTCCGCCGTGTCGGATGGTAACGCCAGATGCCTTGGCCGAGCAGTCGGGTGCCTTGGATGTCGAGCGTGGTGGTACTGCCAGTGGCGCCGTAGATCCAGCCGTCCGGTCCCCAGTGCAGATTCGACGCAAGGGAGTGCGTGTCCTCGATGCCGAAGCCCGACAGATGGACCTCGGGGTCGCCGTCGGGAATGTCGTCGTGATCGCGGTCCGGATAGAAAACGAGGTACGGCGACTGCAGGACCCAAACGCCGTCGTGATCGGGGAGGACGCTCGTGGTGAGATTCATGCCCTCGAGGAACGTGCGGTCAGTCTCAAACGTGCCATCGCCATCGCGATCCTCGAGAATGGTCACCCGATCCGCACCCCGGACGTGACGAGGCGGCGGTGCCGGAATCTTGTCATACTGCGCCCGCAGATACTGATCGTAGTAAGTGATCTTCGATCCGGCAGGGAAGGGATACTGGAGATACTGAACCACCCAAAGGCGTCCGCGCTCGTCGAAGTGGAGGTCGAGCGGTTGGCGAACCATCGGCTCGCTCGCAACCAAACTGACGGTGTAGCCCTCGCGCGCCACGAGCCGTTGCCGCGCCTCCTCCGGCGGCAGCGGCGCCCCCTGGCCAGCAAAGTCCTGCCCACCGGGCTTGAATGCGCGCACGAACGGCTCGAGCTCCGGCGCGTAAGGTGATGCGTCCGTGCTGTCGGATGCAGAGCGCCCGACCGGCGCTGGCGCGGGGGCTGCCGGGTTAGCACCCCTGGATAAAGTCGTACCCAGCGCGGCCGCGAGACTAAGGGAGAGCAGAAAACAGCGGGACGGTACGGTCACGGCGGAACGAAAGCAGTGGGTCTCAGGTCAGGAGGGGGCGGACGATGTTGCCATGTACGTCCGTCAGGCGGAAGTCGCGCCCTTGGAAACGATAGGTCAAGCGAGTATGCTCAACTCCGAGTTGGTGCAGCAGGGTGGCGTTGAGATCGTGTACGTGGACCGGATCGCGGACGACGTTATAGCCGAACGCATCCGTCTCGCCATGGGTGACTCCGGGACGGATGCCGCCGCCGGCGAGCCAGACGGTGAAGCAGCGCCCGTGGTGGTCGCGACCGTAGTTGTCTGCCTCCAGTCGACCCTGGCTGTACGTGGTGCGACCGAACTCGCCGCCCCAGACGACCAACGTATCGTCGAGAAGCCCCCGTTGCTTGAGATCCCAGACCAGCGCGGCGGCCGGCTGGTCGATGTCACCGCATTGCAGGCGGAGGTCGCCCGGAAGATTCTGATGTTGGTCCCAGCCGCGGTGATACAGTTGAATGAAGCGGACATCGCGCTCCGCGAGACGTCGGGCGAGCAGGCAGTTAGAGGCAAACGTCCCAGGGATGCGCGACTCCGGGCCATAGGCGTCGAAGGTGCTCGGTGACTCGCCCTTGAGATCGAGCAGACCCGGAACAGAGCTCTGCATCCTGTAGGCGAGCTCGTATTGGGCGATGCGGGCTTCGATTTCGGGATCCAGTTGCCGGGCCTGCTGCTGTTGGTTGAGCTCGGCCAATGCGTCCAACTGATCGCGGCGGGCATTGGCACGGACTCCGGGAGGATTGCTGAGAAAAAGAACGGGGTCGCCGTCGGAGCGGAAACTGACCCCCTGGTGGTCCGAGGGAAGAAACGCGGAGCCCCACAGACGCGCATAGAGAGGGTCGGCCGGACGAGCCGCGCTGCCTCGCGAAAGCAGGACCACAAAGCACGGGAGCTCCCGATTGGCCGAGCCGATGCCGTAGCTGACCCAAGACCCAAAGCTTGGGCGTCCTGGCTGCTGATGGCCGGTCTGCATCAGCGTCACAGCAGGATCGTGGTTGATCGCCTCGGTGTGCATCGAACGAATAAAGCACAACTCATCGACGATCTTCGCGGTGTGTGGCAGCAGTTCGCTGACCCAGGCGCCGCACTGGCCGTGGCGCGCAAAACGGAAAAGGGAGGGAGTGACCGGCAGCGTCTTCTGCCCACTGGTCATGCCGGTGAGGCGTTGTCCCCCGCGCACGGAGTCGGGCAGGTCCTGGCCACGAAACCGGGCAATGTCCGGCTTGTGGTCGAAGAGGTCAATCTGCGACGGCCCTCCATGCATGAACAGGTAGATGATCCGGCGGGCCCGCGGGGCGATCCGCGCGACGGCGGAGAGATCAGGAGCACCGGCGGCGCTCCCGGCGTGGGGAAGGAGTGAGGAGAGCGCGACCGATCCGATCCCGAGCGCGGAGCGTCCGAAGAACTGCCGACGGGAAAGCAGCAGGTCGGCGGGCGGAGGATGGCGTGGATCGTAAGAGGACATGGCGGTTCGGCGCCGGCTGTTCAGCGTCGGGTGATCACCTCGTCGAGGTTGAGCACGGTTTGGGCTACCAGCGTCCATGCGGCCAATTCGTCGACCGCGAGGTCGTGGCCGTGCGCGGCTTCGCCGATCCCGTTCAATTCGCGGGCGAGTGAGGGATGCTCGGCGAAGTGCCTGAGCTGCAGGTGCAGGAGCCGTTCCAGGGTGGCGCACTCGCTCTCGGACGGGCCGCGACCGGTGGCACGCGCGAAGAGGACCTCCAGACGTGACACGGGAAGGCCAGCCCGCTGCAGAACAGACGCGGCCAGGACGCGGGCTGCCTCCACCTGCGTCTCGTCGTTCAGAAGCGCCAGCGCTTGGAGAGGCGTGTTCGTTCGTGGCCGTCGCAGGGTGCAGGTCTCCCGAGTCGGCGAGTCAAAGGCCTGGATGGAGGGCGGAGGGGCAGTCCTCTTCCAATAGGAGTAGAGGCTTCGACGCCAGCGACCCTCGCCGCGGTCGGGTTCGTAGCTAAGCTCGCCGTTGTAGGACACCGCCTCCCAGATGCCGGGTGGTTGCGGTGGCCGCACCGGCGGGCCCCCGATCTTCGGGACGAGCAAGCCGGACACCGCCAGCGACTGGTCGCGGAGCATCTCGGCGGAGAGGCGGAAACGCGGCCCGCGTGCCAAGAGGCGGTTGGTCGGGTCACGCTGGAGTTTCTCAGGCGTAGGAACCGACGACTGACGGTAGGTCGCGCTCGTGACAATGAGGCGCAGCAGTTGCTTGATGTTCCACCCGCTATCCACGAAATACCGGGCGAGCCAGTCGAGGAGTTCAGGATGACTGGGCAGGCTCCCCTGTGACCCAAAATCTCCGACGGTTTCCACGAGTCCCTCGCCGAAGCATTGAAGCCAGAGCCGATTTACCGTGACGCGTGAGGTGAGAGGGTGATCGGGCCGCACCAGCCAGCGCGCTAGGGTGAGGCGATTAAGTGGGGCGCCGGGCGGCAGCGATGGCAGCACGGCGGGAACGCCTGGTTGTACATGTTCAGCCGGCTGATCGTAGGCTCCGCGTCGGAGTACGTGGGTCGCCCGTTGCGGCGAGCTATCCTCCATCACCAGGGTGCGCGGCACTTGCGCGCGCAGGGTCGCCAGATCCGCGCGTGCTCGTTCGAGTTGTTCAAGGTGCTCGTGCTGTTGCGGGGTGCCGACCGTTTCCACGAAGCCGCGTTGCATCACATCCCGTTGCCAGGAATCACGCTGGTCGGCGGCGACGCGCAAGACGCCGACGAGTCGCTCGGACCAGTACCAAGATCGTACGTCCTCCGCTGAGAGGGTATCCGGGAGAACGTAAATTTCATCAATGAGACCATAGAAGCGTTCGCCCTTGCCGCTGACCCCGAAGTCGAGCGACCCGGCACTTGCTGCGGTGCCGGAGAGCGCATCCTGCAGCACTTCCACCGGTATTACGCGTCCATCGACAAAGAGCCGCAGGCCCGCCGCGCGGGAGGTGCCATCGTAAGCGAGCACCAGATGACTCCACTCCGCCCGCTTCAGAACCGCTGCGGAACGCAGTCGGAGAGCATCTTGCGACGAAGAGTGACTGAGGCTGACCTCAAGCCGTCCTCGGTTCCAGTGAACATCAAGCCCGCGATCCTGCGTGCGCTTGCGGAGAATACCGATGCTCGGTGCACCGGGGTTTAACCAGAAACCAATTGTCCACGGCCGGTCGGCTCGGATCGGAAGGTCGGGCGAAAACTCAAGGTGCTGTGGGCCATCCAGCGCGAGAGCCTGACCGACCACCCCGCCTTCGTGCCGTCGCGGTCCCACCAAGCGAGGATAACGAGTGGGTTCCTCCGCACCGTCCAGGGGCGCCTCGGCCGCATCGTGCGCGGAGCTCTCGCGCCGAGGTCCCGGGCCTTGCGTCCTGAGCGAAACCTCCCACTGATCGAGGCGCGCCGCATCGGGCTTGAGCGACTGCTGCAGCTCGGCCTCCGCCTTACGCGCACGCGACGCCGCTTCCGCTAGCGCAGACCGTTGCCGAGGCGTGGGCACCTCTAGGACGGGCGGTGGGTCATCTGGGTTCACCAGGCCTTTTTCCACCCCGGTGTTAAAGAAGGCGAAGAGCTGATAGTACTCCCGTTGCGAAATCGGATCGTACTTGTGATCGTGGCAACGCGCACAGCCCAGCGTCAGTCCCAGCCAAAGGTTACCGGTCGTCTCGAGGCGGTCGGCGACGTACTCGACGCGGTACTCCTCATCAATCACTCCAGTCTCGCCGGTCACCATGTGGTTTCGATTGAACCCGGTCGCGATCCGCTGCTCCAGAGTGGGATGAGGAAGAAGATCGCCCGCGAGTTGCTCGATCGTGAACGCATCGAACGGCTGGTTGCGGTTGAACGCCGCGATAACCCAGTCGCGCCAGAGCCAGATTTGCCGCGTATTGTCGCGGAAGAAACCGTTGGAATCCGCGTAGCGCGCCGCATCGAGCCAGTCCACCGCCATCCGCTCGCCGAACGTCGGGGACGCCAGCAGGCGATCTACGGCGCGTTGGTAGGCATCGGGACGTGAGTCTGCAAGGAAAGCGGCGAGCTCGGTGGGCGGAGGTGGCAGGCCGGTGAGATCGAACGCGACTCGTCGAAGCAGCGTGGCGGGGTCCGCCGGCTGGGCTGGCGCAAGACCCTCGGCCTCGAGACGCGATAGGATGAAGGCGTCAATCGGATTGGTGGGCCAGGTTCGATCACGTACCGTGGGCGGGTCGTTGGCGGCGGCAGCCTGCAAGGACCAGTGCTGCTCGTAAGGGGCTCCAGCCGCGATCCACGCGCGGAGCTGCGCTTGCTGCGCGGGCGTAAGTCGCTTTCCGGTCTCCACCGGAGGCATGGGATCAAGCTCATCCGTCAGCCGCAGCAGTGCCTCGCTCTGGTCCGGTTGGCCCGGGACAATCGCGTGAAGCCCGGACTTGGCCGCCTGCAGCGCACCCTCACGCTGATCGAAACGGAGCCCTGATTCTCGTGTCGCTTCGTCGGGACCGTGACAACGGAAGCAGTGCTCCGAAAGAATCGGCCGGATATCTCGGATGAAATCGACCGATTCGCGAGAGCCGGTTGCGGCGAACGCCGCCGCCGTCACGAGTACCCCCAGCAGGCACGTGCGGCTCACGCGGCCGATCGTCGTGGAGCAGGTTGGGCGCACAGGCAGAAGTTGAATTGAGGCGTGCAGGGTGAGCAAATCCGAAAGCAGCTCGTCCGGTGGTGCGTTCAGTTGGGTTCACGGCGCACCACCTCGACCCCTAGGCCGGGTCCGGTGGGTGGAAATGCCTGGTCGCCGACGATCCTCAGGGGCGTTGCCAACACCGTGCCATCCAGAAACTGCGGCGCGTTCAGCGCCGCGGGATGCGGGAGACGGTAGGCGGAGAACAGGTGCAGACAAGCCGCGAACGCGACATCCGGGTCGGTCAGCCCGCTCGCAAAGAAGGCCAGTCCCTGCTCGCGCAGGTACTCCACCATGCGCGCGGCCTCAGTCAGGCCGCCCACGCGTGAGACTTTCATCGCGACGCCGTCGAGCAGTTCGAGCTGATGAAAGCTTTCCAGATCGGCGAGCGAGACGACACCTTCGTCCATCAGGATCGGAAGCGCGCCAAGCCGCCGGAGCGTGCGGTATCCCGGCAGGCGATTAGCCGGGAGCGGTTGCTCGAACGCGGCCAAGCCCGCGTCCGCCAGGCCCCGTGCAACGGTCAACGCGGTCGCTTCGTCGTAGCCGCCATTCGCGTCCGCCCAGATGAACGCGTCCGGCGCGAGTGCGCGCAGGCGCCGGCAGATGGCAACATCTGACGCGGCGGCGCGACCGATCTTCACGTTGAAGTGACGGAAGCCACGTTCGGCCGCGCGTCCGACGGTGTCTTCGAGTTCGTCCGGCGAGCGGACGTCGATCGTCCAGCTCAGCGTCACGGGTCCGCCCTCCGGTTGTCCCCAGCGCGCCGCCGGGGATGATCCGGCCCGGCGGCACTGCAGGTCGAAGAGCGCCAGATCAATGCCCGCCTTGGCGATCGGCTGCCCCGTGGAGAACGCTGGGGCGATGACCCGATTCATCGCCTGCCAGACGGCTGCCGTGTCATCGATGGGGAGACCCAAAATCGCCGGACCAAGATGACGCTCGAGGCTCGTCTGCACGGTTTCGATCGTCTCGTAGCTCCACGTCGGCGACGGCACGGACTGGCCCCAGCCGACCCCGCCGGAATCGTCGCCGAGCCTAACCACGACCGTGTTGCGGGTGATGCGCTTACCGTCCTTCGCGGCAAGGAAGCGGAAGTCGCCCACCACCGGGTACGCGGCGATGAAGCACTCGATGCTGGCGATGCGTGGGCTCATGGGGATCGCGGGTTGGCCGACTCCGGCCAGCGCAGGTGCCGGTGCAGGAAGGTGATGGTACCGACGCCGTGGATTTCGTGGGGGCCGACGAAGTATTCGATCTCTGTGCGCTCGGGAATCCCGAGATCCGAGTACAGCCGTGCCACCTTCGCATACTCCTGCGCCACCTTTTCGTCGATGCTGACCGGATCCTGATGGCCGCGTTCGACCATGAACGGTCGCGGTGCGATGAGAGCCGCGAGATCGGCGTTCCCGAAGGTCGGAGCAAGGTTGTACGAGAACTGCTCGTACTCGTGGGTGAAGACATAGCTGCCCTTGAAGTCGCGCGTCATGATCTTCCACGACCACGTGTTGAAGGCGCCGGAGCAGACCGAGACCGCGTACTGCGGCAGGATGGCCGGAAGGCGAAGCGCGCTGAGGCCACCGTAGGAGATGCCATAGAAACCGATACGGTCCGGATCAACGAAGGGCAGCGAGCCGAGCCAGCGAAGGTGCTGCTGGTGCTGGCCAGCGATGAACGAGAACAGGGTCAGCCCGAGGGGATTCGCCTTGCGCTGAAGCTGTCGGAACTCCGTCGCGCCCCGGTAGGGGTTGTGCGGCACCCAGCAGACAAAGCCACGCTCCGCCAGGGTGCGGGGGAACGCCCGGTACACCCGCCAGTCGCGGGTGGTCTCGTCGTTCTCCAACGCCACGGCGGGCGAGCCCTCCAAGCCGTGCTGGCAGACCACGACGGGGCGGCGCTTGCCCGGCGCGATGCCATCGGGCACGAGCAGCGTGCCCCAGGCGAAGACGCCCGGCCAGACATCAAGGGTCACTTCCCACATGCCGTAGCCGCGCCCGCGGCCGAGGAAGCGGCAGTGGGGATTCGGGGGCACCGAGGGATCAGGCAGGCGACCGACGTGATCGTTCCAGAAGCGTTGGCGCAGCCCTTCCGAGGCCTGGCTCCAGTCGGCCATCGTCGTTCCCGTTGGCCGTTGATTCAGCGTGGCCCGGTCGAATTCCGAGCGTCGCTCCAAGCGGTCAGCGTAGGCCAGCATCTCCGCCAGCGCGCGCGCCTGCCTCGCGGCGGAGTCCGGCATCCGCGCCGCGCGCCACGTCGGGTCGGCGGCGGCATGGGGGTCGAGGCCGAGCGCACGGAGAAAGCGTTCCGGAGCCTCGCCCGCGCCCCACGGTGGGCGCGGGCCGGGAGCGGGCGCCGCGAGTTCCAGCCCCGGCAGGGGCCGTCCGCCAGGGGGAGTGACCAAGTCGACGGCGCGCCGGAATTCGGCGGTGACGGCGTCGACTGTCGCCGGAAGGATGCGCCCGGGTGCGGCCGCGCGCCGGCGACCGTTGGGCGCGGCGGCGGCGACCGCCCATGCCGGTCCCGGTGCCGGGTCGATGATCACGCGCGTCGGCAACGCCAGCGTCGCCAACTCCGCGTCACCGAACGTCCGCAGAAAGCCGTGGAGGTTGCGCTCGATGGGCTCGGTCCAAAGCGCGTCGCGGGACTGGAAGTATCCCCCGACCCAGACCGCGGCGAGGTCGGGATGGAGCGCCGCCGTGTGCAGCGCTACGAGTCCGCCCTCGCCGTAGCCGGCAACGCCGATCGCTGCCCCTGCGGGGCTGCGCGACCGCAACCAAGCCAGTGCGGCCTCGACCTTGCGGACCTCCACGCCGACCAGCGAACGTCCCGCCTCGAACAGGGGCCGCCACGCCCACTCACGGTGGCTCTGGTCGGTGAACGCGATACCCTCGACCCCGGAGTGCGTGGACTCCCGGCTGAGAAGCGTCACAATGAGCACCTCGCAACCGGCGGCGAGGAGTCGGCGGCCCACCTGGGCCTCCAACTCGAGCGTGCCGTCCAATCCGGCGAGCGACTCCGGCCGTTGGTCGGCGTCGGGAATCAGCACGACGCGGGCGCGGACGGGCTGCGATTGGGGAGTCAGCCACAGGCCCTCCCCAGACACTCCGTCGAAGGCGGTCCAGCGGACCGCGTGCACTTCTCCTGCGGCGCTTGCAGCCAGCAGGGACGGGACCTCCGGCGAGGCCAGCAATTGGACGTCCGGGACGGAGGGCAACGGATCGATGGCTCCCAGCACCTGCCGGAGTTCGGTGCGCTGCGGTTCGACGGAGCGCCGGTGCGCCGCTGCGTCTGACCAGTCACGGGACCAGCGACTCCCGCGCTCTGCGGTGGCTTTCCGGGTGAGCTCGTCGAGGGCCGAGTGGAGCCCGCGCACCATATCCGCGGACCGATCCGCGGAGGGGTTGAGTGGAGACGACGGCGCGCCGAACGGCAGCGGCGCGTCCGGCACGGCGGTGGCGCTGAGCCGACCGGCGCCGTATGGGAACACCGAAAGGAACAGGATCACCCAGACGAACGGAGTGGGGCGGGGAAGCATGCGCGGGGAGGCCGGTGAAGAGATTTCCGCCGCCGGAGTCGGGGGCAAGCGCCGACTTCCGGATCGCCGCAGGGACTCCCGATTCCGGGTTTGCCTTTCCCGCGTCTCCGGTTGTGGCTGGCCACCGGTCGGTCCCGGCGGTGTTCCGGGTACCGGCCAGACCCATGGAACGCCTGATTTGGATATTCGTTGGCAGCGGCCTCGGCGGCGTGGCCCGACATGCCCTGAACGGATGGGTGACGGCCAAGGCCGGGAGCGCGTTCCCGTGGGGCACGCTCGCCGTCAACCTCACCGGTTCGTGGGCCATCGGATTTGCGGCGACCCTTCTTGCCGGAGTCGGACGCGCCCCCGGGGCGCAGTGGGCGGGCGATTTCCTCGTGGTCGGCGTCCTTGGCGGCTTCACGACCTACTCGGCCTACGCCCTGCAAACCCTGCTCCTGGCGCGGGGCGGGCATGAGCTTCGGGCGACGGTGTACGCGGCCGGGACCCTCGTGCTCTGCCTCCTTGCGGTGGCGCTGGGGACGACGATGGCGCGCGGCTTGCGCCCGTGACGGAATCCGTATGGTGGCGGCATGACCATCCGCCGCTCCCGCCGTCGTGCGGCTCTGACTCGGACTCTTGCCCTCGCCCTTGCGTTGCTCGGGTCCACCCTCCTGCCCAACGTGCAGGGTGCGGATGCTGGCCAACGCCGCGGCTGGATGTACGCCGACTCTCCCGCGTGGGACATCTCGCACGAAGGCCTTCCGTTCCGGCTCACGTGGGCGTGGGCCAGTCCCTTGGATCCTCTGGGACGACTGCTCCGCTGCACCGAGACCCGTTGGACGGCGGGAATCGGCTATGCGAAGGTCTACCACAGCTTTGACCCGACCACCGGAGCCTTCCGGAGTCCCGGAGGTCATGCGGCTCTCGCGAGTGCGGGTCGGGAGTTCCGCTGGGGCCGGGAGCTGTGGCCCGGGGGACGTGACGCGATCTGGTTGCCGACGGTGCTGATCGAATTCGGGGCTCACGGTGCCAGTCGTCCCTTCCCGGCGGACGGCACCCGGTTCAACTTCAAGCTCCTCCCCGGCGTGGAGTGGGAGGCGCCTTCCCGTCGCTGGGCCGCGGGTGTGATGTGGCTGCACTTTTCGAACGCCGACGTTCTCTCCCCCAACGCTGGGTATGACGGACTCGCGATTCGGATCTCCTGGCGTCGGTAGAGCGTCCGCACGTTTCTCCGCACGACGATCAACGAACGCGAAGGGGAAAGCCCGCCTCCGAGGCCGTGGCGGCGCCCCGGGGTCCGGGCGGCACGACCACGCCACGACGCCGTCGCCGCCAGCGTCGACGAGAACGCGATGCGCTGATCGTGTTTACCGAGCGACCTTACGAGAACGCGATGCGCTGACCCAAACCCTGCTTCACTGCCTGATCGTAGATCGTGCGGACGATGGTCGTGTCCTGGATCCCGATGCCGACGCCGTCGAACATCGTGATTTCCTCAGCCGAGCGGCGGCCCGGGGCGCCGTTGATCACCTCGCCGAGGCTGCCGACGTAGCAGTCCTTGCCGACGAGACCCTTCTCGACCGCCTGACTCACCTCGCCGCGGATGAGCGCGTGCTCGATCTTGTCGGCGAAGAGCCGGCACCGCGGGAGCAGCGCCATCTCGCACTCGATCTTCTCGTGGAGGTCGGCGCCCATGCACGACAGGTGCGTGCCCGGGCGAATCCAGTCGCTCATGACGATCGGCTCGCGGCTGTTCGTGGCGGTGACGATGACGTCGGCGGCGCGGCAGGCGTCCTCGGCGGAGGCGACCTCGAGGGGGGCGGCGAAGCGACCGGACATTTCCCGGACGAGGGAGTGGGCCATCTCCGCAAAACGGTCGTGGACGAGGATGCGGGCGAACGGCCGCACCGAGGCGACGGCGCGCAGGCATTCGCGGCCGAGTTGCCCGGCGCCGATCACGGCGAGCGTGCGGCTGTCGGCGCGCGCGAGCTGGCGGGCCCCGACGGCGGCGGCGGCGGCGGTGCGGTACATCGTCGGCAGCGTGCCGTCGCAGATCATCACGAGCTCGCCCGTCAGCGGGTCGAAGCAGGAAATCCAGCTGCTCGTCGTCGGCAGCTTGCGCTGCGGATTGTTCGTGCGCTCGTGGCCGAGCTTCATCGACAGCAGGTTCGCCGCGCGCGTCATGCCGGTGATGCAGGCGGCGAAAGCCGGTTCGCCGACCGGGAGGTCGAAGATCGCCTTGGGCGGCAGGTAGTCGGTGCCCCGCTCATAGGCCGCCATGGCCTGCTCGATTGCGTCGATGCCATCGACGACATCGATCTGGCGACCGATGTCCTGGCGGGTCAGGAGGATTGTTTCTCGAGCCATTGGGTCATGCGTTGGAAGGCGGCCTGGATCGTGGCCATGTCGGTGGCGAAGCTGATGCGCAGGGCGTTGTTGCAGGACTGCCCGAAGGCGCCGCCCGGGATGGTGCACACCCGGGCCTCCTTCAGCATCCGCATCGCGAACTCGAAGCTGTCGCGGCAGGCGGGCAGGGAAGGCATGATGAAGAACGCGCCTCCCGGTGAATACGCCTGAAAGTGCGGCGAACCCTTCAGGTAACCGGCGATCCAGTCCCGGCGGGCGCGGTAGGCGTTGACCATCTCGGTGACGCACGACTGGTCACCCGCGAGCGCGGCGACGGTGGCGTGCTGGGTCGCGGTGTTCTCGGTCGTGCTGACGAACATGTGCAGCCGCTGGAGCCGGCTGATGTTGGCCTCGCTGGAAATGAGCCAGCCGACGCGGAAACCCGGGACGGCGTAAGTCTTCGAGGCGCTGGAGGTCACGACCACGCCGTCGAGGGATGGGGCGTGGCGCAGGGCGGAGGCGTACTCGACGTCATCGAGGATGAGCCGGTCGTAGACTTCGTCGCTGATGACGGCGATGCCCCGCCGCTCGGCCTCGCGGAGGATCGGCTCGATCGTTTCCGCGGGGTAGACGGCACCGGTCGGGTTGCCGGGGCTGTTGATCATGATGGCGCAGGTGCGCTCGTTCATCGCGGCGATGACCTCCGCGGGATCGACCTGGTACCCGTTGGCGGCGGTCGTGACGATACGCCGGAGGACTCCGCCCGCCTGTTCGATCACGTGCGCGAACACGAACACCGGCTCGATCACGATCACCTCCATGCCCGGGCGCACCAGGGCATGAATGGCCATGTACATCGCCTGGCAGCAGCCGGTGGTGATGAGCACGTTGGAGGGCTTCAGGGAGATCCCATACAGCTCGTTGTAGCGGTTTGCCACCGCCTCGCGCAGCGCGGGCAGGCCGGCGTCGAGTTCGTAGCGGGTCCGCCCGTCGCGCAGCGCCTTGATGTGGGCCTCGATCACGTGGGGAGGGGCGCCGAAGTCGGGCTGGCCGATCGACAAGTGAAGGACATCCGTCATCTGCGCCGCCGTGTTGAACATCAGGCGGATCGGCGAGAAGGGCAGCTTGTCGAGCGAGGGATTGAAGGTGATCGCCGGGGGCGATTCGAGCGGAGACGTCGCGGTGCTCACGTCGTGCGGAGGTTCGGGGAGGAGGGGGACAATTCTCGCGCCGGATCTCCGGAATGGAAAAGACCGGCGCGAGGAAGGAATGCATGACTCAATCCCTGCGCATATACACCGTCAACGCACGAATTCCCAACGGGAAGCGGCGACGGATCCGGACCGCAGCGCGGACAAGGATCCGACGCTGGTTCCGCCGGCCGGCGTGGTGGATCGCCATCCTGCCGTCCGGCTCGTCGGCCTGCACCTTTGTGGTGGGCTTCCCCATCCGTCCAATCGGTTACTTTGGACTGGGGCGGCCAACGGGATTCGAACCCGCGACCCCAAGAATCACAATCTTGTGCTCTAACCAGCTGAGCTATGGCCGCCGTGCTGAACGGGAGAAAATTCCGTCCGGGGGCGGCGCTGTCAACACCTTCCTTGGCCCCGCGTCAGACCCGCGCTGAGGTGGCCCGGCGCGGGCTCATCCGGTTCCCGGATGCGCCTTGCGCGGCGCACGGGCGCACGGTACTCTCCCGTCCGCGATGGACACGCTGTACACGCTCTGCCGCTCGGCGGACAACCGCCAGGCCGTGCCCCTCAGTCGGGACGCGAGGGCGGAGGTCATCGTGCACAAGGGGACGTTCTTCGCGGACGAGGCGGCGGCAAACCCGCTGGTCGCCGAGATCCTGCGCGGGGGCACCGTCTCCCTTCACACCCCGCTCGCAGGCCGGCGGGCCGAGTTCCTTCGCGGGCCGGCGAGCTTTTTTCGCACGCATGAGCTCTTGCGTCATACGCGGATTACCAACGCGCCGCTGCTGATCGGCGGCCGCGAGTACCCGCGCGCGGAGGTTCTCGGTTTCTTCCAGCGATGCGTACCGAACACTAACCTGCATTTTCGGCCCTGGTTCTCGACCGCGCGCTACACCACATCGCTGGGACTCGCGGCGGCGGGAACGATTCTCATTGCCCACGTCGTGGCCCTTACCAGTGACGACGATGGGCTATTCGACCGCGAGGTGGCATGGCAGGTCGGGGTGCTGCTGTTCGCGGCGGCCATCCTTTCCTCCGCGCGCCGTTCGAACCGCGACCCACGCCACGCTGCGCCGTGGAACTCGGCACTCTACCTCGACGCCAACGCGGCCCTGATTCGCTCCGGTTCGCCGTCCTTGGCGGTCGCGCGCAAGGAGTGGATCCCGCAGCAACGGCTGTTCAAGGAACCGGCTTTTTACGACCGCGTGCTCGCGGAGATCGAGTCAGGCCGGTTCGCCGAACACTTGGAAGTGGCCGCCCGGCAAGCCGTCAACGTTCAGCCAACGGCCGCCTGAAGCGGAGCGAAACGGGTTGGCACGTCGGTCCCGAACGCGGATGGTGCAGTCCCGCTTTTCTCGCATGAACACCCCTCCCTCCGTGCCCCTCCGTTGTCTGCAGCGCGCGTCGCTTTTTCTCCTGCTTCCCCTAGTGACGATCGCCCTGCGGGCGGGGCCGTGGGAGTCGCTCTTCGACGGGAAATCTCTGAATGGCTGGCGCACCCTTGGTGGCAAGGCTCCTTATGCCGTGGAGGACGGTACCATCGTGGGCACGGCCATCGCTGATACCCCGAACTCGTTCCTGGCGACGGACCGCACCTTGGGTGACTTCATTTTCGAGTGCGAAGTCCTGCAGGAGGGCGGCCCGACGAACAGCGGCATCCAATTCCGTAGCCAGAGTCTTCCGAGCTACCAGAATGGGCGCGTCCACGGGTACCAATTGGAGATCGATCCGTCCGCACGGGCATGGAGCGGCGGAATCTACGACGAGGCGCGGCGGGGCTGGCTTTATCCAGGCACGCTGAACCCGGCGGCCCGCGATTTGTACCAACTCGGCCGCTGGAACCATCTGCGGATCGAGGCCATCGGTTCTTCCCTGCGGACGTGGATCAACGGGCGGCCGGTTTCCCACGTGATGGACGATCTCACGCGCGAAGGCTTCATCGCGCTGCAGGTGCATGGAGTCGGCAGGCAACTCGATCAGGTGGGCCGGCGGATCCGCTGGCGGAATCTCCGAATCCAGACCACCGATCTGGTCGCGACTCCCCTCGATCCCATCCCGGTTCGCAACCTCAGTCCGAATGACCTGAGCGAGGCGGAGAAGGCGGCGGGCTGGCGGCTCCTTTGGGATGGTGTCAGCTCCGCCGGATGGCGCGGGGTCAATCAGACCGAGTTTCCCGCCGAGGGCTGGAACATCGTGAACGGCGAATTGCGCGCAGCGCCGTCAGGCGCGAAGCGCGGCGGCGACATCGTCACACGGGAGAACTTTTCGGCGTTCGAGTTCCAGTGGGAATTCCGGCTCACCCCGGGCGCCAACAGCGGTGTGAAGTACTTCGTGACGGAGCGCCCGCCGGCGGAGAGCGCCTTGGGTTTGGAATTTCAGCTCCTCGATGACGACAAACATCCGGATGCGGCGATGGGCGCGGGTGGAAACCGGCGCCTGGGGTCTCTCTACGACCTGATTCCGCGGTCGGAGTTGATGCCTGGTCTCGGCATCTCACCTCGGATCGGGGAGTGGCAGCACGGCCGCATCGTGGTGTACCCCGACGGCCGCGTGGAGCACTGGCTCAACGGCGTGAAGGTCGTGGACTACGTCCGCGGCTCGCCGCTCTTCAAGAGCGTCGTGGCGCGCAGCAAGTTCGAGAAGAACGCCGGCTTCGGTCTCGGGGGGAGCGGTCCGTTACTGCTGCAGGACCATCGCGACGAGGTCCACTTCCGCAGTCTCAAGGTCCGCGAGCTGCGCTGAGCGCGAGCGCGCCGCGCCGCCTAGGCGACGGCGGGGCCGAGTTCCGCCAGCAGCGTGCGGAGCTCGGCTTCCGGGGCCTCGTGGTTCTGGCTGACGGCGAGTTGGAGTGCCTCCGTAAGAAGCGGTCGGGCCTCCGTCGCGCGTCCGGCGCGGAGCACGAGTTTGCCGAGGAGGATCCGCGGAATCATCCAGTCGGCCTTCGCGGCCACGCACTGCCGAAGGTGAACTTCGGCCTCCCCGTCGCGGCTCGCCCCGAGGAGCGCCTGGGCAAGGCTGAAGCGGAATAATTCGTTGGACGGCTGGCGCTCGACGAGTCCAGAGAAATGGGCGATGCGGTCCATGGATGCGATCTCAGCCACGATGCGTTCGAGACGTCACGGCGCAAACGGGCGGAAGATTTCCTCGCGGTTGACGCGGGTCATGCGTTCGTGCCGTGACTGAGGAAGCGAATCGAGAAAGAGGCGGCCATAGGTTTTCGCGACCACGCGAGAGTCAAGGAGGGTGATCACCCCGCGGTCCGTGGTGGAACGGATGAGTCGGCCGATCCCTTGCCGGAATTGGATGAGCGCGTCGGGCAGGGTGATCTGCGCGAACGGATTGCCGCCGGCTTCCCGGACGGCGTCGCTGCGGGCCTCCAGCACCGGATGCGTCGGGGGGGCGAACGGCAACCGCGTCACGATCACTTGGGAAAGTGCTCCACCGGGAATGTCCACGCCGGTCCAGAAGCTCTCCGTGCCGAATAGGATGGCGTTGCCGAGCCGGCGCATCTCGCGGGCCAGCTCGGTGCGCGACAATGCTTCTCCCTGCAGCAGGAAGGGGCGCCCGGCCTCCGCGAACTCCGGCTGAAGCACGGCGGCGACGGCCCGCATGTCAGAGTAGCTGGTGAAAAGTACGAGCGATCCACCGCTGACGCGCAGCGAGCAGAAGCGAACCCAGTCGATTAGGCTCTCGATCGCGAGGCGGGCGTCCTGCGGCGAAGGCAGCGGCACATCGGTGGCGATGAAGACGCGCATCTGACGGTCGTAATCGAAGGGCGAGGCGACGGCGCCGGAGCGGGCGTCCTCCGCGCCGACGCGACGGGTGAACGCCTCCAGTTGTCCGCCCACGGCCAAGGTCGCGCTGGTGCAAAGCACGCTGGTGCCGCAGCCGAAAAGGTGGGCGCGAAGGGCCGGGGCGACGTCCAGCGGCGCGCTGCGCAGGGTCACGATGGTCTGACGCCGGCCGCCGCGCTCGCACCAGTACACCTGGCCTTTGTCGGCGAGGGAGAGCCATTCCGCGATCGCCACCTGCAGTGCCTTGATGCGCAGGCGCTGCTCGAGGAATTCGTCGCGCTCGCGTCCCTCCTCGAGGCGGTCGGCGACGCGGGCGACGGCACGCTCGAGGGCGGCGAGGGGCCCCTCCAGCAGATTCTCGGCGGGATCCGGCTCGCGCAAGCGCACGACGGGGCGCTCCGCCAGCAGCGTTCCCGCCAGCGCGCCGAAGAAACGCTCCGCCGCGCTCAGTCCGTCCTCCACGAGGCGGTGCACCTCGGGCCCGGAATGCCGTCCGAGCAGTCCGCGCCGGGTGCGGGGGTTGTAAAGGTGCTTCAGCACGCGGTCGATCGTGTGGCTGCTGACGTGCAGCCCGAAGTTGTCCGTGGCCACCTCGGGAACGGTGTGTGCCTCATCGAGGACCACGAAGTCGTCGGGGAAGAGCACGCCGGGCGTCTCGCGCGGCGCCCCCTGGGATTGCGCACCGCCGGAGCTGATCAGGGCGAAGAGCAGAGCGTGGTTGACGATGATGACCTGTGCGGAGCGCAGGCGGGTGCGCGCGCGCTGATAAAAGCAGCGATTACAGTCGCAGTGCTTGCGCGAGCAACCCGAGGAGTCGGCGCTGACGAGGTCCCAGACCTCGGCGCGGGGCGGCGGGCGGAGCTCGTGGCGCAGACCGGACTCGGTCTGCTCCGCCCACTCCGCGATGCGCTGGAGCTCCCCGTATTCGTCGTCGCTGAACAGGCTCGCCTTCTCGGCGAGCGCATGGCTCAGCCGCGTGGTGCACAGGTAGTTTCCCTTTCCGACGAGCACGCAGCTGCGGAACGAGGCGTAGGTCGCGGTCTCAGGTGCGCCGGCGAGGATGCGCCGGCAAAGGGGAAGGTCCTTGGTCTCCAGTTGCTCCTGCAGCGAGATCGTGTGGGTGGAGACGATCATCTGCCGCGATTGATCCACGGCGTGGATGATGCCGGGCAGCAGGTAGGCGAGGGACTTGCCGACGCCGGTCCCGGCCTCGAAGGCCAAAGCCGTGTCATCCGCGAATGCCTTGGCGACCGCGCGTGCCATGTTCGCTTGCTCGGGGCGATGCTCCAGATCGAGGACGGATGCCACGAGACCGGCCTCCGCGAAAAGCCGGCCGGTCACCGCGGGGGCAGTGGAGGGGGCTCGCGGGGGCGAGGAGGAGAGGTCAGAGTCTTCGCGCAGTCCAATCATGCGGCAAACGGCGGAGGGGCAGGGAAACCGCTGGAATGGCCTGCGGCGATTGCAATCTGCGGTCGCCTTTTTCCGGGGTCAGGTCCAGCCTCCAACCATGAGCCTGCCCTGGACGGATACCTTGGCCAACTTTCTGCGGGCTCAGCCCGGGATCGAGGGCCTTCGCATCGACACGGAACGGCGCAAAGTGTCGATCGCGACGCTGGGAGAGGTCGATCTGGACCTCCTGGAGGCTTCTCTTTTGGCCACCATCGATGCCGTGGAGAACCGCCTCGGCCATCGTGCCAAGGCTCCGGCCGGTTTCACGGTTCGCCAGGAAGGCAGCGTGACGGAGATCACCGGTCCCTCGTGCGTCACCGCGCCGAAGCTGTGGACGTGGCGCGAGATCGACCTGCGCGAGCCCCTCGAGGCCCCGGCACCCGAGTCGGAATGGCGCCTCCTCGCCGGGCTGGCATCGGCCTGCGCGATCCTCGGTGTCGCCGGTTTCCTGACCGATCACTACGGCTGGGGACCGCTGTGGTTTTCGCGGCTCCTGTCGCTCCTCGCCGTCATCGCGGGTGCGTATGATGCGGCGGTCGATGCGTGGGCGAACCTCCGGAAGCGGGAGGTCGACATCCATTTTTTGATGCTCGTGGTGGCGGCGGGGGCCTTGGCGATCGGGGCCTGGGACGAGGCGGTGCTCCTCCTGTTTCTCTTTTCTGCATCCGGTGCGATGGAAGAGTTCGCGATGGACCGGACCCGCCGCGAAGTCTCGGCGCTGCTCAAGTCGGCGCCGAAGCGGGCGACCGTGGTGGCGGCGGACGGCAGCGAAAGCGACATCGCGGTCGAGGAGCTGAAGGTGGGAGATCGCGTGCGCGTGCGGCCGGGCCAGGCCTTCGCGGCGGATGGCGGGGTCGTGTCGGGCCGCAGCGCGAGTGATGAGTCGGCGCTTACCGGCGAGGCCGTGCCGGTTGAGAAGGACGTGGGGGACACGGTTTTCAGCGGGACGCTGAACCTGTGGGGCGCGGTGGACTTCACGGTGCGCCGGTTGCCGGCGGAGAGCACCCTACAGCGCATTATCCGGCTGATCGAGACGGCGCAGAAGCTGAAGGCGCCGAGCGAGCGGCTCACGGATCGGTTTGGCACGCCGTACACCTATGCCGTCTTGGGCGGGAGCGCGGCGATGTTCCTTGTCTGGTGGCTCGGCTTTGGCCTGCCAGCGTTCGACAATCAGGAAGGCGTACGTTCGGCGTTCTACCGCGCCATGACGCTGCTGGTGGTGGCCAGTCCCTGTGCGCTCGTGCTGTCGATCCCGTCGGCGATCCTCGCCGCGATCGCGTGGGGAGCGCGCCATGGCGTCCTTTTCCGCGGTGGTGCGGCGGTGGAGCGACTGGCGGAAATCACCGCGGTGGCGCTGGACAAGACGGGCACCTTGACGACCGGCGAGCTGGCGGTGATGGGAGTCGAGAGCTTTCCGCCGGGGCGCGAGAAGGAGGTGCTGGAACTCGCGAACGCACTCGAGACCCGGTCCCATCATCCATTGGCCCGCGCGATCGTACGCTATGCACAGGCGCAAGGCGTGCGTGAGCTGCCCGTGGAGGATTTCTCGTCGATCACCGGGCAGGGCGTGCGCGGGCGGTTCGGCGGGTCGCTCACGCTCCTGGGACGGCGGGAGTTGTTGGAGCACGGGCCGCTCGCCGGCTGGACCGGACAACTGCCGCCGGCGCCCCCGGAATTGAGCGAGGTGTGGGTCATTGGCCGCGACCTCGTCGGCCGCGTGCTGCTGAAAGATCAGATCCGCTCGGAATCCAAGAGCGTGCTGGAAGCGTTGCGACGGCGGGGGATCCGGTCGATCATGCTGACCGGCGACCGCCGCCATGCCGCGGAGAGCGTGGCGCGGGAGATCGGGGTCGACGAAGTGCGCGCGGGACTCTCGCCTGAAGATAAGGTTGCGGCGATCCAAGCAATGCGGGCCGCGGGGCTGCGCGTGGCGATGGTGGGCGACGGCGTGAATGATGCGCCCTCGCTGGCTGCGGCGGACGTGAGCGTGGCGATGGGGGCGCGGGGCAGCGATGCCGCGCTGGAACAGGCTGAGGTCATCCTGATGCATGATCGCATCGAAAACTTTCTCTCCGCGTACTGGCTCAGCGTCAGAGCGCGCCGCATCATCCGGCAGAATCTTGCGGTGTCGCTCGGGGTAGTGGGCGTGATGATTCTCGCCACCGCCTTCGGCGCGGTGCCGCTGGCGGTCGGTGTCGCGGCGCACGAAGGCAGCACACTCGTCGTCTGCCTCAACTCGCTGCGTTTGCTGTTCGGGAAGAACCGCTGGGCCTAGGGGCCGATCCAGACCCAGTCGCCGACGCGGACGCGGTCATAGAGGTCGATGACATCCAAGTTCCGCAGGCGGACGCAGCCGGCGCTGGCGGGGGTGCCGATCCGATCCTCGTGGCGCGTCCCGTGGAGGTAGACGTAGCGCTGATAGGTGTCGACGTCGCCGCCTTGATTGGCGCCCGGTTCCAGGCCACGAAGCCACAGGATGCGGCTGGTGATGAGGTCGTCGGTCTCCAACTCCTCGGGAACGTACTCCCGGTAGTGGCGACCGGTGGGCACGCGGCCCCGGAAGACCATGCCGATCGGTTGCTCAGCGCCGATACGCTCCGCAATGGCGTGCAGGCCGGTCGGGGTACCGAGCGAGTTACGGACGTTTGACGGAGCTCGCCGCGAGGTGGAGACGGGATACGAGCAGACGTGTCGGCTCCCGCGGTACAGGGCGAGCGTCTGGGCCGTGAGGCTGACCACGAGGATGCGGTCTGTGGGCTTGATCCCTAGCCGGGCACCCGTTGTGATTATGGTTTCTAAAGGAGTCTCCATCGTGAAGCCATCTGGTTATGCAGTCGGTATCGTCGGCGCCACCGGCGCGGTCGGTCAAGAGCTTGTCCGGCTCTTGCACGAGCGCCATTTTCCGTTGCGCGAGCTTCGGGTCTTCGCCTCGGCGCGCTCCGCTGGCAAGACGCTGACCTTCGGCGGTCAGAGCTATCGGGTGGAGGAGGCGAAGCCCGGTGCGTTCGCGGGCGTCGACATCGCGTTCTTCGCGGCGGGCGGGTCCGTGACCCGTGCGCTGGCGGCGGATGCCGTGGCTTCCGGCTGCCTCGTGATCGACAAGAGCTCGGCGCTGCGGATGGATCCGAAGGTGCCGTTGGTGATCCCGGAAATCAACGCGCAGGAACTGCGCACGCACTCCGGCATCATCGCCAATCCCAATTGCTCGACCGCGGTGATGCTGATGGGCCTGTGGCCCCTGCACCTCGCCTTCGGCGTGAAGCGGATCATCGTCTCGACGTTCCAGTCCGTCTCCGGAACCGGCGCGGAGGCGATCCAAGAACTCGCGCAGCAGGTGCGTTCCCACGTGGCGGGCGAGCCCCTGATCCGGAAGGTCTATCCTTACCAGATTGCTTTCAACTGCATCCCTCACGTGGACACCTTCGGCAGCGACGGCTACACGGGAGAGGAATCGAAGATGGCGCAGGAGAGCCGCAAGATCATGGGGCTTCCCGAACTGAAGGTTTCGGCGACCTGCGTCCGCGTCCCGGTGGTGCGGGCACATTCGGTTGCGGTGAGCGCCGAGTTTGACCGTCCGGTCAGCGTCGCCGCCGCCCGGGAGGCGGTCGCGGGCTTCGCGGCCGCGGAACTCGTCGACGATCCCAAGGCCTCGCGGTACCCGACGCCGCTCGACTTCGCCGAGAAGGTGCGGTGCGGTGTCGGTCGCATCCGGGTCGATACCGCTTTTGACAATGGATTGTCCTTCTGGGTGAGTGGCGACAATCTGTGGAAGGGCTCGGCCCTGAACGCAGTCCAGAACGCCGAATGGCTCGCCCGCGAAGGTCTGCTGGGGGCGCGGGGAGGGTCGGCGCGCGCGTGAGCCCGAGCGAGGCGACGGATCGGCCGCATCGGCCGGATTAAACCCTTGCCTCGTACGGGGCGCGGGGGATTAACTCCCTTTTCCTGCCGGACGGCTAGCTCAGTTGGTTAGAGCACCTCGCTTACACCGAGGGTGTCGGGGGTTCGAGTCCCTCGCCGTCCACCAGCCGTCTCCGACTCCCACGCCTTCCCACTCACCGGTTTTCCCACCCATGCGTCACACGATCTCCGTCCTCGTCGAGAACAAGTTCGGCGTCCTCGCCCGGGTCTCCGGGATGTTCTCGGGTCGCGGATTCAACATCGACTCGCTGAACGTCGCCCCGACCCATGACCCTTCGCTGTCCCGGATCACTGCCGTGATCAAGGGTGACGATGCGTCGCTGGACATGGTCACCAAGCAGCTGCGCAAGCTGGTCAACGTGGTTGAGGTCGTGGACTTCAAGGAAGGCCAGGCCGTCATGCGCGAGCTCGTGCTGGTCAAGATCAAGGCCGACGCGCGCACTCGCTCCGAGATCATGCAGATCTGCGACATCTTCCGCGCCAAGGTGGTGAATGTCGCCCACGACGCGCTGATCGTCGAAGTGACCGGCGATGAGGGCAAGACCGCGGCGTTCCTGCGCCTCGTTGAGGTCTTCGGCATCCTCGAGCTCGCACGCACGGGCCAGCTGGCGATGCGCCGCTGATCGATTTCTCCTTCCGACCGAACTCTTTCCCACCATGCCCGCAAAAGTCTACACCGACAAGGACGCCGATCTCGGCGTGTTTCAGAACAAGACCCTCGCCGTGCTCGGCTACGGGTCCCAAGGCCATGCCCACGCGCTGAATCTCAAGGATTCGGGCTGCAAGGTCATCATCGGGCTCTACCCGGGCTCGAAATCCCGCGCCGTTGCGACGCAGCACGGTTTCGAGGTGTTTGACACCGCCGAGGCCGTCCGCCGCGCCGATGTCATCATGGTCGGTCTCCCGGACATGAAGCAGGCCGATGTCTACGAGAAGGACATCCTGCCGAATCTTTCCAAGGGCAAGACGCTGCTCTTCTCCCATGGCCTCGGTGTCCACTTCGGGCTGATCAAGCTCCACAAGGACATCGACTGCATCATGGTCGCCCCCAAGGGCCCCGGACACATGGTGCGGCGCCTCTACGCCGAGGGGAAGGGCATGCCCGCCCTCATCGCCGTCGCGCAGGACCGTTCCAAGAAGGCCAAGCAGACCGCGTTGGCCTGGGCCAAGGGCATCGGCTCGACCCGCGCGGGCGTGCTGCAGACGACGTTCAAGGAAGAGACCGAGACGGATCTCTTCGGCGAGCAAGCCGTCCTCTGCGGTGGCGCGAGCGCCCTGGTGCAGGCGGGCTTCGAGACGCTGGTCGAGGCCGGTTACCAGCCCGAGATGGCCTACTTCGAGTGTCTCCACGAGCTGAAGCTCATCTGCGACTTGATGTATGAGAGCGGCATCGCCGGCATGCGTTTCTCGATTTCCGAGACCGCGAAGTATGGCGACATTACCCGCGGTCCGCGCGTGGTGAATAAGGCCACCAAGGCCGAGATGAAGCGGATCTTGAAGGAGATCCAGACCGGCCAGTTCACCCGCGAGTGGGTGAAGGAATACAAGGGCGGTCTCAAGAACTACAACAAGCTCCTCGCGGCCGGCCAGAAGCACAAGATCGAGAAGACCGGCACCTACCTCCGCAGCATGATGCCTTGGATGTCGAAGAAGAACATCAAGGGCGTCCAAGCCTCCTACTAAGGGGCGAACTTCCGGGCGCGTCCGGCATGCCAGTCGTGCCGGACTCCCGCTCCGCCCTTCGCCGCGCTGCGTGAAGCCCCTTGTCATCGCCACTCGCAAGAGTCCGCTGGCCCTGACTCAGTCCGAGCAGGTCGGCGCGCGCTTCGCCGAGCGGCTTGGCCTGCCGACCGAGCTGCTGCGCATCGTCACAACGGGCGACCGGCAGACCGAGTGGTCGCTGGAAAAGAAGGGCGGCAAGGGCTTGTTCACCTCCGAGCTGGAGCAGGCACTGTTGCACGGAAACGCGGACTTGGCCGTGCACAGCACCAAGGACCTCCCCGGCGAGATGCCGGAGGGGCTGGAGATCGCCGGTTACCTCCCGCGCGAAGATGCCCGCGACGTGCTGGTCGTGCAGGCTGGGGTGACCGTTTTGTCGCTGGTCGCCACGGGAAGTCCACGGCGACGGCTGCAACTGAGTCGGCTGCACCCAGCAGTGACGTTCACCGAGATCCGCGGCAACGTGGACACCCGTTTAAAGAAGATCGGCGAGCTGAAGGTCGCGGATGCCAGCGTACTGGCGGCGGCCGGGCTGCGGCGCCTCGGGATTGAGGCGTGGCCGAATCTTGAGTTTCGTCCCTTTGCGATCACCGACATGGTTCCAGCGGTCGGGCAAGCCGCGATCGCGGTCCAATGCCGCCGCGGCGAAGGTGCGGCGTGGCGCGCGGTGTTCGACGAGCGGACCTCGCGTCAGGTCTCCTTGGAGCGGGCTTTCCAACGTGCGCTGGGGGGAGGATGCCACACCGCCGTGGCCGTGCACGCCACCGATTGCAGCCTGCATCTTTTTCATGAGAAGATCGGAGCGCACCATCGCGACCTTCGCGCGGATGAGGTGACGCAGCCCGATGCAACCGCGGCGCGGATCCTGCGGGAGTTGGGGCTAGCGTCCTAGGGACGCCCACCGATTATGGCAGCAGGCATGGTTTATTTGGTCGGCGCTGGGCCCGGGGATCCGGGCCTCATTACGGTGCGCGCACGAGAGCACCTCGAGCGCTGCGACGTAGTCGTCTACGACTATCTGGTGCATCCGGCGCTGCTTGCGAGTTGCCGTCCGGAGGCGCGCCGCATTTACGTCGGGAAAAAGGCGGGGTTCCACTCCCGACCGCAGGACGAAATCGAGGAGATTCTCGTCCGCGAGGCGCAGGCTGGCCGTTGCGTCGTCCGACTCAAGGGCGGCGATCCGTTCGTCTTTGGTCGTGGCGGTGAAGAGGCGCGCCGACTGGCGGCGGCAGGCATCCCGTTCGCGGTCGTTCCGGGAGTCACCGCCGCGCTGGCCGCCGGCGCATACGGCGGGGTGCCGCTCACGCTCCGGAGCACGAGCGCGTCCGTCGTGTTCCTCACCGGGCATGAGGATCCGTCGAAGGGCGTGCCGACGACGGACTGGCGACGCTTCGGAGCGCTGCCCGACGCGACCTTGGTCATCTATATGGCCATGGGCCATCTGCGGCAGGTGCTTCAGGAATTGCAGGCGGGCGGGTTAAGCTCCGCCACGCCGGCCGTGGTCGTGCAGTGGGCTTCTCTGGGGCGTCAGCGCAGTATTGCCGCCCCGGTGGGGAAACTGGCCGATGCGGTGGACAAGGCGGAGCTGACGGCACCGGCGATTGTCATCATCGGCGACGTGGTCAAGGAGAAGGAAGCGCTCGGGTGGTTTGAGCGCCTGCCGCTCTTTGGCCGGCGGGTCGTCGTGTCGCGTGCCGGAACCCAAGCGAGCGCGCTCCGGGAAAAGTTGGAGGCACTGGGTGCCGAGGTGCTGGAGCTTCCGCTGATCGCGATCACCAAGGATGTGTCCAAGCACGACCTCGCCGAGGTTCTCCCGGAACTCGGCGGCTACGACTGGCTGGTGTTCACCAGCCCGAATGGCGTCCGCTTTTTCTTCGAGGAGTTCCGACGCATCTTTGACGACATCCGCAGTCTTGGGCTGATCCGGATCGCGTGCGTCGGAGAGGCGACCGCGCGGGAGGTTGCGTCGCTGCACCTCCGGGTGGAGCTGCAACCGGAGGTGGCGACGGCGGAGAGTCTCGCGGAGGCGCTGATCGCCACCGGGAGCCTCGACAGTGCCAAGGTCCTCGTGGTGACCGGCAACCGCAACCGGGATACCCTCGTGCGCGCGCTCGACGAGGCGCGGGCCATCGTGGACTTGCTGCCCGTCTACCGCACTGACCTCACTGACCTGTCGGACGAGGCCGCAGCGGCGGACTTCCGCACGCGCGGCGCCGATGCGGTGCTCTTTGCCAGCAGCAGTGCCGTCGAATCCTTCACGCAGCAGGCGAAGCACCTCCAGCTGGCCCCGGGCGTGCGTCGTCCGCTTGCTGGCAGCATCGGCCCTCAGACCTCGGCCTCACTCAAGGCGGCGGGATTGCAGGCGGATTTCGAGGCGAAGAAGCCCGGCTTGGATGAGCTCGTCTCCGCCCTGATTCAGGCACTGCAGCGGCCGCGACGCGCCTCCTGATCGTGCGGGATTGCCCCCGGCGCTCGGCGGGTCTAGGCTATCTGGAATGAAAGTCCCTTTCCTCGATCTGGGCCTCCAGCACCGCGCTCTCCGCGAGGAAGTCTTGGCGGCGATCGCATCGGCCTACGACGGCACGCGGTTTTGCCTCGGGCGCGATGTCGAGGACTTCGAACGGGCCTTCGGCACGACGTTGGGATATCCTCGCGTGCTCGGCATGAACAGCGGCACCTCGCCCCTGCACGTGGGCGCGGTGTTGGCCAAGCTCGGACTAGGGGACGAAGTGATCACGACCCCCTTCACCTTCGCTTCGAGCGCATGGGGTATCAGTTACGTTGGAGCCACCCCGGTTTTCGTCGAAATCGAGGAAGGTACCTTCAACCTGAGCCCCGAGGCGGTGGCGGCCGCGGTGACGCCGCGCACCAAGGCGATCGTGGTGGTGCATCTCTTTGGGCAGCCGGCGCGGATGGATGAGATCCTCGCGATCGCACAGCGCCACGGCCTGTTCGTCATCGAAGACTGCGCCCAAGCGGTGGGCGCGACTTATCGGGGGACCCCGGTGGGGCTGCTCGGCGACTGTGGGACGTTCAGCTTTTATCCGACCAAGAATCTTGGCGCGTGCGGGGAGGGTGGTGCGTTCGTCTCCCGGCACGATGGCCTCTTCGAGACGGCACGCACCCTGCGCGTCCACGGATCGACGCGGCGGTACCACCATGACATGGTCGGCTTCAATTTCCGCATGGATGGCTTCCAAGGAGCGGCGCTGAACGTCAAGCTGCCGCATCTCGCCGGTTGGACCGCTCGTCGGCAGGCGATCGCGGGGCGTTACCTGCGGGAGATTCGGCTCGCGGACACCCGACTGCCGGACCAGCCGAGCTACGGGGCGAGCGTCTTTCACCAGTTCACCCTGCGCCACCCCCGGCGCGATGCCCTGCGCGAGCACCTCGCGGCCTGCGAGATCGGTACGGACCTCATTTATCCGCGGTGCCTGCATCAGCAGGCCTGCTATGCGCACCTCGGTTATTCGACTGGCGACCTGCCCATCGCGGAGCAGGCGGCGGCGACCTGCCTCAGCCTGCCCATCTTCCCGGAGCTGACGGAGCCCCAGGTAGACGCGGTGATCGCGGCGATCAACCGGTTCTAGGTCCCTCTAGCTCGAGGAGCGGAGACTCGGCCGGCGATAGAGCCAGAGCGCCAGCGCAGGCAACAGGAGAACCGCAGCCAGCATGTTCACGAGGAACATGAAGCTGAGCAGCACGCCCATGTCGGCCTGGAACTTGAGTGCGGACTGCGCCCACGTACCCACACCGGCGGCCAGCGTCAGCCCGGTGAAGACGACCGCTCCGCCCGTGTCCCGGAAAGCGTGGAAGAGCGCGTCAGCGAAGGCGACGCCGTTGTCGAGTTCACGCTGCAGCACCGCAAAGATGTAGATGCCGTAGTCCACCCCGATGCCGACGCCGAGGGCGACCACCGGAAGCGTCGCGGTCTTGAGGCCGATGTCGAGGAACACCATCAAGGCGTAGCCGAGGTAGGACACCAGACCGAGGGGCAGCACGATGCACAGCGTCGCGCGGAGGGAGCGAAAGACCAGCAGGCACAGGACGATGACCGACCCGAAGACCCAGAGCACGATGGGGGTCTGCGCCGCCTGCACCACATCGTTGGTCGCGGCCATCACCCCGGCGTTTCCGCCGGCCAAGCGGAAGCGCACCTTCTCCGGAGAATGCTCCGCGATGAAGGCCTCAATGGTCTGGGTGACGCTCTCCAGGGTCTCCGCGCGGTGATCCGTCAGGAACACCATGATCGGCATGACGCTGGCGTCGCTGTTGAGCATTCCCGTGGCGGTCTCGATCGGCGACGTTGCTTGCGCGAGGGCGCTGGAGTCGCGCGGGAGCACGCGCCACTTCAGTGAGCCCTCGTTCCACGCTGAGTTTACGCCCTTGGCCAGGCTGCTGAGGCTCACGACCGATTGGACGGCCGGAAGATTGCGCAGGCGGCCCTCCAGGCGATCCATCGCCGAGACGACGTCATAATCGACCGAGGCATTGGGGCCCGCCTCGGCGAAGACGGTGATCACGTCGATGCCAATGGAAAAACGGGAGATGATGGTTCGCGAGTCCTGATTGTAGCGGGAGTCTTGGCGCAGCTCGGGAACGCCCATCTGCGAATCGCCCACGCGCACCTCGCCGCTCTTGTTCCAAGCCCAGACGCCGACGGCGGTGGAAACACCGATTGCCACGGCGGCGCGCCCCGGGGTGAAAAGTTCGCAGTATTTCCGCCAAAAGCGGTCGGTGCGATCACGCCGCTTTTCCGCCCACGCTTGATACGCCGCCGGCAGTTTCAGGAAGGAAAGCAGGATGGGCAATAGCAGCAGGTTGGTCAGAAGAATCAGCCCAACCCCGAGACTCGCGGCGATGGCGAGCTCCCGCACCGTGTCGATTCGGATCACGAGCATCGTGATGAAGCCGATCGTATCGGTGATCAGCGCCAGCCCCCCCGGCACGATGAGCTGCCGGAACGCGACGCGCGCGGCGGCCGGGCCATCGAGTCCGGAGAAGACGGCGTCCCGATAGGCACGCACCATCTGAACGCCGTGGCTCACCGCGATCGCGAAGATCAGGAAAGGCACGAGAATCGACATCGGATCGATGCCGAAGCCGAGCAGCGTGAGCGTCCCGATCTGCCAGCTCACCGCGATCAAGGAGCAGAGAAGGAGCGCCCCCGCGAGCTTCCATCGACCGGCGAATTCCCACACGAGCAGGGTGGTGATACCGAGGGCCACGAGGAAGAAAAGCGCCACGCCGCGGGCGCCGTCAGCGACGTCGCCCATGACCTTCGCGAAGCCGATGATGTGCACCGAAATCTCATCCGACTGGAAGCGGTCCCGCACCCGGGTCTCCAGCGCGGCCGCCACTTTCTGGTAGTCGAGCTTCTGCCCGGTCGCTGGATCAATCTCCTGCAGCTGCGCGCTGATGATCGCGCCCGAGAAGTCGTTGGCGACGAGCTGCCCGACGCGGTTCGACTTGATGATGTTTTCGCGGACGCGCCGGAATCCCTCGGTCGTCGGCGTGAAATCCGCCGGGATCACGGATCCTCCCGTCAAGCCATCCTCCACGACCTCGATGTAGCGCACATTCGGCGTGAAGATCGACTGCACCTGGGCGCGATCAACCCCGGGGCAGAAAAAGACCTCATCAGTCGCCGCCTTCAGCGCCGCGAAGAACGACGGCGAAAACATGTTCCCATCGCGCGCGATCAGTGCGATCAGGACGCGGTTCGCGCCGCCGAACTCCGACTGGTGGTGCGTGAATACCTTGATGTAAGGATGGTCCTTCGGGAGCGACTTATTGAAGCTGGCGTCGATCCGCAGCCGAGTGGCCGCGCCGACCAAGACCACGGTGACGAGGGCGAACGCCGTCAGGACCCAAATGCGGTGCCCGAAGAGCAGCGACTCGAGTGCTTGGATGATCCGCTGCGAAAGGCGGGGAGAGTTCGATGACGTCACGGGCTGAAGCAACGGTTCAAGGGCGCGGCGGCAGTTGAAGGATTGAGACCCCCGCCTCTCCCAAGGCGAGCACGCGGCCATCGGGCAGCGGCAGCAACTCGGCCACGGCGGTCGTCAGCGGCAGGGTGATCCGCCGGAAGGTGTGACCCTCGTCCTCACTGACGAAGAACCAGCGCGAGGCGCCCGCGAGGAGAATGGTCCCGCTGCTCAGCTGGCAGCTGGCGGCGAGCATGACGGGGGACTCGATCGCGACATCCGCCACCTGACCATCGGCGGTGACGCGCCATGCATGGCCGCGCAGGCCATGGACGAGCAGTTCGCCCGACCCAAGCCGGAGCAGTCCGTAGAGCGACGGGGCATCTTCGGGAGCGGCGCCTCGCTCCCAAGTAAGCCCACGGTCCACCGAGCGGAACAACCCGCCGCGTTCGCCAGCGAGCCACAGCGCACCCGTGCGATCGGCGAGGATGCGGTTCAGATGGGCGTCCTCTCCGGGTGTTGAGGGCGACGCCCACGTACGTCCGCCGTCCTGAGTCACCCGGACCGCGCCAAACGCGCCCACCACCACTGCACTTTGTGGTCCCAAGGCCACGACATCGAGAAAGATGGTCTCGCTGGATTCCTCGTCCAGTTGCCGCTCCCACTGCCGACCGCCGTCCCGGGTGACCAAGATCACGCCACCATGACCGCAAATCCAGCCCGTGGATGCATCCGCGAAGGAGATACCCGTGAGGGCGAATTCGACTGGGCAGGGAATCGCGCGCCACGTCTCTCCGGCGTCCTGGCTGAGCAGGATGGCGCCTCGTTCACCGACGGCGACCACGACGCCGTCGGGACGCACCACGCCGTTGAGCAACAACGAACGAACGCCGCCCGGAGCGGCCCGGGCGGCGAGCGTGATGGCAAAGACGAACAGCGCCGCGAAGCCGCAGCGCGCGAGCGCAAGAAACACGGTTTAACGCACGCCGTCGCGACGGAGGCTCTCCGGTACGAAATCCGAGGGCGAGCGCTTGATCGTGAAGTTGTACATCTCGAACTCATTATCCAGACCGATGGCGAGGTAGCGCCCCGCCTGCAGGTCGGTATGAACCTCGAGCGTGCTCCAGAACAGTCCCGCGTCGTAGTACTGAATGCAATGGGCCTCCGAGACGCGCCAGAGCTCGCCGCGCGAATCGTATTGGTCGACCGCCAGGATCTGCCACGAGTCCTCGTCGACGTAGAACGTGCGACGCGGATAGATGTGCGACGCGCCGGGCTTCAGCTTGGCCTCGACGACCCAGACGCGGTGCAATTCATAGCGAGTGAGCGACTGATTGATGTGCAGTGGCTTGAGGATGTCGGCATGCTTCACGTCCTTCGAGTGCAGGCGGTAGCTGTTGTAAGGCACGACCAGCTCACGCTTGCCCACCAGTTCCCACTCGTAACGATCCGGGGCGCCGTTGAACATGTCGAACTGGTCGCTCGTGCGCATGCCATCCGCGGCGGTGCCCGGGGCATCGTAGGCGACGTTGGGGGCGCGGCGGACGCGGCGCTGGCCGGCGTTATAGACCCAGGCGCGGCGCGTCTCCTTCACCTGATCCAGCGTTTCGTGGACGAGAAGGATCGTGCCGGCGAGACGGGCGGGAGCGACCACGGCCTGCTTGAAGTAGAGCAGCACATTGTCGAGGCCCTGACCGGAAATGCTCTCGCGCGTGTAGTTGAAGAGGAACTCGTCGCGAAATTCGACGAGCGAGTAGGATCCGTTGCGCTGCGGGGCGGCCTGACCGATGTGGCGGTTGGCGGCGTCGCCGCGATAGCGCAGCAGGTGATTCCAGATGACCTCGATGCCGCTCGAAGGAATCGGGAAGGGGACGCCCACGAGGGCGCCTTCCACATTGGCGCCATTGTTGGCGACCGTTGCCGTCGTCGCGATCCGCGCGGTCGCATCATAAACGCGCTGCGGAACGGCCGCGCTGCGCCGCGTCGGGTAGACGGGGATCGAGTACCCGGGATACGCCTGCAACAAAGCGCGCTGGCCGGCCGTCAGTTGACCTTGGTAACTGGCGGCGTTCTGCGCCGTGATCGTGTAGAGCGGTTGATCGTTCGCGAAGGGATCGGGATGGTGATCGCCGGGCTGGTAGCCCGCGGGAGCCTGCGTGACACCGCCGGTCCAGGCCGGGATCGATCCGTCCGCATTGCCGGCGCGCACGCCGCCGAGCGGGGTCAGATCCTTGCCCAGGCGGGCGACATCGGCCTCGGAGATCGCGGCGACCGCGGAGGAGCCGACCAGAAGGAGGGCGACGCCCAGACTTCGGGCGGGAAGAGAGAGGAAGGTGTTCATGGGGGTAGGGCTCAGAAGGCGTACTTGAGGGTCGTCGCGAAGAAGTCGCGGTCGGACAGCAGATTCTGCGTCCCGCCGCCGTAGAAGTTCACATAGCGGAACTCGGCGCTCCAGCGGTTCTGCCAGACCACCTCGACCGAGACGTTGAGGCTCTGACGGTTCTCAATGAAGTTACCGAGCGGGTTGGGCGTATTGCCGGAAACATCGTGGACGAACGCGACGGACGGGGAGACGTTCACGCCACCGAACAGGTTCGTGTAGTCGAGGCGGCCGAGGATCTGGTAACCCCAAGAGAACGGATCAGCGAACTGATCCAGCGGCGTGCCCGGAAGCGTGCTCCCGGTGCCGACCATCGCCGCGCCGTTGCCACTGGTGAACGTGCCGTTGACGTCGTAGCGGAGTTTGTCCTTGCCCGGCAGATCCGGGATGTAGACGCCGCCCGCCTCCGTCACCAGAGCGAGTTGGCTCGCACCCAACACCTGACCGAAGACCTTCGTGGCCGTGGCCTGGCCGGTCCACACGCCGTGACGGCGATAGCCGGAGATTTCCTGGTCGTATTTGCCCAGATAGTTGCCCACCTGATTGTTCGCACCGAAGGCCGGATTCAGCGTCGAAAGAGCGGCAAACAGGAGCTCGACGTCGTCCACCTGCAGCGGAACGTCCTGCTTGTAGGACACTTCGCCCTGTAGCGAGATGCCGGTCGAGGCGAGGTCCGTGTTGAAGCTGGCGCCGAGCATCGTGAGATCCTCGGGGTACTCGACGAAGTAGCGTCCGGTGCCGGCTGCCGTCAGGAGCGCGATCTGCCGGGCGCCGGCGATCGCGGCCTGCGTCTGGGCGGCCTGCAGCGTCGCGATCTGCACCGGCGAGAGTGCCGCCGGATTGGTTTGCGACAGGACAATGAGTTGAAAGACGCCGGCGGCCTGCGCGGCGGCTTGGGCGGCCGGGAGACCCGCGCGAACGAACACGGCGGTGAGCGGCCCGGTGAGATTCGTGTTGATCGGGGCCGTCGGCGTACGGGCGCTGATCACCGGAAGGCGGCTGTGGTAGCGCGTGAGGTAGAAACCGAACTCCGTATCGTTCAGCGCCGGCGCGAGCACGCGCGTCGAAATACCGAACTGATTGAAGTTATTCCCCTCGCGATCCAGCGTGCGCGGGATGGCGCCGAGCGGCGTCTGGTCGCTCAGCGCGCCGAAGCCGAGATAGACATTGCGGCCGCCGCGGGTCGCGAAATCATTCGTGGAGAAATACGTGCCGGCCGGGTCCACTTCGACGCGCCGGAACTCCATGAGCCAGAACGGTTCGATCGTCACCGTGTCGCTCAGGCTGAAGCTGCCCTTGAGCATGGTGACCGGCAGCAGCGCCTCGCGGAGCTCGGAGCCCGGGGAGCGCAGGCGGGCGACGTCCACGGGGTTGACCACGTTGATGCCGTTGGGGATGAACGTGCTCTCGCCGAGGTTGAGCACCTGGCGACCGAAACGGATGTCGGCCGGGCGGCCACCGATCTCGCCGCGCCATAGGCCATAGAGGTCGAGATACTCCGCGCGCTTGGCGACGCGATCCTTCGCCTCGTCGGTGAGCGGGGTGCGGTCACGCACTCCCTTCTCGTTCACGCTGTCGTAGAAGTAGGTGACGCGGCCGAAGGCGCCAAAGTGTTCGCCGTATTCGACCTCGAGATCGTGCGTGCCCTTGACGAGCGACGAGACCCAACCCTTGCGGTAGTTGAGGTTACCGTCGTCGGCGTTGACCGACAGGGCTCGCCCTCCGTTCGCGGTGCCGAAGAAGTCCGCGCCCGGGTCTGCCATGCGGTACATGGCACCGAACGAGAAGGTGGTGTCGAAGCTGCCCTTCCAGCGACCTTCGTTGAAGGAGACCGCATGGAGGTCCAGTGCGCAGAACAGGGACAGCAGGCCAGCCGACAATGCGGCGGCTCGGATCCGGGGGATCGGAGGTTGGTTCATAGTCAGGGGTTCAATCGACCGCTTGCAGGGGTGCGAGCGGAAAGGGTAGATTCACGGGAAACGCCGCAAGATCAAGCGAGCTCGGTTGTTGCTCATAATGGGCAACATCTCAATCTCATTTGCGTTTAAAGCCCCGCTCGTAAGCTATCCGCTGCTGCATCATGGAGCCCGCGACCCACATCCACATCAAAGGCGCGCGGGAGCATAACTTAAAGAACCTCGAGGTGCGCATCCCGCGCGGGAAGCTGGTGGTCGTCACCGGACCTTCGGGCTCGGGAAAATCCTCGCTCGCCTTCGATACCCTCTACGCCGAGGGCTATCGCAAATACATGGAGTCGCTCTCGACTCAGGCGCGGCAGGTCTTGGATCAACTGCGGCGTCCGGACGTTGACTTTATCCACGGGCTCTCCCCGGTGCTGGCGATCGAGCAGCGGACCGGTGGGAGCTCGCCGCGGAGCACCATCGCGACGGTCACGGAGATCTCCGACTACGCGCAACTGCTCTGGGCCATCCGCGGGGAACCCCGGTGTCCCAAGGACGGCGGCCGGATCGTGCAGCGGTCGCTGGACGACAACGTGCAGCGGGTCCTGACGGAGTGCGCCGGGGAGCGCATCATGCTTCTGGCTCCGGCATTGCGCGCGAAGCCTTCCGTCCTGCGGGATGAATTGCCGCGACTGCGTCAGCGCGGGTTTCAGCGCGTCCGCCTGAACGGTGAAGTCCGCTCGCTGGAAGAGCCTAACCTGATCCCAACCGGAGGTCGGGAATGCGCGGTGGAGGTGGTGATCGACCGTCTGGTTGCATCTGCAGACCAACGGAGCCGCCTTGCCGACTCCCTCGAGTTAACCTTCCGCGAAGGCCGGGATCGCGCCATCGTGTTGGCGCAGCGTGGGGCGCAGGATCCTTGGCGTGAACTGCCGCTGAGCCAATCGCTGTCCTGCGAAACGTGTGGCGACGTGTTCGACCGGCTCACGCCGCGTCACTTCTCGTGCAACCACGCGGAGGGCGCGTGCGCGGGCTGCGGCGGGCTCGGCCGAAAGCCCCGGTTCGTGCCGGAGCTCATGGTCCCTGACGCGCAGAAGTCGGTTCGCGAGGGCGCGATCAAGCCCTGGCGGATCGGCGGGAAGAACCTCATCATCCGGCACAACGCCCTGCTCAAGCAACTGGCCGAGCAGCTTCCCTTCAACCCTGACACGCCGTGGCAGGACCTCCCACCCGAGGTCCGCGACGTTCTTCTTCAGGGCGCCGGGGATCGGCTGTTCGCGTTCAAGCTGAAACGGATGCGTGAGCCGAAGGCGATGGCGTTCGAGGGCGTGGCCGCCGATCTGCAGCGCAGCTACCTCGAGACCGACAGCGAGGGCTTTCGCGCTCGGCTCAGCACGTTCATGGTGGCGGGGCCTTGCCCCGACTGCCAGGGGCGTCGGCTCAGCGCCTTCAGCAGCGCGGTCCAGTTGTCGCTCGGATCACGCCGCCTCACGTTCCCGGAGTTCCTCGCCCTCGACGTGGGCTCGGCCCGCGCGCTTGCCCGCGAGTGGGCTGCGGCCACCGGCGAAAACGAAGCCGTGCGGGAAGTGGTGCAGGGAATCGAGCAGCGACTGCACTTTCTGGAGGAGACCGGCCTTGGGTACCTGACGCTCCAACGCGACTACGGCACCCTGTCCGGCGGCGAGGCCCAACGCGTCCGTCTGGCCACGCAGCTCGGCATGGGGTTAATCGGAGTGATCTACGTGCTGGATGAACCGAGCATCGGTTTGCACGCCCATGACAACGAGAAGCTGCTCGAGACCCTGCGGGCGTTGCGCGACCGCGGAAACACGGTCGTGGTGGTCGAGCACGACGAAGATACCCTGCGGGCGGCGGACGAGTTGATCGAACTGGGTCCGGAAGCGGGGGCGGAGGGCGGCCGACTGCTCTTTCAAGGCACTCCCGCCGCCTGCGCGAAACTGCCCATGGCTCGTTCGCGCACGGGACCGTATCTGGCCCGCTCCATCGCGGTGACCCGGGACACCGCGCTGAAGGCCCCCGACGGCACGTGGCTCACGGTGCGCGAGGCCCGGGAGAACAATCTCCGCGGCATCGACGTCCGATTCCCGGTTGGCCTCCTCACCTGCGTGACCGGTGTTTCCGGCTCAGGAAAGAGCACGCTCGTGAACGACATCCTCGCCACCGCTGCGGCGCGGAAACTCAACGGCGCGCGAGGCATCCCCGGAAAGCACCGCCACATCGAGAATCTGGACCTGTTCGAGAAGCTCGTGCAGGTGGATCAGGAACCGATCGGGCGCAGCCCGCGCTCGAACCCCGCGACCTTTGTCGGCCTGCTCGACCTGTTGCGGGATCTTTTCGCGCAGGTTCCTCTCGCTCGCGTCCGCGGCTACCGACCCAGCCGATTCTCGTTCAACGTCCGAGGCGGCCGCTGTGAGCGCTGCCAGGGCGACGGCATGATCCGGCTGGACATGCTGTTCATGGCGGATGCCTACGCTCCGTGCCCCAGTTGCGGCGGTCGGCGCTTTAATCGCGAGACGCTGGAAGTGCTCTTCCATGGCCGGTCCATCGCCGACGTCCTCGACCTCACCGTGCGCGAGGCTCTCGGCCTGTTCCGGAACATCCCGCGCGTGATCGACAAACTCGCGACGCTCGACGCGGTTGGCCTTGGTTACCTGCGGCTGGGCCAGGCGGCGCCGACCCTGTCGGGTGGGGAAGCGCAGCGCTTGAAGCTCTCGCTGGAACTGAGCAAGCGTCAGCAGGGTGAAACCCTTTACATCCTTGATGAGCCGACGACTGGGCTGCACTGGGTGGACATCCAGCGACTGCTTGATCTGCTCTTCAAGCTGCGCGATGCCGGTAACTCGGTGATCGTGATCGAGCACAATCTTGACGTGATTCGTCTCGCGGACTGGATCATCGACCTTGGTCCAGGAGGCGGTTCAGCGGGAGGGGAGCTGGTGTACGCGGGCCCCCTCCTTGGCATCGATGCCGAGCCCCGCTCCCTGACGGGCCGGATGCTGGCGAAGTGGGCGAGTTCGGGCCGTCGCGACGGCGGACGCCGATCCGGATGAAGACCCGCAGGAGGATCACCTTGCCAACGCCGCCCCGGGCGGATGTCGTCTCAGCTGCTTCGCGGCGATGAACCTCCCCAACCTGATCACGCTTTCCCGCATCCCGTCGATGTTCGTCATCGTCGGCCTGATGTACTGCGACTTCCCGGGGGCGCCATCGCTTGCCTTCTGGCTCTTCATTCTCTGCGCGGTGGGCGATTGGTTTGATGGTTACCTGGCCCGTCGGCAGGGCCTCGTCTCCACGTTCGGCAAGCTCATGGATGCGCTGACGGACAAGATCATGGTGGTCGGGCTGGTCGTGGCGTTCGTGCAGAAAAACGAAATCCCGATTGCCCTCGCGCTGATCACGATCTGTCGGGAATTCCTGATCACCGGCATGCGCATGGTGGCGGCCTCGAAGGGCGTGATCGTGCCGGCGGATCGCGGGGGCAAGGCCAAGACCATGACCCAGCTGATCGCGCTGGGCTTCCTGCTCGGGGCCCCGATGGCGGCGAGCGACTGGTCTCGTTTCGTCCCCTTCGATCTGACCCTCTTTGTCGAGATCGTGCACCAGATCGGGTTCTACGGATTCGTGCTGGGGACCGTCCTGGCGGTGTGGTCGGGGGGGCGCTACGTGATCCAGCATCGCGCGGTCGTCTTCAGCGACTAGGACGACGCGACCTCACGGAATGGATCCTGAACGCTCGCCGCAACCTGCGGCCACCCGGCTCGACCTTTGGGTGGAGATCGCCTGCCTCGGTCCGATCGGTCGTCGCTTGCCCGCGCCCGGCACGTGGGGCTCGCTCGTCGGGCTCGCGTTGGCGGCAGGGCTCATTCGATCCGGGTCGGAGGGCTTGATCGGGTGGGTGACGCTGGGACTGGCTTTCCCGGCGGTGTGGATCTGCGCTGCGGCGGAGCGCGGCCTCGGTCGGGCCGACCCCGGCGAAGTGATCATCGACGAGGTGGTGGCGATGCCCCTGTGTTTTCTGGCCTGGTCGCGGTTGGAGTCCGCCGCCACACCGTGGGTCCTGTTCGCCGTGGGATTCGCGCTCTTTCGACTTTTCGACATTACCAAGCCCTTCGGCATCGCGCAGCTCCAGCGACTTCCCGGTGGTTGGGGCGTGATGGCGGATGACCTCGCGGCCGCGCTCGCCGCGTGCGCGAGTCTGCACGCGCTCGCGGCGCTGGGATGGCTCGGTGGTCCCTGAACGGTCGCGTCGGGCGCGCTTAGGAACGCAGCAGGTAGCGCACGGCGGCGAAATAGCCTTCAACGCCCAAGCCCGTAATCACTCCGACGGCGGCGCCGGCGCTGTAGGAGTGCTGGCGGAACGCCTCCCGGCGGTGAATGTTCGACAGGTGCACTTCCACGACCGGCAAGGATGAGCCGGCGAGGGAATCTCGAAGCGCAACGCTCGTATGCGTGAAGCCACCCGGATTGATCACGATGGCCGCACTCTTCGCATCGTTGGCATCGGCCAGCGCATTGATCCGATCGATGAGCGCGCCCTCGTGATTCGACTGGAAGAACTCCAACTTCACCTTGTCGCCGAACTCCGCCCGCAGTGCGGCCTCGACGTCGACCAGCGTCGCGCGCCCGTAAATTTCCGGTTCGCGCTTGCCGAGTCGGTCGAGGTTGGGGCCGTTGAGGATGGCGATGGTCTTCATCGTGAGCTCAGTCAGGCAATCGCGGCGCCGCTCGGAGGGCAAAGGGATTCTTTGCGCGGAGCTAGAGGGGATTGTCCGTGCGCAGGAAGGTCCAGGGGAGGCCGAACTTGCGCGCCACGTCCGCCGCCAGCGCCTGAACGCCGTGCACTTCCGTCGCATAGTGGCCACAGAGATAGAGGTTGAGCCCGTAGTCCTGCGCCACCGGAAACCACTCCTCGCGCAGTTCCCCCGTGACCAGGGTATCGATTCCCGACCGCAGTAACTCCGGTACCGCGCTGTTGCCGCTGCCGCTGCAAAAGGCCACCCGTTGCGGGGTCGCCGCGCCGTATTCCACCGCAATCACCCGCGGATAGAGCTTCTCAAGTGAGGCGCGCAGCGCACTGCGGTGCAGCTGCGACTCAGAGGCCCAGCCGATCGATTGGCCGTCACGCACCAGGAAGGGCAGGGTGGGGTGGAGTCCGAGCTGCCGCGCCAAGATCGCATTGTTACCCAGCTCCGGATGTCCGTCCAAGGGCAGGTGACTCGAGTAAAGGGCGCAGCCGCCCGAAATCAGCGTGGTGAGACGTTCAAAGTGCGGACCCGTGAAGGCGCGCGGTTGATCCCAGAACATGCCGTGATGCACGATCAGGAAGTCCACCCCGGCCTCCACCGCGGCCCGGAAGGGCGCCATCCCCACGTCCACCGCCGCGCCGATTTTCGATACCCCGCGGCCATTGGCGAGTTGGAGGCCGTTGCACGCACCGGGCGCATCCTTGTACCAGGACATCAGAGTGCGCTCGTCGCAATAGGCCGTGAGATCGTGCAGCGGGACCATGGCGGCGAGCGTGACGGGTCCCGCAGAAAAGCCAAGGCGGCGTCGCGGGCGACTTGCCAGCCTCGTCGCGGTCCGCTTGCCTACCGCCATGAGTGAGGTGGTTCCTTCCGCCGGCTCCGGCGGTCCGGTCGACCTGATCGCCGAGGCCACGGCCCATTTTCCGACCCGTCCTTCCTGGGACGAATACTTCATGGCGACCGCCGTGCTCATTTCCACGCGGTCTCCGTGCGAGCGCCTGCACGTGGGCTGTGTCATTGTCAGCGGGGGTACTCGCCGCAATCGACTGGTCGCCGCTGGCTACAATGGGTTCCTGCCGGGCACACCGCATGCCTCGCGCGTGCGCGACGGGCACGAACAGGCCACCGTCCACGCCGAGCAAAACGCGGTGGCGGACGCCGCGCGCCGGGGAAGTGCCGTGGAAGGGTGCGTCGCGTATGTGACGCACTTCCCGTGCGTCAACTGCGCCAAGATTCTGGCCGCATCCGGGATCGCGGAGATTCGCTACCGGCAGGACTACCACAACGATCCGCTCGTCGTGCCGCTGCTGGCGGATGCGGGGGTCAAGGTCACCCAACTGGCGGCCGGGACCTGACACCGATGCGCACCCGTCGCGTCTCGTCCCGCTCGGAGTCCGAGCTCTCCGGCTCGCTCCTGCTGGCGCATCCCGCCTTGCGCGACCCATCATTCCGGCGGAGCGTGGTGCTGATTTCCAGCCACGACTCCGAAGGAGCGATGGGTGTGGTGTTGAATCGCCCGTCAGGAAAAACGCTGGGCGAGCTGGACACTGCTTTTGCTCTGGGACCGCTGGCCGGGGTGCCGGTGTACCGCGGTGGTCCGGTGCGCGAAGAGCAATTGATCTTGTGCGCGTGGCAGGTGGCACCCAGCGGGACCGAACTCAAGCTCTACTTCGGACTCGAGCCCGAGAAGGCGATCGAGCTCCGCGGCGAGGCGGGCTTCGAGATTCGAGCGTTTTTGGGGCATGCCGGATGGAGCGGCGGGCAACTGGAGGAAGAGCTCGACCGCGACGCATGGGTCGTGATGCCGGTGGGGTCAGACTTGCTGGAGTTCCAGCCCGACGAGACACTTTGGCGCGGACTGCTCTCCGGCCTCCACCCCGAGTGGCGAATCTTGGCCGAGGAACCCGACGATCCCAGCGTCAACTAGGAGGCCGGAGTATCGAGTTGACAACCTGCCGCCCCGGCGGCTTTTCTGGACCTTTTATGAAAGTTGTTTCCTCCATCAAATCCGCGAAGAAGCGCCACCCGGCGTGCCAAGTCGTGCGCCGCCGCGGCAAGATCTACGTGATCAACAAGGTTGAGCCCCGTTACAAGGCTCGCCAGGGCTGAGACCCGAAACTCGAAATCTTTCGCCATGAAGCCCGAAGGCCATCCCACGCTCAACAACGTCTGCTTCCTTGATATTGGAACCGGCCGTCGCTTCCTCACCAAGTCGACCATGAAGTCTCCCCGCAAGGAGAACATCGACGGTCAGGAACACTTCGTCATCGTCCGCGACGTCACCATGGACTCGCATCCCGCCTACACCGGCGAGAAGCGCATCGTCGACACCGCTGGCCGCGTCGAGAAGTTCACGACGAAGTTCAAGCGCGTCACTGTGAAAAAGTAAGCGCGAGCGTTTCCGCATCGCGTCCCGAAGCCCTCCCCAAGCGGAGGGCTTTGTTTTGTCCGGACCTCGCGCCCGTCCTCTCCACGCTCTCCCGCGCTGCCATCCATGAGTGCCCCACGCCTGATTCTCTTCGACTGTGACAGCACCCTTTCGGCGATCGAAGGCATCGACGAACTGGGGCGTCTGCGCGGGCCCGTGATCTTTGCGGAGGTCGAGGCCATGACGACGGCAGCCATGGAGGGGCGCATTCCCGTGGAGTCGGTCTTCAGCCGCCGGCTTGAAATCATTCGCCCGACCGCCGCACACGTGGCGGAGATCGGGCGCGGGTATGTGGCCACCGTGGAACCGACGGCGTCGCAGACCCTGGCGGGCCTGCGACGGAGTGGATGGACGCCCATGATCGTGAGCGGCGGATTCCGAAACGCGATCCGGCCGCTGGCGGATCATCTCGGCATCGAGCGCATCGAGGCAGTCGACCTGCACTTCGCAGCAGACGGGAGCTACGTTGGGTTTGACGAGACGTACCCGACCACGCGTTCCGGCGGAAAACCCGAGATCGTGCAGCGACTGCGGGCGGAGCTACGACCCTCGGCGGTGGTCATGGTGGGGGATGGAGTCAGCGACCTCGAGGCCAAGCCGGCGGCGGATCTCTTTGTCGGGTTTGGCCGCTATGTGACGCGGGAGCGGGTGAGGCGGGAGGCAGACCACTTCATCAATTCGCTCGCGGACCTGCCGGGCTTGCTTGCGCGCTGGGCCTAGGACGTTCTAGGTAGGCACTTCATGAGTGCCTTCTTTCGCCCCACCTTGGCGGCTCTTGCGGTAGCCGCCTGCTCGGTCCCTCTCGCAGCGGCGTCCGCGGGCTCGGGCGGTCCCGTCTTTCCGATGCCCCTTGAGGCGTACACGGCGGCGGAGCAGGGACTCGGGCTCTGGGAGGTGCTGAAGCACCGCGTCGGGGTCCAACCCTTCAACCTCGTCGCCTCGGGCATCTTCCTGCTCGCGATCCTGCACACGTTCTGTTCCCCGAAGATCCTGCAGTGGGCGCATCACGCCCGCGAGGAGCATGAGGCGAAGCTCCGGGCACTGGAGGCCTCGGGTGGCCTGCGTCCAGGTTCTCCGCCCCCGGTCAGCTTCAAGGCCGAACTGCTGCATTTTCTCGGAGAGATCGAGGCGGTCTTCGGCCTGTGGGTGATTCCATTGCTGGCGGCAATCACGGCCGTGAAGGGCTGGGATGCGGCGCAGAACTACATCACTTACGGCGTGAAGTACACGGAGCCGCTCTTCGTCGTGGTGATCATGGCCATCGCGGCCACGCGTCCGATCCTGCGGTTGTCCGAATCCGTCCTTGGACGCGTCGCCGCGCTGGGCGGAGGCACGCCGCTCGCGTGGTGGCTCTCGATCCTCACCTTGGCCCCGCTCCTTGGCTCCTTCATCACGGAGCCGGCCGCGATGACGATCGCGGCGCTGCTGCTCCTGCAGAACTTCTATCGCTTCAACCCCAGCATGCGGCTGCGGTACGCGACCCTCGGGCTGCTCTTCGTCAACATCTCAGTCGGCGGTACGCTGACGCACTTTGCCGCGCCGCCGGTGCTGATGGTCGCAGCCAAGTGGGGCTGGGATACCCCGTTCATGCTCCAGCACTTCGGCTGGAAGGCGGCCATCGGAATCGTGCTTTCGAACGCGATTTACTACGCGGTGTTTCGACGCGAATTCAAGGCGCTGGCGACCGGGTCAAATCCACCCTCGGAGGCCGGCGCCGATGAACCTCACGCGACCCAGCGCCGCGCCGGGGTCCCGGTGTGGGTTACGGTCGTCCATGTCGGAGCGCTGGCCTGGACCGTTCTCACCGCGCACTACGTGCCGCTGTTCCTCGGTGGACTCCTGGTGTTCCTCGCGTTCACCCAGGCCACCGCGCATCATCAAGATCCGATCGGGCTTCGCTCGCCCGTGCTGGTCGGGTTCTTCCTCGCCGGCCTGGTCGTCCACGGCTCGCTCCAACAGTGGTGGATCGCGCCCGTCCTGGGGAGTCTGTCGGAAATGCCCCTCAAGTTTGGCGCGATTTTCCTCACCGCTTTCAACGACAACGCTGCGATCACCTATCTGGCTTCGTTGGTGCCGGGGCTCACGCCCGAGCTGAAGTATGCGGTCGTCTCCGGAGCCGTGATCGGCGGAGGACTCACCGTGATTGCGAACGCGCCGAATCCAGCCGGACAGTCGATTCTCTCCCGCTGCTTTCCCGGCGGCGTCTCGCCGCTGAACCTCTTTCTCGGCGCACTCGCTCCCACCGCGGTGATGACGGTGGTCTTCCTGCTCACGACTTGAGGGTTTCGTCGGTGGTGCCTTTCGCTCGCGCTCCCTCGGCGGTCGCCGTTCCCCTCGCTTCGCGCGACTTCGGAGGTGCGGGGAAGGTTCCGCTAGTCGTGGTGCACGGTTTTCTGGGGTCCTCCCGAAACTGGCAACTCACCGGCCGCGACCTGTCCGCCCACGTTCACGTGCGCGCCCTCGACCTTCGCAACCATGGCGAATCGGGGCGCGCGGACGACATGAGCTGGGATGCGCTGGTCACGGATATCCTCTCTTGGTGCGCCGAGCAGGGCATCTCGCGCGCCCAGTTCCTAGGGCACAGTCTCGGCGGCAAGGTTTTGATGCGGCTGGCCTGCGTTGCGCCGGCGCTCGTCGAGGGTCTCGTCATTGTCGACATCGCACCGAAGAGCTATGCTTTCCAGTCACATCGCCACGAGCTCGCCGCGCTGCTCGATCTTGAGTTGGCGGGCCTGACCACGCGGGCGGAGGCAGAGATGCGCCTGGAGGGCCGCGTGCCTGACCTCGCGATGCGGAAGTTCCTGCTCACGAATCTGGGTCGCGCCGACGATGGCTCTTGGCGTTGGCTGGTCCCGCTCCCGTGGCTCGCCTCCGCACTCCCTACGCTCGAATCGAGTCCCCTCGCGAATGAAATGCAGTTCGCGGGGCCGACGACGTTTCTGCTGGGGGGGCGCTCCCGCTACGTCGTGGCGGAAGACCACGCCTTGATCCGCCACCACTTTCCAAACGCCGTCATCGAGACAATCGCGTCGGCGGGGCACAATCCGCACATGGACACCCGTGCCGAATTCGTGGACCGCGTCGCCGCCGCTCTCCACCGCGGCGGATCAGCGCCGTGACCAGAGCCGCAGGCTGAAGAGCAGGAAGTGCTCGAGGGCCGCCGATTCGTTCAGGTTCACGCGGAGCAGGCCGGCGGACAGCTCCAACCGGGCGATGGACGCCGCGAGATTCCGGCGCGACGTTTCGTCGCCCGCGCACAGGCGGGGCAACGCAAAACTGCGCGTGGCTCCCGCAATCTCCGCGAAGAGCCGGGCGCGGATCCCATTCGCGATCCCGGTCTCCCGCGCCGCTTCTTCATCTTCGTCGAGCTCGACCGTGACCCGCTCCTTCTCCCGCTTCCACGCCTCAGCGGTGGCGAAGTCGAGCAGGGCGGAGAAGCGCGCAACCAAACCGTAGACGCCGAAGACGGATTCCGCGACGACCTTCCGGTCAGCGACACCCACTTCCAGCTGACTCAGCCACGCCTGATAATCGGTGATCCACGCGGCCCATCCGTCGATCCCCGTCATCTGCGCCGCCAGCGGAAAGCGAAACTGCAGCACGCGGCTCCGAATGGTGGGCAGGAGGCTGTATGGCTTGGTCGTGAGTAGGAGCAGCGTGGTATTGGCGGGCGGCTCCTCGAGCGTCTTCAGAAAGATGTTCGCCGCGGCGAGGTTCATCCGATCCGCCTCGTGGAGGATCGCCACCTTGCGCGGGGAGACCGTCGCCGACACCTGGACCTTGCCGATCAGCGTACGCGTGGCGTCGGCTGAGATCTGCCGCATCTTTCCCGCCGGCCGCAGCTCATGGCAGTCCGGATGCTGCGCGGGCGGGAAGGGCGCCGACGACTCCGGCACATTGAGCAGCCGGTCGGCGATGCCGAGGGCGACTTGCTCCAGCAGTGAAAGATCGCTGCCCGTCAGCAGCAGGCTGTGAGAAAGCCGACCGCGCGCCAGCGCTGTCTCGATGACCGCAACTGCCGGCGTGCCGGCGAGGGCCTCGGGCCAGGGTGCGGGCGACGATCGGACGGAGGGAAGGGCAGCAGGCACGGAGGCGACCCTCAGACGAGGCGATCCTTTACCGCGAACCAGATGGCGTGCTCGATCGTCTCCACGGATTGCGTGCCATCCACCACCACGAAGCGCTCCGGCATGCCGCGCGCGAGGACGAGGTAGCCCTCTCGGACCTTCGTATAGAAGTCGATGTTTTCACGCTCCATGCGGTCCGGGAGATCAGAGGCGCGCTGCCGAATCCGCTGCAGGCTCACCTCCGTCGGCACGTCAATCACGATGGTGAGATCCGGCATCACGTTGCCGACGGCGAAGTGATTGATCTGATTGACCGGATCGAGCGACAGATTGCGCGCGACTCCCTGATAGACCGTGGACGAGTCAAGGAAGCGGTCGCTGAGCACGACGCTGCCTCGCAGGAGGGCCGGGGCGATGACCTCTCGGACCAACTGCGCGCGGGATGCGGCGAAGAGCAGCAACTCGGTCTCCGCACACATCTCGTCTCCGCGGGAATTATGGACGATGATGTTGCGGATCTGTTCACCGATCTCGGTTCCACCGGGCTCACGGACGGTCACGACGTCGCGGTGCATCTCCTGAAGCCGCGCCGCCAACCGGGCGATCTGGGTCGACTTTCCGCTGCCCTCGGACCCCTCGAAAGAGATCAGTTTTCCCGCGCGCTTGGGTTTCGCAACCATGGCAAGACTATGATCGAGGTCAGCGCCAGTTGGCGAGGAACGATTCAAGCTGATCCAGAGTCGGACTCTCCCCGGTGCGGACGTAATGGCCGCTCGTGCTCACGCCGAGCGCGAGGCAGGATTGCGGATCGAGACCGAGGAGCTGGCCCGTGGAGAAGCCCGCATTGAAGTGGTCACCGGCCCCCGTGGTAATCAGCGGCTTCTCGGTGTACGGACCCGGCACCCAGGCGGTGCCTGCGGCCGTCGCGCAGGCGGCGGCGGCGCGGGGATGCACGACGACCGTGTCGATGCGGAGCGCGGCGCGGAGTGCCGCCGCGGTCTCGCGCAGGGAGGTCTCACTCTCGTCGCCCGGTGTGACACCGAGGGCGGCGGCGACCTGCTGGGCCTCCTTTAGGTTCAATCCGAGCGTCACGCGGCCGAATTGCTCGAAGCGGCTGATGGCGCAAAGCGCGCGGCGGAGGTCCTCGACGGCGCGTTTCTCGGGATCGGCGAGGTCGAAGAAGAAGCGCGCCTTCATCCCGCTAAGGGATGGCAACACCCGGCCCACGAGCGCCTCGAAGATCTCCGTCATGTTCGGGATCATCGTCCAGTTGACCAGCGCGATGAGATCAGCGGAGGACAAGGCGGCGCGCAGCCCCGCCTCGCCGAGCGACGACTGGAGACGCTCGAACGTGATTTCATCCAGACTGCGCATCTGACCAAGCATCAGTTTCCCGTCCTCGCACTCGACTGCAGTGGTATGGGCCGGTGCGGTGAGCGAGACGACCGTCGCGCGGCGCGCCAGGTCGGCAAAGACGGGGTGGATCGTAGGCGAGCCCAAGGCGCCCACGTAGGTCAGCTGGGTCCCGTGGGCGAGCAGGGCGTTCGCCATGATGGGCCCGTTGCCGCCGAGCTTGTCCATCCGTGGGTAGAGCTCGATGTTCGTGCTCTTCCCGGCGGCCGCGACGATCCGCTGCCCGAACTCCGAAAGGGTGGCGATCGCCGTGAAGTCATCGCCCTGGCCGCGCCGGAGGCCGACCGGGGTCACGATCGTGTCGACGAAACCATCGAGTCCGACCAACGACCGGGTTTGGCCGATGCGGCTGGCGTGGCGGCGGAGTGCGCTGAGGGAGGAAGACTTGAAATCGCTCATGGGAACAGGCTTCTCCAGAAAAAAGCGGGGCTCCGGGGCGGCAAACAGATTCGGACTGCGAGGGTTTGCCATTGAACGCGGCGCCCGGGATGACACACACTCCGGCTTCAACAGGGTCCCGATGCTTCCTCCGATCGCCACCGTCAATCTCGTCGACATCTTCCTCCGCTGCGACCTCGCCGGTCAGATCCTCACGGTCGGGCTGGGCATCTTCAGCATGATCGCATGGGCGGTGATGCTGGGAAAGCGCAATGAATTGCGCCAGATGCGTTTCCTTAACCTCGCGTTCGAGCAGCGGCTACGCGAGGAGCGGACGCTTCTGGATCTTCCAGAATCGTACAAGAACAAGCGCGGGATTCCCTACGGTGACCTTTTCGCCGATGCGGTGGAATCTTACTGGCGCGCCGCGTCGATTCTGCAGGAAAAGGGTGAAGACTCGAGCCGCGCGCGACTCGAGCATGCGGAGAACGCTCTCCAGCGTGCGATCGCGCGACAGACTCTTCGCTATGAGTCGTCCATGATCTTTCTCGCCACGATCGTCTCCGGCGCTCCCTTCCTCGGTCTGCTCGGCACGGTGTGGGGCGTGATGATCGCCTTCGACTCGATCACCGCAGCCGGAGCCCAGTCCGCGAGCATTCAGAATCTTGCGCCCGGCGTTTCAGCGGCCTTGCTCACGACCATCGCCGGTCTCGTGGTCGCGATTCCTTCGGTGTTCGGCTACAACTTCCTGCTGTCGACCACGCGTCGCCTGATCACGGAGCTCGAGAACTTCGCGAGTTCGCTCGCGGACCGAATCGAGCTGGAGTCGAAGAAGTAAGGAGCGAGCGCCATGGCCCGCACTTTCCGAAGGCATCGCACGGCCCATCCGCTGGCCGACCTCAACGTCACGAATCTGGTCGATTTGGCGTTCGTGCTGTTGCTGATCTTCATGATCGCGACCCCGCTGATCAATCAGGAGCAGGCGATCCCGGTGAACCTTCCGCTTGAGACGCGTCGTGAGCAGGCCAAGCCGGACAAGGACACGCGGTTCGTCTCGATTTCGATCGATCGCCAAGGCCGCTACTTCTTCGACTCCACGCCCGTGTCGTTCAGCGAGCTGTCGTCGCGTTTGATGCCGCTGGCCGCGGGCCCGGCGGCCCAGCATCCGGTGATCCGCATCCGCGCAGATCTCACGCTGCAGTGGCAGCAGGTCGTGCGCGTCATGGATGAGCTGACGAAGAACAAGCTTTCGAAGATCCAATTTGATACTCAGGCAGGGGGTGCGCCGGGTCGATGACCGCTCAGTCGCCCAGCGCTTATTTCGCGTCCATTTGCCTTCACGCGCTGGTGGTGGCGCTTGCCGCGCTCGCCTTCATGCTTTCCGCCCGGCGGGCCGCCGAGCCGCCGGCCATCTTCGAGCTGGTTGCCGGCGAGGGCGACAACTACGCCGCAACGGAGGCTCCGGCGCTCGGCGAACCCGACGCCGCCCCGGGAGAAACGGCCGTTTCGCTTCCGAAGCCCGTCGTGACGCGCCGCCCCGACCCCGTGCCAGAGCCCGCACCGGTCGAACCGCTGCCGACTCCGCCGGAACCGGTCAGTCGGCCCGCACCAGCCGCGAAGGCCACGGCCACGCCCAAGGCGGAACCGCCGCCGAATTTCGTGCGCGACATCAAGCGCCTTTCGGAGAAGCGGGCCGCCAACATCGAAAAGAAGTTCCGGACCGAGCAGAAGGCAGCCTCGGACCGCGCCAAAAAGGAGGCCGAGCAGCAGTCACGCCGGATGTCGAAGGAGGAGTTCGATCGACTGAACGCCGGAAAGAAAACGCCCAGCGGATCCCGCCGCACCGCCGACGTGCCTTCGGTAGCGAAGGGCATCCGCAGCGGCGTCAGCGGTGGATCGACTGCGAACACCAAGGGCGGCGCCGGCGGCAAGGCCCTGGAGCGGGCGGAGATGGAGCTGACCGATGCCTACATCGCCCTCATCCTCCAGCGCATCCGGCAGACGATGGAGCAGGCCAACTTCAGCGACCAGCTGTCGGTAAGGGTGCAGTTCTCCTTGTCCACCTCCGGCGAAATTTCCGGGGTCAGCATCCGCGAGTCGAGCGGGAGCAACGAGTTCGATCGCGCCATCCTCGATGCCTTCCGCACCATTCCGAATCTGGGGCCTCCGCCCAATCGGAAAGCGGGCACGTTCGTCGTGAACTTGAGAATGAGCGACGAGAACTGACCAAAAAAACCGCTTGCCTTCCCTCACGGAAGCGCGATTTTCGCCACTCACGTTGGTTGTCGGGCTCGTAGCTCAGTTGGCAGAGCGCCTCAATGGCATTGAGGAGGTCGTCAGTTCGATTCTGATCGGGTCCACCAACTTTTAAGTCTCACGGACGGAAGGCTTGGCCATCTAACGCGGCCATTCTTGGCTCACTCACAGAGACCATCGCGATCGTCGAGCCCGAGGGCCTCTACCAAGCATGCAACCCTCCTTCTGGAACTCCCGCTACGCGAGCGAACCGGGCTACGTCTTTGGCACTGAGCCGAACGACTTTCTGCGCTCCGTGGTTGACCGATTCCGACCCGGCGGACGCGTGCTGTGCGTCGCGGAGGGGGAGGGAAGGAACGCCGTGTTTCTCGCGGAGCACGGCTTTCACGTCACCGCCCTCGACCAATCGGCAGTCGGCCTCGCGAAGGCGCGGCAGCTCGCGAGCGATCGCGGGGTGAGCGAGCGGGTAGGGACGATTGTCTGCGATTTACTCCACCATGATTTGGGCCACGGCGCTTGGGACGCGGTCGTGTGGATCTTTCTCCATCTCGCTCCTCCCGACCGACAGCGACTGCTCGAGCGCGTCGCCCGCGCCCTCGCGCCAGACGGGCTGCTCGTCGTGGAGTGCTACACGCCGAGGCAAGTGCGATGGAACACAGGTGGACCCGTCCAAGCCCCCGAGTTACTGGTGGAGCTGGCTGACTTGCAGTCCGCGTGTTCCGGCCTCGAGACCCTGATCGGCTGCGAGCAGGAACGGGACGTGATCGAGGGCAGCGGCCACACCGGTCGCGCTGACGTGGTGCAGTGGCTGGCCCAGCGTCCGAACGCCGCCGGGCACCGGACCTAGGGCCGGGAACCAACCAGCTCGGGCGGCGACTCCGCCGTCCCATTCCCGAGATCCGGCTCAAGCAGTTGCACGTACCCCTCGTAGGCGAAGACTCGCTTGCTGCGGCGTCCGGTGATTTCGCGGACAATTGCAGCGTCAAGCAATCGATGCATGGCCCGGAGCGTCGTAGGAAAGCAGATACGCGATTGATGGCTCACGGAGGTCAGCGTGGCAACCGGGGTTCGCTCCATCTGCGCGAGCACCGCAAGCGTGGATCCGGCGCAACGTGGCAAGCCGGCGACCCGCTTCCGGTCCCGGGCAGCGCAAGCCCGCAGGGCGCGCACCAAGGTGCTACGCTCCTCGAGTGCCGCCCGAAGGGCGGAAAGCCAAAGAGCGCAGGGCCGGTCCCGCTCCACCTGCCCATCGCGCCCTCGGGCCGTGCGCTCGGGACGAGGCGGCACACGTTTCGCCACGGAGGTCAACGGTGCGGCCACGCCCGCCGTCAGGCCGGCGTGGTGGAGCAGGGCGTGCGACGCCAGACGACCGAGCTGCGCTCCGAGGACGGTGTCCGGGGCTTCATGCGAGGGCGCGACAACCATTGACGATGCGGCCAGCCCTCCCTGCCGCGCCCAGAGTCCGCGTAATTCCTCGCTCCACCGACGCAGCGAAGCGCGCGCTTGCGTCGTGAGCGTCTGCGAGTCGAGACACGACAGCACGGCGTGCCAATGGGGTCCACTCAGAGCCGGAGCTTCGGAAGAGGCGTCCCGCACCAGCCACAGAGCATTCAGCCAGCGCCGGGCCGAGGAGGAGCGGAGGCTCGTCCGACGCTCGCCCAGCAACGCCTCCTCCGCGAGCAGGTGCGCCAGCGTGAGCGACTCTCCCGCCAGCCGCGCTTCGCTCACGGCTTCCCGGCGGTCCCATAAGGCCGCTCGGACGTCCTGCAGCAGACCTTCGCTGCAGCCGAGCGCATACGCCGCACGCTCTAACGCATGGGCCTCGCCAGTGGGCTGTGGAACAGAGGAATCAGACGCGGGGACCTCATTGACGCTTGCAGTCATGCAAACATCGTAGCGGCGGGGTCAGACAGGTGCGGTCGTACGCAGCGGATCGAGGCGGGGTGGCGCCGTGGAAAACTCACCCGACGGCTGGGCCGGCGCCGACTGCGTCCAGTAAACTGCAGCAACGCACGCCGAGCCGCTTTCGGGCTTGGTTTTTCGGGGGTGTGCGCGTTTTCTAGTCGGTTTCGCCGCCATGACTCTCGCACTACTTTTCGCCGGACAAGGTGCCCAGAAAGTCGGGATGGGACGCTCCCTCTACGACGCGTCGCCTGCTGCACGCGCGTTGTTTGACGAGGCGGACCGCACGCTGGGCTGGAGCCTGAGCGAGGTGAGTTTCAACGGTCCGGAAGCCGCGCTGACCGAGACCAAGGTGTGCCAGCCGGCGCTCTTCGTGCACGGACTGGCGTTGCTGGCCGCCCTGCGCGAGAGCGGACGTCTCCCGGCGGGGGCGCCTTCCTTCGCCCTGGGGCTCTCACTCGGGGAAATTACGGCCTACACGGCCGCCGGGGTGTTCGATTTCGCAACCGGTCTCAAAGTGGTAGCCGAACGCGGCCGCCTGATGCAGCTCGCCTGCGAACAGTCGGTCGGCTCGATGGCCGCCGTCGTCGGGGAGGAGAAGGCCCGGGTTCTGGAGCTGTGCGCGGAATTCGGGATCGAAGCGGCCAACTTCAACGCGCCGGGACAGATCATTCTCTCCGGCGAGAAGGCGCGCATCGACACTGCGGTGGCGGCGTGCAAAGAGCGGGGCTGGAAGCGCGTGATTCCGCTCAATGTCGCTGGCGCCTACCATTCCCGCCTCATGGAACCGGCGCGGGTGCAGTTTGCCGCGTTTTTGGAGTCGGTTCCGTTTGCCCGCCCGACCTGCACGGTGTTCTCAAACACCACGGGGGCCGCGATCTCCGAGCCGACGGACCTGCGTGCCGCGCTGGCCCGACAAGTCGTGTCATCGGTACGGTGGGAAGACTGCATGCGTGCCTGCGCCGCAGCTGGGGCGACGGAGTTCTGGGAGCTTGGTCCCGGAGGCGTTCTCGCCGGACTTGCGCGCCGCACGGACAAGGCATGGACCGTGCGGAGCTTCAGCGAGTTTTCCGACCTCGCCGCTTGAGCCAATCTTCAGACTGCACAGATTAATCTTTTCCCCCGACTTCGTGGACGTCTCCCTTACCCGCAACTTCTGTATTATCGCCCACGTCGATCACGGCAAGACGACGCTGTCCGACCGCCTGCTCGAGTTTACCAACACCGTTCAACAACGCGTGATGACGGACCAGCATCTTGACTCGATGGATCTCGAGAAGGAGCGCGGGATCACGATCAAGAGCCACCCGGTCACGATGTCCTACCCAGCCAAGGATGGCCGGACCTACAAGCTGAACCTGATGGACACGCCCGGGCACGTGGACTTCTCCTACGAAGTTTCCCGCTCGCTCGCGGCCTGCGAAGGTGCCGTGCTGCTCATCGATGCCGCCCAAGGCGTGGAGGCGCAGACGGTGGCCAACGCCCACCTCGCCTTCAGCCAGAACCTGAAGGTCATCCCGGTGATCAACAAGATCGACCTGCCGAGCGCCAACCTCGAGCTCTGCCTCAAGCAACTGGAGGACATCCTGACCATTCCCGCCGAGGAGGCGATTCTGGCCAGCGGCAAGGCCGGGATCGGGATCCAGGACATCCTTGAAGCGGTTATCGCGCGGGTCCCGCCTCCCCGCTGGGCGGATTATGCGCAGACGCGGACCCTTGTCTTCGACTCTCTCTACGACTCCTACCGAGGCGTGATCGCCTACTGCCGCGTGTTCTCCGGTTCCATCAAGGCTGGCGACATCATGCAGCTGATGAGCACGGGACAGCGCTCGGAAGTGAAGGAAGTCGGCATCTTCACACCAAAGATGCTGAAGTCAGCCAGCCTCGGGGCAGGGGACGTGGGCTACATCGTCTCCAGCATCAAGGACACCGCCGATATCAAGACCGGCGATACGATCACCCTCGCGCGGCAGCCGGCCTCCGAGATGCTACCGGGCTACAAGGAGGTGCGACCAATGGTTTTTTGCGGTCTATATCCCCTCGAGAGCTCGGACTACGAGAAGCTGAAGGCAGCGCTCGGCCGCCTCCGGCTCAACGACTCCGCGTTCGTCTACGCCTCCGAGAGCTCGGTGGCCCTGGGCTTCGGCTTCCGCTGCGGGTTCCTTGGCTTGCTGCATATGGAGATCACGCAGGAGCGCATCCGCCGCGAGCACGACGTGGAGATCATTTCCACCTACCCGAGCGTCGTGTATCAGATCGTCAAGCACGACGGATCGATCCTTGAGGTCGACAATCCAATCAACCTGCCTGACCCCGGCACCTTCACGGAAATCCGCGAGCCCACGATCAAGGCATCGATCCACCTCCCCAACGACTGCATGGGCGACATTCTCTCGCTCATCATGGAGAAGCGCGGCACCTGCGAGCACACCGACACCCTAGACGCCAACCGCGTGATGCTGAGGTCCGTGCTGCCGCTCAACGAGATCCTCGTCGACTTCAACGATCGCCTCAAGAGCATCACCCACGGCTACGGCTCGATGGATTATGAACTCGGGGAGTACCGCGCCAGCGACCTCGTGAAGATGGAAATCCTGATCAACAGCGATCCCGTCGACGCCTTCGCCAGCATCGTCCACCGGGAAAAGGCCGAGGGCAAGGGACGCGAATTGTGCGAGAAGCTCGCAGCGATCATCCCCGCGCAGATGTTCAAGGTCGCCATCCAGGCTGCCATCGGCGGCAAGATCATCGCCCGCGACAACGTCCGCGAAATGCGCAAGGACGTCACCGCGAAGTGCTACGGCGGCGACATCTCCCGCAAGCGCAAGTTGCTCGACAAGCAGAAGGAAGGTAAGAAGAAGATGAAGCAGATCGGGCGGGTATCGATTCCGCCTGACGCCTTCATTCAAGTGCTCAAGAACTGAGTCGCAACCGTCGGAGCCTCCACGCCGTGTTCGGATTCTTCACCTCCAGCGACAAAAAAATGCGCGAGCACGCGTCCACGTGGCTCGAGCTGGCCGAGAAGGTACTCCAGTACCGTCGCGACGTCCTTGCACCGACGGAGCTCGCCGAGCTGCGCGCCCGCAGCGCTCAGGTCCAGACGGAGATCCGCGACAAGGCCGAGGCGCCGAAGCTCAAGCTGTCGATCGCTTCGCTTGAGCAGGTGCTGCAGCGGACCGGGGGTAAGATCTATCCGAAGTCCTCGCTGGTGGAGAACGTCGAGTTCTTCCTCGTCGCCGCGATCGTCATCCTCGGCATCCGCGCGTACTTCGTTCAGCCGTTCAAGATCCCGACAAACTCGATGTGGCCGAGTTATCATGGCATGACGCCGGAGGTATTCCGGGAGCCAGCCGAGGAGCCGGGAACCATCGAGCAAGGCGTGCGGTTCGCCGCCTTCGGCGCCCGCTCGCGGCGTCTGGATGCTCCCACTGCCGGAGAGATTCTGATTCCCGTCGGCAACCTCGGTGGCCGCGCCGGCGTAGCGCACTATCAGGTCGTCCCGGGACGCAACTGGTTCGTCTTGCCGACGCAACTGCGCGAGTACCGCATCTACGTCAACGACACGCCGGTGTCGGTCCAGGTGCCGCTGGACTTCGACTTCGATTGGGCGCTGCGCGAGGCGTATTTTCCTCAGGCCGCAAAGCTGGAGGAAGCCATCATGCCGCTCATCGCGGCCGGGAAGTTCGAGTGGCGAGAAGTGATTGAGGACGGGCGCCGGGTCCGGATGCAGTTCGTGCGAATCGGACGCACCGTTTCCGCCGGAGAACGCTTGCTGTCGTTCGACATCCTGACCGGGGATCAGCTCTTCGTGGATCGCATGAGCTATCACTTCGTGCAGCCTTCGGTCGGCAGCGGTTTCGTTTTTCGGACCAAGAATATTCCGGGTATTGCCGACACCTACGGCGACCAGTATTACGTTAAACGCCTCGTGGGAGTGCCTGGCGACACCCTTGAGATCCGCCGAGCCGGCGGGCAAGGGTCCGCAAACGGGATTCGTAGCGCGGGCGGAACGCTTCTGCGCAACGGTGAGCCCATCACCGGTGCGGCCGCGCTCACGAAGAACAACGCGGCCGAAGGGCAGTATCGGGGCTTTCAGCCCTTGGGCTTGTTGCAGCCTGGCCGCGTCGTCGAGGTGCCTGAGCACGCCTTTTTTGCATTGGGCGATAACTCGAGCAACAGTTCCGATGGACGCTATTGGGGCTTCATCCCGGAGAAGGACGTCGTCGGCCGTCCGTTGGTGATCTATTATCCGTTCACCCGGCGATTTGGCCCCGCGCGCTGATCGGCTGAGGGTGCCCGGCGCACGCGGTGCGGCAGGCGCGGGTCAGCCTTCAGCGGCTGCGGCTCAGTCCGCTGAGGCGCCGTTGGTCGCGATCGACTCGGACTCGGATCCACCCCCGCGTTCTTCGCACAATAAACATTATGTTTAGTCAAAACACGCCGCAGCAGAGGGTTTGCCGTGACACGGACTCCGGCAGCCCAGCGGCACGGACCGCAACCTAGGGCGGATCCCACCGGCCGCATTGCCGAAAGATAGCGACGTGCCCCCTCTTCGACGCAGATGACCAAACCTGACCTGGACGCATCGGCTCCCGCGTAGACGTCCCTCTACCGGACACCCCGCGCTCACTCCTAATCCGGAGCCAATGCGATCTACTGCGGGGCAAAATCCGCGAACGGATCGCGGTAGCCCCACTCGCGGGCCAACGCATCGATCTCGGCCAGGCTGGGAATGCTTCCTGAACAGGTTGGATCCCGAAGGCACGCCGCCGCCGCACCGACGCCAAGCTTGAGGTTCCACGAAAAATCGTGGCCGTTGTGCCAGCCAAGGAGAACGCCCGCGGCGAAGGCGTCCCCTGCGCCAGCCGCACCCCGGATCGCGCTGCGTGGCACCTTCAGACTGCCCTGCCAAACGATTTCGCCCTGCCGGCTACAGGCGCAGCTACCTTCCGGGAAATGCAGCACCACCCACGCCCGTACCCCCAGTTCAATCAGGCGGCGAGCCGCCGCCTCCGTGCCGGCACGATCCAGCCGATCTCCTTTTCGCACCGCGATGCCAGTGATCTTCTCCGCCTCGAAATCGTTGGCGAGGAAGACGTCGACCTGAGGCAGCACCGGTGTGACGACCGACGCGAAGCGGTCACCGCTCTCGCTGACACAATCCAGCGAGGTCGTCAGGCCGGCCGCGTGGGCCGCCGCGAAAACGAGCTGCATGCCGGGTACACCGTCAATCAGGCCGTCGAGGCGATCGAGCAGCAGCGCGTAACCCAGGTGGAAATGTTTCGCCCGCGTCGTCGCGAAGTCGAAGTGCTCCGGACCCAGCAGCGCATTGGCGCCGCGCTGGTGGAAGAAGCTGCGGCGCCCCGTACTCTGGACGCTCATCACGTCCGTATAGCTGGTCGCCGCCTTCCGGGTGCTCTGCAGCGCATCGGTCTTGATGCCGAGCGCAGAGCACTCGGCGCGGATCAGCCGCCCGTCCGCGTCATCACCCACCAAACCCACCGCCTCCAGCGGAAAATTGGCCCCCATCTTCGCCAGATCGACGAGGATGTTGTAGGGCGAACCGCCGTTCGCATCCGTCTGGCTGAGGATGTTGGCCAAGGTGTCCTGCAGCGGCCAGGCGTCGATGATCTTGACGTGGTCGACGATCCAATTTCCCCCGGCAATCACGCCGGAGCGCCCTGCTGTGTCACACGGGTCGGTCATGAGGAAACTTCAGCAATCGTGATGCAGCGGCGCTCGGCGACGGACTTGAGCGCGGCGGCCCAGAGCTCGTGCTGGGCGACGGCCTCGTCCGGCGTGGCGCAGCCGACACGGGATCCGAGGGTCCCCTTGCGCTCGGCGAAGAACGCCGCCCACATCTGCTGGAGGATATCGGGGAAGCCGGGCTCGAAAATGCCGCCGGTGATCGTCTTGAACGGCGTGCCGAAGCCGAGGTCGGTGCGCAGCCAGAGCTGGTCACTACCCCTTTGGAAGGTCCAAAACGTCTTTGGCTCCTTCGTGCTGAAGCGCACGCCGCCGTCGGTCCCGAGCAGTTCGAAGATCCACGTGTTGGTCTCACCAGGAGCGAGGCGCTTCATTTCGAGACAGAGAGGCACGCTCTCGCCCTGAATCGTGGCCGTGGCCCGCACCGTGGCGTTATCCCAAGTGTCGCTCGCGGTCATGCCGCCCTTCCCGTCCGGCCGCTCGGTGTACACCCGCTGGAGCGTCGCAAAGACGTTGTCTGGCTTCCAGCCGAGCCGCAGCGGGAGGTGCGCGACGTGCATGCCAAGATCGTTCATGACCCCGGCCTCGCCGCAGAAACGCGACTGGCGCTTCCAGTTGATCGGCTTGTTGGGATCGAGATCGCTCGAGTGCAGGAACGCGCAGCGCGCCTCGATCGGACGCCCGAGGCGCCCTTCCCGCGCGTAGTTGAGCGCCCGGAGCGCGCCCGGCAGGAACGGGAACTCCGAGGAAATGCGCACGAACCGACCCAAGCGCGCCGCCTCATCGCGGACGCGCCGGGCGCTCGGCAAGTCGATGCCAAAAGGCTTCTCCGCGAAGAGATCCTTCCCGGACCGCAGGACGTCGAGGTACAGACCCTCGTGGAGATGATGAGGAACGGCTACGTAGACGACATCGATGTCCGCATGCCGCAGCAGTTGCGCAGGATCGGTCTCAAAGTGGCGGACGCCGGCAATGGCGCGGAACCATTTGAGGGCCTCGGGATTGACGTCGCAGACTCCGACCAGTTCCGGACGCACATCCGAGTCGAGGAGCGCGAACCAGCGCCCGAACGCGCTGGCCACCTCACGGCCCATGAGGCCGGCACCGATGACGGCGACGCGGACGGTTGAGAATTCGGAGGCGCTCATCGCAGATACTCCATCGCCTGCGCCGCCGTTTTGCCGTCGTGAACCACCGCCATCAACGCCCGGGTGATCGCCGCCGGACGAGGATGCTGGATGATATTGCGGCCGTAGACGATTCCAGCGGCCCCCTGCTTCAGGATGGCCTCGGTGCGAGCGAGGATCTCGGCCTCGGGCGCCTTGCTGCCGCCGCGGACGAGGACCGGCACGCCGCCGGCCGTCTGAATCACCTGATGGTAAATCGAGACGTCATCGGTCGGGTCCGCTTTGATCACATCGGCGCCCAGTTCCGCCGCTTGGCGAACGAGGGGAATGATCTTCTTGGGGTCGCCATCGACCATGTAGCCGCCAGCCTTCTCATTCGGCTGAAAAACCAGAGGCTCGATCATGAGCGGCATCCCGAACGCATCGCAGGCGGGCTTGATGCGGAGAATGTTCTGGATGCACTGATCCGTCACGGTCGGCGCGCCCGGGATGCGAAACAGATTCACGACCACGCACGCGGCGTCGACACGCAAGGCCTGGGTGACCGGCTCCTCGATCATGCGCGAGAAGAGAACCTCGGGCAGCTGGGTGCCGTACACGTTGGCGACGTCGGTGCGCAAGACCAACGCCGGCTTCGGACGGACCGGCAGACCCTGCAAGTGGCGCGCTTGTCCGATCGTGAGCTGGATCGCGTCTGGGCCCGCCTCGACGAGCCGGGCCACGGCCGTCGGCAGGTCCTCGATTCCAGGGAGGAAGGCTCCTTCATTGAAGAAGCCGTGATCGAGAGCGACGTCGAAGCATCGTCCAGTGCGCGGGTTGAACAGCCGGTTGAGACGGGCGGATTTCATGAGGAAGTTAGGAGATGGATCTCGACGCCTGCAGCTGCGAGCGGTGCGGCGCAGGATCGCGGCGGGGTGCGATCCGTGACAAAGTGGTGGAACGCTGACCACGGGGCGAAGCGCAAAGCGGCGGGCTTGGACCACTTTTCCGCATGGGCGACAAGGATCCGTAAGCGAGCCCGCTTGAGCGCCTCGACCTTGATTGCCGCCTCCGCAAGCTCAGTCGTCGTCGCTCCCTGTTCGGCATCCAAGCCCGAGGCCCCAATCACCGCGGCGTCGAAGCGGAGCCGCTCCAGCCAGCTCAACGCAAACGCCCCCACGAGTGCCAGACTCACCGACCGCACTTCGCCACCGATGGAGTAGACGTTCGCCCGACCTTCCGTCGCCAGCTGGAGCACGGTGATGGAATTCGTGTAGATGCGGAGTTGAGGACGATCGAGGACCGCGCGCGCCACTTCCAAGCACGTGCTTCCTCCGTCGATGAAGATACTCCCGTCCTCCGGGAGCAGTGCCGCGACGCGTTGGCCGAGTCTCGACTTGGTCCCCGCGGCAGCCGCCGCTTTGCGTGAATAGGCAGGCTCGGTCATCGCCGCATCCAGCGCCAGCAGCCCTCCCCTCGTACGGTGAGCCAAGGCCGAGCGGGCGATCGCCTCGGCATCGCGACGCGCCGTCGCCGCCGACACCCCGAACCGCGCGCAAACCTCCTCCAGCCGCACCGTGTTCTGGTCGGCCAGGAGGCGGAGAATCGATCGACGACGCTGCTCCGTAAGCACGCTTCGACTCTGGACCGGTGGCGGTGCGCTTCAATTCCATAGATCACATTCGCTCATTCCGCTCAGTTTCGCTCACGTTTGGGTTTGTGAGGCGGAAAATATTCGCCCTCGCTACCCCCGTGATGGACAACAGGACCGCGATGCGCCCTCCCCGCCCCGTACACTTTCAACCGCTACGCGCCGTCTCGGCGTTCCTCCTCGGTGCAATCGCATTCCTGCCGTTCGCCGAGGCGACACCGAGCCAGGCGGATGTGGTCCTGCGCAACGCCGTGATCATCGACGGGAGCGGCGGCCCGGCAGTTCGGGGTGACGTCGCGATCAGCGGAGACCGCATCGTCGCGGTCGGTTCAGTGCCGTTCTCCGCGCCGACGGAGATCGACCTGCAGGGCCGCATCCTCGCGCCTGGCTTCATCGACGTGCACACGCACGTGGAGGACCTCGCGGACGTTCCCGCCGCGGAAAACTTCATCCGGAGGGGCGTGACCACGCTGGTAACGGGCAACTGCGGCGGCTCCGCCTTGGATGTCGCGGAGTTTTTCCGGGAGCTCGAAGCCGCGCGGCCCTCCCTGAATCTCGCCACGCTGATCGGCCACAACACCGTCCGCGCCCAGGTCATGGGGGGAAGCTTCGCGCGGCCGCCCACGGCTGCGGAACTCGACCAGATGCGGACCTTGGTCGCGGCCGGAATGCGCGATGGCGCCGTCGGCCTCAGCACCGGACTGATCTACCTCCCCGGCACGTTCGCCCGGACCGAAGAGATCGTGGCGTTGGCCAAGGTGGCCGCCGAGTCCGGCGGACTCTACGCGAGCCACATGCGCTACGAGAACGCGCGCATTCTCGAGGCCATTGAGGAAGCCCTGACGATCGGCCGGGCTGCCGGCACCCCGGTCCAGATCTCGCACATCAAGCTCTCGACTCCGGCGGCGTGGGGACTCACGCAGCCGGTCATTGAGCGCCTCGACCGCGCCCGCGCCGAGGGCATCCAAGTGGCGCACGACCAGTATCTCTACACGGCCTCCAGCACGTCGCTGGGCACCACCATCCCTGACTTCGCCCGCGAGGGCGGACGCGGGAGACTGCGCGAACGGCTCGACGATCCCGCGGAGCGGGACCGCATCCGTGCCGAGATGAAGGCAACCCTGCAACGCGGCCAGCGGTCCGACTACACGTACGCCGTGATCGCGAACTTCACCGAAGATCCCTCGCTCAATGGAATGAGCGTCCCGGAGGCCGCCCGAAAGCTTTACGGCTCCGACTCCCTCGAGGCGCAGCTCGATACGATTCTTCAGGTCGAACTGCGAGGCGGAGCCTCGGCCGTGTTTCATGGGATGAGCGAGCCGAACCTCCGCGAGTTTCTGACGCTGCCGCTCACGATGATCGCCTCGGATTCCGGGGCGCGCCGGCTGGGCGTCGGGGTCCCCCACCCGCGTGGCTACGGCAATAATGTTCGCTTCCTTGCCCACTACGTTCGCGACGAGCGGCTCATGAGCCTAGAGGAGGCGGTTCGGCGCATGACCGACTTGCCCGCGCGACAGTTTCCACTCGGACAGCGCGGCCTCATCCGCGTTGGTTTCGTCGCCGACCTCGTGTCGTTTGACCTCGACCGTCTGGCCACTCAATCAACCTTTCGCGATCCCCACCACTACGCCGAGGGCATGGACCATGTCATCGTGGCGGGACAATTCGTGATCCGCGACGGAACGCTCACCGGACATCGGCCCGGCCGCACCGTTCGCCGTGAGGCCCGCATCCTGCCGACTCCCTGACGGCGATCGGATCGGCTTCGCTCAAACGGCGCGACCCCATCTAGTGATGGAGCCCGACGTTCAGGCCCCGAGCACGCCGCGCCGACAAAGCGTGACCGCCTCGGCGCCACCATCGTCCAAGACATAGTGACCGACGTCGGCGAGGCGCGTGATCCGGGCCTCGGGGAGAATCTCGCGCCAGCGGGCGAGAAAGGCGTCGTGGAAGCAGAAGTCGCGGCCACCCCAGACGATGCTCACCGGGTGTGAGCGGAGCGAAGGAAGCCCCTGCTCGACCTCGCAGAGCGTGGCGTAGCTGACGTGGTCCGGATGCAGCGGAATATCCTTCACAAACGCATTTACGGCCACGCGATGAGCCCAAGAGTCGTACGGGAAGAGATACCCCCGGCGCTCATCGGCGGAGAGGCGCCGGCGATGCATGGCCATGCGCACCGCTGGTCCGGCGAACGCATTCAGCCCGCGCACCAGCGCAGTGCCGGGAAAATGCGTTCGACACAGCGCGATGCTGGCCGGAATCAACGGCGACCGGAATGCAGCGGTGTTCAGCAGCACGATGCGTCCGACGCGGCCGGGATTCCGCACCGCGAAACCACACCCGATCGCCCCACCCCAATCGTGCAGCACCAGATGGATCCGCGTCAGCCCGAGTGAATCAACCAGCGCTTCGATGTCCGCGATGCGTCGCGCGAGCGTGTAATCGTACCCCTCCGGCTTGTCCGACAGACCCATTCCCACGTGATCCGGCGCGACGCAGCGGATTTCACCGCGCAGCGAGGCGATCAGATCGCGGTAAAAGAATGACCATGTAGGATTGCCGTGCAGGAACAGAACCGCTTCCGAACTTCGCGGCCCGACATCGACAAAGCTCAGGCGTGCCCCGCGGGGCGTAGTGAGTGACGACGGGGTAAACGGATACAGCTGAAGCAGCCAGTCGGGCAATGGAGCGCAGTCGTTCATCACCATTCGAGATCCAGCATCAGGCAGTTCAAACCCGAGCCAATGCCGAGGAGTCCCACATGACTGCCGGCTGCGACTGCCCCCGCTGCCTCGGCGGCCGCCAACGTCGCTGGCAGCGAGACAGACCCCATGTTGCCGTACTCCTCGAAGGTCGAGAAGTCGCGTGCGACGTCCAGCCCCAGTCGCTCGTACAGCCGTCGTCGGTGCACGCTGCCGACCTGATGGCACACGAAGCGGCTGAATCCATCCGCGCCGCGTCCCGACGTTTCGCGGAACTCACTCCACGTCTCCGCGGCGAGCGCCACGCCCGCCTCGAGGAGTCGTTCCGAATCCGTCTGCATCGCCAGTGCATCGGCTCCATGCATGTCACCCTGACACAACTCACTGTGCGCGGTGGCAGCGCGGGCCACGCCCGAGTGCAGACGGTGGCCCGAGGGCGCGAGGTCCCGGTGGCAGACCATCGCTCCGACCGCACCGGAACCGATGGTGAGGTTCGCGAAGAAGGGCTTGATCTGCTCGCGGGTCAGCGGCGCCGTCGCGAGATGGCGAATCGTCTCGTCCACGAGCGGCCGGCCGTTCTCCCCTGCCACAACGAGAGCACAGCGAATCTGGCCGGACTCGATCAAGCCTCCGGCGACCGTGAGCGCGTTCAGGAAACCGAGGCACGCATTGGACAGGTCGAAAATCTGGGCACTGGGCGGCAGCCCAATCTTGCGGTGCGCAAACGCCGCGGTGGCGGGTTCGAGCATGTCGCGACACACGGCGGCATGAATGAACAGCTCGACTGCCTCCGCCGGAATGGACGAACGTTCGAGTACCGCTCTTCCAGCCGCCGCGCTCGCGTCGGAGGGGCGCGTGCCGACCGGCCAAACCCGCCGCTCGCGAATGCCCGTCATCAGCTCAAGGCGCCCCTCGGGCAGACGGAGGCGCCGGTACAGCGGCTCGAGCCGCTGCTCGATTTCCGCGCTGCTCAGACGCTCAGGCGGCAGGACCGCCGCCAACGAGTCAATGCAGGTGGAGCGAAAATGGAACCGCGCCATGATCAGGGCTGCTTGGGCCGCATCGCCAGGCGGATGACCTCGGCGTCAAACTCATTCGAGCCCAATCCCGCGTCCACCACGACCGTTGTCCCGTTCATTCCACTGCTGCGCTCGCTGAGGAGAAACACCGCCGCGTTCGCGACCTCAGCGGTGGCCAGCGCGCGCTTCCGGAACGTCAGTTTCTCCGCGTACAGGTAGCTCTCCAGGTAACCGGGGATCCCCGCCGAGGCGCTGGTCTTGAGCGGTCCGGCTCCGACGACATTGAAGCGCACCTCCGAAAAGGCGCTGAAGGACTTGGCGAGGAAGCGGGAGCAGGATTCCAGCGCCGCCTTGATCGGCCCCATGTACCCGTAGTTGTCCGGGGTTACGAGCAGCGACGAGATGCCGATGCTGACGACGGACGCGTTCGGCGCGAAGAGCGGACGGAACGCCTCGGCGAGTTCAACCAAGGAAAATGCCGAGATGGCGGTCGCCTGCAGGAAGTCGCCCCGCCCGGTCTGGTGGAAGGGCTTGAATCCCTGCGCGTAGTTCGCGAAGGCGATGGAATGAACGAGACCATGAATCGGTCCGTACCCCGCCGCGGCGATCGCCGTGGCCAGCGCAGCCGCGGCACCCTCCTTCTCCACGTCGCACACGAAGGTCGGCCGGTCGCCGAGGAGCGTCGCGAGGGAGGCCTTCCGTGTCTCGCTGCGCACACTGTAGACCACCTTCGCCCCCTGTTCTTCCAAGGCGCTTGCGATCGCCCAAGCGACGCTCTTGCGGTTCGCCACGCCCATCACGACGAACACCTTGCCGGAAACGTGCAGAAAGTCCGACATGGAGCGCTTACGTCGAGGGTTGAGCGTTGGTCGGAGCGTCGGAGGACGGTGTCTTCCACGCCACGGTGAAATCCACGCTGAGCACCCGCGCGCCGTCGGCCTTCCGCATGGATCCCGTCATCAGACTGAACTCGCCCAGTCGCTCCTTGCGTCGGACTTCAATCAGCACGGTGTCGCCGGGGTAGATCGGCTGACGAAAGCGCACATCGTTGATCTTGGCGAGAAGCGGCACTCCGGGAGTCGAGACCCCCTCCGGACCCGCCGCCCGGGCGAGGAACAAGGCCCCGGTCTGGAATACCGCCTCACACAGCAGCACCCCCGGGGTAATCGGCGCGCCCGGATAGTGGCCGCGGTAAAAGTCCTCCTCGGCTCGCCAGGTTCGCCGCGCGACGAGCGAATCAGCCGTCTCGCTGACGATCTCGTCGACGAAAAGGAAGGGCGGACGGTGCGGGATGAGAGAGGTGACGGCGTCGGACATGGGACACAATGACCCGGGAGAGCGTGTACGTCGCGGGGCTGAAGGAAATCGCAATCTTTCGCAGCGACTAGAGGTCGACCGGCGCGGCGATGAGCTGGGATGCAATATGCTGCCCCAGTGCGATCCCGGAAAGCGCAGCTGCCTCCACACGTCCCCCGAGGAACGCATCCCCCGCGAAGCCCAGGGAGAGCTCCGGAACCCAGCTGAAGGCCTTGGGCAAGGAACCAACCGGCTCACTGTACCGCCAACGGTGGAGGGTCGCTGAGGAGACAATGCGGCCCCCCAGCCAGGCCTGCGCGGCGGCAATCATCTGCTCGAGCACTTCGGCTTCCGGCCGCCCGTACTCGCGGGTGGAAAACTCCGGGGTGGCATGCAGGGTGACGGCGGTCGGCCGACAAAGGCCCTTTTGAGAATTGTCCGACACCCAACGCAGCGGTCCCTCGCTGGGAGCGACTCCTTCCTGCGGCACCGCGCTCGGGCCATCCAGCACGAGTAGCGCCGCGAGACAGGGTCGATAGCTCACGCTGCGGAGCTCCGCCGCGATGGTGTCGGGCAGCCGGACGCTCCCGGCATCGAGCAAGGCCAGCGCCTGCGGCATCGGAGCGGTCAGGACCAACCGCTCAGCGCGAAGAATCCCCTCGTTCTCGATATCCAGCTCCCAGTAGCCGCTGGGATGGTGGCGCGCTGCGGTGACTTTGCGCTCCCGCTCCACGTCAATCCCCTCGGCCAGAAGCTTCGGTACCGCCGTCATGCCGCCGCGGCCAATCCAACGATGCGCGGAGCCCGGCCAACGGTCGGCTTTGCCCGCATCCGCCCAGCGCTGGACCTCGGACGCGAAGCCATCCTCACGCGCGGTGAAAAACTGTGCCCCGGTGTCGAAGACGGCCTCGCCGACGCGCTTGGTCGCCATGCGCCCGCCCACGCCGCGGCTCTTTTCGAGCACGACGAGGCGCGCCCCGGATGCCTGGAGAACGCGCGCCGCGGACAAGCCGGCCACACCCGCGCCGATAATCGCAATGTTTCGCTTCATGATTCGAGTTGGGATGACGCCTTGTTTGTCCCGAGCATGTCCCGCAACGCCTCGCCGAGGGACGCCTGCTGAAAGACAAATCCCTCGTGGAGCAGCCGCGCGGGCTGCACCCATTGGCTGGCCAGGATCGTCTCGTCGGCCATTTCGCCAAAGGCCGCACGTAACGCCGGAACCGGCACCGGCATCACGGCCGGACGATGCAAGGCCCGCCCGAGCTCGCGTGCGAACTCAGCGCCGCTCACCGGATTGGGCGCCACGAGGTTGTAGGCTCCGCGCGCGTCCGGCCGCGAAAGTAGGAAGGCGATCGCGGCGATTTCGTCCTCCAGCGAGATCCAACTCATGCCCCGCTCGCCCCGCCCGATTGGACCACCCAAGCCGCAGCGGAATATCGGAAGCATGCGAGCCAGTGCCCCACCGCGGGGCGAGAGCACGATGCCCGTCCGAAGGAGAATCGGACGCACCCCCGCGGATTCGGCCAGCGCCGCCTCCCGCTCCCACTCGCGCGTGAGCTCGGCCAGGAAGCCGTCTCCGCCCCCACTCGTCTCATCGATTGAGCGATCCGTTTTGACTCCGTAGATCCCAATCGCGGAGGCCGACAGAAACACGGGCGGAGGCCTAGACGTTCGCCGCAATCCCTCGACCAAGGCCCGCGTGCCTTCCAATCGGCTTGAGCGGAGTTCCGCTTTCCGAGCCTTGCTCCAGCGGCGGTCCGCAATCCCGGCCCCGCCGAGGCTGACGAGCGCCGCAGCTCCGGACAGCACGTCACCCAGCGTCTCCGGACGCGTCGGATCCCAGAACCGTTCATCGCTCCCCTGGGCCGGCCGACGCACCAAGCGGACCACCTCATACCCGCGCGTCGAGAGCAAGGCCGTCAGCGCCGAGCCCACGAGCCCTGATGCCCCCGCCACGACGATCCGACCCGTCACGGCTTGCGGCCTCGACTCCAAGTCCGCCTTCAGTCGCGCCTGCCGGTACGCAAACAAGCGGTCCAGCTCAGAACGCGTCGTGCCGCCCAGGACGCCCCGAGCGAGCCGCCCGCCCCAAAAGGCGAAGTCCACTTCGTCGATCCACTCACAGGCGTCCGGACCGATCGACTCCACGCGATGCACATGCCGCCAGCGACGGAACGGAGAGCGGCGGGCCACGTCGCAAAACTGACGCCCCGGGATAAAATCCACATGCTCGATTTCCCAGCGCAGGGGCAATGGGCCGAGGTATTGCACCATCTCCAGCCGTCCTCCGTCGCGAATGCCACCCGAGCGATGCAACACCTCGGTCCGCACCCACGGCGGCGCGAAACGCTCAAACGCGCCCGGACGCTCATGCCAGGCAAACGCATCCGCGGCCGAGCGCTTGAGACGAATGCGGTAGGTGAGTTTCATCAAGTAAAGGCGACGCTGTCGTTATTGAGCCTGTGGCGTCTCGCCCGTCGGGCGCTCCACCCGAGGACCGCTGCGCCGCACGCGTCGGCAACGCTCCGAGCAGGTGAGCACCTCGTTCCAGCAGCGCTCCCACTTCTTGCGCCACGTGAACGGACGCCCGCAGGCCTCGCAGGTTTTAGTCGGGAGGTCGCTCTTGCGTCGCATCGTGCTCATGAGAACAAAGGGAGAGCCGTCTCACCGGGTGCTGTCGGCACGCCGCCGTTGGCGCGGATCTGCTCCGCCTGAGAGCGAATCAAGCGCGCCCGTTCCGGCGTCAGTTTCTCGACGTTGCGCACCTGCAGGCTCATGCGGGGATTCTTCTGCAGCTGGTCGCGATGCCGCAGCAGAAAATCCCAGTAGAGCGTGGTGAACGGACATGCCCGCGGACCAATCGCTTCCGCCGGATCAAAGCGGCACTGACCGCAGGCGTTGCTCATCCGCTCGATGTAGCGTCCGGTGGCGACGTAAGGCTTGGATGCCATCACCCCACCATCGCCGTACTGCGACATGCCGAGCGTGTTGGGAAGCTCGACCCACTCAACCGCATCGACGTAAACCGCCAAGTACCACGCGTGCACCGCTTGCGGCTTCACCCCGAGCAGGAGCGAATACAGGCCCGTCACCATCAGACGCTGAATGTGATGCGCATAGCCCAGCGAGAGGCTCTGGCCGATCGCGTCGCGAAGACACGCCATCGGCACCTCACCGGTCCAGAAAAACGCCGGCAAGGCCTCCTTGGCCCCGAGTGCATTCCGCTCGAGGTAATCCGGCATCAGGTGCCAGTAGATGCCGCGGACATACTCCCGCCAGCCGAGGATCTGACGGATGAATCCCTCCACGGCAGCCAACTCGGCGCGACCCGCGCGGTAGGCCGCCGTTGCTGCCGCGATGACGCGTCGGGGATCCAGCAACTTGAGATTCATCGCCGCCGCCAGCCGCGAGTGATAAAGCCACGGCTGCCCGAGCCAGATCGCATCCTGAAAGCGCCCGAACTGGACCAGTCGCTGCGCCACAAAGTCCTCGAGCGCCGCCTCCGCATCCTCGGGAGTCACCGGCCAATCAAAGCGATCGAGGTCGCCTGGTCGGTCCGGGAATCGCGCGCGCACGAGCGTAATGACCTCCTGCGTGACGCGATCCGGCGGAAACGCCCTCGGGGCGGGCGGAGTCGGTGCCGTGCGCCCGAAGCTCTCGCGGTTTTCGTGGTCGTAGTTCCACTCGCCCCCCTCCGGCTCACCGTCCGCGGAGACGAGAACGTCGTGCCGACGCCGCATTTCCCGGTAGAAGAACTCCAGGCGGAGCTGTCGGCGCCCCTGGGCGTGGCGCGCGAAGTCGGCGGGCGAACAGAGAAAATGACGGTCCTCGCGAATCTCGAGCGCAAGATCGAGTGCTCCGGCCGCCTCCTTGAGCGCCGCTTGTACCCGCCACTCCCCCGGCTGCACCACGACTAGGCGCTCCGGCCGCAGCCGACCGACGGCGCGCCTCAATTCACCCGCGAGTGTCTGGCTGTTCTTCGGGTCATCGAGCGGCGCGTAGTCGACCCGGTACCCGGCCTTGACCGCACGATCGCGGAAGTGCCGCATGGCCGAGAGAAACAGTGTGGTCCGGACCTGCGTCGACCACACATTCTCCGATTCGCCCGCGACCTCGGCCATCCAGACGACGTCCCGTGCCGGATCGATGCCGTCGAACGCAGCCGACTGCAGGTCGAGCTGGTCTCCGAGCACGAGGACGAGATGGCGAGCGGAAGGCATGGTGGCGACGCGCGGATTCGTCACGCGCGTAAGCTCTGGAATGCGCTCAAGGCTTCGGCGCGCGCCTTCGCGTGATCGACGATGGGGCGCGGGTAAGATTCACCCAAGCGGACGCCTGCCACCTGCAGCACCGGCTCCGGGGCGGCCCAAGGCTGGTGGATGAACCGCGCGGGAAGGCGGGCCAGTTCGGGGCACCAGCGCCGAACATACTCGCCCTCGCCGTCGAACTTTTCTCCCTGTAGCACGGGCGCAAAAATCCGGAAATAAGGCGCCGCGTCGGCACCGCAGCCGGCGCTCCATTGCCACCCCAGCGTGTTGCTGGCGAGATCCGCGTCCACGAGGGTGTCCCAGAACCAGCGCGCCCCTTCGGTCCACGAGAGCCGCAGGTGCTTGACCAGGAAAGATGCCACGATCATGCGCACCCGATTGTGCATCCAGCCCGTCGTCCAAAGTTGCCGCATTCCGGCGTCGACGATCGGGTACCCGGTGCGTCCGCGTTGCCAGGCGCGCAGCAGGTGCCCGCCCGGATCGGCGCGCCACGGGAAACGCGCGAACTCAGCTCGCAGGGGTTGAGCCGCGGTCTGCGGAAAGTGGTAGAGTAGATGGTGGGCGAACTCGCGCCAGCCCACTTCAGCGAGGAACTTGGCGACGCCGACATTGGCCGGGAAGATCCCCCGCTCACGACCCAGCGCGGCAGCGGCCGCCCAGATCTGCCGCGGACCGATCTCTCCGAAATGAAGATGGGCGGAAAGCCGGGATACTCCATCGATTGAGGGGATGTCGCGCGCCTCACCGTACGCCGCGACCGCCTGAGAAAGGAACTGGGCGAGCCGCTGCTGCGCCCCGTCCTCACCGGGCGTCCAAGCGCCATGAAAACCGCGATCCCACGGAATCGCGGGTCGCAGTTCGAGAGACTCAAGCGGCCGCGTCGCGGGCCACGACGCCGGCGCGCGCAGGGGGCCGCTCTTGATCGACGCTGGTGCCCCGACGGGCAACGTCAGGCAATGCCGCCAGTACGGCGTGAACACTTGGAACGGTCGCCCTTGCTTGTTTGCGATCGTCTGGGGTTCGAAGAGGAGGCTGGTGTTGAAGCTGCGCGCCTCAACGCCACGGGAAGCGAGATCGGTCTTGATGGCGGTGTCTCGGGCAATGCTGGCCGGCTCATAGCGTCGATTCCAGTAGACCGCGCCAGCACCCGTCGCGGCCACTAGTTCGCTCAGCACCTGGGCGCTGTCCCCACACGCCAACGTGAGACGAAGGCCTCGTTGCCGCAGCGTTTGGTCCAAAGCCGCCAGTGAACCGTGCAGCCACCAGCGGGACGCACCGCCCAAGGGCCAGGCTCCCTCCCCTGCCTCATCCAGAATGTACACCGGCACGATGGCCTGCCCGCGGTCAATCGCCGCCGCCAGCGCGGTGTTGTCCTGCACGCGCAGGTCTTGTCGGAACCAAAGGAGAGTGGGAGCACCGGACATCGGGAAACGTTACGGGTGCGCAGAAATCGCTGCGCCGCAAGCGCTCGGGACAAAGCGAGCGCCCCCCGCTCAGAGTGCGTCCTGGTACAGCCGCTCGTAAGCGACCGCAGCCTGCCGCCAGCTGAAGTCCCGGCGCATGCCGCGCTGCTGGACCTTGTGCAAGGCGGCGGAATCGCCGAAGAGGGCCAATGCCCGCTCCAGTCCTTCGGCCAGACCGGCTGCGGTCGGCCGGAACATGATTCCCGTGCCCGCCTGCGGCGCGTCCTCCACGTCAATGACCGTATCCACGAGGCCGCCGACGCGGGAGACGAGCGGAACCGTCCCGTAGGCCTGTGAGTACATCTGATTCAGCCCGCACGGCTCGAAGAGCGAGGGCATCAGGAAGAAATCCGCCCCGGCTTCCACGACATGGCTCATCGTCTCATCGAGGCGCGTCGAGAGGGCGGCGCGTCCGGGCATGGCCGCCACGAGTTCGCGCAGCCCGGCCTCGAAGCGGGGCTCGCCGGTGCCGAGGACAACGAGGGCGACCGGGTTCGCCTCGAAGAAGCGGCGATTGGCCAGGACCAGCTGAATGCCTTTCTGCTCGGTCAGGCGCGCCACCATCCCAAAGATGGGTCCCGGAAAGGCGGGGTCCAACCCCAGCCGACGCAACAAGTCGAGCCGGCACGCCTTCTTCCCCGACAGATCCTCGGCCGAGTACTTCGCCGCGAGGGCCGGGTCGGTCGTCGGGCTCCAGATCGCGGAATCGATCCCATTCAACAGGCCCACCAAGTCCGCCGCCCGCGACTGGATCACGCCGTCAAGCCCGCAACCGAACTCCGGGGTCTGCATCTCCCGCGCGTACTGCGGGCTCACCGTGGTCAGGTGGTCCGCGAAGAGCAGACCGCCCTTCATGAAGCTCATCTGGCCGTAGTACTCGAGGCCGTCGATTCCCATGAGCTCTTCCGGCAGATTCGTGCGCGAAAAGGACTTCATCGGGAACACGCCTTGGAAGGCGATGTTGTGGACGGTGAAGACGGTGCGCAGCGCCAGCATCACCCCGTGCCGCCTCTCCTCGTAGCGGAGGAAGATCGGCAGGAGGCCCGTCGGCCAGTCATGCGCGTGCACGATGTCGGCCTTCAGATCCAGCAGGCGAAGGGATTCAACAACCGCTTTGGCGAAGAAAATGAAGCGATTGTCGTTATCTTCGTAATCGCGCTCGCCGTTACCGTAGATGCCTTGGCGATCGAAGAATTCCTCGCGACTGATGAAGTAGAGCGTGAGGCGCGGGGCGGTCTTCAGGGCGAGGACGTCACACGAGGCGAAGCGGTCCCCCATCTCGATCTTGAGACGCAGCCGCCTCTCCGGCTTCTGGGCCGCCGGGTGTTCCAGCGCTCGGCGATAGCCCGGAAGAAACACCGCCACCTCATGCCCTCGCTCGGCCAAGGTGCCCGCGAGCGCTCCCACGGCATCCGCCAACCCACCGGTCTTGACGTAGGGAAAGACTTCGCTGGCGACGTGAACGATCTTCATCGGGAGAGCGCGACGGGCAATGCAGCTAAGTCGCGTCTGGAGAGTCTTCGGAGCCCGGCCCCTAAGTCGAGGCTAGACTCCGATCCGTGTTCGCGCGAAGCGGGCTTGCGGACCGGACCCTGTCGCGGCCACCTTCGCAGCCGTCCCATGCGCTCGCTTATCTTCACCATCGCCAACCAGAAGGGCGGCGTCGGCAAAACGACGACCGCCGTGAATCTCTCCGCCGCGCTCGCGGAAAAGGGGGTGCGCACGCTGCTGGTCGACCTCGATCCGCAGGCGAATGCGACGAGTGCAGTCGGGATCGAGAAGCGCGAGGGTGCGAGCCTGTATGGCCCGCTTCGGGGCGAGGGCGCAGCGGTCGAGAAGATCGTGCCCACCGCGTACCCCAATTTGTCCCTGCTGCCCAGCGAAGAGGACCTCGCGGCAGCCGAGATCGAACTGGCCGGCGCCGAAGGCTACCTAGGGCGCCTCAAGACGGCCCTCGCGCCAATCCAAGCGTCCGGAAAGTACCGCGCCATCATCATCGACTGCCCTCCCTCCTTGGGAGTGTTGTCGATGAACAGTCTCGCCGCCGCCGACTTTCTCCTCATCGCCTTGCAATGTGAGTACCTCGCGCTGGAGGGCCTGGGCCAGATCCTGCGCAATCTCGAGCGAATCAAGCAGGCGGGAGTGAATCCGAATCTGGAACTCGGGGGCGTGGTGATGACCATGTACGACGTCCGCACCAATCTGTCGCGACAGGTGGTGGAGGAGGTCAAGCAGCACCTCTCCGGCAAGGTGTTCGACAGCGTGATCCCGCGCACGATCCGTCTCAGCGAGGCGCCGAGTTTCGGTAAGACAATTTTCGCCTACGACCCCCTCTCGCCGGGGTCTGCCGCCTACCGCAGCCTCGCCAAGGAAGTGATCGCTCGCTTTCAGCTGAAGTCGGCCTCCTGAGCCGCATTCGATCATGTCGCTGGCCAAGTACCGCCACGCCTTCGTCCTGGGGCTGCAGGGCAATCTGGTCTACCGCTGGAACTTCGCCGTCCGTGCGTCGCTCTCGCTGCTGCACCTCGCCTATGTCTTCATCCTCTGGGGCGCGGCGTTCGGCGGTCAGGAATCGCTGGCCGGCTTCAACCTCAGCCAGACGCTGACGTACTTTGTCACGATCCTCGTCCTCCAGTTCTTCATCAGCGCGATGAACGAAGATTACGAGGTCTCGGAAGAAATCCGGAATGGGTTGATCAATCAGTTCCTGCTCAAGCCCATTCATTACTTCTCCTACCGCTTCAGCATCTTCGTCGCCGCACGCCTGGTCTCCGGCTCGCTCGCCCTGATTCCCCTGCTCCTCGCGCTGCCCCTCCTCTGGCCGCACCTCGAGTACCCGACGGCCACCTGGACGTACGTCGCCGCGGTCCCGGCGCTCATCCTCTCCGCTTTCCTGCAGTTTACCCTGGCCTACTGCTTCGGACTGCTGACCTTCTGGTTCCTCGAGATTCAGTCGTTCATCATCCTGTCGCTGGCCGTGGAGACGATACTCGGCGGCCAGGTCTTCCCCTTGGATCTGTTGCCCGCACCGCTGTACGAGCTGTCGTCGTACCTTCCCTACTACTACCAAATGTATTTCCCGGCGGCCCTGCTGACGGGACGCATCGCCACTCCCGAGGCCGCGATTCAGGGACTCGGCATCCAGCTGTTCTGGGTCTTGGCCCTGTACGGCGTCGCGCAATTCCTCTGGCTGCGCGGCCTGCGACGCCACACCGCGGTCGGCGGCTGAGTCGCTTCCCCTCGGTCATGCGCGCTGCACAATACATCCGGATCTGGCTGGCCGGCGCCCGCTACTCCATGGTGCGAACCATGATGTTCCGCGGCGACTTCATCATGTGGTCGCTGGTGGAACTTTTCTGGATGGGGGTGAACCTCGGCCTGATCGGCGTCATCTATCAGCACACCGAGTCGATCGCCGGCTGGGGTCCTTGGGACATGGCCATACTGGTTGGAACCTCCCTGCTGGTTCAGCGCCTCCTGATGGGTTTCTTCTGGACCAACCTGTTCGAAATGGGACGCAACGTGCGGACCGGAACCTTCGACTTCTTCCTCGCCCAGCCAGGACCGGTGCTCTTCATGGTGTCGACCCGCAAGATCGATCTCGACGGATTCCTCAACGCCCCGATCGCGCTCGGCGTCGTGATTTACGCGGTCAACCAGCTAGGCCTGTCCCCGACGCCGCTCCAGTGGGCGATCTACGCCGGAATGATTCTGTGTGGGCTGGCAATTCACTACGCGACCCTCCTGTTCTTCATCTCGCTGGTGTTCTGGATCCAGAGCGCCAAGGGGGTCGAGGGAGGTTACTTCGCCCTGAATGAGTTCTCCCGGCTCCCCCGGGAGGCGCTGCGCGGGATCGCCTCGGTCGTGTTCGTCTACGGTCTGCCGCTGGTGGTCGTGACGAACGTGCCCGCGCAGACGCTGCGGAACGGCCTCGATTTGCACCATGCGCTGTGGCTCGCGGGTGCCGCGACGCTGTGGCTCTCGCTGGCGGTCATCATGTTTCATCGCGGCCTGCGCCGCTACACGAGCGCCAGCTCATGAGCACGCCCACCACCATCGATGCCTTGCAGGAAAGGCTGCGCTACCGCTTCCGGAACCGCCGCCTAATCGAGCAGGCCCTGACTCACGTTTCGTGCGCCGCCGAGGGCACCGGCGGCCTCGAGACCAACCAGCGGCTCGAATTCCTCGGTGACGCGGTGCTGGAGCTGACCCTGAGCGAACAGCTCTTCGCGGCGTTCCCCGAGGCACGGGAAGGAGATCTCTCGCGCCGCCGCGCCGCCCTCACCAAGGGCAGCCTGCTGGCACAGCTGGCCCGGGAGTTGCGCGTGGCCGACGCCCTGCGGATGTCGCCCGCCGAAGAAGCGACGGGCGGACGCAACAAGGACGCCGCCCTCGAGGACGCCCTCGAGGCACTGGTCGGCGCAATCTACTGCGATTCCGACTGGTCGACCGTCCGCGCCGTGGTGCACGGATGGTACGGCGAACTCGCATCGCGTCTCACCGGGCTGGATACGCCACAGGAAAACCCCAAGGGCCAGCTGCAGGAGCAGGTGCACCCGACTTACGGCACCCAGGCCCTCAGCTACGATGTCATTGCCTCCACGGGCCCGGACCACGATCGCCGCTACGAGGTCGCGGTCAGGCTGAAGGGAGAGGAAATCGGACGCGGGTCAGGCCCTTCCAAGAAGGCCGCCGAAGAGGAAGCCGCGCGCGCGGCGCTGCAGAACCCCCGCCGCCATAGCCTGCTCGGCAACGTGAAGCCGGACTCCGCCCGTCCGACGACCCGCTAGACCGCCGCCACGACGATCGAGGCGTTGGTTCCACCAAAACCGAAGCTGTTGGCCAGCGCGGCGCGCACCGGCCGGTGCACCGCGTGGTTCGCCGCGATCTGCAACCCCAGTGCCGCCACGGCGGGATCGAGGTTCTCAAGGTTGATGGTCGGCGGAATCACCCCGTCACGGATCGCGAGGATCGCGGCAAACAACCCCATCGCGCCGGCGCCGCCCAGCAGGTGGCCAACCATCGACTTCACGCCCGTGACGTGAAGGCCCGACAGGTTCGTGGCGAACACGGCGGCGATCGCGGCCGCCTCCTCGCCGTCCCCGCCCGGAGTCGACGTGGCGTGAGCGGAGACGAAGTCGATCGCCTGCGGATCAAGGCCGGCGGTCTCCAGCGCGCGACGCATCGAACGCTGCGAGCCCTCGCCGCCCTCGGCCAGTGACGAAAGGTGATAGGCGTCCGCGGACGCCGCGTAGCCGCGGACCTCGCCGTAGATCTTCGCGCCACGACGTCGCGCCCCTTCCAGTTCCTCCAGGACGAAGACGACCGAACCTTCGGAAAGAACGAAGCCGTCACGATCCACGTCGTATGGGCGCGAAGCCCGCTCCGGTGCATCGTTGCGCGTCGACAGTGCGCGCATCTGCGCGAAGGCGCCGATGGCCAGAGGCGTCACCGTGGACTCCGCTCCGCCCGCGATCATCACGTCGGCGTCCCCTCGGGCGATCGCCGCGGCCGCTTCACCCACGGCATGGCCGCTCGTCGCGCAAGCCGACGCGATGGACATGTTGGGGCCTCTCAGATTGAGCAGAAGAGAGGCCTGACCGGAGAGCAAATTCGGGGCGATCTGGATGATGAAGAACGGGGAGATCTTCCGGAATCCGCCGGCCTTGAAGGTCTCCTGCATTGCCTCGATCTCGGGCAACCCGCCGATGCCGACGCCGAGGTTCACGCCCATCCGCTCAGCCGGGATCTCGCTCCGCGCCGAATCGAGGCCGGAGTCCGCATAAGCTTCCACTGCGGCACAGACGCCGAGATGGGTGAATCGCCCAAACTTCTTGAGATCCTTCGGCGTAAAGGCCGCCGTGACCGCCTCCCCGGTCGCGCCGCGGGGGCGCAGCGGCAGCGGCAGCACGCGGCACGGATCGAGCCCCCGCACTTCCCCGGCGATCCGAGCGCTGCACAGGCTCGCGTCGAAGCGCGTGATGGGACCGATGCCAGACCGCCCCGCCACCATCCCGGCCCACGTCTCCGGCGCGGTCAGGCCCAACGGCGTGACGGCACCGATGCCGGTGATGACCACCCGCCGACGAGGCTGGGACGACGGAGGCGGGGCGAAGGGAGAGGCGCTCATTCGGCGAGGACTTCAAGCAGTTTTCCCGGACTCCGCAAGCGGCGAGCGGCAGGCCGGCTTTGACTTCCCGAGCTCCACCGGATTGCATCCCTGACCGCACCCATGGAGTCCCCTTTCGCCTCTCTGCATCCCTATTGGCGTATGGAGTACATCGCCGGGCCGAGGGAACCACAGACCCCCCGCCCCTTCTCGGACCTGCCGCGACTCGGAGACGACCGCACCGCACTCATCGTGCACCGCTCCCGGCTTTCGTACCTGATGCTGAATCGCTTCCCCTACAATCCGGGACACCTCCTCGCGATCCCGTTTCGCGAGATGGACGACCTCGAGGCGCTTTCCGCGGAAGAGGGTGCGGACCTTCTGGCGGAGATCACGTTCGGCAAACGCCTTCTCCGCGGCGTCATGAAGCCCGATGCATTCAACATCGGTTTCAACCTCGGCCGCGCTTCGGGTGGCAGCATTGATCATCTCCACGCCCACATCGTCCCGCGGTGGACCGGCGACACCAATTTCATGCCGGTACTCGGGGACACGCGGATCCTCCCTGAGTCGCTCGACGCCACCTGGGGCAAGCTCTCCGAAGCGGCCCGAGCCCTTTCGGCCAGCCCGGCCTAATCGCCCTTTGCCCCTCTCCTCCGCGCCCTGTCATGGCCATCAGCACCCTCCGCTACCCCACCCCGCGCCACCTGAATCAGCTGTACGGAGGGCGCGAAGAGAATCTCTCCGTCGTGGAGCGCCTCCTCCACGCTTCCCTCGTCGCGCGGGACGACTGGCTGCGCATCGAAGGAGAGGAAGCCAACGTCAAGCGCGTGGAGATGCTCTTCGGCTTTCTCAACGACCTGCGCACTCAAGGCGTCGCGATCCGCTCGAACGACTTCGTCCGCATCGTCGAGACGCTCGCCCGCGGGGAGGTTGACTCGCTCCGCCGACTTTTCGGCGAGCCGCTGGTGATCACGACTCAGCGAAAGACCATCGTCCCGAAGACCCTCGGCCAAAAACTCTATCTCCAGTCGATGATGCGTAATCCCGTCGTGTTCGGGATCGGTCCCGCCGGCACCGGCAAGACGTACTTGGCCGTGGCCCACGCGATCAGCCTCCTGCTCAAGAACCAGATTCAGCGCATCGTGCTCACCCGGCCTGCCGTGGAGGCCGGAGAGACCCTGGGCTTCCTGCCCGGTGACCTGCGCGAGAAGATCCTGCCGTACCTGCGGCCACTCTACGATGCGATGCAGGACATGCTCGACGCGAAGGACATCTCCGTGCTGACCGAGAAGGGGGTCATCGAGATCGCCCCCCTCGCATACATGCGGGGCCGCACGCTCAACAATGCCTTTGTCATTCTCGACGAGGCCCAGAATACGACCCCGGAGCAAATGATGATGTTCCTGACCCGTCTGGGCGAGGAGTCGCGGATGGTGGTCACCGGCGATCTCACGCAGATCGATCTGCCGAGGAGCAAACAAAGCGGCCTCGTGGAGGTCGGACGGATTCTGAGGGGCATCGAGGGCATCGATCTGCATACGTTCAGTGGCGCCGACGTCGTCCGCCACCCGCTCGTCCTGAAGATCATCGAGGCCTACGACCGTTACAAAAACCCGATTGGCCAAAGCGACGAAAACGTGGGATAGTTTCGAGTTGTGTTGATTAGTTGCAACTCAGCTTCAACGGGCTCCTCCCTTTGGGAGTGCGTGCGCCATGCCGCTCATTGATCGTTTGAGGCTCCTGCGCGGGGGCGCTGGGGGCTCGCGCAAGCGGCTCCGTGCCGACAGCCTGTCGGCCCGTTGGGACCAATGGGAGACCAGCCGCCTGATTGCGGGGCTCATCTTCGTGGCGACGGTGGCCGCGATCGTGCTGGTGAGCTCGGTCGGAGTCACGAGCAACGACATCTTTCTGCTGCCCAATCAACGCGCGGCGGTGCGCATCACCGCTTCGGTGCCGTTCACGTACGAGAGCGCCGAGCGGACCCGCCTGCAGAATGAACAGGTGCGCGATCGGACTCCGCCGGTCTACCGACTCGACCAAGAGGCGCTCGATCGCTTCGAGTCCGCCATCCGGGATCTGGTGGTTGCGCTCGAGCGCTTCGAGGTGGACCACCCACCAGGCACGCTGCGGGTCGCGGCGCTCGCGCCGATCGTCAACGACTTCAATGCCCGCGGGCCGTATCGCGCCGGGCTTGAGCACGTCGCCCTTTTTCTCGACCTCGGTGATGCCAAGGTGCGCAACCAGCTGTTGGAGAGCTCGCTCGTGGTCCTGCGCGAGATCTACGCCGAGGGCGTGCATGATGGGTCCATCGTGGGCGCCGAGACCGATGGGCGCATGACGGTGTTTCGGGTGCTCAAATCCGATGGCGAGGTCGCGCAGCGTTCGGTACAGTCCCTCGAGGAGGCCCACACCTTTCTGCGCATCAACCTCGGCGCGGAGGGGCTGGGCCGGGAGGCGCTGCTCGCGCTCTACCGCATCTTCCAGGGCGGTCTCGCTCCCAACCTCGGTTATGACCGGGCCGCGACGGAACGACTGCAGCAGGAGGCCCTGAAGGCCTTGCGGCCGGTTACGGTAAAGGTGGAACGAGGCCAGACGTTGGTCGAACCGGGATCGAACGTGACCAGCGAGCAGTACGAGGCGCTGCAGGCCCACCGGAGGGCCCTGCTTGCCGACGTGAACATCGGGCTGAGCGACGGCCTGCAATTGTCCGGCCGCATCCTGCTGGTGCTCGCCATGGTTCTGGCGAGCGTCATTTACCTGCGGCTTGAGGACTCGGAGACGCTGGCAAGCAACTCACGGCTCGGGCTGCTCGCCCTCACGGTGCTGACCAACCTCCTGCTGGTCCGCGCCACTCACGCAGCCGGCTCCCTGCCCTTCTTCGCCGAGAATCCAGAAGCCGGCGCCCTCCTGCCCTACCTCGCCCCGACGGCACTGGCTCCTCTCATCGTCGCGATCCTCGTCAGCTCCGGTGCCGCGATCTTCACCGCCCTACTGATCTCGATCTTCACCGCGGTGATCTACGGCAACCGTCTCGATCTGCTGGTCCTCTCGTTCGTCGGTTCCATGGTCGCCGTCCTCGCCGCACGCTCCAGCCGCAAGCGCGGCCGGGTGGTGCGCGCCGCCCTCCTCGGCGGCGCGACCGTCGCCGGCTTCGCGCTGCTCCTCGGCATCGTCGATCGTCTGCCTGTCGCGACCGTGCTGGGGGAAATGTCCTCCGGCGCCGTCACCGGGTTGCTTTCCGGCATCTTGGTCGTCGGGCTGCTGCCCGTCCTCGAAGCGTTGTTCCGACGGACCACCGACATCACGCTGCTGGAACTGACCGACTTCAACCATCCGCTGCTGCGCCGCATGCAGCTGGAGGCACCGGGTTCCTACCACCATTCCCTCGTCGTGGCGCAACTTTCCGAGAACGCCGCCAATGCGATCGGTGCCAATCCACTGCTGGCCCGCGTCTGCGCCTTGTTCCACGACATCGGCAAGACGACCAAGCCGGACTACTTCGTCGAGAACCAGCGCGATGGGGTGAATCCGCACGACGACGCCAATCCTTCGCTCTCGGCCCTCATCATCAAGGCGCACGTGAAGGACGGCGTCGATCTGGCCCTCAAGCACAAGCTCCCCCGCGCCGTCGTGGATGTCATCCAGCAACACCACGGCACGACGTTGATTCGCTACTTCTTCCATCGCGCCATGCAGGGAGGGGGGCGGCCCCTGCCCTCGCGGGAGAACAGCGATGGCTCCCGGGTCTGCGAGACCACTTACCGTTATGACGGCCCGAGGCCGCAGTTCAAGGAGAGCGCCATCATCCACCTCGCGGACGTGTGCGAGGCCGCTTCCCGTTCGATTCGACGGGCGACGCCTCAGCATCTCAGCGAGATGATCGAGCAGGTCGTCCGTGCCAGCGTCGCCGATGGCCAACTGGACGAGGCCCCGCTCACCTTCGATGAGCTGACGCGCATCAAGAGCAGCTTCAACTTCACGCTGCTCAACATGCTGCACAGTCGCGTCGCCTATCCGTCTCCAAACGCCGCCGAGGCCACGACGCAGGCTTCCTCATGAGTAGGGAGTCAGTTCGCTCGGTGTTGATCGCCCGCCGGCACCCCGGCATCCGCATCCCGGGCGCCGCGGTGCGTCAGATGGTGGCGATCCTCGACGAGGGTTTCCGGGTGCTTCCAGCGGACCTTCCGCATCTGCTGCCGAATGCCCGGGCCCGCGCCCGCGCGCAACTCGCCACCAAGAACGAGCGGTGCCCCAGCGTTCTGCCGTCAGGCGAGCTTTCCCTCGTCTTCCTGACTGATGCGGCCCTCGCCGAACTGCACGGCAGTTTCCTTGGGGATCCCAGCCTCACGGACGTGATCACCTTCGAAGCCGATGTCCTCGCGGGAACGGCCGGCGAGGTGTGCGTTTCGGTCGACACCGCCGCCCGCTACGCGCGCGAAGCGGGGCGGGACTTTGCGGAGGAGCTCAGCCTCTACCTTGTCCACGGGCTCCTCCACCTTGCCGGGTACGACGATCTGGCGCCGGCCCGGAAGCGCCGCATGCGACTTGCAGAGCGGCGCGCGCTGCAGCTGCTCCGGCAGCAAGCGGCGATTCCCGCCTTCCAGGCGACGTCTCGCCCGCGGCGTTGAGTTTTCGCCGAACCATCGCTTCCTCTGAAGCGTGGCTTCTCGTTCTCCCTCCGTCCGTCCGCGCCCTGCGCTCGAGCCGCGCACTCGTCCAGAGTGCATTCGCCTGCGCGGTGTGCGGCAGAACAACCTCAAGGGATTCGATCTCGATATCCCACTCGGGAAGTTCGTGGTGGTCACCGGCCTGAGCGGTGCAGGCAAGTCGTCGCTGGTCTTCGATACGCTCCACGCGGAGGGGCAGCGCCGCTACGTCGAGACGTTCAGCGCCTACACCCGCCAGTTCCTCGATCTGCTGAGCAAGCCCCAGGTCGACGCGATCGAGAATATCCGGCCGTCCATCGCGATCGAGCAGACCAACACGGTGAAGACCTCGCGCTCCACCGTCGGTACGATGACCGAGCTGACCGACTTCTTCAAAGTCTGGTTCGCGCAGGTGGCTCGCCTGCACGATCCCGCCACCGGTGTGGCGATCAACGACGATCATCCCGCCGCGATCTGGCAACGCGTCTCGGCCGCTCATCGGTCCGAGACCATCCTCATCACGTTCCGCGTCCGTCGTCCGGAGAAGCTTGCCTGGCGAGAGGTGCTGTCCTCGCTGCTGGGCCAGACGTACCAGCGGGTGATCGTCGCCGGCGAGGCGAACGGCGGACCCGCCGTGTCACGGATCGAGGATCTCCTCCAACTGGCCGAGCCGCTGGCGGGCACCCGCGAGGTCGAGGTCGTGCAAGATCGCCTCCGGATCACCGAGAGTGAGCGCGCCCGGTTTGTCGAGGCGGCGGAGACCGCGCTCCACTTCGGAGACGGCGAACTGCGCGTGCTCGCGGCCGAGGGTCTTGGCGAGCTCGGGAGGTTCGCCCGCGGGCTGCGCTCCCCGGTCACGGGCCAGCGGTTCCGCGCATCTTCTCCCGCGCTTTTCTCCTTCAATTCGCCACTCGGGGCCTGCCCGCAGTGCCGCGGCTTCGGCCGCGTGATCGAGGTGGACTACCGGCTGGCGATTCCCGACGGCTCGAAGTCGATCAGCGAGGGCGCCATCCGCTGCTGGGAGGGCGAGGTCTACGGGGAGTCGAAGAAGGACCTGATCCGGTTCGCCCGAAGCCGCGGCATCCCGGTGGACGCGCCCTTCGCCGATCTTTCGCCGGAGCATTACGCGCTGGTGGTCGAGGGAGAGCCCGACTACGGCGAGCCCGGCCGCGAGTGGCCCAAGGCATGGTACGGCGTCAAGGGGTTCTTCCGCTGGCTCGAGAAAAGCACGTACAAGATGCACGTTCGCGTCTTCCTCTCCCGCTACCGGGCCTACAACCCCTGCCCCGCCTGCGCCGGGGCCCGCCTTCAACCGGAATCGCTTTGCTGGCAGTGGCACGGGCGCACTCTGCCGCAGCTCTATCAGCTGCCCGTGGATTCACTCCTGCCGTTGATGACCGAGGATGCGGCCGCTGTGACCGAGCGCTCCGCCTCCAGCGCACACGAGGCCATCGTGACCCGCCTTCGCTACCTTCAACAGGTCGGGCTCGGTTACCTCTCCCTCGATCGCCCTTCGAAGACGCTCTCCGGCGGCGAAGTGCAGCGGGTAAATCTCACCTCCTGCCTCGGGACGTCCCTCGTCGATACGCTCTTCGTCCTCGACGAACCCAGCGTCGGGCTGCACGCCCGCGACGTGGACCGGCTCATCGCGATCGTGCGTCGCCTCACTGACGTCGGCAATACCGTCGTCGTGGTCGAGCACGACGAGGCCATGATCCGGGCGGCCGACCACATGATCGAGATCGGACCCGAGCCGGGCTCGCGGGGCGGGCACGTGGTGTTCTCCGGCAGCTTGCTGGATCTGGTCACGGATCGAGCGAGTCTCACCGGCGATTACCTGTTCGGACGACGCGATCTCCGAGCACCCGCTCTGCGGCGCGCCGTCACCGCCGAAACCCCCCGGCTCCACCTGCGCGGGGTGACGAAACACAACTTGCGGGCCCTCGATGTCTCGCTTCCGCTCGGGCGTCTGGTGTGCCTCAGCGGCGTTTCCGGTTCGGGCAAGTCCACCCTCCTCGACCACGCTCTTTTTCAGGGCCTGCAGGCACTGCGCCATCAATTCACGGAAGACGCCGCCGCGATCGAGCGCATCGAGGGACCGACCGACTTTTCCGACGTGGTGTTTGTCGATCAGTCACCGCTCTCCCGGACACCCCGCTCGAATCCAGCCCTCTACACGGAAGCTTGGGACACGATCCGCGAACTTTACGCAGCGACCCCGGAGGCCAGGGAACGCGGCCTCAGCGCCTCGAGCTTCTCGTTCAACGCTGGCGACGGTCGGTGCGAGCACTGCCTCGGCCTCGGCTACGAGCGGGTCGAGATGCAGTTCCTTTCCGACGTTTTTGTTCCCTGTCCCACCTGCGAAGGCCGTCGTTTCCGCCCGGAGGTCCTCGCGATCACCTGGCGCGAACGGTCGGTCGCGGACCTCCTCGCTTCCAGCGTGTCCGATGCATTGCCGCTGTTCGACGATCATCCCAAGGTGCAGGTGCGTCTCAAGGCCTTGGAGGCCGTCGGACTCGGCTACCTTGCCCTCGGACAGCCCCTCAACACGCTCAGCGGGGGCGAGGCCCAGCGCCTCAAGCTGATCAAGTACCTCGGACCCATTGACGGATCGGATGGGCCCCCGGCGTTACTGTTGCTCGACGAGCCGACCACCGGCCTGCACCGCCATGATGTCGCGAGATTGCTTTCGGTGATGCAGCAAATCGTCGACCGCGGGCACAGCATGATCGTGATTGAGCACAATCTCGATGTGCTCAAGAGCGCGGACTGGATCATCGAGCTTGGGCCGGATGCCGGGCTAAACGGCGGCCGGGTGGTCGCCGAAGGAACGCCCGAAGTCGTCGCGGGACACTCGACCGCGACATCGCCCTTCCTGCGCGGGGCGCTCGGACTTGACCGCCCGTCCTTGGCGGAGGACCGCCGGCACGCTGTTTCCACGGAGCACGCTCAACCCTCGGGAGTCCTGCGGATCGAGGGCGCTCGCGAGCACAATCTGCGCAATCTCTCGCTCGAGATCCCACAACGGCAGTTGGTCGTGGTCACGGGGGTGTCTGGCTCGGGAAAGTCGACCCTCGCATTCGACATCGTGTTTGCCGAGGGCCAGCGCCGATTCATGGAGTCGATGTCGCCCTACGCGCGCCAGTTCGTCGAGCAACTGCCGCGCCCGGAAGTCGATCGCATCGAAGGCATCCCGCCCACGGTCGCGATCGAGCAGCGAGTCACCCGAGGCTCCCGCAAGTCCACCGTAGCGACGATCACCGAGGTGGCCCAATATCTCCGGCTCCTTTTTGCCCGCGTCGGAATCCAGCACCATCCCGATACCGGGCGCGCCGTCGAGCCGCTAAGCCTCGCGCAACTGCGCCGGCTGCTGTCGCGGGTGATCCAGTCGGCGCCGGCCCGTCGCTCATCACACCTTTACCTCTGTGCGCCCTTGGTGCGGGGTCGGAAGGGGCACCACCAGCCGATCGCGACATGGATTGCGAACCACGGCTATGAGCTCATGCGCATCGACGGCCAGCTGCGTCCCGTGGCGACCTTCGAGAAACTGGATCGCTATCGTGAGCACGACATCGAGGTCGTAGTCGCCGACCTGCGCCACAGGGGGCGCCGCGAGCGCGGCCGCGATCCTCTCGCGGAGGCCCTGCGGCTCGGCAAGGGCGCGTGCTTCCTGCTCACCCCGCGCGGAGAGGTCCTCTCGTGGTTCTCGACCACGCGAACCGACAGCGAAACCGGGGAGAGTTTTCCGGAGCTCGACCCCAAGCACTTCTCCCACAACTCGCCTCGCGGCTGGTGCCCATCCTGCCGGGGTCATGGACGAATCTTCCCATGGATGCTCGAGGTCGAGGAAGCCGGAGGCGACGATGCAGAGGAAGCGCTCCGGCGGCTTCGTGAGTTCGGATTGGAGCAGGCCGACGACGTGAGCGGCGAAGGCAGTCCCTGCCCCGACTGCGGCGGTGCGCGGCTGAATCGCACGAGTCGTGCGGTTCGCCTGCCCATGCGCACTGGTGCACCGCAGTCACTCCCAGAGCTGCTCGCCGAGACCCCCGCCGGGCTGGTCCGCAGCCTGAGCCGCATCAAACTCGATGCGCGCGGCCGCCTGATTCTCAAGGACATCATGCCCCCCATTCGCGAGCGACTGCGGTTTCTCGACGAGGTAGGCCTCGGGTACCTCACTCTCGACCGCCCGACGGACACGCTCTCCGGCGGCGAGGCCCAGCGGATTCGACTCGCCGCTCAACTCGGAACGAATCTCGCCGGGGTGCTTTATGTCCTCGACGAACCGAGCATCGGGCTTCACGCCCGCGACAACCAACGCTTGATCACGACCCTGGAGCGCCTGCGCGACAAGGGGAACTCCGTCCTTGTGGTCGAGCATGACGATGAGCTCATGTCCCGCGCGGATCACCTGATTGACCTCGGTCCCGGTGCCGGGATTCACGGCGGACGCATCCTCGCGGAGGGTCCGCCGACAGAGGTTTGCGCGACCAGCGCCTCGGTCACGGGCCGCCTCCTCCGGCGTGGCATCGCCCATCCCACGCGCGGCGCGTATCGACTCCCTCCCTCGCCGCGCGATCCGAAGCAATGGCTCTCCCTCACGGGTGCCTGCGCCCGGAACCTCCGGGGGTTCGATGTCTCTCTCCCCCTCGGTCGTCTCGTGGTGGTCATCGGCCCCAGCGGCGCGGGGAAGTCGACCCTCGTCCATGAAATCATCGGGAGCGGCGTGAAGCAGGCACGGACCGCAGGAGTGGATCGCCTGCGCGGCGCACGACGCAGCAAGACCGCATCGCCCCGCGTTCAGGCGACCTTTGCGGAATTGCGGGGCGCGGCCTCATTCCGGTCCGTGGTTGAGGTCGATCAGTCCCCGATCGGAAAGACTCCCCGGTCCACCCCGGCCACCTATCTCGGGATCTTCGACGTCATCCGGACGTTTTTCGCCACGCTGCCGGAGTCGAAGGTCCGCGGCTACACCGCCAGCCGGTTCTCGTTCAACACCGCAGGCGGACGCTGCCCCACGTGCGACGGTGCCGGGCGGATTCGCCTCGAGATGGCGTTCATGCCCGAGACCTATCTGCCCTGCGACGACTGTCGCGGGCTGCGCTACGGTGCGGAGGTTGCGGACATCCGCTGGAAGGGAAAGAACATCGGCGAAGTCCTGCAGCTCAGTTTCGAGGAGGCCGTCGCGTTTTTCGACTTTCATGCAACCCTCTCGGCGGTATGCCGCCTGATGGTCGACTGTGGCCTTGGGTACCTTTCGCTCGGCCAGAGCTCGCCCACACTGTCCGGAGGCGAGGCGCAGCGGCTCAAGCTGGTTTCTGAATTGGCCGCCGGGCTGCCCGGCGTGCGAGACCGCGCGCGCGGTACCGCGGTGCGCAATCTCTACCTGCTTGAGGAGCCGACGATCGGGCTGCACCTGAGTGACTGTGAACGACTCATCGGCGTCCTCCACGCCCTCGTCGAGCAGGGACACACCGTGATCGTCATCGAGCATCACCTGGATGTGATCGCGGAAGCCGACTGGATCGTGGAACTGGGACCGGACGGAGGACCGGACGGAGGACGGTTGCTTTTCAGCGGCCCGCTGGCCGCTCTTCTCCCGCGCCGCTCCAGCCCGACTGCGCCGTACCTCAACCGGCACCTCAAGCGCCCGAGGTCGGCGGAGTGAGGTCCGCGACTATAGTCCGATCGCGCGGAGAAAGCCGTCCCACGCCATGCCCCAGCGGCGTTCGCTGGAGTCCGCACCCGTTCGCGCCGCTTGCTCGCAAAGGAGCGTACCGGCGCCGGAGAAAAGATCGTCCAGCAGTGGATGGTGGCCGCGATAGTACGCCCAGAAGGTTTCGGCCCGGGCCACGCGATGCTCGAGACCGGAGCTGAACCCGATCGCGGCGCCGCGGTTGATCCGACGTCGCGCCGGCGGCCGATCCGTTCCACCGATCGTTTCCACCCGAACTCCGCGCGTACCGGCAACAACGAGTCGGCAGGGGCCCTGCAACTCGAAGATGCGGAAGTGCAGCATCGCCCACGAGAGCCAATGCGAAAGGAGCCAGCGCGCGCGCAACCGGAGGCGCTGCTCGCCCGGCGTGATGACGGCGACCAGCGCCCGTGGCCGCAGGACCAGAGAGCTTCCGGCGCTCACCTCGATCACACAAAGCTCCTGCTGCTCCGCACGCGAATCAGCCAGCGTGACCCGCACCACCGTACCGGCGCGCTCATTGCGCAGCGCAGTCAACTCCACGAGCCCCGAAGCCAGGCTGGTCAGGGGATGCCTCCAGTCTAGGAGCAAGCGCGTCCGCCGGGTCAGTCCCTCATCACTCGCCTGCAAGAAACGCTGCCGCGCCTCCAGACGCTCGCCTGGCCAGAGCGAGAGATCGACGGACACCCCTCGCGTTTCCGAGATCAATCCGGCTGCCTCGGTACTGCCCACGCGCACTCCCCGGGCACGGGCCAAGAGCGGGGCGATCAGGAAATAAGCCACGAGCTTCCAGAGACTCGGTCCGAACAGGTACGCGGCGACTGCGATCACCAGACCGGTCTGCGCCCGCTCCCACCCGCGGACCACATACCGCACCCACTCCGGTTGCGCGGCCTCCAGGGCGCCCAACTCGCGGCGGAGATCCACCTCGCGCGCACGATGGTCCGCGATCCGATCGCCGGTCTCGGCGCGCTCTTGCCCGAGACCGCGCAGCCGAGAGACCGCCTCGGCCTCCAACCGCCGGAGTGACGCGGCACGCTCGCGGTTGCGGCGCGCTTGCTCCGCGTCGCCAAACCAGCGCTGCCACCACGTATCCAGCTCCGCCAGCGTCTGTACGAGCTTGGCCGCTCGCTCAACCCGCAGCGCCTCCTCGGCGATCCGCGTCGCGAACCGCTCCATCTGGACCTCCGCCGCGGCGCGCAGGGACTCCTGGCGGCCCAACTCCGCGATGATCTGCTGCTGCCGGACCGTGCGGTCGCGCTCCCGTAACTGCTGCTCCCGGACAAAGATCCAAAGCGCACTAACCCCGACACCGAGCCCGACGATGACCACCACGGTCACCGCCTTTTCCGCGAGCCAGGCGACGATCTTGGCGAGCAGCGATTGCATTACCCGGAAGTTAAGTACCCTGCGGTCCCGCAGCAACGTGCTTTCTCACGGCGCTGGGCCACCTGATCCACCGCCCCGATGCGGTTTGCCAAGGTGGGAGAGCAGGATAGACTGTCGGAGTTTCCCGCTCCTATGTCCAAGGTCATCGTCTCACCCCTTTACGATTCGGACGTCTTCCGCATGGCCTGCCGACAGTTCGATCTGGCCGCCGATGCGATCAACCTACCCGAGGCCATCCGCGATCGCACGAAGTGGCCGAAGCGCTGCTTGGCGGTGTCCCTGCCCATTCGGCGGGATGATGGATCAATTTCGGTCTTCGAGGGATACCGCGTGCAGCACAGCCTGTCGACGGGACCGTCGAAAGGAGGCATCCGCTTCCACCCCGGCGTGACCATCGGGGAAGTGGCCGCGTTGGCGATGTGGATGAGCTGGAAATGTTCGCTCGTCGGACTTCCCTATGGCGGCGCTAAGGGCGGCGTGATCGTTGATCCGGCGCAGCTCTCAACTGCGGAAATCGAACGACTGTCCCGTCGGTACATGCAGGAACTGATCCCGTTCATCGGTCCGCACGTGGACGTGCCGGCACCGGACATGGGCACCAACGAGACCATAATGGGCTGGATGGTCGATACGTATGCGAGCCACGTGGGTCACCTTGAGCCGGCGATCGTCACCGGTAAGCCGATCTCCCTCGGTGGATCCCAGGGACGACGGGAAGCGACGGGCGCGGGGGTGGCCTACCTGCTGAAGCGTTACCTTGAGGATCTCGGCATACCCGTCGGGCAGGCGACCGTCGCGATCCAGGGCTTTGGCAACGTCGGCGCCGAAACGGCGGTCGCGCTCGACCAGTATGGCGCGAGGATCGTGGCGATCTCCGACCACACGGCGGCGTTCTTCAACGCCGACGGCATCAACGTGCGTCGGGCGCTTGAGTATGTGCGCTACAACAAGGTGCTGCGGGATTTCGACGGAGGCACGGTGATCTCCAATGAGGAGTTACTCACCCTGAAGTGCACCGCCGTGGTACCGGCCGCGATCGAGCGGGTGATCACACCCGAGATCGCCCGACGGCTGCAGTGCCGCATCCTGGCAGAAGCCGCGAACGGCCCGACCACGAACGAAGCGGACCGCATCCTCGACGAGCGGGGGGACATCGAGCTGATCCCGGACATCCTCTGCAATTCGGGCGGGGTGATCGTCTCCTACTTCGAGTGGCTGCAGAACCTGCAGCATTTCTACTGGTCTCGCGACGAGGTGCTCACGAAGTTGTTCGCCATGCTGGACAAGGCCAAGGAGTCCGTGGAATACCAGCAGCGGAAGTTCAAGTTCAGTCGCCGCCTAGCGGCTCTGACCCTCGGAATCGGGCGGGTGGCGGAGGCCAAGCAAAGCCGCGGTCTTTTCCCCTAGTTCCGCGCAAGCGGCGGCTTGCCCGGGACACTCCTGCGCGCACACTCGCGCGATGCTTCCCCTCCGCCCCTCGCCGTCCCTGTCTCGCCGTGGCTTCCTCGCCCGAACCTCGACCGGCCTCGCCGCTGCGGCAGCGGCCAGCATGCTGCCCCGCTCATTGAACGCCGCGGCGGAGCCACGCCGAATGGGCATCGTCCTCGCGGGACTCGGAAACTATGCCACCCGTGAACTGCTCCCAGCGATCAAGGAGTCCCAACACCTCAAACTCGTCGGCGTGGTGACCGGCTCGGCGGAGAAAGGCCTGGCCTGGGCCCGCGAACACGGTTTCCCGGAGCGCAACGTGTGGAGCTACGCCGACATGGCCCGGATGGCCGACGCCCCGGAAGCGGAGCTCGTCTACGTGGTCACCCCGAATTCACTCCACGCCGAGCATTCGATCGACGCACTGCGCGCCGGAAAGCACGTGATCTGCGAGAAGCCCATGGCGATCTCCGTCGCGGAGTGCGATCAGATGATGGCGGCGGCCACCGCGGCTAATCGCTCGCTGACGATGGGCTATCGTCTGCACTTTGATCCCTACCACCAGGAGTTGATCCGCCGGGCGCAGGCCGGCACGGACGGCCCGTACCTCGCGATGTCCGGCGGCTTTGGCTTCACGATGGGTCGCAAGGTCTGGCGCGCCGAGCGGGCGCTCGCCGGCGGCGGGCCGCTCATGGATGTTGGCATCTACGCTCTTCACGAAGCCTGCCTCGCCGCCCAGGCGGATCCGGTGGCTCTGACGGCGCGGGAGCGTCCGAAGAAGCGTCCCGACCTCTTCGTCGACGTGGAGGAGGCGCTGGATTGGACGATGGAGTTTGCGAACGGAGCCCGTGCGGACCTCTTCACCAGCTATGCGGACAACATGAATCGTTTCCGCGCCGAGGGAGCGCGCGGCTGGATCGAGCTGGAGCCCGCCTACAGCTACCGCGGCTTGAAGGCGCGGACTCATGAAGGGCCGCTGACCTACCCCCTGATCCGCCAACAGACCCTGCATCTCGACGCGCTCGCGGTCGCGCTGCAGCAGGGCACGCCGGTTCCCACACCTGCGGCGCTGGGGCGGCGCGACATGGTGATCATCGAGGGTATCTACGAATCAGCCCGCACGGGCCGCCGCGTGACGTTGCGGTATTGATCGCCGCGCCTCCAGCAGGACAGGTACCCACCGCCCTCCCCACGCTCTCATGTCCGCGGAAGTCGAAAAGCTCACGCCGATGATGCAGCAGTACTTCGACGTGAAGCGCTCGCTGCCGAAGGACACGCTGCTCCTGTTTCGACTCGGCGACTTCTTCGAACTCTTCTTCGACGATGCAGTGGTCGCCTCACGCTTGCTCGGACTGACGCTGACCAAGCGCATCGATCACCCGATGGCGGGGCTTCCGGCACAGGCGCTCGACACCTACGTCGCGAGGCTACTCGCGCACGGTCGCAAGGTCGCGATCTGCGATCAGGCGGAGCCCGCCAAGGCGGGGAAGCTGGTGCGGCGCTCGGTCTCACGCATCCTCACCCCTGGAACCACCCTTGCGGCAGACCAGATTGACGCGCAACGCAACCACTACCTCGGTGCGCTGCACGTCGACGGCGACGGCCTGCACGCGGCGTGGCTGGATCTCTCCACCGGAGAGTTCCGGATCGCATCCGAGCCCGACATCGAGCGATTGCTCCCCGTGCTCACGGCGCTCGCTCCCACGGAATTGCTGCTGCCGGAGGGAGCACTCGCCGCCTGGGCCGCCGCGCCCCATGACGACACCGGGCGCCATGCACTGCACGCCTTCTGCAGCGCACGGCTCTGCACCGAGCTGCCCGCCTTTCAGTTCGACCCGGCGGCGGGCGCGCGCGTCGTCGCCTCCGCACTCCAAGTCCTCAACCTCGATGGCTTCGGTCTCGCCGAAGGCCACGCCGGCCTCGGACCCGCTGGCGCCCTCGTGCAGTACGCCACGGAGAATCTGCGTGCGGAACCTGGAAATCTCCGGTCACTGCGGGTCTATCAGAGCGCGGGCAGCCTGCTGCTCGATCCCGCCACGCTGCGCAATCTTGAGGTCTTTGCGTCAATCCGGGGGACGCGGGATGGCTCCCTCCTCCAAGCCGTCAACCGGACCGGCAGTGCCGCCGGTGCGCGTCTCTTGGAGAGATGGCTGGCCGCCCCGCCGCTCGACCTCACCGAGCTGCGCCGACGACATTACCTCGTGGGCGAACTGCTTGTTTCTCCCGTTTCACTCGCCGACCTGCGCACCCGGCTCGGGCAAATCCGCGACATCCCCCGGATCCTCGGCCGCCTCCAGAACCGACTGCGCAACCCGCGCGAGCTCGGCGGCGTCCGGGACACCCTGCTCCAGCTGCCCGAGTTGCGCGCCGCACTTCTCACGTTCGGCCCGGCCGTCGCCGGATTTGCTTCCCGCGTCGCGGAGTTAGCCGATCTCCGAGAACGTCTCCACCAAGCGCTCGCCGATGAGTTACCCGCGGATCTGCTGGACGGAAACTTCATCCGCGCAGGTCACGATCCCGAGCTCGATCGCCTCCGCTCACTCACTTCGGGAAACCGCACCTGGCTCTCGGATCTGGAGACCACGGAACAGCAGCGTACCGGAGTTCGAAGCCTGAAGGTACGCTACAATTCGGTCTTCGGCTATTTCATCGAAGTCACCAAGGCGAATCTGCATCTGGTGCCGGCGGACTACATTCGAAAGCAGACCACCGCGAACGGCGAACGATTCGTCACCGAGGCCCTCAAGCAGAAGGAAAAGGAGATCTTCCACGCCGAGGAAAACGCGCTCGCTCGCGAAAAGGAACTTTTCGGCGGGCTGGTCGAGGCGATTCTCGATGAGTCAATCGCACTCACCCAGACCGCGGATGCGCTCGCCGAGATTGATGTCCTCGCCGGATGGGCACACCTCGCGCGCGACTTCCGCTACGTGCAGCCGGAAATCGACGAAGGCGACGCCCTCGAGATCGAGGAGGGCCGCCACCCGGTCGTCGAGCAGATGCTCCGCGCCAGCGAGGGAAGCGGGGCCTTCGTGCCAAACGACACTCACCTCTCGGCGAGCGAGGCCCAGATCGCCCTGCTGACCGGACCGAACATGGCCGGCAAGTCGACCTACATCCGCCAGGTCGCCCTTATCACCCTGCTGGCCCAGGTCGGTTGCTGGGTGCCGGCTCGCCGCTGCCGGGTCGGCCTCGTCGATCGCATCTTCTCGCGGGTGGGCGCCAACGACGATCTCGCCCGCGGCAATTCGACCTTCATGGTCGAGATGAACGAGACGGCGAACATCCTGAACCACGCCACCGATCGCTCGCTGATCGTCCTCGACGAAATCGGCCGCGGGACCTCGACCTACGACGGACTCTCGATCGCGTGGTCCGTGGTGGAGTATCTCCACCGCGGAGAGACCCAGGGGCCTCGCACCTTGTTTGCCACTCACTACCAGGAGCTAACGCAGCTGGAGAAGCACCTCCCACGCCTGCGGAACTTCTCCGTCGCCGTCAAGGAATGGAACGATGACATCGTGTTCGTCCGCCGGGTCATCCCAGGCGCGGCCGACCGCAGCTACGGCATCCAAGTCGCCCGTCTGGCCGGCCTTCCCCTCGCGGTCATCGACCGCGCAAAGACGATCCTCGCCAAGCTTGAGTCGGACGAGCCCAACGTGACCCTGCCCGCGCCGGCTCCCCTCGCGCGTCCGCGAAAGAAGATCGCGGTCCGCAGTGCCGACGACGATCAACTCAGCCTGCTGTAGCGGGCTCCCGGAGTACGGCGTACTGCGTGCGGGTACCAGCGAGGTCAGGCACCGTCGATGGGACGCAGGTCCACGTCGACCATGAGATCTTCGGCAATCTCTTCGAGCGCCCGACGCAGCGCGGCATGGTCGGCGCCCGGAGCAAGCGCCACGAGCGCGGTCGCGCGAAAGAGCCGATCCCCCGACATCGGGGCGCTCTCGGTTCCGGAGACGAAATCCTCGACGTTGGCGCCGTGCGCGGCGAGGACCGCGGTCACCTGCCGGACGATGCCCGGCCGATCCTGGCCGACCAACTCAAGCCGCGCCCGCACTGTACCTGCTTCCCCTGGACTACCGACTGACGCGGACTCGCCCGCCACCACGGTGACGCTCAGCCCGCGAGCCGCGCCGGCGCGCAAGGCGTCACGCAGCCCGACCTCCCGCTCCCGCGGGACCTCGATTCGCACGATACCGGCGAACTGGCCCCCGAGCCGCGCCATCCGGCTCTCCAGCCAATTGCCCCCGTGAGCGGCGACCACCGCCGCGATGGATTCGACCAGACCGGGACGATCGGTGCCGATGACGGTGAGAACGAGCGTGGTCGACATGGAAAAACAAAGAACCCGTGCGACGAAAGGTCAGGACGCGGCTGTCCCGACGCGTGAGGCCCGGCGGAGGTTCCACAGCTGCTGCGCTTGGGAGATCGTTTCGGCCAGGACCTCCGGCGTCAGCGCCTGCTTTGGATCATCCCCGATGCCCTCGGAGGGCTTCACGTGCGTCTCGATGCAGAGACCATCGGCACCATAGGCGATCGCAGCGAGCGCGCACGCCGGCACGTAGCTGGCCCGCCCGACGGAGTGCGACGGGTCGACCACCACGGGGGCCCATGTCTTCTCCTTGAGCAGCGGCGTGATGCTTTCATCGGGATGGTTGCGGTAGCCGTCCAGAGTCGGAGCCGTGCCGCGGGGACAAAGGAGAATGTTCGGGTTTCCGAATGAGGCGATGTACTCGGCGGCCGAAAGAAACTCGTTGAGCGGACCCATGTGCAGGCTGCGCTTCAGCAGCACCACGGTGTCGCGCTCGGCGACCGCACGACCGATCGCGCGCAGCAGCGAGTAATTCAGCGCGTTGCGCGCCCCGACCTGGAGCATGTGCACGCCGGCATCGAGCGCGAGCCGTAGCTGCTGTTCATCCATCACCTCGGCGTCGACGGGCAGACCGGTGCGACGATGCGCCTCCATGAGGATGTCGAGCGACTTCGTATCCCCCTGAAAGGCGTACGGGTTGGTCCGTGGTTTCCAGACGCCACCGCGCAGGACATGGGCACCGGCTTCCTTGACCGCCGCCGCGGTCTCGTAAAGCAAAGAGGGATTCTTCGGATCGATCGTGCACTGTCCGGCGATGATGAAAAGTTCATCCCCGAAGGTCGCCCCACCCAGCCGGATACGGTGTGTCGCCAAGTCCGACCGGCGGTCCATCAGTCGGAACGGTGATTGGATCTTGTCGATCCGGTCGATGTAGGAGAGTCCCTCCAGACGCGTGATCATCAAGTCGTCACGCTCATCACCCACGATCGCATAGATGGTGCGCACGGCCCCCACGATCGGCTGGATGCGGCAGCCGAAGGTGCTCACGATCTGGGTGACCTCGTTCAGCTCATCAGGACTAAGACGGTTGTTCTTGGGCAGGATCATCGGACTCGGAAAAACCTATGCGGCGGGCAAAAAAAGGACAGACAGAAGTCGGCGGCGTTTCGGGCGGACTTGCGGCAAGGCATTTTTTGCGTCGATTTGCCGCTGGCGTCTGCCAGCCTTCCCACTCCGATGTTCGAGTCGCTCACCGACAAGCTCTCTCACGCGCTCCGCAATCTCCGTGGCCTCGGCAAACTCACGGAGGAAAACATCGCGGAGGCCCTCAAGGAGGTGCGTGCCGCCCTCTTGGGAGCCGACGTGCACTTCAAGGTCGTCCGCGAGTTCACCGAGCGCGTGCAGACCCAGTGCGTGGGCCAGGATGTCCTCAAGGGAGTCACGCCCGGCCAGCAGATCGTCAAGATCATCCACGACGAGCTGGCCAAACTGCTGGGCGAAGGCAGCACCGCGCTCTCGGAGGCGCGGCCCCTGCGTCTCATGCTGGTGGGCCTCCACGGCTCCGGCAAGACGACCTCAACCGTCAAGCTCGCGCGGCTCCTGAAGCGCCGCGGCTATCGCCCGTTGGTCGCCGCGTGCGACATCTATCGCCCGGCCGCCATCGACCAACTGGAGATTCTTGCGCGGCAGGAGGAAATTGCCTTCTTCGCCGACCGCAGTCTCCGCGATGTCCCGCTTTTGGGCGAACGTGCCTTGGCAGCCGCGCACGCCGGCGGGAATGATTGCATCCTCTTCGACACGGCGGGGCGCCTGCAGATCGATCAGGATCTGATCGAGGAGGTTCGCCTGCTGAAGGCGAAGGTACGACCGGACGAAGTCTTGCTGGTCGCGGACGGGGCACTGGGTCAGGAGGCCGTCAATGTGGCGCGCGCCTTCCATGAAGCGCTCCAGCTGACCGGCTTGGTCCTGACGAAGATGGACGGCGACGCCCGAGGGGGCGCGGCGCTCTCGATCAAGTCAATCACCGCAGTCCCGATCAAGTTCATCGGCACCGGCGAGAAGCCCGCCGATTTCGAGGTTTTCCATCCGGACCGTCTGGCCTCGCGCATCCTCGGCATGGGCGACGTGGTGTCGCTCGTCGAGAAGGCGCAGGAGAACATTGATCAAGCCGAGGCCGAGCGCATGGCGGAGAAACTCCGCAAGGCGGATTTCAATCTCGAGGACTTCCTGGCGCAGATGCAGCAGATCAAGAAGATGGGCTCGATGGAGAGCATCTTGGGGATGATGCCCGGAATGAGTGGGGTGAAGCTGGAGGGCGACGCCGAAAAGTCCCTCGCGAGAACCGAGGCGATCATCTACTCGATGACCAAGCAGGAGCGCCGACGCCCCGATGTTCTGAACGGCAACCGGCGGCTGCGCATCGCGAATGGCGCCGGCGTGAAGGTCGTCGAGGTCAATCAGCTGCTGAAGCAGTTCCAGCAGATGCAGAAGATGATGAAGATGTTCAAGGGCGGGGGCGCAAAGAAGATGATGCGCCAGATGGAGGCGATGAAGGGCCGCGGCGGACTGCCGGGGCTCTAGAAAAAAGGCCCGGCGCATCCGCCGGGCCCAAGGACTCAGTTCGGGCGGTCATGGCCGCCCGTGCTTCACGCGCGGCCCGCGTAGGTCGGCACGGTGAAACCCTTCCGTCCGGTCCGCTTGATCAGGAGATTCGCGTTTGCTCTTGCCGCGATCTCCGGGGTCGGCCCAGCGATCCGCTCGGCCGCCGCGTCGATCGTAAGGAGCGGTCCCAGCACCACCGGAGTCGTGCCCACGTCGATCGAGTTAGCCTTGAGATGATCCAACGTGCGGTCAAACGCCTCCTTCGTCAGAGCATCGCTCGCGATCGCCTCCGCCACCGCAGGAGAAGAGCGTTCCTGACCGAGCAGGTAGGAGACGTTCCCGAGATGGCAGAGATTGGTGGACACATGACTATTGAGGATGTGTCCGCGAGCGAGCGACTGGTCCCGCGCACGCACTGCATCGATGAAGTTGCTGCGGTGCCCCGCCAGCCCGCCCTCGGTGTACGTGGCGAGCTTTTTGCCCGCGGCGTCGTAGATGGCGACGTTGCCCGCCTCGGAAATGTGCACGTAGCCGCCCTCGCAGTGCACGATCACGCCGACGCGCGCGCCGCGGTAGTTGTCCATGGCATTCATGCCCGTGCGCATCGGCAGCCCGCGCACTTCAAAAATCAAGGGAGCCGTCGCATAATCGAACACACTGATCTCCGTATTCGGCGTCTCCGCGTCGTCCGCCTCACCGAAGCGGCCACCAATGCTGAACACCGAACGCGGCAGACCGTCCTCACCCAGGAACCAGCGGGCCACGTCCACCTGGTGAATGCCTTGGTTCGAGATGTCGCCGCCACCGTAGTTCCAGAACCAATGCCAATCATAATGCACCGGACCGCGGGAACCATTGCGATGCGGCGGAACGAGGTCGGCGGGACCGGTCCACAGGTCGTAGTTGATGCTCGCCGGCACCGCCTGAGGTCCCTGCGCGCGACCAATGCTCTCTCGTCGCTTGTAGCATAGGCCACGGACATGGGTGATCTTGCCGAGCTGTCCCGAGCGAATGAACTCCATCGCCTTCCGGATATCCAGCGAGGAGCGGTTCTGCGTGCCGGCTTGGACAATCTGCTTCTTGTAGTAGCGGGCGGCCTCGACGGCCTGACGGCCCTCCCAAATATTGTGCGAGAGCGGCTTCTCGACGTAGACGTCCTTGCCGGCCTCCAACGCCCAGATCGTCATCAGGGAGTGCCAGTGATTCGGCGTCGCGATGACCACCGCATCGACCCCAGGGGCGGCGAGAAGCTTCCGGTAATCCTGGTACGTCGCGACGGTGATTCCTTCCTTCGCGGCATCGGCCGCCCGCTGCTGGAGTACCTCGGTGTCGGCGTCGCAGATCGCCACGAGCCGTGCGCCCGACATCTTGTAGTACGTCTTTATGTGCCCGGCGCCCTGCGCCCGAACACCCACGACCGCCACCCGGATGTCGGAGTTGGAACCGGGCGTACGGTTCGCCGAGGCGGCGGACTGCGCGCGCAGTCCGGCCGGA
>JBEIGD010000003.1:0-133460 GCA_040382075.1 Opitutaceae bacterium
CCGGCGGGTGGCATCCCGGACCGTGGCGATCCTTCCGGCCGCCACAAGGGCAAGCTCGAGCGGGAGCGCAAGGCCCGCTCGGGCACCGCCGAAAAGCCGTTAGCCTGACCAAGGTGCCCTACGTCGCTGCCCACCGCGGGGTCTCGAGGGGGAGTGGGCCAGTGAACATGGACAGGGTACCGTCCGATCTCCACCCTCTTCGGGCTCGTTGCGTCCGCCTCAGGTATTTCGACTCGTAGCTTGTTCCGGGCTCAAGCCGAAGGCGCGGGAGATGAGGGAAACGGGCGCTGCCTAGCCATCTCCGCGGTTCCTCGTTGCCTGTCGTTCGAGCCGGGGTGGGAGTGAAGTACCGAGGTTTGGTGGGTAAAGCTTTTCTCAAGACGCTTGGTAGCGGCTGATGGGTTAGTCGGGGTCGGGAAAATTTATTGGCGGTTACACTTTTAAACTCTCGCCGCCGGGATTTCCCCATCATTGTCTCCGGGGTCCAAATGCACCCCGACGCATGACCACGGCCGACCAAGCCCGTTGGTTTTCCCAACAGGTTTTGCCCTGTGAACCAGCCCTTCGAGCGTATCTGTTGAAGCGCTTTCCGGCGCTTCCGGACCATGATGACCTTCTTCAAGATGTGTATGTTCGCACGCTGAAGGCCCAAGAGAACGGACGCGTCACGTGCCCGCGCGCATTTCTATTCACGGCCGCTCGAAACGCTGCAATCGACCAATTCCGTCGTGAGAGGCGCCTCTCGAACGAGGAGTTAAGCGAGGCGGTTGAGCTCGAACTGCTCAGTCAGTCGCCGGACTCGACGAGTGCTGCGGAGAAGGAGCAGCACCTTGAGGTGCTGCTGGAGGCGATTCTCGCACTGCCTGATCGATGTCGGCAGGTGATGATGCTGCGCCATCTGGATGGACTGTCCTACAAGGACATAGCGGCGCGGCTGGGGATTTCGCCGGAAACAGTGAAGGTTCACATGATCAAGGGGGTTAAAGATTGCACACGTTTCTTCCATGATCGCGGCCTCTTGGCTGGTACTAAATCCGCTGACCAGATCGCCTCATGAATTCGCGTCAACCCGACTTTTCGTCAGACAACGAAGCGATCGAAACCGAGGCGGCTGCGTGGATTTGCGAACGCGACGAGGGATTCGGCCCGGGGCGAGAGGCTGTTTTCCTCGCGTGGCGGGCGGCCGACCCTAGCCACGCGAAGGCGTTTGATCGCGCGGATCGGGCGTTTGCGCTGGTCTCCGAATTGCCGGCGATTCGGGTCTCCCTTTTGGCGCACCTGGCGGTACGGGAGCCGGAGCCGCATCGGTCGCCGCTGCGATTTCCGGCGTGGGCGGTCGGCCTCGCCGCAGCGCTGGCGATTGTCGCTGGAGTCTGGTCGATACTGGCCAGTGGCGCGGGTTCTTCGCGTGAATATGTTACGGCTGCCACTTCCCAGCGGCGTTACGATCTCTCCGACGGTTCCACTTTGGGTTTGAGTGTAAGCTCTCGGGTCGAGGTTGCCTTTTCCCGGGAGACTCGACGCGTGGAGTTGACCGCGGGTGCTGCGCATTTTGCCGTCGCGCATGATGTCACGCGTCCGTTCTTCGTGAGTGCAGGAGGAATTCGCGTCCGTGCGGTCGGTACTTCTTTCTCAGTCGCGTTCGTCAATTCAGGCATCGAGGTGCTCGTGACGGAGGGCAAGGTCGATATCACGGACGCGGGCGATGCATCGGCCCCCCTGCTTCCGAAAGGGCGGCCTCTGTTGGTGGCTGGAGAGCGAGCGACGTTCAGCCCAGAGGAGTCCGGCCTCGCAGTCCTTGTTGAGCAGGTCCCGCCGAGAGTCGTCGAAGACGTGAAACGAGCATGGTCCGGAGTCACGACCTTTGCTGACTTGCCGTTGCGGGATGCGATTGTGTTCTTCAACCAGCGCAATGAGCGAAAGTTGATCCTGGAGGATCCGGAGATCGGTGAAAGGCGGATTGGCGGCACGTTCGCCGCTGGTCAGGTCGACGCGTTCGTGAATCTGCTCGCCCGTGATGGACAAATCGTGGTCGAGCGACGGTCCTCGGGGGAAATTCTGTTGCGCCGCGCGCGGCCGTAGCTGCGGCACGCCGTTGGTTTTGTTCGCAGTGTTCTCCTCTCTCACAACTGCGCTGAGGGCGGGATTCCGAGCCTTTGGGGTGTCCGGACGAAGGAGGGAGCCAGCGGACTTCGGGATGGCGCGATCGGGTATGCGAGAGTCACTAACCCATTTCGTGAGTCGCTGCGTTGTAGTGGTGTCGAAGCTTCGTCGTATGGCGTACCGAATCGTTCCGCATCCCCACTTCGTTAGGACCGCACTTTGCTGCGCAGTAGCCTCGTCGGCCCTCGCCGCTGGATCGGAAGAGACGAGCAAGTGTAGTTATGACCTCCCCGCTGGGGCCGCCGCTGAGACCCTGAACCGTTTCGCCGGGGTTTCGGGGGAACAGATCATCTTCATGAAGGACCGGGTCGAGGGCGAGATGACCAATGCCGTGCTCGGCCGGTTTAGCGCGGTCGAGGCGTTGGGAGTCATGCTGGCTGGCACACGACTCAGTGCGGTCAGAGACCCCAAGACGGGGGTGTTTGTCATCGTGCGGGCTCCGGTCGCCGGCAGCGCGAACGGCGACTCCACCCCGAACACTCAACCTCCCAAAAACACCGTGAAAAATAACTCCCTCTGGGCGCGACTGTCTGCCAGCCTCGCGTTACTGTCCGTGGCACCCGAGCTTTCTGCTCAGGTTGCTGATTCGACCGAAACGCAACGAGCCGTCAATTTACCCACGTTCGAGGTCGTTTCTGATCGCGACAAGGGATTCTTCGCGAAGAACACGATGGCGGGAACGCGCAGCAATCAGCGCCTCGTGAACATTCCCCAGAACATTCAGATCGTGAATAACGAGTTGATCTTGGATCTGGCCCAAGACAATCCGATCGAGGCTCTGAAGTATGGGTCAAGCGGAGTTAACAAGCGCACCAGCCTGTTGGGAGATATGTTTATTCGCGGTTTCCGAGTGCGCGGCTTCCTCAAGGATGGCGTGCCCTTCGGGGGAAACTTCAATGTCCCGCTCTACGACGTCGATCGTCTTGAGATCGTGAAGGGTCCGGCAGCTTTGCTGTACGGTCAGGCTTCCGCGACTGGCGGGTTGATGAACATCGTCACCAAGCGTCCGACGGCCAAGCGCCAGAGTTCGGTGCGGGCGACGGTCGGCAGTTTCGACTTCCGTCGCGTTGAAGCCACCTCTTCCGGGCCGCTCGGAATCGGCGAGGCCAACTATCGAGCGACCGTTGCGATGACGGATTCCGATGGGGCGCGGCGCTTCGAGTACTTCGAAGATCGCTTCTTCAGTTTCGCCGTCGATAAGAAGCTAACGGCGGCGACCTCGGTTTCTTTCGACTACAGCTACTACCAGAAGGACCAGATTCTTTCCCAGATCAACGCGAACACCAATGGCGAGCTGACGAAGCTGCCGGCCGACTTTTCGCTCTTTGAGAACTGGGTCGATGGTCCGAATTTTGCCCACTACGGCGGCCTTTCTCTGAAGAGTCAGCTCACGCCGACATTCATCGCCAATCTCGAGCTGAAGATGACGTCGATGGATACGGACTGGAACCGCATCAACGCGAACGGACTCACGAACGCGTCGACCGGTATGATGAACCGGACGTACCAGAACGTCTTTCAGGGGGAGAAAGTGGTAACTGGAGTGGTCGATTTCGTGAAGACCCTCTCCACGCGTGGGTTGGAGCATGCTTTCTCGTTCGGAGGAATCACGACTGGGTCCCATGGCTTTGGCGTGGTAGATGGGGTGTTCATGCCGCCGTTGAATACCGCGGCGCCGTCGTACGGGGCTGCCTTCCCGACGTTCTCGCGTTCGATCGCGACCCCAGGCCAACCCGCGCCTTCGTCGACTGACACCCGAGCACGTCAGGACTCGGGCTATGTACAGCACCAGATTTTGGCATTCGATTCCCGACTGATCGTCGTCGGTGGGCTGCGCTACAACGAGTTTCACAACTCCACCACCAACAAGATCAACCGGGTGATTTCAGTCCTAGACGACAATAAGTTGGTCAAGCGATGGGGTGTTGTGGCCAAGCCGATCGATCCGATCAGTATCTACTACAACTATTCCGAGTCGTTCATCTTCAACTCCGGAACCTTCGTGGGAGGCCCGCGTAATGGCCTGCCCTTGGAGCCGTCGTTGGGAACGAACCGCGAGTTCGGCGCCAAGGTGGAAACTTCGGACGGCCGATTCTTCGGCAGTGTGGCGGTTTTCGATATGGCGCTGACGAAAGTGCGAGTGCTCTTCCCGTTGCCCGATGGCACCGGCGGCATTGACCAGCGAGGAACGGAAACGAACAAGGGCTTCGAAGCGGACCTCGGCACTTATCTTCAGACGCCAATTGGGCCGTTCCAAGCGATCTTGACCTACTATTCCGGTGATCAGAAAGACTCTGCGGGACTGCGGCCCAACGGGGTAACCAATGACACTTGGAGTGCCTATATCTCGCAGTCTCTCTCCCAGGGAGCGCTCAGCGGTCTGAAGTTCGGCTTCGGAGTCTATCGCAAGGGCGACGTGCCGTTTGCGAGCGTTGCGGGTCAGGCCCGTCAGTTCATCGCCCCAGCCTACCAGACCTCCACGGCGCTCATCGCGTACGAGGCTAAGCGCTACCGCGTGGCGTTGAATTTCGACAACGTTTTCGACAAATTCTACATCGATGGTGGAGAGAACGCTACTTGGCTGTACACCAATCCTGGTCGCACGGTGAAATTCAGCGTTGACTACCGGTTCTAGGCATCGGTCCGCAGAGCGAGTCAGAGGATAGTTAAGCCCCCGCCCGGGTCCCTGGACGCTCTCCGCCCGCCCACATTTTATGAACGCCATGAAAATCGATTCCCTCCCATTGCAGTTGGCGGTGCGGAGCGCAGGGCCGACAACACGTCAGGCCCAAAGGCGGTCAGCGCCACGGTCTCTGCGGTGGGGCTTGGGGGGGCGGGGAGGCTTCCTCGTGGCTGTTGGTTTGGGGGTGTGCGGCCTGCTGTCGACCGCTCCGGCCGCGGCAGGAGACGCCGCCGTCACCGACATCGGGTCGCGGCGGGAACTCTTCGTGGACGAGCACTTGATCGAGCGTCTCACGGGTGAGGCGCGCTTGCGGCTCCATGAACCGAAGCCGGAGCCGGAGACCTTCGTGACCGACGCTCCGTGGGAGGGCAGTGGGAGTGGCTATTTCAACATCTTCCAAGACGGCGACCGCTACCGGATGTACTACAAGGGGGTGCAGATCGATCCCTTCAGCGAGTACGACAAGAAGCGGGACAAGTCTTACCTGGCGGCGGTGCCGCTGTGCTACGCGGAGAGCGACGACGGCATCCACTGGCGGCGCCCCAACCTCGGCCTGAACGCCTTTGAAGGTTCGAAGGAGAACAACATCGTCATCCTCAACGGCATGATCCCCGGCGTTGACCTCGACGCCGGGGCGGCGGCGGTGTTCAAGGACGGCAATCCCGCGGCGCCGGCGGACGCGCGCTACAAGGCCATCGTGCACTCCCGCTCGCCGAAGCGCGGACTGCTCGTGCTCAAGTCGCCGGACGGGCTGCGCTGGTCGCTGCTGCACCCCGAGGTCGTGATCACCGAGGGCGCGTTCGATTCCCAGAACCTCGCGTTCTGGGATCCGACGATCGGCAAATACCGCGCCTACTGGCGGTACTTTTCCCGCGATCCGCGGGAGGCGACGCTCGCGCTGAACTCCGGAGGGGTGACGCCGCCCGCCGCGTCCGGGCCGGCCTTGAGCTACGGTCGGTCAGTCGACGGTGCCGCCGTGCACCTTGGCGTGCGGGCGATCCGTACCGCGACGTCGAAGGACCTGATTCACTGGGAGGACATGGCGAACCTCAGCTACGGCGACGCGCCGGAAGAGCACCTCTACACCAACCAAGTCCACCCGTACCACCGCGCGCCGCACCTGCTGATTGGATTCCCCACCCGGTACGCGGAGCCCGAGTTGCCGGAGGGCGTGCTCGATGACGCCCGCCGCCCGGCGGGACCGGAGCAGACCCGCCAGTGGTCGCCCTCGATGCGGGCGCTCCCGGAACTCGAGCACCGCGAAATGCGCGCCAGTGCAAGCGAGCGGTACGGATCGGCGCTGACGGACACCGTGTTGATGACCAGCCGGGACGGTGTGACCTTCCGGCGCTGGATGGAGGCCTTCCTGCGTCCCGGCATCGAGCGCCCCGGTGCCTGGGCCTATGGCCAACTCTTTACCGTGTGGCATGCGATTGAAACCCGCTCTCGTTTCCCCGGTGCTCCGAACGAGCTCTCGCTCTACGCGGGTGAGGACCTCTGGACTGGCAACAGCATGGTCCTGCGCCGGTACACGCTTCGCCTCGACGGCTTCGTCTCCGCCTCGGCGCCCTATTCCGGCGGCGAGCTTGTGACCAAGTCGATCCGCTTCTCCGGCGCGGAGCTGCGGCTGAACTTCGCCACCTCGATCGTCGGCCGGGTGCGCGTGGAAATCCAGGAGCCCGACGGCCGGCCGATCCCCGGATTTTCTCTGGCGGAATCGGACACGATGTTCGGCGACACCCTCGAACGTGCGGTCACGTGGCGCCGCTCCGCGGACGTGAGCCGCCTCGCCGGCCGCGCGGTGCGGCTGCGCTTCGTGCTGAAGGACGCCGACGTTTACGCGTTTCAGTTCAAGTAGATTCAATCCCTCTATGGTCAGTACAATTTCCATTCGCCTCACCCCAATTTTGATTCGGGCGTTCGCTCGTCCGGGTATTGTCGCGGCCGCCTGCTATGCGATGGCGGGAGCTGGGTTCGAGTTGATGGCGGATAAGGGTCCCGTTCCGGTCGAAATTGGGTCGAGGCGCGAGCTATTCATCGACGAGGCGATCGTCGATTCGCACCGCGGGCTTTCTTGGAAGATGCATGAACCTCGAAAGGCGGAAATTGCCTTGCAGTTCGATGCTCCATGGGAGGGTAACAACTGCCACTACGTCAGCGTCTTCAAAGACGGACAGGGGTATCGAATGTACTACCGTGCGGTACCGGGGCGCGCTGCCCCGGCAAGCGGGGAAGGCTGGGAGAATTTCGTATGCATGGCGGAAAGCGAAGACGGAATCGAATGGCGCAGGCCCAATCTCGGGTTGTATGAGTTTAAGGGAAGTCGGGAAAACAACATCATTCCCTTCGTCGACGAGGTGGCACACAACTTCGCCGCCTTTCGGGACGAAAACCCGGCCACTCCCGCATCGGAGCGCTACAAGGGGGTGGGCGGCGGCCGACGCGGGCTGTTCGGATACGTGTCGGCGGACGGCGTAAACTGGCGGCTGGCTTCCGACGACCGGATCATCACCAACGGTTTTTTTGATTCGCAGAACATCGTCTTTTGGGACTCGGTGCGCCAGCAGTACTTTGCCTACGTAAGAGGCTTCTACCCCGAACCGGAGAGGGGTGAAAGGATCCGTGGCATCCGCGTGGCCACCTCAAAGGATTTTCGCGTGTGGACGGATACCGCCCGGATCGAGATGGGCCCCGCACCAGCGGAGCACTTTTACACAAACGCGATGACGCCCTACTATCGAGCGCCGCACGTGTTCCTCGGCTTTCCCATGCGTCTTCTGCCCATCCGGCAGGCGAATCTGCCGCGCGATTACGATCTGCTGCGCGGTGAAGGAGTGTCAGACTCCGTCTTGATGACCAGCCGAGACGGATTCCGTTGGGAGCGCCGTTTCCTCGAGGCATGGGTGCGGCCGGGTCCTGGGATTCTCAACTGGACGGACCGGAGCAATGCGGTTGCCACAGGTGTTGTGCCTACGGGCGAGGAGGAGACGTCTGTCTACCTCGTCGAACACGTACGTCTGCCTAGCGCGCGTCTTCGCCGGCTGGTGATCCGGCCGGACGGATTCGTCTCCCTAAATGCGTCGGCTGCGGGAGGGGAAGTCGTGACCAAGCCGCTGATTTTTCGTGGGAGCCAGCTTCTCATAAACTACGCCACATCGGCGGCTGGGAGTGTTCAGGTTGAGATTCAAGATGCCTCCGGCCAGCCGATTCCCGGCTATGCGCTCAAGGATGCGGCGGTGATCTTCGGCGATGAGATTGAGCGCCGAGTGAACTGGGATAACCAAGGCTGGGACATCGGCGAGAGCTGGCCGAAGGCGACGGATCGAATCGTGGCGCGTCTTGATGCCAACCGCCGACAGGCCGAGCTTGGATGGAATGTCGCTCCGCTCGTCGGCCGCGCAGTGCGGCTGCGCTTTGTGCTCAAGGATGCTGATCTGTATGCTTTCCAATTCAGGGACTAGCCGTAGTTGCAACCCGTTGCTCCGGACCTCGTGACGCGAGCCGGCCGGACGAATTCCCAGCTCGGGCCATGAACTCAATATGCACTCCCCAAATCCTATCCGCGTAGTTCTGCCTTTGATGGCCGCGCTGCTTTCCGCGCTGGCTTATGGCGTGCCCGTCCAGTCCCCTGCCGTGATCGACATCGGTTCCCGGCTCGAACTTTTCGTCGACGGCCAGCTGGTGGACCAGTTGAACGGCGGGGCCCGGATGCGCCTGCACGCGCCGGTGGCGCGCGAGGCGGTCATGGAGCACGATGCTCCATGGGAGGGCAGTGCAACTGGGTATCACAGCATTTTCCATGACGGTACGCTCTACCGCATGTACTACCGAGCCTGGCAGCTGACCGTGACTCCCCATAAACTCGATACCGACGACCGCGTGACCTATTTGTGCTACGCGGAGAGCGACGATGGCATTCGCTGGCGCCGCCCGGAACTCGGCTTGCACGAGTTCAGGGGATCGAAGGCCAACAATATCGTTATTCCCAGTGGGCGGGTCGGCGGCGTTGACGTCGAGACCAACAGCCCCGCGGTCTTCAAGGACGAGAACCCTGCTGCACCTGCTGATGCTCGCTACAAGGCGTTTCTCTTTTCGAGGACACCGCGAGGCCTGCTGGCGTTCAAGTCGCCGGACGGCATCCGTTGGTCGCCCATGAGTCCTCGGCCAGTCATCACGGACGGTTCATTCGATTCGCAGAATCTTGCGTTTTGGGACGACGTGCGTGGCGAGTACCGCGCCTATTGGCGCGTCTTTTCCAGAGGCACTGCTGACTCGCCCTACGTTGGTGTGCGGGATATCCGCACCGCAACGTCCAAGGACTTCCTACTTTGGGAGAATCAGTCGGATCTTAGCTACGTAGACTCACCGCCGGAGCATCTTTACACGAATCAGATCAAGCCGTATCACCGCGCCCCCCACTTGCTGGTTGGCTTCCCGGTACGGTACATCGAGCCGGAACTCGGTCAGGCTGCGGCGGATGATGCTCGGGGCCCGGCGGGCCCAGAGCGTGTGCGCCAGTGGTCCCCGTCCATGCGCGCCCTGCCCGAACCCGCAGCGCGCGAAATGCGCGCGCTGGCAAGCGAACGCTACGGGTCCGCCCTTAGTGAGACTCTATTGATGGCCAGCCGGGACGGGGTGACCTTCAAACGTTGGAACGAGGCCTTCATCCGACCGGGTCCTGAACGAGAAGGCACATGGAATTATGGCCATTTGTTTGGCGGTTGGCACCTCGTGGAAACCAAGTCCGCACTCCCTGGCGCTCCAAACGAGCTTTCGTTTTATGCGACGGAGAGCTACTGGACGGGGATAAGCAGTGTTCTCCGGCGCTTCACCCTGCGGCTTGACGGCTTCGTTTCCGTGGAGGCGCCGCTGAGCGGAGGCGAAATAATCACCAAGCCGCTGCGTTTCAGCGGTCGGCATTTGGAACTCAATTTTGCCACCTCCGCCGCTGGCAGCGTGCGTGTCGAGATACAGGATATGGATGGCAAGCCGCTCCCCGGTTTCGCTCTTGATGACTGCCCCCGGATTTTCGGTGACGCCATCGGGCGGCAAGTGACGTGGAAGGTTGGTAGCGACGTGCGCGAGATTGGCGGTCGACCGGTACGACTGCGCTTCGAACTAAAGGACGCGGATCTCTTCGCGTTTCAGTTCAGGGGCTAGGCTGGAATTATTCAACACGACCATCGTTGGCTGTGCGGTTGCGCCGACGCGCCGTCAAATCCCTCCCGAGTCCGGCAACGGCCGCCGTCGCTGCGCGTTCCATCTCCGCCCGAGCGGCGAACGCTGCAGTCGGGCTTGTGCGGAAGCTGTGACGCGTCCCTGATCGAAGAGGTGCTGGTGGTCAGGCGTGACGGCATGACCCTCAATGCGATTGAACGAGGCGTCCCTGCCGCTGTCGGTTGAGCGTTCGGGACTTTCAAGACTAAGTTCGCCAGCTTTTCGCCTCGCATTTACCAGAAACCACGCCGTTGGCGGTGAGGTGCGCCGTTTCGCTGTGCGGCTTGATGGATTCGTCCCAGTGCGGGCGCCGACGAGTGGCGGGCCGGGTGATTGATGGCCGGAGCTTCGCGTCGCGGCTGCGCGGGTCGGATGTGCCGCACCGGACCTGGGTTTTCAACCAACTGGCGCGGAACTGGTGGGTGCGGAACGCGGGGTTCAAGCTCAACCAATCCGGAGAACTCTTCGACCTCAGCCGGGCGCCCTTCGCGGAGCGTCCGGTGCCTGCTGGCTCCGGAGGCCCGGCCGCGGAGGCGGCCCGGCGCGAACTGCAGGTGGTCCTCGATCAACTCAACCCGGCGGGTGGCATCCCGGACCGTGGCGACCCTTCCGGCCGCCACAAGGGCAAGCTCGAGCGCGAGCGCAAGGGCGAATGAGGCGGCTCTGAGGCGTCGGATCCCGAAGGCGTAGCGGATCGACGCGGGCGACCTCTCAGAGTCCAGCGGCTCGGATCAGCAGCAGCCTTGGGTCGCTCCCCGGCCGGACGGGACGCAGAGTTCCTTGGCCAGGCAGTCGGTGTGCTTGGAGCCGAGCTGCAGCACGAGACGGTCGTCCTCGCGTTTTGCCGAAGCGACGACGAGTTGGACGACGTTGCAGGTCTCGTATTCGAGTTCCACCGGTAAGTCCTCCGTGCCGAGCACCGGCGCGGCGTGAGCGAAGGCTTTGAGGAGTTTTCCGCCGGTGATCCGGTGGTCGACATCGTCGCCCACCCACGTCTGCAGCAGGCACGTCACCAGCCGGCGGACGGTCCCGCCGCAGTCCACGAAGTCCTTCTGCACGCGGCCGACCTCGGTCACGTGGAAGTGCGGCTCGATCGCCTCCCCGTCGGTCCACAACACGGTGAGGGGTAACTCAGGAGCCGCCGCGAGTGCCGCCTTGAGCTGCGAAACGGTCATGCCGGCTCCCGGGCTCGCGGGGGTGGGCTCGCGGCAGGCGCAGGCGGGATCAGAGCACGCAGGATCGATCGCCGAGTTCATGCAAGGAGTGAAAGGAAGTTCGGCTGAAAACTCAACCGCGTCCGGAGGGCTTGGCGGGGCGGACGCGCTGCGTCCGCGGGCTCGCCCCCGTAGACCCTCCGAGCACCGGGACCTCCGCCGACCGCGCGGATGTGCAAAGCGCGGAATCGGTGTAAGCGGGTGAGGCGTCGCAACGCATCGCCGGACCAAGGTAGGCGGCATCAAGTGCGACGCCCCTGATCCATCAACTCGACCGAGGTCTCCCCTTCGCGAGAGGCAGGCGAGGACGTAGGGCGCGGATGCGGGCGAAGACTGTACGATCGTGGGAACCAGGTGTTGCCACGGGCGCAACACGGGCGATTGGGCGCGCGTGCGTGGTAATGACGATCTCGCGCCCGCGGCTCACCTGCGCGAGCAGCGCGGGGAGCGTGGTTTTGGCTTCGGAGGCTCCGACTTGCTTGGTTGAGGTCACGACGCGGCTGTTCGTCCAAAGACCCGTCTGACTGGCGTGAAAAACAAGCCGGATTTGGGGAGATGATACGCGGGAGTGTGTCCGGCGGAAGGCCGGGCGAAGGTCCTGCAGAGGAGCTTCGCCTCGCGTCACTCCTCCGAGAAGGCCGCGAGCGCCCTGGCCCACGATCGATCCGCGGACTCCAACCCTGCGACGACATCCTTCATCGAGGAGGGATCGACGCAGCCCTCGGAGGCAGAGTGCCTCGCTCACGCCGTGGTCCGCGGCGCCGTCGAGCGGGATGCCGGCGGCGAGCAGTCGGCGCAGGGCGTCGGCGAGGGTGGCGCGGGTCGGATAGAGAAACGCCGCATGGTAGAGTCCGGTGGTGCCGGGCGCCGGAGGACGGCCGCCGGCGCTCTCCCAGGTGTTGAGCCCGAGGTGGTGATGGTAACCCCCGGCCGAGAGAAACACCGCTTGGGCGCCGAAGCGCTGCGTGACCTCGAAGCCGAGCACGTCGCGGTAGAAGGCGAGGGAACGCTCCAGATCGGCGACCTTGAGGTGGACGTGCCCCACGCGGACCTGGGGGTGGATCGGCGCGGGGGTGTGAGTGGAAGGAATGGATTTCATGGAATAAGTCTCCGAACGCGGTGACCGGATAAGAAAAGACCCGGCCGATGAAGGCCGGGTCTGGAAATCGACGGGAGGGTCGATAGGGGTCGCGCGGCCGGAGGCCGGAGGGCAGACGGGGAAGGTTTTACGCCTACCGGTACTCCTCGCCCGTCCCGGCGTTCACGATCTTGAAGTTCTCGACGTGGTAGTTCGGGTCGGCGCGGAAGGCGAGCTTCACGCCGTAGAGCTTCTCCACGCGCACGAGCAGGTCGGCGTCCTCGCTGCGCAGGCGCTCGAGGATGCTGGGGTGCACGAGCACACGCAGGCTGTACTCCTTGCCGTCGTTGCGCAGCTGGATGCGGCGGGCGACCGAGCCGAGGCGGCGCTGGAGCTCGACCGACATCGTGGTCGCACTCTTCACGATGCCGCGGCCGCGGCAGTACGGGCAGTCCGTGTACAGGTTGCTCGAGAGCGACTCCTGCTGGCGCTGGCGCGTCATCTGCAGGATGCCGAGCTGGGAAATCGGGAGGATGTGGTTCTTCGCCTTATCCTCCGCCATGCTCTCGACCATCTTTTCGTACACGCCGTTGCGGTGGCGCCGCTCCTTCATGTCGATGAAGTCGCAGATGATCAGGCCACCGAGGTTGCGCAGGCGGATCTGCCGCGCGATTTCGACGGCGGCCTCGAGGTTGACCGCGTAGATCGTGTTCTTCTCGTCGCCGGAGCGGTTCTTGTGCGAACCGGTGTTCACGTCGATCGCGATCAGGGCCTCCGTCTCGTCGATGATGATTTCACCGCCGCTCGGGAGGGTCACCTTGCGGTGGAAGGTCTGCTCGATCTGCCGCTCGATGTTGAAGCGTTCGAAGATCGGGATGCTGTCCTTGTAGAACGCGATCTTCGAGCTGGAACGCTTCGAGATCAGGCCGACGAGGTTCGCCGTCCGCTCGTAGTCATCCCGGTTGTCGATCAGCACGCGGTCGACCTCCTCGGTGAGGAAGTCGCGGACGGTGCGTTCGACCAAGTCCGGCTCCTGGTAGAGGTTGGCCGGGGGGCGCTCTGACTGCATCTTGGCGCTGATCTCCTCCCACTTCTTGAGCAGGATGTGGAGGTCGCGGACGAAGTAGCGGGCCTTCTTGCCCTCGCCGGCGGTGCGGACGATGACGCCCATGCCTTCCGGGATGGTGAGCTCGTTGATCAGCTGCTTCAGCCGCTTCCGCTCATGGATGTCCTCGATCTTGCGGGAAATGCCGCAGCCGTCGGAATACGGGGTGAGGATGAGGTAGCGGCCCGGAATGGAGAGGTTGGTCGTGGTCCGGGGGCCCTTGGTGCCGATGGGGCCCTTGGTGACCTGGATGACGATTTCGCTGCCCGGCGGGTAGAGGCTGGGGATGTCCTTGACGGTCGGCTCGGCCGTCCGGGGGCCAGCGTCCTTCTTCTTGTTGACGCGGACGACCTCGACGGACGAGTCGGCGGCGGCCGGGAGCATGTCCCAGTAGTGGAGGAACGCGTTCTTGGCGTAGCCGATGTCGACGAAGGCGGCCTTGAGGCCTGGGTCGAGGTTCTTGATCCGGCCCTTGTAGATGCCGCCGACCATGCGGTCGTCGGAGTGGCGTTCGATTTCGAACTTCTCGAGGCGGCCGTCGACGAGCAGCGCGACTCGCTTCTCGAGAGGCTCGGAGTTGATGATCAGCTCGCGGTAGGACGCCTTCTGTTTTTGGAAGACGCTGAGGATCTTCTGGAGCAGCGGGCGTTGCTTCGAGCGCTCGACGGCGCCGTTCTTGAGGTCGGCGGAGTTGACCTGCGGCGGCTCGGTGACCGGTGGCGGATTGGTCAGCTCGGCGTCGAACTGTGCGGGATCAGTGGGATCGCCGTTGCCGGCGTCCGGGGCGGGGGAGTGCGATGACTCGCTCATGGTGGTGTGTGTCCTGGTTACGGACGGGGCACCCCCGCTCGGCAGTCGCAGTGCAGGAGATTCCGGCAAAGCGGTCGTTATCGATGCAGGACATCACGCTCATGTGAAATCCTTGCGGAATCGATAGACGCTTTGGACCAGTCCTTGCAGCAAGCAGCAACTGAGAACGAAGGAGCCACCGTAGCTAATGAAGGGAAGTGGTATGCCCGTGATGGGCACCAGCCCGATGGTCATGGCGATGTTCACGAACACGTGCACCGCGAACAGCACGGTCACCCCGAGGGCGAGGAGTGTGCCGAAGCGGTCTCGGGAGAGACCGGCGATGCGGAGTCCATTGAACATCATTATCCCAAACAGGCCGAGAACCGTGAGGCTTCCCAAAAATCCTGATTCCTCGGCGATGACCGAGAAGATGAAATCGTTGTGCGCCACGGCCGGAGGCAGGTACCCCAACTGGGCCTGCGTGCCGCGCGTCCAACCTTTGCCCGACAGCCCGCCACTCCCCACGGAGATCAGCGACTGATTCAGATTCCACGCGTCCTTCGTCCCCGAGGGATCGATGGTTTCCGGGGCGGCGAACGTGAGGATGCGGTTCCGTTGGTAGTCCTTCAACGGGAACCACGTACGTTCCTCATAGGCCCCCTTGTCGCGGTGGAAATCCAGTTTGTGCTCCTGCATGTACCGCACGTACGAATGGCTGTCCCAGGCCACCAGCCCCACGACGAGCAGGAAGACTCCCAGTGCACCCGCGAAGAAGCGGGTGGAGAGTTTCGAGACGTAGAGCATCGAGAAAACCATCGGCGGAAGCACGATCACCGACTTCAAGTCGGGTTGAAGCATGATAAGCAATACGGGCAAACCCACCGCAAGGGCCAATTTGCCGAGAACCCCCAGAGACTGACGCACCGAGCCCACGGGGGAGCGAACGAGGATGCTGGCGCCGAACAGCAGCACCCCGACCTTGGCGATTTCGGACGGCTGGACGGCGAAAAACCCGAAATCCAGCCAGCGCTGCGCCCCGAACCGCTCGGAACCGATTCCGGGGATTAGGACGAGCAGAAGCGGCACGAGGCACCCAAAGTAGAACAGGTGCGCCACGTTCAGCCAAAAACGGTAGTCGATGAGCGACACCGTGATGTACAGCGCCGCGCCCGCCCCAAGCCACACCAGTTGCGAGACCCAGTTCTTCTGCGGGGTCGAAAACTGGGCACTGTAGATGAAGATCACCCCGATCGCACTGAGCAGGAGAATCGCCAGCGGCGAAAGCCAATCCCACCGACCGCGCGTCGTGGTTCGAAAAAGGCGCGTCAGGGCGAGCGGGTTGGAGGTGATCACGGCCATGGGAAGGCAAACGCTCCCGGACCTTTCCCGCAATCCTCATCCCGCGCCCCGACGCCGGGTGTGGCCCCTCCCGCGCCGTCAGCGGATCCGGAGCGTCCTCCCGCGCCGTCGGGCCCGTCCTCACGGTCCCGGTTCAGGGGTAAATACTTGTGATTTTTCATCGGCGGCACAGGCTTCCGCGTTCTGTGAGTGCCCGAGCCTCCGAGTTTGCCGTCCTGCTGGCCGTCCAAGATGACGGCTGGACCGTGCACTTCGGGGTGGCCGCCGTCGCGGGGCTCGTGATCGGTCTGGGGGTGTCGTGGGTGCTGACCCGAGGGGCGCGCCGGCTCGCCGCGACCAAGGCCGACCAGTTGGTCGAGGTCGCCCGCCGCGAGGCCGCCGTGGCCGCCGAGGAGGCCAAGCAGCGCGCCGAGGCCGACATCCAGCTGCGCCGCGCCGAGGCCAACCGCGAATTCGACCGCCGCGAGATCGAGGTCGATCTCAAGCTCCGCGAGCTGCGTTCCCACGAGGAGTCGCTGGTGATCCTCGACCGCCAGATGGAGCAGCGCGAGGAACGGCTCTCCCGCGAGACCGCCGCCGTGCGCCAGGCCCGCGATGCGATGCGGACGCTGTCCAAGTCCCTCCGGCGGCGCCTGGAGGGGCTGGCGTGCATGGACGGCGAGGAAATCCGCCGCCAGCTGCGCGCCGAGGTGCTTTCCGAATGCGAGGACGAGCTGCGGGCGCTCCGCCGCGAGGTGCTGGAGCGCTCCGACCAGGAAGTCGCGAGCGAGGCCAAGCGGATCCTCATCGCCGCGATGCAGCGGCTGGCGTCCCGGCCCAACAATGATCTCACCGCCACCATCGTCCAGCTGCCCAGCGAGGACATGAAGGGCCGGATCATCGGCCGCGAGGGGCGCAACATCAAGGTGTTCGAGGCGGCGACCGGCGTGACGCTGCTGATCGACGAGTCGCCGCAGATGGTGCTGATCTCGTCGTTCGATCCGGTGCGCCGCGAGATCGCCCGCATCGCCCTGGAGGGGCTCGTGTTGGATGGCCGCATCCACCCGGCGAGCATCGAGGAATTCGTCAAGCGCGCCCAGGAGGACGTCGGTCTGCAGGCCCAACGCTCGGGCGACGAGGCGGTGCAGCGGCTCGGAATCAACGGCCTGCACCCCGATGTCGTGAAGCTCCTCGGGCGGCTCAAGTTCCGGTTCAGCTACACGCAGAACGTCCTCGATCACTCGGTCGAGGTGGGCTTCCTCTGCTCGATCATTGCCAGCGAGGTGGGCCTCGACCCGAACGTCGCCAAGCGCGCCGGGCTCCTGCACGATCTCGGCAAGGCGGTGGACGGAGAGTACGAGGGCAGCCACGCGCACATCGGCGCGGAATTCATCAAGCGGCACGGCGAGAATGCCATCGTGGTCAACGCGGTCGCCGCCCACCACGAGGAGGTGCCGCCGGAGTCCGTCTACGCCGGGCTCGTGATCCTTGCCGACACCGTGTCCGCGGCCCGGCCGGGCGCGCGGGCCGAGTCGATGACCAATTACCTGCAGCGCCTGGAGCGGCTCGAGCGTCTCGCGCTGTCGCTCGAGGGCGTGCAGCAGGCGTTCGCGATCCAGGCCGGTCGCGAGATCCGCGTGGTCGTGGCCCCGCAGATGGTGTCCGACGAGCGCGCGCGGGAGCTCGCCAAGACGCTCCGCAACCGGATCGAGGACGAACTGCAGTACCCGAGCACGATCAAGATCACGGTCATCCGCGAGTCGCGCTTCACCGAGACCGCGACCTGAGGGTTGGCGGCTGGGGCGCGGGCGTGGAGCCGAGGGGCCCCGCTGGTTCGCGCTTCCCGTCCGCGCGGGGTTGCCTCACTTTCCTTTCACCATGCCCGATCCGAAGATCCTCGAATTCTTCCCCAATCCCGCTCCGGCGCGGGACTTCGTCATCGAACACACGCACCATGAGTTCACCTCGGTGTGCCCGATGACGGGGCATCCGGACTTCGCCACGATCACGCTGCGGTACGTGGCGGATCGGCGCTGCGTCGAGCTGAAGTCGCTCAAGCTCTACTTCCACGCGTTCCGCAACGAAGGGATTTTCTTCGAGGCCGTGACCAATCGCATCTGCGACGACCTCGGGCGCGCGTTGGAGCCGCGGCAGTTGACGGTGATCTCGCACTGGAAGGCCCGCGGCGGGTTCACCTCGGTGGTCACTGCCGACTGGTCCCCCGCCCGCGGCAAGGCCCCGCGACGGAAGGCGAAGGGCCCGCGCAAGGCCCGCGCCTAAGCGGCGGGGCGGGTGCCCGGACCATGGAGGACGATCGGCCTTAGGATTTCAGGCGCTTCACGAACTCGGCCTCGAACACCTCGTAGACGAGGCCGCGCTCCTCGATGAAGATCACCTCGATCGCGCCGTCGCGCGCATAGCTGAAGATGAGGCGGAACCTTCCCACGCGGAGCCGGTAGTAGCCCGCCAGTGTTCCCTCAAGAGCGCGAAGATCCCCGCGCTCGTGACGCAACTCCCGCAGCGCCGACTTGACCGCCCGCCGCTGCTCTGGAGCAAGGCGACTCGCGAACTCGACCACCTGAATGGCGGTGCGCAGAACCCGGGTCATTCAGGGATGTCGTTCAGACGGCCGAACTTGGCTTTGCCGGCGCGGTGCTCGGCGATGGCCCGCGCTGCCGCCGGGTTGCTCATGATCTCCAAGGTCTCCGCCACGGCCGCCATGCGCTCGTAGCTCATCACGCACGCGACCGGTGTATCATGCCGTGTCACCGTCACGACCGCACCCGTTTCAGCCGCCTTGATGAGGGCGGGAAAGGAATTTTGACCCTCCGAGATGCTGACGGTAGATTTCACGAAATAATCGGTAACTTCGTTCGTGGGTGAGGTCAAGAGGCTCGCATCGGAAGGGGCACTCCGCGCCTCGTCATCGGGCTGGAAGGCCCGGCCGTACCTCGGCCGAAGGTGGCGCAACGCCTTGGTATGCGCCCGTCAAGGGCGGCGCTGGCCCGAGGCCTAGGCCCGTTGCGCGCCTAGGCGGCAGGGCGGGGGTTGAGTGCCGCGACGACGGCGGCGTGCAGCTCGGGTCCGGCGGCGATGGTGGAGGAGGCCGGGTAGGCGGGGCCGCCCTGCCAGTCCGAGATCACGCCGCCGGCGCCGCGGATCACCGGCACCAGTGCGGCGATGTCCCAGGGATTCATGATCGGGTCGAGCATCAGGTCCGCGAAGCCGGAGGCGACGAGCAGGTAGCCGTAGCAGTCGCCCCACGTGCGACTCAGGCGCGCGCGCTGCTGCAATGCGGCGAAGGCCGCGCCATCCTGGTAACGCGCGGGATTGAGCGGGTCGCTGGTGAGCAGCGTCGCGTCTTCCAAGCGCGAGCACGGACGCAGGCGCACGGTCCGGCCGTTGAGTTGCGTGTGCTGGCCGTCGCCGATCATGAGCTGGCGAAGGATCGGTTGGTGGATGACGCCGAGGACGGGCAGTCCCTGGTGGAGCAGCGCGATGAGCGTGCCGAAGAGCGGGCACGCGGTCATAAACGACTTGGTGCCGTCGATCGGATCGAGGACCCAGACCCACTCGGCGTCGGGGCGGTCGCTCCCGAATTCCTCGCCGATGATGCCGTGCGACGGGAAGGCGCGCTGGATGCGGTCGCGCATCCGCTCCTCGGCTCCGCGGTCGGCGACGGTGACGGGCGACTGGTCGGACTTCAGCTCGATCGCGAGATCGCGCGCGCCGAAGTACGGGCGAATGAACTCGCCGCTGGACTCCGCCAGCTCGAGCGCCAGTCGTCGGTAGGCGTCAGGGATCATGCTGGGAGGAAGGCATTGCTTTTGCCGGGAATCGACTCTCATTTTCGGCAACCCCTGCACCCGGCATGTCGTGGACCGAACACCCCATCCACTTCCTCGACTTCGAGGGTAGCCGCGCCAGCGGGGTCCTGGAATACGGGGTGGCGGTACTGCAACGCGGCGCGATCCTGGAGACGCATACGCGGGTCTGCCGGGCGATCGGCCGGGTCAGCGACGCCGATGCCGCGGTGCATGGGCTTCGCGAGGCGGAGGTGGCGTCGGCGGCGCCGTTTACGGACGAGTGGGACCGCTTCGCGGACCTGCGGGAGCGCGGGCCGTTCGCGGCGCACTACGCGGGAGTCGAGAACGCGCTGCTCAAGGCGGCATGGCCGTACCCGCGGGCGTCGGCGGACTTCGCTCGGCCGGGTGAGACCGTGATCGAGTGGGGCCCGTGGATCGACACGGCCGCCCTGTACCGGCAGCTTTATCCGACAGTGGGCACCGGGCGCCTCGAGGCGCTGGTCGTCGCGGCCGGCGTGCAGGGGCAGCTCGACGCCCTGGCTGCGCAGCATTGCCCGCCGACGCGGCGGCGCTATCACGCGGCGCTCTACGACGCCTTGGCGGGCGCGTTGCTCCTCGCCGTGCTCGGCCGCGATCCGGCGGTCGCGGCGCTCTCGCTGCCTCAGTTGCTTGCGCTCAGCGCGCTCGATCCCGAACGCCGCGACGACCTGCTGCAACGCGAGTTGTTCTGACGCCGGTGGAAGGAGATCCGGCGGCGGGAGCGCCGCGCGGGCGACCGTCAGCCCGGCGCTGGGGACTTCGGCGCGGCGGCGCGGATCGCGGCGTGCGGGGCGAAGCGGTGGAGCAGCGTCGGCAGAGAGACCTCGGCGAGGGAACGGACGCGCCAGTCCACGTGGTCGAAGATGTGGTGGGCGGTCGAGGGATTGGGCGCGACCACGCACCAGAGCCCGGCGCGCTTGGCGGCGAGCGAGCCGGTGTGGGAGTCTTCGAACGCCACCGCCTCGTGGGCGCGCAGGCCGAGATGGCGGAGCGCGAGGCGGTAAAGATCCGGCTCGGGCTTCGGGGCTTTGACGTCGTCGCGGCAGGCGAGCGCGTGGAAGCGCGGCAGCAGCCCGAGGCGGCCGAGGTGCTTCTCGCAGTGTGCGTGATCGGAGTTGGAGGCCAGCGCGATCGGCCAGCCCTCGGCGGTGGCGGCGTCCATCAACTCGATCACGCCCGGCAGGATCGGCTGGGCGAGCGTGCGGCGGCGGCGGTGGTGCGTGAGTTGCTCCTCGAGTTCGCCGCGATCGGCGTCGGTGCTGAAGGCGCGCCACGGATCAAAGGCGTAGTTGGCGTGGCCCACGCTGCGGATGAAGAGATCGCGCTCGAACGGCAGCCCGTGCGCCGCGTGCACGTCGGCGAACGCATCGATCAACGGCGTTTCCGTGTCGAGGATCAGACCATCGAAGTCGAAGACGAGGGCGCGTGGCATGGCGGGGGATCAACGAATCAGAACCCAGGCGGGACGCAACGACGTCGGCGCGCGAATTTTCTGGCGACAACGGCGGCGGCGCGCTGCAACGTGCAGGGCGGTGCACGCCCTCCCTTCCGACCCTTTCCTGCCCGCGCGGCGCGACTCCGCTGAGTCGCGACACGACGCGCTGCGGACCGTGGCCCGCGCGGGTGGCGTGATTGCTCGGGCCGTCGCCGCGACCCGACGAACGATGCGGTCGGCGTGGCGACTCGGGGTGGCGGCGTGTGCCTTGGGCGCGGGGCCGCTTGCGGGTGGGGCGGACGCTTCCGCAACTGCCTCCGCGGCCGTGCCGGTGGCGGTGACCAGATCGCCTGCCCCGGCCCCGGTGGCGGGATGGCCGCGGCGGGTGGACGATGCGCTGGGGCGGTCGGTGAGCCTGAATGCACGGCCGGTGCGCATCGTGTCGCTGACCCCGGGTAACACGGAGATCCTCTTCGCGATCGGGGCTGGTGACCGGATCGTGGGCGTGACCGCGTGGTGCAATACGCCCGAGGCGGCGCGGGCGCTGCCGAAAGTCGGCGGATTCGCGGCGGCGACGGTGAACCTCGAGGCGATCGTCGCGCTGCGGCCGGACCTCGTCGTGGCCGGTGACGAGGCGCACCGCCTCGTCGTCGAGACCCTGGCGGGTCTCGGCATCCCCGCCATGACGGTCAAGGTGCGGGACTTCGCGGGACTGTTCGCGCTGATGCGGCAGCTCGGGACGGTGACCGACACGGCGGACGTGGCGGAGCGCGTCGTGCGAGGCCTCGAGGACCGCGTCGCGGCGGTGGCGACGCGGACGGCGGCGATCCCGCGGGAGCAGCGGCCGCGGGTGTACTGGGAAGTCTTTGCTGCGCCCCTGATGACGGCGGGGCGGGGCAGCATGCTCGGGCGGCTGATCGAATTGGCCGGAGGCGAGAACCTCTTTGCCGACCTCCGCGAAGAGTATCCACAAATTGGAACAGAAGCGGTGGTCACGCGGGACCCGCAAGTGATCCTCGGCGCGGACATGGCGGCGACTGGGGCGGGGGCGCTGACGGTGGAGCGGCTGCGGGAACGGCCCGGCTGGGCGGGTCTGACGGCGGTGCGGACCGGTCGCGTGGTCGCGTTGCCGGCGGATCCCGTGTCGCGCCCCGGGCCCCGCCTTGTCGACGCGCTGGAACAGGTGGAAGTGCTCCTGCGGGCGGACCTCCGCGGTGTCGCGCCGGTGGAGGTGAAACGATGAAGCCGGACGCGGAGTCGGGAGGAACCGGCCGGGCAGGGCGGACTACGCCCGTTTCTGCGGCCGAAGCCATGGGCGGGACCGGGGCGGCGCCGCGGCGATCGGGTGGTGGCGCGGTGGTGGCGTCGTCGCGCGAGCGCGGCGCGTCCCGGCGCGCGGCCCGTGGCTCCGTGCGGTCGGCGGGGCAAGGTCTGATGCTGCTCGGCGTGATCCTTCTGGTGAGTGCGTGGGCGAGCCTCAGTTTGGGATCGCGGATCCTTGGGCCGCTGGAGGTGTGGCGGGCGCTGATCGGTGATGCGGCGGGTGATCCCCTGACGCGGGTCATTGTGTGGGAATTGCGCCTGCCCCGGACCCTGCTGGCGGCGATGGTGGGGGAGGCGCTGGCGATGGCTGGGGCGGCGTTTCAGGCGCTCTTCCGGAACGCGTTGGCGGACCCCTACATCATTGGCGCCTCGAGCGGGGCGGCGCTTGGGGCGACCCTGGCGATGACGTTTGGGTGGTCGGTCGGAATGGCGGGATTTGGCCCCTTGCCCCTGGCGGCGTTCGTGGGGGCGCTGGGCGCGGTGCTCGTGACCCTGCTCCTCGCGGAAGGGGCGGGGGCGGAGGCGGGATCGGTGGCGTCGCTCCTGTTGGCTGGCACGGCGCTGGGGGCGATGCTCTCGGCGGCGGTCTCGTTCCTGCTCGTGTGGCGGGACCAGCCTTGGTTTCAGGTCTTTAACTGGCTCCTCGGCAGCTTCTCGGGGCGCACGTGGGTGCAAGTGCACGTCGGCTGGCCGTACCTTGCCGTGAGTGCGGTGGCGCTCTGGCTGGCGTCGCGGCCGCTGGATGCGCTGGCGGGTGGGGATGCGGTGGCGCAGAGCCTGGGATTGGCGGTGCGGCCTGCGCGTTTGGGAGTGATTGCGGCGGCGACGCTGGCGGTGGCCGTGGCGGTGGCGGTGAGCGGCATCATTGGCTTCGTCGGATTGATTGCGCCGCATGCGGCCCGGCGACTGTTCGGGGCGGGGCATCGCCGCCTCCTGCCCGCGAGCGGGCTGCTCGGAGCGATCCTGCTCGTGTGGGCGGACCTCGGTGCGCGCACGGTGCTCGCGCCGGTGGAGATTCCGGTGGGGATCCTGACCGCGGTGATTGGTGGCCCGTTCTTTCTGGTGCTCCTGCGCCGGCGTGGGGGACGCATCGCATGAGTGCCGTGCTGCGCGTGGCGGAACTCGCGTGCGGGTATGGCGAGACGCGGATCCTGTCCGGCCTCTCGCTCGATGTGGCCCCGGGCGAAGTGCTGGCCTTGATCGGCCCGAACGGCTCGGGCAAGACGACGCTCCTGCACACGCTCGCGGGCCTGTTGCCGCCGCAGGCTGGGGACGTCGCGTGGGACGGGCGATCGCTGCTCGCGCTGGGGCGGCGGGAGCGGGCGCGCGTGGTGGCTCTGGCGCCGCAGCGGGCGGAGGAAGCGGCGTGGCCGCTGACGGTGCGGGAGGCGGTGGCGCTGGGCCGGGCGCCGCATCGTGGATGGTTCCGTCCCCTGACGGCGGCGGATGACGCCGTGGTGGAGCGGTCGATGGAGCGCCTTGGGGTGACGGATTTTTCCCAGCGCCTCCTGCCGACCCTCTCGGGCGGTGAACTTCGCCGCGTGCTGCTCGCGCGGGCGCTGGCGCAGAGCCCACGTGTGTTGCTGCTGGATGAACCCGCGAGCTTCCTGGACCTCCATTACCAAGCAGAACTCCTCGGAATCGTGCGCCGCCTGGCTCTCGAGGAGCGCGTGGCGGTGGTCCTCACCGTGCACGACCTCGCGCTGGTGGCGTCGGTGGCGGACCGCGTCGCGCTGCTGGCCCACGGGCGGCTGCAGGGTGTCGGCACGCCCGGGGAGATCCTGTCCGCCGAGCGACTCGTGCCCGTGTTCGGGCCGCACCTGGAAGTCTTGGCGCACCCCCGCAGCGGTGGGCCCTTGGTGCTCCCGCGGTTGCCCGGAGTGCGGTGAACCGGGCTAAATCCAGTTCCTCCGGCGGAGGTAGAACAGGATCGCGACGGTGCCGCTGAGCGTGAGCGCCCAGGCGCCCAGGTAGCCGAAGCGCGAGGAAAGCTCGGGCATGCGCTCGAAGTTCATGCCCCACCAACTACTGACCAGCGTGACCGGGATCGTGAGTGCGGTGATCGCGGTGATCACCCGGATGCCGGTGTTGGCCTCGTGGTTGGATTTGTTCAGGTAGACGCGGAACGAAAGGATCAGTTGATCGGCCCACGCGCTGGCCTGCGTCTCGATCCGGCTGAGATCCTCGGTGAGATCGCGCAGGTACGGCACGATGACGGGGCGGATGAGCTTGATCGTGCCGCTCGAGAGTGAGGCGGTGATTTCCCGTTGTGGGCGGACGATTTGCCGCAGCGCGGAGAACCGCTTGCGCAGCCCGGCGACGCGCGGAAAGATCTTGGCGGCGGGCATGTCGCGGAGCACGCCCTCCTCGATCTCCTCCAGCTCGCGGCGCAGTGCGGTGAGCACGGGTTGGTAGGCCTCGACCATCAGATCGAGCAGCGTGTGCGCGAAGCGATCCGGCCCGCGGACGGGGGTGGACGGATTGCGCAGGCAGCGATCGATGGCCGCCTGCGCGGGACGGAGCGGCTGGCGGTGGAAGCTGACGAGGAAGTTTCGTCCGATGAACAGATCGATCTCGGTGGTGCTGAAGCGCTCGACCTGGACATCGTCGACCGCGTGCATGACGAGGTAGAGGTAGTCCTCGTACTCCTCGAGTTTCGGGAACCGGGAGTCGGTGACGCAGTCCTCGATGGCCAGCGGGTGGAAGCCGAAGGTGGTTTCGAGCACCAGCTTGATCTCTTCCTCGGACGGACCACAGAGATCGACCCACAGCATGACCCCGGGCTCGTGGCGCAGCGTGGCCAGCGTATCGGGCGACGGATTGTGTGCGGCGAGACGCGTGTCGCGGTAGACGAGCGTGGTGATCATGGCTGATTCCGGGGGGCCGCGGGCGGGATGTCGGACGGAGGTGGGATCAGATCCAGCGGCGGCGCTTGCACCAGCGCCACATCACGAAAGTCATGCAGACGGTCACGGCGGCGGCGATGGGGTAGGCGTAGGGTGTCCGCAGTTCCGGGATGCTGGCGAAGTTCATGCCGTACCACGACGAGATCACGCTGGCGGGCAGGCTGATGGCGGTGAGTGCGGTGAGCGCCTTGATTCCCTCGTTGGCTTGGAAGCCGGATTTGTTGAGGAAAAGCTCGAATGAAATCAGCAGGCGATCCGCGAACGAAGCGGCCGTCTCGTCGATGCGGATGAGGTTGTCGCGCAGATCGCGGAAGTAGGGCAGCATCACGGTCCGGATCATCTTGGATTCGCCGCGGGCGAGGCGGGAGATCATCTCGCGCTGCGGCCGGATGATTTCCCTTAGGTTCGCGATCTCGCCGCGCACCTCGATTAACTGATTGGTCAGCTTGGTGTTGCGCGGCGAAAGCACCTGTTCCTCCAGTTCCTCCAGTTCGCCGCGAAGCTCGTCGGTCACGGGGATGAATAAATCGACCACGGAGTCCATCAGCAGGTGGGCGAGCCGGTCGGGGCCGCGGGCGAAGACCCCGGTGGACTTGATGCAGCGCTCCTTCGTGGCGGCGATGGATTTGAGCGGGGCGACGTGGTAGGTGACGAGGAAGTCCTTGCCGAGGAACAGATCGAGCTCGGTGGTGTTGAACTTTTCCGTGCGCGTGAAATCGACCGCGTGGGTCACGAGGAAGAGGTAGTCGTCGTAATCCTCGGACTTGGGCAGAGAGTTCGGCGTGCGGCAGTCCTCGATGGCGAGCGGGTGAAATTGGAAGACCCCTTCGAGGATCTGCTTCACCTCCTCGGCGGTGGGGTTCTCCAGGTCGACCCACAGCGTGAGTCCCTTGTCGGCCCGCACGATGCGCAAGGCCTCCAGCTCGAGGTCGCGGCCGACGAGCTTTCCGTCGCTGAAGACGAACGAGTGGATCATGCGCGGAAGGATCGTGGAGGGCCGTCGGGCCGAGGCAAGCGCGGGCCTGCTCCTGATCCCGAGTCGCTTTGCGGGGCAAAGGGCGGGGGCCCTGAACGGCTCGGACCGCTCGATTTGAGTGGACAGGAGCGCAGGCGTAACGCGTTGGCCGGGAAAATGGTGAAACCGTTTGACCGATTTCCCTTCTCGCACTACCCGTAGTGGCCTCGTTTTTTGAGTCACACTACAGGTTGTGGTTGGCAAGGTGTGGATAACTTCCAACATCTTTTCATGGCCGGACACCCTCCGGCCGCTGAAATGACCCTTTTCGGGTCCCCTTTCGGATCGCAGCCCTCTCTCCCTCCTTCTCACACCTCTCTCCCCCCCGGTTCTCTCGATGCAAAAGTCATTCTCCGTCGGATCGAAGACATTCCTCCTGGATCAAGCGAAGGCCGAGGAGGCCTTTGCCGCGAAGCGCGTCATCAATGGTCGTCAGACCATGACCTTCAACCTCCTGCCGCTGAAGTATCAGTGGGCCTACGACCTGTACCGGAAGATGAAGGCGAACCATTGGGAGCCGGAGGACATCCCGATGGGCAAGGACATCGAGCAGTGGCGCGATCAGAAGCACGTCAGCGAGGTCGAGCGCTGGATCATTCGGATGGGCATCGGCTATTTTTCGGCGGCGGAGGGGATCGTCGGCGACAACATCCAGCACGTGGTGCGGGAGTTGGTGACGGCGCCGGAGCTGAAGCTCGTCCTCGGTCGTCATGCGCACGAGGAGAACATCCACGCGGACTCGCTCCTGTACATGATCTCGTCGCTCGGCATCAACCCGCACGAGTGCGAGGCGATGTTCGAGGACGTGCAGACGATCGTGCGGAAGAATGAATTCGTCACGCGCATCTCGCGTGATCTCCGTCGCGACCTCGACCTGACGCGTTCCGAGAACAAGCGACTGCTCGCGAAGAACATCTTCGTCTTCGGCCAGTGCATGGAAGGCACGCAGTTCTACGGCCTCTTCGGCATGGTGCTCTCGCTGTATCGGCAGAACAAATTCCCGGGCATCGGGCAGATGTTCCGCTACACGCTGCGCGACGAGAGCAACCACATCGAAGTCTTCCGTAATCTCTTCATGGATCTGGTGGAGGAGAACCGCGAGATCTGGACCGTTGAATTCAAGGAAGAACTACGTGCCACGATGGCGGAGGCGGTGCAGCTCGAGAAGGAGTTCATCCGCGATTGCCTGCCGGTGAACGCGGTCGGCCTCGCGGTGGACGAGTTCCTTCTCTACATTGATTACATCGCGGATCGACGCCTGGAAGGCGTCGGCCTCGCCCCCCTGAGCCCTGGCGTGAAGAACCCCCTGCCGTGGCTGGCGGAGATGATGGACATCAAGAAGGAGCAGAACTTCTTCGAAGGCCGCGTCACGGAATACCAAAAAGCGTCCGCTCTGGAGGTCGCCCACGACGACGAACTCTGATCGCCATTGAATGGCGTCAGTCACCTAACCTGCCACTCGACGGCAGGAGAGGCGGGGTTACTGAGAACGGGACTCACCACAACGGGTTGTGGTTCTACGATAAGTGGAACCCAACCGCTGGTGAAATTTTGTGTTTCTCTTAGCCTTCAGCTTGACGCCTGTTTCGCTGCGCGACTGAGTTTTGCGCGTTCTTCGAAAGAACGACGGATGGTTCCCTGACGACGTTTTTCCTTCTCCTCCCGCCCACGCCATCCGTGCTTCTCCACCCCGGCTTCACCGCCGGTTTTGCCTCCGCTGTTACCCCGTCCCTTCTGACCTGACCTCTCGGCTGACTCTTCCTGATACCCCGCAGGAAACGGTTTAGCCGCCGCTCCTGCTTCGTCGTCTCTCGTTCCGTCCCTTTCCCTCCCGTCTTTTCTGTTTCCTGTTGGTCCTGAATCTCTCCGGATGAATCCCTCCCTTTCGCACGACCTCGCGCTCAAGCGCACCGTTCACACCCCCGTTGAGAAGAAGCCGCACTTTGCGTGGCGCGACCTCTTGACCGGTGAGTCGCTGGCGGTGCCGGCGATCACGCTGCTCTGCCCGCACGGCGAGGAACGCTTTGATGCGAGTGAAGTGGCGGACACGCTGGGCAAGGCGCTGACCAACGTGCTGTTGGCGAAGGGCGAGCGGGACATCTTCACGGCGGAGAACCGGGCTTGGGTGGTGAACATCGTCCGCGAACTCGTGGGCACGCTTTCGGATCAGGCCCGCCGCCAGTCGCCGTTGCGGCTGTCGCTCAGTGGTCTTTACGAGCTGATTGAGAAGACGTTGGTCGACAACAATGCCTACGACGTCGCGAAGAGCCTGCTGCTGAATCGCAGCCACAAGCTCGCGATTGAGCGCCCCTCGTCGGCGACGAGCCACATTCGCGTGATCCGCCGCAACCACCAGGTGGTGCCGTTCGTTGAGCAGAAGATCGAGATCGCGGTGCGCAAGTCGTTCCTGTCGCTGCGGCGCGACTCGGCGCCGGCCGTGGGCATCACCCAGGCAGTCGCGGCCCGGGTGCATGCGTCGAAGCAGACGTTCGTCCACATTGAGGAGATTCAGGACATGGTGCAGGAGGAGCTGATGAAGGCGGGCCACTTCAAAGTGGCCGAGGCCTACATCCTCTATCGGGCGGAGCGGGCGGTGACGCGCGACACTGGCGCCCCCACGGGTGCCGCGGCGGAGGCTGGCGAGGCTCCAGCGACGCCGGCGGCCGGCCAGGAGACGATGGTCGTGGTCAAGCGCGCCAATGGAGAGACCTATTTCTGGGACGCGATCGACCTGCGCAAGCGCATCGAATTCGCGCGCATCGGCCTGGATCTCTGCCTGACCAACGAGCAGATCGAAGCTGAGCTGCGCCGTTCCATCTTCGACCAGATCTCGCAGCGCGACCTCGACGCGACGATCATCCTCAATTCCAAGACGCTGATCGAGCGCGACGCGGACTTCGCGAAGTTCGCCGGCCGCATCCAGCTCACCTACATCTACGAGGAAGTCCTCGGTTGGGACATTGTGCGCGATGGCATCGGTGCGCTCCGGGCGGCCCACCAGCGCGCGTTCCGCAAGTACCTCGAGCACGGCGTCGCGATCAAGCGCCTCAACCCGCGCCTCCTCGAGCTCGACCTCGAGAAGCTCGGAGCCTCGCTGGATCCGTCCGCCGACCTCGAGTTCGACTTCCTCGGCATCCAGACGCTCTACGATCGCTACCTCATCATCGACAAGACGCGGAAGCCCTCGCGTCGCATCGAGACGCCCCAGTTCTTCTGGATGCGCGTGAGCATGGGGCTGTTCATCGACGAGGCGGCCGGCTCCCGCGAGGAGCGCATCTGCGGGCTTTACGACCTCTACAAGAACCGTCGCTTCTGCAGCTCGACCCCGACGCTCTTCAACTCGGGCACCCTGCATTCCCAGCTTTCCTCCTGCTACCTGTACTACGTCGACGATTCGCTGGAAGGCATCATGTACCGCGGCATCGCGGAGAACGCCCAGCTCTCGAAGTGGGCGGGCGGCCTCGGCGGTTCGTGGACCGCGGTGCGCGGCACCGGTGCCTACATCGGCGGCACCAACGGCGAGTCGCAGGGCGTGATCCCGTTCCTCAAGCTGCACAACGACCAGCTCGTCGCGGTCAATCAAGGCGGCAAGCGCAAGGGCTCCGGCTGCGCCTACCTCGAGACGTGGCACAACGACATCTTTGAATTCCTCGAGCTGCGCAAGAACACGGGCGATGACCGCCGGCGCACGCACGACATGAACACGGCGAACTGGATTCCCGACTTGTTCATGAAGCGCATGGAGGCCCGCGGCTCCTGGACGCTTTTCCGCTCGAATGAGGTGAAGGATCTCCACGATCTCTACGGCCGCCGCTTCGAGGAGGCCTACCTCCGCTACGAGAAGCTCGCCGAGGAAGGGAAGCTCTTCGGCCAGAAGATTGAGGCGCTCGAACTGTGGAAGCGGATGCTCTCGATGCTCTTCGAGACCGGCCATCCGTGGATCACCTTCAAGGACACCTGCAACATCCGCTCGCCGCAGGACCACGCGGGTGTGATCCACTCGTCGAACCTCTGCACCGAGATCACGCTGAATACGTCGAACGACGAAACCGCGGTCTGCAATCTGGGCTCGGTCATCCTCGAGACGCACTTGCTGCCCGATGGCTCGCTCGACCATCCGAAGCTGCGCGAGACGATCCGCCTCGCGGTCCGCGCGCTCGACAACGTCATCGACATCAATTTCTACCCGACCAAGGCCGCGGAGACGTCGAATCGCCGCCATCGGCCGATCGGTCTCGGCGTCATGGGCCTCGCCCACGCGCTCTACCTGCGCGGCCATGCCTTCGCGTCCGATGAAGCCGTCGCCTTCAACGACGAGGCGATGGAGGCGATCGCGTACTACGCCTATGAAGCGTCGTCCGATCTCGCGGCCGAGCGCGGCTCCTACTCGTCGTACAAGGGTTCGAAGTGGGACCGTGGCCTGCTGCCCCAGGACACCATCGATCTCCTCGAGCAGGAACGCGGCGTCGCCGTCGAGGTGCCGCGCGGCGGCTTGCTCGACTGGACCCCGCTGCGCGCCAAGATCGCCGCCCAAGGCATGCGCAACAGCAACGTGCTCGCGATCGCGCCGACCGCCACGATCTCGAACATCACCGCGACGTCGCCCTGCATCGAGCCCACGTACAAGAACCTGTTCGTGAAGTCCAACCTCTCGGGCGAGTTCATCGTGCTGAATCCGTTCCTTGTGAAGGACCTCAAGTCCCGCGGACTTTGGAACCAGGAGATGATCGACAACCTGAAGTACTTCGACGGCGAGCTGAAGGACATCGAAGCCGTGCCGGCGGACCTGAAGGCGAAGTACCTGACGGCCTTCGACATCGACCCGAAGTGGGTCGTCGATGCGGCGGCCCGTCGCCAGAAGTGGATCGATCAGGCGCAGAGCGTGAACCTGTGGCTGCGGACTCCGGACCTGAAGAACTTGAGTCACATGTACCGCCACGCGTGGCACGCTGGCCTGAAGACCACCTACTACCTCCGGACGCTTGGCGCCTCAAACATCGAGAAGGCCACCGTCGCTTCGAAGAAGGAAGTCCGCATCGGTGCCGGCACCTCCGCCTCCGAGCCAGCCGCTGTGGCCACGGCTCCTGCTGCGGCCGCTGTGGCCGAGGCTGCTGGGTCCAAGCGCACCTACACCGCCGAGCAAAAGCTGACCTGCAGCATCGAAGCGATGCGCAACGGCGGCGAGTGCGAGGCCTGCCAGTAGGCGGCCGCTTCGGCCCGCCTCTTTTCCCGACCGTCGTTCCCGGCCCGGCGCCCTACTTCCGGCGCCGGGGCCGTCGCGGAGAGATTGACCGTGCGGGTTTCCCGGCTAAGCCTCGCGGCATGGAGTGGAAACCGTTTCTTGTTTCGGGCCTGTTCCTCCTCGGGGGCGGCCTAGCGTGGGCGGGGTCGGGCTGGACGGCGACCGAGTCCCGTCCCAACGTGCTCGGCCAGCGGAAAACGGTGGTCCGCGACACGGCGGGCCGGGAAGTGGGCGCGATCGTGTCCCGCCCGGTCAACGCGCTCGGGGAAATCCGCGCGGAGGTCCGTGACGCCTCGGGCCGGCGCGTGGGCGAGATGGTCACGCGCCAGCCGAACGCCCTGGGTGAGACCCGCACGGAAGTGCGTGACCTCCGCGGGCGTCGCGTTGGCGAGGCGGTGTCCCGTCCGCCGAACGCGCTCGGTGAGACGAAGACGGTGTTTCGCGATCTGGCGGGCCGCGAGACGGGCCGGGCCACGACCCGTACGCCGAATGTTCTCGGGCAACGCCAAACCCGGATCGAGGGGCAGGTCCCGCTGCTTTCCGGATCGCCGACGGCGCCGCGTCGCTAGCTAGGCGCGCGGAGCCGGGTCGGTGGTGGCACCGCCGGCGGTGGCGCGCGGTTCGCGGACGACGAAGAGATAGCCGGCGGCGGCGACGAGGGAGAGGACGAGATTCGCGGTGAACACCGCCGGGTAGCTCCCGGTGGCGTCGATCACGAGTCCGGAGAGTGCGGAGCCGATGATGACGAAGCCGACGACCATGACATTGCCCACGGCGATCAAACGGCCGGCGGGAATGCCGGGGCACAATTCCGTGCTTAGGTTGGCGAGCACCGCGGCGGCGGCGAACGGGCAGGCGGCGTAAAGTGTGAAGGCCACGTACCAGACCGGGAGACTCCGGCTGACGAGGCAGAGCAGGAATGCGGTGGCGAGCAGCAGGCCGCAGATCGCGCCGATGATCCGGAAGCCGTGACGGTCGGCGAGCCGACCCAGCAACGGTCCGGCGACGGTGAGGGCGACGAGGTAGAGTGGGGCGAACAGGCCGAGTTCCCGTGCGGACGCGCCCAGCTCGGAGCGGGCGGCGGCGACCATGAACGGCGCGTTGGTGGCGGCGACCACCAGCAACGTGTGGAAGAACATGAAGCTCCGGTAGCGGGCGTCCCGCCACCGCTCGTGCACCAGCGCGATGACGTGCGCCGCGAGCGATGCCCGGGTCTGATGCTCCTCGCGCAGGTGGACCGGGTGCACGTGGTCGCGCGTCCGGAGGAGGATCAGGCACGAGAGGAAGTAGATCACGCAGCCGACCGTGAAGCTGACGCGGAAGTTGAGCGGCGTGCTCCAGCGGGCGAGCAGCCAGGCGGCGAGTCCGCTGACCGCGAGCCCGGAGATCCCGGCGCCGACGGCCCGCCACCCCAGCAACTCCCCGCGCCGGTGGTCCGGGGTGTTGTCGGTGATGATCTCCCAGTAGAGCGAGTTGAGGGCGCACGGCACGCCGACGAAGATGAGAATGGCGGCGGTGTAGAGCAGCGCATGCGTGCCGGTGGACCACGCCTCGCCCCAGACGATGGCGGCGGCCGAGTAGGCGAGCAGCGGCAGCATGCACCCCATGATCGGCAGCGCCACGGCCCGCAGCCGGTCGACGGGACGCACGAAGTAGCCCACCAGCAGCTGGACGGCCGAGAACACCGGCGTGCTCGCGAGGATCAGCCCCACCAGCAATTGCGGGGCGCCGAGCGTGGCGAGGTAGGCCGGGGCGAACGTGGTGTAGAGGGCGAACGGCGCGCCGAGGCCCCAGAGGAATTCCCAGCCCGCGAAGACCGTGCGGTTGCGCGGGTAGTCGGCGCGGATCGACGCCTCGTGCGCGGCGGCGTCCGCGGGAATCCGGCTGACGAGCCCGGGGAGGAACCGCGGGCGACGTACGGATCCCGACTCAGCTCCCGAGGGCTGCACGATCCGCCTCCGTCATGTCCTGTGGCCGAGGCTGAGGGCGCCACGGCAGCTTCAGGAAGACCATCGCGGTGGTCGCAATGAGGAGCACGAGGGCGGCGACGAAACTCGCGCGCAGCCCCCAGTTGTCCGAGATGAAGCCATAGCCCACGGGAGCGAGGCCGACCAAGGCGGAGATGAGCATCAGGAAGGAGATGTTGCGACGGACCTGCGAACGGGGCGAGCACTGGGCGGGGTAATTGACGTAGTACACCCCGAAGAGCTCGCCGGCGCCGTTGATGCCGAACGCCAGCAGGAACCAATAGCCGGGCGCAAACAGCACCCACAGCACCCCGAGCATGAGCAGTCCGGCCGTCACCAGCAGCGGCACCTTCGGATTGGTCCGGACCAGCAGCCAGCCGAGCAGGAAACCGGCGAGGATCTTGAACGTGAACCGGAGGGTGAGTTGGTATCCGGCGAGATTTTCCGCCGGCTGCCCGACGGCCTCCTGGGTGAAGATGCTCATGTTGATCTGCACCAAGTTGCCGGAGTACATCAGCAGGTACGCGAGGCAGGCGATGAGCAGGATCGGGTAGCCGAGGACGGCGTGGAAGCCACCGACGATGCCATCCTGGAACGACTGCCGCGGCGGCTCGTGGGCCGGGATGGGGAACGTGTAACGGGAGCCGAGCCAAGCGGAGATGATCGTGCAGCCCGCGCTGATGGTGAACAGCAGCGCATAGCTGTACGGGTAGACGGGGGCCCACGCCTCGGGCAGGCGGAAGTCGAAGAGCTTGCCGTCCATCAGCAACTGGGCACTGAGGGAACCGAGCACGGCGAAGGCCGGACCCACGCCGAAGGCCAGGCCCAGGGCGCGGCCGCGGAGCTTCCGCGAGACGCCTCGATCCAGCACTTCCCAGCCCAGCACGCCGATCAGCGGCACCGAGATGCCCACCATGGCGGCGTGGATCACCAACGCCGTGACGATTGCGACCGTGCCCGGCTGGACGACGAGCACTGCAGCGACCATCAATCCGGCTGCCGCCATCAGCAGGTAGGCTCCCGAGAGCAGCCGCTTCAGCAGGCGTGCCTGCGGAAAGAGCCAAGCGATCACCACCACGGTCCAAGCCATCGACAGGAAGACCGTGCTCGGGAGATTAGCGATCGTGTCCGAAGTCTCGAGCCGCTTGCACAGGCTCGCCTGCATGAAGCCGATGTACAGCGCCGGGGCCGCGAAGTACGCGATCGAGATCTGCGCGGCGTAGAGCAGGGCGTTGCGGCGCTGGTCGCGCTCGGACGGCAGGCCAAAGTCGCCGGCTCCGGTCGGGGTGGGGGTGGCCGGATTCGAGCTCGCCATGACGGGATGGGGGTGGGGTTGAACCGGCCGAGTCGGACCACGCGAGATCCGGAATCACTCTGCCGTTGTATACACCGTGCGACTCCGGCATACCGCTCGTCAACCGCGAATCGGCATGATTATTGACAGCCACGCTTATTGTTTCACGGCGCCGGATACGCCGGCGGGCCATCCGTCGGCGGAGGCGCACCTCGCGCTCTGGCAGGTGCAGACGGCGTTGCATCACCAGCCGGCGTTCCGGACGCGCGACCGCCAGCGTGGTGACTCCCGGCGGCTGCTGGCGCCCGCCCCGGAAGATCCGCTCCGGCTGGCGGCGGGGATGAACTTCCGGGTGGATCCGGTGCTGAACCGCCTGACTTGGACGGTGGACGGGGAGGATTACGCGAAGCAGCAGTTCCCGCCGAACGTCGTGGCCTTCTCGGCGGGCGCGTTGGTGGCGGAGATGGATCACGCCGACGTGGACTGGGCGTTGCTGCACACGGACGCGACGCTGTCGCGCGATCTCGCCTTTCTCGGTGAGTGCGTGCGGGCGTTTCCCGACCGACTGCGGGCGATGGCGCTGGTGGACGAGGACGTGATTCCGCGCGATCCCGACCGGGCGATCCGGCAGTTGGACGAGGCGTTGCGCGGTCACGGCCTGCACGCGATCAAGATCATCCCGGAGTATGCTTACCGCGCCGGGGTGAGCGGGAGTTTCAATGACGGGGCGTGGACGCCCTTTTGGGAGGCCGCGGTGCGCTATGGGGTTCCCTTTTTCTTCACTCTGGGACCGCGGCCGGGCGCGCTGGATCCACGGGCGGGCTTCCTCGCGGAGCTGATGGAGCTGAGGCGTTGGCGGGAGCGGTATCCGGAGGCGAGGGTCAGCGTGACGCACGGGTATCCGTGGCGGGACTTCCTGGAGGGAGACGGATTCGTGCTGCCGCCCGGCCTGTGGGAGCCCCTGCGCCGCGCCGGCATCCACCTCGAGGTGGGCTTCCCGTTCCGCATCGGGGATCGCTTTGATTATCCCTACCGCGAGTGCCGTCCCGTGCTGGAGGCGATGCGTCGCGAGGTCGGCGCGGAGTGGCTGCTGTGGGGTACGGACATGCCCTTCCAGAACCGCTTCTGCACGTACCGGCAGTCGCGGACCTACCTCGAACGGCACGCGCGGGACCTCTTTTCTCCATCGGAGATGGCGGCGCTGATGGGTGGGAATGCGGCGCGATTGCTCCGGCTGGCGCGGTGACCCAGACTGTCCAGATGCAGTCTGCTGAGGAGAGGCAACGGATCCGGGGAGGCGTCGCGTTCATGCTCGCGTCGGTGGCGTGCTTTGCCGCGTCGGTGCTCGTGATCCGTGCGCTGGGCGCGGGCGGCGACGGCTTGGTCTGGTGGACCTGCGTGGTGCGCTTCGTGGTCGGTTTGGCCGTGGTGGCGCTGGTGTTCCGCGGCCGCTGGGAGCCGGCCGCGCTGTGGCGCGACCGGAAGCTCATCGAGCGCGGTGTGGTCGGCGGACTCTCCGTGTGTGGCTTCTACCTGACCCTGCCGCTGCTCGGTGCGGGGCGGGCGACCTTTATCAACAACACCTACGTCGTGCTCGGTCCGCTGATGGCGGCGATCTGGCTGCGCGAGCCCCTGCGGCGTCCGCTGGTGGTGGGCGCGGTCATCTCGGTGGTGGGACTGGCGTTGCTGACGAACGTGGTGGGCCGCGGAGCGGAGGCGGGAATTTGGGACCTCCTGGCGGTGGGGACCGCGCTGGCCTCGGCGTGGGTGGTGATCACGATCCGTCAGTTGCACGCGGCCGGCGTGCATTCCGCGACGATCTTCTCGGCGCAGTGTGCGTACGGCCTGCTGGTTTGCCTGCCCCCGGCGTTGTTGCATCCAGTGCTCCCTGCGACGACGGAGTGGGGGCTGATGATCGTGGCGGCGCTCGCGGCGTCGGGCGGACAACTCTGCATGACGTACGGCTTTGCGCGTCTCTCGGTGGCGGGTGGATCGCTGATCCAGACACTTGTGCCGGTGGTGGTCGCGGTTGGCGCGGGCGTGTTCTTCGGTGAGTACCTCAAGGCCGGTGAACTGGCCGGCGCGGTGCTGGTGCTCACGGGCATGGCCGTGCCCTTCCTCGGCTCGTGGAGCCGCCGCGGGGATTCCGGCGTTGCCTGACCCCGTTCCGGGTCCTTTGCTTTGGGGTGTCGCGCGCCCCGCCGACCCGACTCCCATGCGCTCCACCCTGATGATCGTCCTTGCTGCGGTGACTCTCGCCGCGACCGTTGCGCCCTCCGCATCCGCCGCTGCTGCCGCCTCGGCCCTCGGCTTCTCCAAGCAAAAACTGGATGGCTTCTTCTATGCTGAAGGCGGAACGATTGCCGACTTCAACGCGGACGGGAGTGCGGACCTGGTCGCGGGCCCACGGATCTTTCTCGGACCGGACTTCAAGAAGAACATCGTGTACCGTTCGCCGCATGCCTTTGACCGCCTGAGCTACTCCAACAATTTCCTCACCTACCACGACGACTTCAACGGGGACGGCCGTCCGGACATCCTCGTGATCGGCTGGCCCGGCAAGGAGGCCTTCTGGTACGAGAACCCTGGCGCGGGTGTTGCGGGCGACTGGCCGCAGCACCTCGCGTATTTCAACGTGGATACGGAGTCGCCGGTGTTTGGTGATGTGGATGGCGACGGGAAGGCGGAATTGGTGGCCGGAAGCCTCGCCCGTCTGGGCTACATGAAGCGCGATCCTCGCGACCCGAAGGCGCCGTGGAGCTTTCATCCGGTCACTCCGCCGGGCAAGTGGCAGCGGTACACGCATGGCATCGGACTCGGCGATGTGAACGGAGATGGCCGCCCGGACATCGTGGAGGCGAACGGCTGGTGGGAGCAACCGGCCAGCCTCGAAGGCAATCCGGTGTGGCGTTTTCATGCGCAGTCCTTTGGTCCTGGCGGCGCGCAGATGTACACGTACGACGTGAACGGCGATGGCTTGGCGGACGTGCTGACGAGCATCGCGGCCCACGGCTATGGGGTGAGCTGGTTCGAGCAGCGGCGCGAGGCGGACGGCCGCGCCGCTTGGGTGGAGCATCCGATCACCAGCCGGACCGGCACGGAGCAGATCGCCGGGGTCCAGTTTTCCCAGCCCCATGCGGTGATGTTGGAGGACGTGGATGGCGACGGATTGAAGGATCTGATCACCGGCAAGCGGTACTGGGCGCACGGGGACAAAGGTGACCCCGAGCCGAACGCGCCGGCGGTGCTATATGTCTTTCGCCTCGAGCGCGGGGCGTCGGGAGTGACCTTTACGCCGGTGCGCGTCGACGATGACTCCGGCGTGGGCTGCCAGTTTCCGGTGGGCGATCTCAACGGCGACGGCCGTCTCGATCTGGCGATCGTCAACAAGAAGGGCGTCTTCGTCTTTCGTCAGGAGCCCTGAGCGCCGACGCGCCGCGGGCGGACGGCCGTCGCAGGGCGTGTTAGTCTCCTGTAAATCCGGAGTAGGGGATTCCATCCACTCTTGTCATCGAGGCGGTAGACAAGCTCCGTTCCAACGTGCACTTCGGAAACCGACGCGTCGCCGGCTTCACGCTGCTTGAAATCATCGTGGCCGTCACCGTGATCGGCTTTCTGGCCGCGATGGCGATTCCGGCGTTTCGGGTCATGCGAGAGCGTTCGCAGGCCGGGCGGATTGCCGGAGACCTGCGGGCGTTTCGGACCGTCTTTGCCACCTACGCGCTGGAGAACGGCGGCTGGCCGCCCTCCGCGGGTGCTGGAGAAATCCCGGACGAACTGCGCACGGCTATGCCGATCAATTGGACGCAGGAGTCTCCCGTGGGCGGAAACTGGCAGTGGGAGTCTGACCCCGCTGCCGGCACGGGGACGATCGTGCTGTCCGGTGGTCAAACTACCCGCTCCGTCTACCTGAAGATCGACGAACTGTTCGACGACGGCGACATTGGCGCCGGTCCCCTGCAGTTCGACGGCTCGAGCCTCCGGCTTGCACTGGACCTCTGAGCCGCGCGGACGCGGCTGGTTCGCCCTGCCGGCCGGATCCGGCAGTTTTCGTCTGGGCCAAGGTCGGACGGGACGGCACGCGTTCCGCATCGCCCTCGGTCTGGACCCCACAGCGGCGGGGGGCCTGGTCCGTGGGATTGCCTCCCAGACGCGCTCGAACCTGAGCGGGTGGATCCAACCTAGGTCGAACGGTGCGACGGAGAGGCTACCCACGGCGGACTCGTCAAGGGATCGGGGGTTGACGCCTCTGGCGGGACGCGGAAGGAGTAGGGATCCCCATGCGATTCCTCCCCCTGTGTCGCCCCTTGATGGACCGGCTGGTCCGTCGTTCCCGCCTGTTCATCGCTGCCTCCGTGGGCCTGCCGGTGCTGGCGGCGGCGGAGTGGCCGGCGTACCTCGGCGATGCGGGGGCGAGCCACTATTCGGCGGTGCAAGAGCTGACGCCCGGAAACGTGGCGCAGCTGCGTCCGGTGTGGACGTGGAACTCGGGCGACATGCGAGGCAACAAGACCCAGAACCAATGTAACCCGCTGATGGTGGACGGAGCGATCTACGTCACGACGCCCGGGCTCGCGGTGGCGGCGCTGGATGCGGCGACCGGCCGGCAACGCTGGCGCTTTGAGTCGGGGCAGACGGCGGGGTTGAGCCGCGGCTTGGCGACCTGGACGGACGGTAACCAGCGGCGTCTGTACTTCGGTGCCGGCCGCTTTCTCCATGCGATTGATGCGGCGACGGGTCGGCTGGCGGAGGACTTCGGCGACGGCGGGCGGATCGACCTCTCGGACAACCTCGGGCGCGATGCCCGCGGACTGAATCTCTTCGTGAACACCCCCGGTGTGGTGTTCCGCGACCTCATCATCATGGGCATGCGGGTGGGCGAAGGCCCGGCTCCGGCCGCTCCCGGGCACATCCGCGCGTACGACGTCCGCTCGGGTCGGTTGGTCTGGACCTTCCGGACCATTCCCCATCCGGGCGAGCCGGGGTACGAGACCTGGCCGCCGGATGCCTGGCAGCGGGCGGGTGGCGCGAACGTGTGGGCGGGAATGACGGTGGATGCCGAGCGGGGGATGGTCTTCTGCCCGACCGGCTCGGCCTCCTTTGATTTCTGGGGCGGGGATCGCGTGGGAAACAACCTGTACGCGAACTGCCTGCTGGCGCTGGATGCAGCGACGGGCCGGCGCATCTGGCATTACCAGTTCGTGCGGCACGACCTCTGGGACCGCGACCTCCCGGCGCCGCCGACGCTGGTGACCGTGAAGCGGGACGGCCGGGAGATCCCCGCCGTCGCCCAGCCGACGAAGTCGGGTCATGTCTTCGTCTTCCACCGCGAGACCGGCGAGCCGCTTTTTCCGATCGTCGAGGACATCGCGCCCAGTTCGGACCTGGTGGGTGAAGTGACCTCGCCCACGCAGCCGCGGCCGTTGCTGCCGGAGCCCTTTGCGCGCCAGGTGTTCACGGCGGATGAGATCACGCGGCGCACGCCGGAGGCGCACCGGGCGGTCCTGGAACGTTTCATCCGCCTGCGCCCGCACGCCCCCTGGGTGCCGCCGAGCAAGGAAGGGACCGTGATCTTCCCCGGATTCGACGGGGCGGCCGAGTGGGGTGGGGCGGCGGCGGACCCGGACGGCGTCCTCTATGTCAATTCGAACGAGATGCCGTGGATCCTGACGATGATCGACGTGCGCGACGGCGGCGGCAGCCTCGGGCGGCACGTCTACCTCCAGAACTGCGCGGGCTGCCACGGCCCCGACCAGCGGGGTAACGCGGCGGCGAACATCCCCTCCCTCGTGGACGTGGGCTCGCGCCTTTCCCGCGACCAGATCGCGGACGTCATCCTGCGGGGCCGCGGCGTCATGCCGGCCTGGGGATTCCTCTCGGCGAAGGAGCACGGCGCGGTGGTGGACTTCCTCCGCGGCGAGGCGGAGAAGGATGGCACCCTGGTATCGCTGGCGCTGCCGGGCGCGCCGGCGACGGAGCGGCGGGAGGCGGGGCCGCCGTATACGCACACCGGATACAATCGGTTCCTTGACCCCGACGGCTACCCGGCGGTGAAGCCACCGTGGGGAACGCTCAACGCGATCGACCTCAACACGGGCGAATACCGCTGGCGCGTGCCGCTGGGCGAATACCCCGAGTTGGTGGCGCAGGGCATCCCGCCAACCGGCACCGAGAATTATGGCGGCCCAGTCGTGACGGCCGGTGGACTGGTGATCATCGCGGCGAGCCGGGACGAGCACATCCGTGCCTTTGACCGCCGGGATGGCCGCGAACTCTGGCGGGCGCGCCTGCCAGCGGCGGGCTATGCGACGCCCGCCGTCTATTCGATCGACGGGCGACCCTTCGTCGTGATCACCTGCGGCGGCGGCAAAAGTGGCACTCCGAGTGGCGATGCCTTCGTGGCGTTCTCGCTGCCGGAAGGATCCTGACCCGGCCTGCCACCCCGGCGATCCCGCCCCGGAGCGGGATCGCGGCTCCCGTTTCCCGGCGCGGTTTCTCCCGCCGATCCGACGGCTGCGGCCCGGCCGCGCCGGTCGGGAGCACTTCCGTCATCCGACGCGGCCCGCCTCGCCCCCGCGCGATCCCGGAGGGAGTCCGGGGCCGCGCGAGGAGCCGTGCGGACTAATGCTTAGAACGAGAACGTGTTCGTCAGCGACCAGAGCGTCGGCTGCGGGATGCGCGCGGAGGCGATCGTGCCGTTCGGCTGCGCCGTCACGGCGATCAAGTCGTCGCTCCCGAACAGGTCGCGGACGTTGAGCTGCGCGGTCCAGCGAACCTTGTCGCGGCGGAACTTCCGGGTGTAGCGCAGCCAGACATCAACATCCAACTCATCGCTGCCGAAGAACGGCTGATTGACGTCGGAAACCCAGACCCCGAGCTCGTTCTTCTTCACCCCGTAGCCGACGGCCACGCGGTCCTGCCAACGGGCCGCGCCGCCGAGGCTGAAGCCCTTCAGGCGCGGGTGCTGGAAGTCGTAGTTCGTGACCGCATTGAAGCGCCACTTGCGGAGTTCCTGCACCGACGCGTTGTTGGCCGCGAGGGCGTTCAGGTACGGAATGTACATGTTGTTGATCGCGAGCACGCCGAAGCGCGAACCGGTGACGCTGTTGAAGTACGGGATGTCCTCGAGACCGTTCTGGGCGCGGATGCTCGAGGCGATGACGCCGTCGCCATCCGTCCACAGCGGCAGATTGCGGGTGATGAACTCCTCGAAGTCCTTGCCATAGTTGGCGCGGAAGGCCTCCTGCCGGGCGGCGTTGAAGGTCATGCGCCAGTGCGGCAGGGGATTGTAGGTGGCTTCGAACTCCCAGCCGCGCGACAGGGTATCGGCGATGTTGCCGACATTCGGCGGGCGGGTGGCGGTCCAGCTGCCGCTGCTGTTCTGGGTGATGTTCCAGCTCGAGATCAGGAGTGGATCAACGCGCTTGAGCCATTCGTCGCGGGTGCGGGCGGCGAACCACGCATTGCGTGCCGCCGTCTCCGCGGTGGTCAGCGGAGGGTTGGCCACATTGGCCTGCGCCGGGTTGGTCAGGCTCGCGCGCAGCGGGAGGTAGCGCGAGTCGCCGGGGGCGAAGCCGAACCAGCGATTGATCAGCACCTCGGAGGTCTGAGAGCCGCGGAGACCGTTCATCGCGCGGACGATGTCGTTGCCGGGCCAGAACGTGTTGTAGAACGTGCTCGCGTCGTTGGTCTGCGTCGTCTCGTAGCGGATCACGCGCAGGACGAATTTGTTGTCGGCGAGCGAGAGCGTGATGCCGGCGTCCTCGGTCGAACCGGAAGGCGGCGCAAAGGGGCGACCGTAGACGTCGGCCACGGTGGACGACGGACGGAAGTTTTCCGAGCGGTTGTACGACAGGCTGACATCGGTGCCGCGGGGCAGGCGGCGCTTGATGAAGTCGGGGGTATGGCCGACGATGCTCCAGCTGACCGTCTCGTCCTTGGCGGCGATGGTGGGCGAGGCCGGGTAAGTCCAGGTGGGATCGAAAGGATTCACCTGATCGGTGACCGGCACGCGCTTCGGGACGCCGGCGTCGAAGAGCGAGAACTCATCGCGGCGCCAGCCGACGAGGCCGACGAGTTTGCGATTGAGCAGGAAGCTCTGCCAGATGAGCGACTGGCTCTTGGTCTGGTTCAGCGAGCGGGAGGCGGTGGTGTAGAGCTTATCGAGGCTGCCCTCGGCATCGAGCACGGTAACGGGCGCGTACGTCCAGACATCCGTGCGATTGTCGAAGAGCAAGGCGGTGCCGGTGGTGGCGGGCGAGTGCAGGGCGGTCAGGCCCCGGACGTTGGCGCCGGCGGGCGAGGAGAGGTTAGCGATGGACGGCCCGAGGTAGTGGATCGCGGCGTAGCCCGGGTAGGATTGGGCGCTCGGATTGTCGGCGTAGACGTTCTGGTCGAGCGTGTACACGTAGCCCTGGTGGGTACGCGAGAGGCGCGTGCTTTCCTGATCGCTGTAGACGCCGGTGAAGATGTGCCGGCCGAGGAAACGCGAGAACCCATTGCGGCGGGTGAAGTCCAACGTGGCGTACGCGGTGGCGCGGAACGCCTCGCGATCGGTGTCGATCGAGTAGTTGCCGATCGAGTCCGAGGCGAAGTAGGGGCGGCCGAAGTTCGGGTTCGGCTTTCCGTCGACCAGCTTGGTCTGCATGTCGACATGGATCGTGGCGGCGTCGAAGCCGATCAGGCTGCGGTTGCGGCGGGCGTGGTCCTGTTTGTCGTAGGCGACCTCGAAGCCGATGGCGTCGTTGAGAAACGTCTGGCGCAGGACGGCGTTGAGGGCATTGAAGTCGGAGCCCTCGCTCTTGTTCGGGCCGTCGAGCAGGGTGTTGTAGAAGTTGAAGACCGAAGGATCGCGGATCTCCTGGTAGCGCCAGAGGCCGGCGTAGGCCTGGCCCGCCGGGGCGAATTGCTGGTTGAGGAAGAAGGCGGAATTGTTGCCGAGCGAGGTGTAGTTGCCGACGCCGAACCACTGCGTGAAGGGCGTGCCGCCGCGGCTCATCATGTACGGGGGGACGCCGTTGCCGCCCTGGGCATTGGAGGCGGGATCGGTGAACACGGCGCCGACCTGGCCGAACCAGCGTCCCGCGGAGCCGAGGTGGGCGGCGAGGAAGGGGTTGTTGGTGACCGCGCTCGGGTTGGTCGGATCAAGCTGCACCTTGTTGAGCACGTTGTACCACACCGACAGACCGTCGGCGGGCGGGGTCACGCGCGGCCGGTTGGCGCGGATCGAGCCGTCCTCGTAGCTCACCTGCAGCTGCGTAAGGCCGTTGCGGAACAGCTTCGGCTCCCAGCGCATGGCTGCGTAAAGACGGCGGTCATTCTCGAAGGCCGGCTTCTGGCGGAATTCCTCCTCGTCGTTCAGGCCGATGACCCGGACGGCGAGCTGGTTCTTCAGCACCACTTGGTTGACGTCGAGGATCTCGCGGTGCGAGCCGTAGCGGCTGACGTTCTGGCTGAAGGTCACGCCGTTCTTCCGGAGGTTCGCCATCTTCAACTGGTTGTTGATGATGCCTGCCGGGCTGCCGAGGCCGAAGAGGATCGCGTTGGCACCGCGCGAGATGTCCACGCGTTCGGTGTTGAACGAGTCCATGCCGATGTCCGTCGCGAAGAAGTCGCGCGTGAGGTCGGCGCCGCTCAGGCCGCGCACGCGGGTCTGCTGGTTGGGGCTGAGGAGGCCGTCTTCCGGATTCGAGAAACCGTTGCCCGTGGAGACGCCGGAGATGTTGCCGCCCATGCCGGCCGCTTCGGTGCCCGTGGTGTAGACGAGGATGTCCTTCGCGTTCGTCGAGCCGGTGTCGGCCATGAATTGGGCGTTCACCACCGAGATGGCGGCGCCGACGTCACGCAGCTCCGTGCGGAGGCGCGTGCCGGCGAGCGTCGAGGTGGACTGGTAGCCACGATCCGCATCGGCTGCGACGACGAAGGGCGTCAGCTCGACGATGTCTTCCTCAGGGGAGGACGTGGTGTTGGCGCCGGTGCTGACGACCGGCACCGAGTTGCGGGCCGGGGCCGGCGCGGCGGGCGCCGGCGCGGGGACGGTCTGTCCGTGCGCGGCGGTCGTGATCAGGCCAAGGAGGCCGAGCAGGAGCGCGTGCCTGGATCTCGGGAGGACAGGGAACGGTCGGGAGGACATGAGGTGGTGGCTGGGTTGACAGACTGGAACGAAGAAAAGCTCACCCAGTCCGACGGCGTGAGACGTCGGGTGAACGTGAGCGCAGGGTAGTCCCCTAGAGCCTTTGGTCTGTTCGGATGGTGTCAACGCCGTGTCGCGGTGTGGCGGAGCAGTGCGCCGCAATGCGGTGAATTTTCAACGCGTAGCCAACGCTGCGCCCTGCAGGGCTTTGCGGATAGAAAAGCTGTGGATGCCGCAGAGCGGCCCGCGCCGATGGAGCGCGCCGAGTGGCCCCCACGCGCGACACGCCACCGATTCGGCGCGCGGGCGTGACGGGCACGTCGAGCAAGATGCGGCCGCGAGACGCGGACTTGGAGGAAGCGTGGGCGCAGTTACAAACGGAGGAGGATCAAGGCCAACGGAAGGGGGAGGCGGTCGGCACCATCGCAAAGCCGCGCTCGGTCGACGCGTCAACGGATCGACCAAAGCCCCGCCCGGCAATCCGCTTACATCGTGAAAGAGGACCCCCAAATTGGGCGCATGCTCGGCGTGCCTCGTCCGCCCAAGGGGTGCAGGACAGTGGCGCAACCGGACGTGACGGAGCCGGCGTCCCTCGTTTTGCGCGAGGCCTCTGAGCCCTCGCTCGCGTTTCCTTGCCATCCAAGACAACAAAGGTAATCATACTTAAATCATCTTTAAATCATATTATGCTGTTACCGGAAAACATCCACCCTCTCACGGACTTCCTGCGAAACCACAAACGTCACCTGCAGCGGTTGAAGCGCAGTCGGAGTCCCGCCGTCTTGACGCTCAACGGCAAGGCGGAGGTGGTGGTTCAGAGTGCGGCCTCCTACCAAGCGATGGTGGAGGATCTTGCGACCTTGCGGACGCAGGCGGCGGTGGCGGAGGGAATTGCTTCGATGGAGCGGGGTGAAGGAGAGCCGGTGGGCCAGGTCTTCGCCCGACTTCGGCAGAAGCACCGCGTGCGTTCTGCGAAGTGAAGGAGCAGGTCGTCATCGAGCCCCGCGCGGAGCGGGACATTGACGAGGCCGCAGGTTGGATTGCGGTGCACGCGGCGGATGCGGCCGAGCATTGGTTCGATGCGATGCAGTCCGCGATCCAGTCGCTGGCTGACTTTCCCCAGCGATGTCCGCGGGCGAGGGAGTGCTTGAGCGCCAGGTATGTGCTCCGGCAGTTGGTCTTTGGCCGGAGGCGCGGTCGTTATCGATTAATTTTCACGATTCACGACGGTCGCGTGCATGTGCTGCACGTGCGGCATGGTGCGAAGGCCTCGATGACGAAGGCGGAGGCCGCAGAGCTCCTGCCGCCGTGGGGTTAACCAATCTGACGGGTTTGCGCGAGGTGAGGGCGCACCTCGCGCCCGCGTTCGCCGGTGCGTCGTGAGGACGAGCCTGCGGTGTACCTTGGCCTGGTGGCCGGACTACTTGCTTGCGCGTGACGTGCTGGGCTCGAGTTCGGTGAGGATGACCTCGCGGACTTCGATCGCGGCGACGCCGCCGCTGTGGATCTGGATGCCGATCAGGCCGTCGAGCGGGATGGAGGCATCGGTCTCGGTGAAGTCGATCGCGGGCACGCCGTTGATCCACGTGCGGATGCGCGGGCCCTCGGCGAGGATGCGGTAGTCGTTCCAGTCGTTGGGGCGGACGGCGGCGTTGACCGCGGCGAGGTCGGCGGCGGAGGCGATGACCTTGTTGCGGCGGGATTCGTCGTAGAGCTTGCCCCACCAGCCGTCGCCGGCGTCGACCTGGTAGCCGCGCATTTCCGTGGAATTGGGCACGCGCTGGCTGCGGATCTGGATGCCGCTGTTAATCATCCCCGTGTTGGGCGTGCCGCGGAGCCGGAGGGAAAGGCGAAGATCGAAATCGCGGTATGAACGCGTGGTCGCGAGGAATACGTTCTTCGGGATCTTCTCGGAGCGGGACCCGCCGAAGATCGCCCCCTGTTCGACGCGCCACCAGCGGTGATCGCCTTCCCAACCGGCGAGGGATTGCCCGTTGAAGAGACGGGTCGGCTCGCCGGCGGAGAGAGGCGGCAAGGCGGAAAGGGTGAGAACGAACAGCAGCAAGGAGGATCGGATGCGCATGGGGTGGGGAGGAAGAGTGGCCGAGGCGGATCGCGCCGGGACGGGTGAAAGCTCACGCCGGAGCCGTGGGTGCGGCAAGGCGATTCCGGGAGCGGTGGCCGGGCGTTCGGCGGCCGGCCAGTCGGTCGTTCTCCCCGCTGCCCGACTGGGTGCGCCTGACCGTCGGCCCCTCCGCGCAGAACTCTCTCGCTCGTGGCACTCCGCCGCGTGCGGGCTTAGTTGCGCGGCGGCGAATCAGCGCGCGTCCGGTCCCGCAGCGACTACGTCGCGGCGATCTTGGTCCGCGTTCGTCGCTCTGCTCCTGGTCGCCCACGCGACGCCGAGGGTGATCAACGTGCCGATCAGCGTGAACCACGGCCAAAAGATCTCGCCCCCGAACGTCGCCAACCACCACGTCCGCAGGCCCGGCCAAGCGGTCAGGTTGGGCGGCCAGTAGAGCAGATTCATCGCCAGCACGGACGCGCTCATGCCGAGCATCGCGGCGCGGGCGCCGACTCCTCGCGCGAAGAGCGCGAGGATGATCCCGCCGAGCAGCGCGCCACTGGTCAGGCCGCGCAGGGAGAATGCCGCGTTGAGGACGAATTGCACCTCGCGCGTCAGCCATGCGACGCCCACCAGCACCGCGGCCCAGCCGATCGTCGAGAGTTTGCTGAAGTTCAGGAACGAGCGTTCAGAGCGGTTCGGGAGCAGAGGCTTCACGAAATCCATCGTGGACACCGACGCCAGCGACGTCAGCGCGGAGCTGATCGAGGACATCGCGGCCGAGAGGATCGCGACGATCAGGAATCCCTTCAGGATGTGCGGTGTTTCGGTGAGGATGAAGATCGGGAAGACGAAATCCACCGACTTGATCCCGGGTCGTCCCTCCGGCAGCGGGATCTGGAACGGATGGCTCTGGTAGAAGACCCACAGCAGCGCCCCCACGAGCAGGAAGACGAGGAAGAGGGGGAAGATCAGGACCGCGCTGAACACGAGCGCCTTGCGCCCGTCGGAGACGCTGCCGCAGGCGAGCACGCGCTGGACGATCAGCTGCTCCGCGCCGTGCGTGGAGAGCACCATCACGGTGCCGCCGATCAGGCCCATCCAGAGGTTGAACGGGGCCGAGAGGCCGAACTCGAGATTCAGCCACGCCAGTTTCCCGGCGGAGGTCGCCTGCTGGATCGCGGCCGTCCATCCGCCGTCAATCAGAGTCGGAATATACAGCACCGTGAAGATGCCGCCGGCGAGGAAGAGACCGAACTGCACCGCATCCGTCCAGACCACCGCCTTCACACCGCCAATGTACGTATAGATCAGCGAGACGCCGACGAAGAGGATGATCGCACCGAGGATCGGATCCACCAAACCGCCGAGGCTGCAGATCGATTCGCCGAGCATGAGGCGGATCGGGATGCAGGCCACGAAGACGCGCACCCCGGCCGCCATCGTCTCAAGAAACAGGAAGAACGCCGCCGCCAGACGCCGCGCGCCCGGGCCGAGGTGCTGTTCGAGTAACTGGTACGGCGAATAGATCTCCCCGCGCAGGTAGTGCGGCACCATCACGACCGCGAGGATCACCCGCGCGATCACGTAGCCCAGGATCATCTGCAGGAAGAAGAGGTTGCCCCCGTACGCGATCGCCGGGACGCCGATGATCGTCAGCGCGCTCGTCTCCGCCGCGATGATCGACATCCCGATGCCCCACCACGGAATGTTCCGGCTGCCGAGAAAGTAGTCGCGCGTCGTGTGCTGGTCGCGGCCGAACCACACGCCGAGCGCGACGATTCCTCCGAGGTAGCCGACGATCACGATCCAGTCGGCAAGGTTGAAGGCTTCAGGCATGAGGGGTAGAGGTAACGTTCGGGGGCGTGGGACTATCCGGCCGCGAGCAGGGGCTCACCGGTGCGGGAATCGAACACCGTCGTGCTGCGCGCCGGCAAGAGCGCAGTGATCGTGCCTCCGCCGGGGAGGCGGAGCTGTCGCGGGCCGCCGGCGACGGTGTGCACGATGAGCAGGCCGTTGCCGAGGAGCGTGGTCTCGTCGGCGTCGTTGACCACGAGACAGCCCGCGCGACGGCCGATCGCCCGCCAGGTGGCGGGACGATTCGGAGGCAGGGCGAAGGTCCACCAGGTCGCCTCGGATTCCTGACGCCACGCCGCACTCGGCGTGCCGTCGGCCCAGCGGCCGACGATCTGCTCGGCCGGCGCGTCGATCGCCGGGAGATCGAAGCTGCGTCCCAGCGCGAGGGTTTCGCACGAGTCATCGATCGCGAGCGTCTGGACCGCATCCTCCTGACGCACCAATCGCGTTGGAAAGTCAGTGAGCGCGGCCGCACGGTCCGCGCCGATGCGCTGTCCATCGCTCCAGCCGGCGTAGCCGAGGAAGACCACGTGCCGTCCCTGCCGCGCCACCCGCGTGCGGAGGTCGCGGCGCTGCGCGGCGTCGAGCACCGTGCCGGTCGCCACGATGACCAGACGAAACGGACTCAGATCGAGTCGTGGCAATTCCGAGAGCAGGGCCTCGGTGTGGATGAGACCGGACTGGTAGAGCGATTCGACCACGCCATCGGTGAGCAAGCGCGAGACCGGATCGACGGTCGAGATTGGCATGACGCCGAACACGAGCCGCGTGGGATCGTGGCGGGCCGACGCGAGGTGCGCGAACGACCACGGATCGTGGAGCAGCAGGACATCGCTGGCGCGTTCGTACGGGGCGTCGAGGCGGGCTTGGGCGAGCGTGCGGATGGCCCGCCACTCTCGCTGCAGCACCGGGTGGTCCCACCATCCGATGTTGCCCATCCGAGCGAACGCGGGCGTACCGGAGATCGGGCCAAAGTCGTAACCCCACAAACCACCGCCGCGTGTGATCGGTTGCAGGAGATTGCGTCGGAGCACGGCGACGTCGTCGGCCAGCGTGCTCGCGAAGGCCTTGTCCCACGGGCATGGAGCGACGGACGTCGCGCGGTCCATTTCGTCGAGCCAGAGTTTGCCGGCGCGGCGGACGGCGTCGACCAGCCCGCGGGCGTGGCCGCTGCCGCCGAGGGGCAGGGCGGTGGGCGTGTACGCGGGGGTCGCGCAGATGCAGTCGAGGTCCGGCGACGCGAGCAGGCGGTCGAGGCTGAGGTGCCCGCCGGCGGCCTCGCGGCCGAAGGCGCAGTAGAAGTAGCCGAAGAACGTTGCGGTGAGCACCGGCCGCGGCCAGGCGGCCTTGACGGTGCGCGCCATCATCAGCACGGCCTCGGCGAGGTCCTCGTGCTGGAAGAGGAAGTAGTCGATGACGTCCTGCTGTGTCGCCGGATCGCGGAGGATGGCGAGGGCGGCGCGTTCGCGGGCGGCGGAGTCCGGCGCGCGGATTGCGGCCCACGTGATTCCTGGCTGGTTCCACGCGGCGGCGAGGGCGGATTCCGTGCCGTAGCGCTGTTGCGCCCAGCGTTGGAAGGCCGCGGTGGCGGCGGGGCTCACGTCGGGGTCGTGGGCAAAGAAGCCAAACTGGTGCCATTCGCCGTACACGCCGTAGGCGACCTGGAGGGCGAAGACGGCGCCGCCTTCCGGGGTGGCGCCGAAGGCCTGGGCGAACCGGGTGAGCTGACGCTTCGCCCACGTCTGCCAGTGCGTGGAGGAGAAGCTGGCGCGGACGGGTGCATCGTTGTCGCGCCCGATCCACCGTTCCAGCCCCCAGCGTTCCTCCGGTTCCGCCGGGCCGTCGGCGTACTGCACGCACTCGTCAGGATGGGCGGCGCACCAGGCGGGTGGTGGGTTGAGGTGCACCCGCAGCATGACGGCGGCGTCGGGGCAGGCATCGAGGATGCCGCGGACTTGCCGCTGGGCGAGGGCGACGTCGAGTGCGTCGTCCGGTCCGAGGAGCCACTCGAGCCACAGATCCGCCTGGAAAAGGCGGCAGCCGTTTTCCGCGAAGAGCCGAAGGTTGCGTTGCGGGACCTCCTCCCACGTAAACCGCCCGCCGGGGCAGTCGGTGAGCGCGTAGATCACCGGGGCGGTAGGCTGGCCGTTGACCAGCAGGACGGCGCGCCCTTGGCGGGTCTCGACGGTGGCATGGAGGGGCGGGCGGGTGGGAGAGGGCATGGCGGAGATGCGTCGACGCGGAGCGTCGAAATCGGGGCGTCATTTGGAGGTCCCGCGAAGGGCGTGGCGAGGTGTTTTCTGCCGCGCGCCGGGTGCCACGTCGCGCGGCGTCCGCGCGTCCGCGTCCGCTGCCCGGGGCCGGGTGTGCGCCGTCCGCTGGGGCGGGGTTGCCACCGCGGGTTCGTTGCCTACGGTGTTCGCATGGAAAATTTTACGTTTCACAATCCCACCCGTCTGCACTTCGGCCGCGGCCAGATCGCGAAGCTGGCGCAGGAAATCCCGGCCCATGCGCGCGTGCTGCTGCTCGCGGGCGGCGGGAGCATCAAGCGCAATGGCGTCTACGAGCAGGTTCAAGCGGCGCTTGCGGGGCGCACGGTGTTCGAACATTTCGGCGTCGAAGCGAACCCTGATTATCAGACCCTGATGGGCGCGGTGGAGATCTGCCGGCGCGAGCGCGTCGAGTGGGTGCTGCCGGTCGGCGGCGGGTCGGTCCTCGATGGCGCGAAGTTCGTCGCCGCCGCGGTCCACTTCGTCGGCGAACCCTGGGAGATCCTCGCGAAGCGCCTCAGCGCGCTGCCGCACGCGCTGCCGATCGGCGCCGTGCTGACCCTGCCGGCAACCGGCTCGGAGGCGAACGGGGCCGCCGTGATCTCCCGTCGCGCGACGAAGGAGAAACTGGCCTTCATCAGCCCCGACGTCTACCCGCGTTTCTCCATCCTTGATCCGGAGACGACCTATTCGCTGCCGCCGCGGCAGATCGCCAACGGGATCGGCGACGCCTTCGCCCATGTGATCGAGCAGTACCTCACCTTCCCGGCCGATGCCGCGGTGCAGGATCGCTTCGCCGAGGGCGTGATGCAGACCCTGATCGAGGTGGGTCCGCGGACCTTGGCCCATCCCACCGATGCCGCCGCTCGCGCCAATCTGGTCTGGGCCGCCACCTGCGCCCTGAATGGCTGGATCGGCGTCGGCGTGCCGCAGGATTGGTCCACGCACATGATTGGGCATGAGCTGACGGCGCTGCACGACATCGACCACGCGCGGACCCTGGCGATCGTGCTCCCCAGCCTGCTGCACGTGCAGCGCGAGGCGAAGCGCGGCAAGCTGCTGCAGTACGCGGCGCGCGTCTGGGGCATCACCGAGGGATCGGACGACGCCCGCATCGACGCCGCGATCGCCCGCACCCGGGCGTTCTACGAGTCGATCGGCATCAAGACCCGCCTCTCCGACTACGGCGTCTCCGTCGAGACGGCCGCCGAGGTGGCCCGCCGCCTCGCCGCCCGCGGCATGGTCCGACTTGGCGAACGCGGGGACATCACCCCGGAGAAGGTGGAGCAGATCCTGCGACTCGCGGCGTAGGATCCTCGGACCAGCACCCGCCTCGGTGCGCACCGAGGCGGGCGGCCTGCAGGGCGGCTCCGGTTCGAGGCAGGCTCGAATTACAGTTCTGTCATTTTCCGGAAAGCCGCCCGTCAGGTGAGTGTGCGAGAGTGGAGTCCTGCAAGACTCCATGAACACGCTCTCTCACACGTCTCGTTCCTCTTCGGCCGCGCGCCGGGTTCGCCTCGCCGCGCTGGCCTTTCTCGTCGGCGGTGCGGGTTTCGCCTTCGCGGCGGCTCCTGCGGCGTCCGCCAAGATTGAAATCAAGCGCGATGCGGCAGTGGTGGATCGGACGAAGTCCGAGCCATCGAGCTACTCGCCGATGGTGAAGCGCGTCGCCCCGAGCGTCGTCAAGATCACCACCGAGACGCGCACGCGCCGGGTGTCGCGGATGGGTCCGGGCCAGGAATTCCCTGGCTTCGACAATCCGATGTTCCGTCAGTTCTTCGGCGGCCGCATTCCTGAGATGCCGGCGCCGCCGCAGGGCGGGCTCGGCTCTGGCGTGATCATCAGCGCGGATGGTTACATCGCCACGAACAATCACGTCATTCAGGGCGCCGACCGCGTGACGGTCACCCTCGACGATGGCCGCGAGCTCTCGGCCAAGGTCGTGGGTCGCGATCCACAGACCGACATCGCCGTCATCAAGGTCGAGGTCACCGGACTTCCGGCGATCACGTTCGCCGACAGCGGCAAGACCGAGGTGGGCGATCGGGCGATCGCGATCGGCAATCCCTTCGGCATCGGCGAGACGGTCACCACTGGGATCATCAGCGCCAAGGGTCGCCGTCCGGGGCTGGGGTTGGCCTATGAAGATTTCATCCAGACCGATGCCGCGATCAATCCGGGCAACTCTGGCGGCCCCCTCGTCGATCTCGACGGACGGCTGATCGGCATCAACACCGCGATCCTCAGCCGCAGCGGCGGCTTCCAAGGGGTGGGCTTGGCGGTACCTTCGAATCTCGTCGCCCACGTGGCGGATAGTCTGGTGAAGCGAGGCAAGGTCGTCCGCGGTTTCCTCGGGGTCACCGCGCAGGACATCACGCCGAGTCTCGCGGAAGGTCTGGGCGTGGCCCCGCGAGCCGGTGCTCTCGTCGCTGACGTGCAACCGGGAAGTCCGGCCGAGAAGGCAGGCCTCGCGAGTGGCGACATCATCACGGCGGTGGACGGCCAGAAGGTGGAAGACGCGAATCGTCTGACCTTCGCGGTCGGCGCGATTCCTCCCGGAACGGCGGTCGAGCTCCAGATCCTGCGCGACGGCAAGGCGAGCACGCTCAAGGCGACGACCGCCGAGCGTCCTCGGACCAACCGTCCGGGTCGCTTCGAGGACGATTCCGCGGAGGGCCTGGTCCACGAGGGCGATGAGGGCGTACTGACTGGCGTTGCAGTGGGCGACATCGATCGCGACGGGCGCCGCGCGATGAATCTGCCTTCGCGGATCACCGGGGCGGTGGTCACGGACGTCGATCCAGAGTCCGCCGCAGCCCGGGCCGGGCTCCGGGCCGGGGACGTCATCCTGGAGATCAACCGCAGTCCCGTTGCCAGCGCCGAGGACGCGGTGCGGCTCAGCAAGGAAGCGGAGGGTCGCAAGACGCTCCTGAAGCTCTGGTCGCGGGGCAGCACGGTCTTCGTGGTGGTCGACGAGACCGAGGACGCGCCGGCCAACTGATTTTCTGCAACTTTGTCAGTGTCAGGGTGTGTTGAACTACGGGGTAGGTGTGCCCCGGTGTGACCCGGCACCGGCTCCTTCGGGGGCTGGTGCCGGCTTTCTTTCTGCCCTTTCCAACGTCAACCGGTCGGTCATTCTTTCGCCATGCGCGTGTTAGTCGTCGAGGACGATGCCAAGATCGCCTCCTTCGTGGTCCGGGGCCTGAAGCAGGCGGGCTATGCCGTTGATCATGCCGAGGATGGGGAAACGGCGCTCGCGCTCACCCAGTCGACCACGTACGACGCGGCGATCGTCGACGTGATGATCCCGCGCCTCGATGGCCTGAGCCTCGTCCGCCGCGTGCGTGCGGCGCGCAGCGCTTTGCCGGTCGTGTTCCTCAGTGCGAAGAGTGCGGTGGATGACCGCGTGCGGGGGTTGCAGGCGGGTGGGGATGATTACCTGACGAAGCCCTTCGCGTTTTCGGAGCTCCTGGCGCGGGTGCAGGCTCTGATTCGCCGGGCGACGCAGGCCCCGGAGGCGACGCGGCTGGTGGAGGGGGATGTGAGCCTTGACCTGGTTTCGCGCGAAGTCGTCTGCGCCGGTAAGCCGGTGGACCTGCAGCCGCGCGAGTTTGCGCTGCTCGCGTTTCTGCTGCGGCATGCCGGCCGTCCGGTGAGCAAGACGATGATTCTCGAGAACGTGTGGGACTACTCCTTCGATCCGCAGACCAACGTGGTCGACGTGGTGATGCACCGCCTGCGCGCGAAGATTGATCCTGAGCACCGGCGGATCGAGACCGTGCGCAACGTCGGCTACATTTTCCGCCCTCATGCTGCCTGAGCGGATCCGTCAGTCCCTCGCGTTGCGGTTGGCGGCGCAGTACGCGTTGGTCTTTGCGTGCGGTGCGGCGTTGCTTTTCGGCGCGCTGTACTGGCACCTCGCGGAGGCGCTGGAGGAGCGGGAGCAAGGAGCGGTCGAGGCGCGGGCGGAGGTCCTGGGGCGCGCGTATGAAGTGGGTGGCGTGGCGGCGTTGCGGACTGAGCTGGCCCGGGAAACGGCGCCGGAGGTTCGCTCGGTGTTCGTGCGGATTCTCGGCGCGGGTGGAGAGACACTGTTTGCCTCGGTACCCGCGGATTGGATCGAGACGCAGGTCCAGCGTCTGCCCCTGCCGGAGCGTTGGGGACGCGGCGAAGTGGTCCGGGAAATCCGCACCGTACGCGTACCGCAGAGCGCGGCGCGCGACTACGCGATCGCGTCGCGCATCTTGATTGACGGCGGCCTGCTGCAGGTCGGCCGGAGCACGGATAGCCGGGCGGTGCTCCTCGCCCCGGTGCGTCGGGCGTTTGCGGGCATCGGCACGGTCGCGCTCGGGTTCTCGCTGGCGGCGGGAACGTTGCTGGCGTGGCGGGCGACGCGCCCGCTGCGCGCGGTGTCGGAGACGGCGCGGCGGATCGTGGAGACCGGCGACCTCGCCGCCCGCGTGCCCGGCGCGGGGCGTCGTGGGGAACTCGCCGTGCTCGTGCAGCAGCTCAATACCCTTCTGGAAAAGAATGCCACGCATGTCCGCGTGCTGCGCGAAACCCTCGACAACCTTGCGCATGATCTGCGCACGCCGCTCACCCGGCTCCGCGGCACGGCGGAGCTCGCGCTGCAGGATTCCGGTGATCCGGCGCAGGCGCGGGATGCGCTGCTGGAGTGCATCAACGAGTCAGACCGCGTCCGCCGCCTCCTGGAGACCCTGCTCGACGTGTCCGCGGCCGAGGCGGGCGCGCTGGCGCTGCACCGTGAGGTCATCGACGTCCGCTCCCTGGTCGAACGGGCGAAGGACCTTTATCGCGAAGTCGCCGAGGAACGAGGCATCACGGTCAGCCTTGCGCTGCCGCCCGAGCCGGTGTTGGCCGACGTGGATGCGGTGCGACTGGGGCAGGTGGTGAGCAACCTGCTCGACAATGCCCTGAAGTACACGCCGGCGGGTGGACGCGTGACGCTGGCGCTGCGGCGCGAGGCGAGGGAGATCGCGTTGACGGTGTCCGACACGGGGCCGGGAATTCCGTTGGAGGAGCGCGAGGCGGTGTTTCGCCGCCTGTATCGCCGCGACGCGAGCCGCTCCCAGCGTGGCCTGGGTCTTGGCCTCAGCTTGGTGAAGGCGATGGTGGAGGCCCACGCGGGCACCGTGCGGTTGGAGGATGCGCCGGGAGGCGGGGCGCGGTTCGAGGTGCGACTCCCGGTGGAGTCCAGAGCCCACGCGTAAGTGCGCGGACCGCCGTGGGGCCGGCTAGATGTGGCGCAGCAGCTCCTCGATCCGGTCGGCGACGGAGCGCGTGCGGGAGACTCCGCGCACGGCGTCCTCGAGCGTGAGCCCGGCTTGGGCCAGTACGGATGCGGAGGGAGCCCACGCGTGCCGTTCGATGGAGAGACCGTGACCGAGTTCGGCGGTGATCCAGCAGGCGAGATGGAGTAGCGCAGTGGTGCGGTTCTGGGACGGATCACCACTGGGTGCGAAGTGGTGGCGGACCGGTTCGCTCAGCGACGCCGGAAAGCCCCAGAACTGAAAGACCCGATCCACGGCCTCCGTGCTGGTGGTGCCGAAGGTGTTGAACTCCCATGCGGCCACCAAGGCCGCGGTGGGTTGGCGGGCGCCCCGTTCGCGGATCTCCTCCTCGTCGGCGAGGCCCTGGAGGAGCAGGCGGCCAACCGGCCGGAGCAGGCCGAGCGTGTAGCCCGCGCTCGCGTCTTCGCCGGCGCGCCGGCAGAGACTTTCGAGGGCGGCAGCGGTGGTCACCGAGTTGCGCCAGATGTCCTCCCCCGTGAGGCCATAGATGGGTAATGCCTTCCGCTCATAGAGATCCGAGGCCATCGCCGCCCCGACCAACCGATAGACTTCGTAGAGCCCAATCCGCTCGATCGCCTCCGCGAGGCTTCCCGGCGGATCGGGAATGCCCACCCCGGCGGAGCAGGCCAGCTTGAGAATCCGTGCCGCCAGCGCCGCGTCGATCTGGACGCAGGCCGCGATCTCATCCAGCCGCACCTGCGGCTCGCGCATCATCATGCTCAGACGCCGAAACACCCGCGGCGCCGGTGAAAGGCGGCTGGCGATGTTGGACAGCTGGGAGTCCAGGGATAGGCCGGCGGACATGGGCTAGGGTTAGTGACGCGGGGACCCTTCGTCACATCCTACTCCCGATTGCAGCGGCTTTTACCGGGCTTTGACGGCTACCTTCAACCGGCGCTCTGCGGCGTGCGATTTCCTGCGCCCGAGGCGTTCTGCTCCTTCACGAGCTCGCGACGGAGCCAGTCGAGGGCGGCGTTCACGGCGCGGACCTTCACGGTCGGGCGCGGACCGGGATACGAGAGCCGGCGCGACCACACCCCGCGGTGCGAGTAGAGCGCGAGGTAGATGGTGCCGATGGGGTTGGCCTCGGTGCCGCCGGTGGGTCCGGCGAACCCGGTCAGGGCGATCGCGTAGTCGGCCCCCAGTCGCTCCGCGGCCCCGGTGGCCATGGCGACGGCCGCCTCGGCTGACACGGCACCGTGCTGGGCGAGGAGATCCTCGGGGACCTCCAGCAACTGCATCTTCGATTCGTTGGAGTAGCAGACGCACCCGCCGGCGAAGAATTTAGAGGCGCCGCAAATGTTGGTGAACGCGTTCGCCAGGAGCCCGCCGGTGGCGGTCTCGGCGACGGCGAGCGTGTACTCGCTGGCGCGGAGCAGGTCGGCGCTGACCTGCGCGAGGGAGTCGTGGCCGAAGCACAGGAAATCCTCGCCCAGGGAGCGCGCGCACTCCGCGGCGAGCGCGTGCAACGCATCGTCGTTTAACTCACCGCCTGGGGAGCTGAGTCGACAGTCCACTTGTCCTTGGTGGGCGCAGAAAGCGACGCTGAGGGCGGGGCCGCAGCGATCAAGGAGCGGCTGGAGTTTGGTCTCCAGCGCGCTTTCCCCGATCCCGGCGGTGCGCAACTGCACGTAGGCCTCGCGGGGTCGGATCAGCCCGAGCGCGGCCAGACGCGGCAACACCTGCTCCCGGAACATCGGCTGCAGCTCGTTCGGCGGCCCCGGCAGCATGCACAGCACGCGACCGTCCTGCTCCACCCAGAGGCCCGGTGCCGTGCCGTTCGCGTTCGGGAGCACCTCGCCGCGCGAGAAACGGTACGCCTGCTTCAGATTGTTGGGGGTCATTCGCCGCCCCATGCGGGCGAAGCGGTCAACGATGGTCCGCTCGATCTCCGCGTCGAAGACCAACTCCTGGCCCAGCACCTCCGCGATCGCCTCGCGCGTGCGGTCGTCGCAGGTCGGTCCCAGCCCGCCCGTGGTGATGATCACCTCCGCCCGCGCCCAGCTCTCGCGGAACTGGGTCCGGATCGCTTCGGCTTCGTCGGTGATCGTGACATTCCGATCGAGCATCACCCCGCGACGACCGAGCTCCGCGCCGATGAACGTCAGGTGTCCGTTGGCTGTGAGCCCGAGGAGCAACTCGTCGCCGAGGGTGAGCAATTCGAAACGCCGGGCCGGTGCGGCGGCCGGTGGAGGGGTCGGGGGGGATAGATCCATACTTGCGGTTGCGAAGATTAGGTTAAACTCGGGAAAATGCCAGCCACCGCACCGAATCAGCCCGCCGAGCCGTCCTCGCTCAAGGAAAAGGTCCGGCGGCTGCCCGACAAACCGGGGGTCTACCTGATGAAGGACCGGCTGGGGCGGATCATCTACGTGGGCAAGGCCAAGAGCCTGCGCCGGCGGGTTTCGTCGTATTTCACCCCCTCCCGGGCCATGACGTGGCACCCGAAGATCCGCGCGCTGATCGACCTGATCGCGGACCTCGAGGTCATCGAGGTCCGCTCCGAGCCCGAGGCACTCCTGCTGGAGGGGCGGCTGATCAAGCAATGGCGGCCCCGCTACAACACCGACTTCACGGACGACAAGCGCTTCCTGCTGGTGCGGGTCGACGTTACTGAGGATCTGCCGCGCTTTCGGCTGACTCGGGTGAAGGTGGACGAGCGCTCGCGCTACTTCGGCCCGTTCGCGCATTCCGGTCTGCTGCGCAAGACGCTCGCGCAGATGCGGCGCCAGTTCGGCATCCTGCTGGGCGACGCGCATCCGCAGCGCCTGCCGGACGGGACGTGGCGGCTCTACGACGACGTGCGGCAGGAACTGTACGGCTTCGAGAACGTGACCACGGCCGCGGATTACCGCGTGCGGGTGGACGAGGCCTGCGCTTTCCTTGAAGGCAAGTCGCGCGAGTGGCTGGAGACGCTGCGCGACGAAATGAAGGCGGCGGCGGCGGAGAGGGCCTTTGAACGTGCGGCCGAGTTGCGTGATCTCGTCCTTGCGTTGGAGAAGACGCTCGCGAAGACGCGCAAGTACGAGCGCAACCACCCGATGCCGGCGGCGGGAGAAACGGCGCTGGAGGAGTTGGGCCGCGTGCTCGGGCTGGCGGCGCCGCCGCGCACGATGGAGTGCTTCGACATCTCGCACATCTCGGGAACATTCGTCGTCGCCTCCATGGTGCGCTTCCGCGAGGGCCGGCCGGAGAAGGCGCAGTACCGGCGTTTCCAGATCCGGAGCTTTGTCGGCAACGACGACTTCCGCGCGATGGAAGAGGTGGTCGGGCGCCGCTATGCCCGGATGCGCGAGGACGGACAGGCGCTGCCGGAGCTCATCGTGATCGATGGCGGACGCGGGCAGATCGGCGCGGCGCTCAAAGCCTTCGTGGCGCTCGAGGCGACTCCGCCGCCCCTGATCGGCCTCGCGAAGAAGCACGAGACGATCATTTTCCCCGATGCGCGGGCCCCGCTCAACCTCCCGTTGAATTCGCCCGCGCTCAACCTGCTGCAGCGCCTGCGCGACGAGGCGCACCGCTTCGCCAACACGTACAACGCGGACCTCCGGTCGCGGAAGCTGCGCGAGAGCATCCTCGATGACTTCACCGGCCTCGGTGCGGTGCGCCGGGCAGCGTTGCTCGAACACTTCGGCAGCATCGACCGCCTCAAGGCCGCCTCCGCCGCGGAGATCCGCGATGTCGAGGGCTTTGGTCCGAAGCTCGCGGTCGAGCTGTTCGAGTTTCTCCGCCGCGCCGCGCCGGCGACGGCGCCGGTCACGCCGGACGCGTCCGAAGGCGAATGAACCAGTCCACCACGCGCGCCGGGAAGAGCCAGCGCGCGAACAGGAAGAGGTGGGCGTGGGCCGGCGCCGCGTAGTGCAGGCAAGGGCGCCGGGCGCTCAGCGCGCGTTCGACGCAGCGCGCGATCACGTCGGGCTCCGCCGCCAGACGGCGCAGCTCCGCGAACCCGTCGCGCAGGCGACTCATGTACGGAGTGTACGGACCGAGGTCCGCGAGCGTTTCGGCGGAGGCTGCAGTGGCCGCCGACACGAAGTCGGTGGCGATGAACCCCGGACGAATCACCACCACCTGCACGCCGAAAGGTTTGAGCTCGCCGCGCAGACCATCGGACAGCGCTTCGAGGGCGTGCTTGGTGGAGTCATACACGGAGGTGAGTGGCCGGGCGATGCGGCCGGCGACCGACGTGATGTTGACGATACGGCCGCTACCTTGGTCGCGGAGCACCGGCGCGACCAGTTGGCAGAGGGCGACGACGGCGAAGACATTCACCTCGTAGTTGTGCCGGATCGACTCGAGCGGGACGCGTTCGAGGGGCCCGCGCTGGGCGTAGCCGGCGTTGTTGATCAGGGCGTCGAGCCGACCGAAGCGGGCGAGGGTGCCGGTGATCAAGGCTTCGCGTTGCTCGGCGAGGGTGAGATCGGCGGCGAAGGGGACGACCCGGGTGCCGGTGGGATCGAGCTCGGTGGCGAGGGCCTTCAGCCGGTCGGCGCGGCGTGCGGTGAGAATCAAGCGGGCTCCGGAGCGGGCGAGCCGGCGGGCGGTCGCTTCGCCGATTCCGGCGGACGCACCGGTGATGAGGATAACCTGTTCGGACAGCGGCGGCATGGGCGGAGTGAGCCACCGCGGGCCGGGGGCGGCGAGCGGAATTGCGCGTCGCCGCGGCTACGGTGGATCGGGGAAAGAGATTGAGCGGGGGGGCGGATCGTGGCACTTCCGAAGGCATGCGCTTACCCCTGCTGTTGGTGTTGCTTGCGTGCGGCGGTTCCCTGTGGGCCGATGTTTCCCTCGCCCCGCTTTTCCAAGATCACGTCGTTTTGCAGCGGGACAAGCCCGTGCCGGTTTGGGGCTGGGCGGACGCCGGGGAGGAGGTCACGGTGCGCTTCGCCGGTCAGGAGAGCAAAGCGGTGGCGGACGCCGCGGGCCGCTGGCGGGTGGAGCTTGCCCCATTGGCCGCGAGTGCGGAGCCGGCCGAACTGGTCGTGACGGGACGCAACCGGGTCGTGGTGAGCGACGTGCTGGTGGGTGAAGTCTGGTTGTGTTCGGGACAGTCCAACATGGCTTGGACTGTCGCGGCGTCGGATCGTCCGGAGGAGGAGAAGGCGGCGGCCCGTTTTCCTCTGATCCGGCACTACCGGGTGCCGCAGCGCGTGGCGGATGCGCCCGAGGACCGGATGAAGGGGGAGTGGCAGGTGACCTCGTCGGAGACCGTGGAGCGCTTCACGGCAGTCGGGTATTTTTTTGCGCGGGAGCTGCATCGCAAGCTCGGTGTCCCCATCGGGTTGGTGAACAGCTCGTACGGCGGCACGCCGGTGGAGGCGTGGATGAGCCCCGATTCACTTGCGTCCGATCCCGCCTTTGCGGTGGTCGGCCAGCGCTGGGCCGAGGCCTTGGCCAAGCATCCCGAGCGCGCGGCGGCGCACCAGGAAGCCACTGCCCGGTGGACGGCGGAGCGGGACGCGGCCAAGGCGGCCGGCAAGGCCTTTGAGCGCCGGGCGCCCCGACCGCCGCAGGGTCCGGGGCATCCCGACACCCCGTCCGGACTCTATCACGGGATGATTCACCCGGTCCTCCCCTTCGCGTTGCGCGGGGCGATCTGGTATCAGGGTGAGTCCAACGCTGGCCGTGCGTCGGAGTACCGCGCCCTGTTCTCGGCCATGATCACGCAGTGGCGGCAGGCGTTCGGTCAGGGGGACTTTCCGTTCTATTGGGTGCAGCTTGCCAACTTCAAGACGGACAAGCCGGACAGCGGCGCGTGGCCGCTGCTGCGTGAGGCCCAGACCCAGACTCTCGCGTTGCCCGCCACCGGGCAGGCCATCGCGATCGACATTGGGAATCCCGATGACATCCATCCCCGCAACAAACAGGAAGTGGGACGGCGCCTCGCGCTGATCGCGATGAGCCAGGCTTACGGTCAGACGATGGACGATTCGGGTCCCGTATTCCTCCGGGCGAACCCGGAGAAGAATCGCTTGCGCATCGAGTTCGCTCACGCGGTCACGGGCTTGATCGCGCGGGACAAGCCGCTCCAGTCCTTCGAGGTGGCAGGCGCCGATGGGGTTTACCGTCCCGCGACGGCGGACATCGAGGGCGACACGGTGGTGGTGCGCGCGGCCGAGGTCCCGGCGCCGGTTGCCGTACGCTATGCCTGGAGCAATTCACCCGAGGCGAATCTCTTCAACGGCGCCGGCCTTCCGGCAGTGCCATTCCGCAGCGACGCGCGTTGAGCGGCGCGGGCGCCGCCGTTACAGACCGACCAGCGAGCCGTTGCGCTTGATCCAGCGCTCGGCGTCGCGCCATCCCGGGCAGACTTCCTCCACGCGGGCCCAGAAACGGTCCGAATGGTTCATCTCGCGCAGATGCATCAGCTCGTGGTGGATGATGTAGTCGCGCACGAACTCCGGGGTCTGGATCAGCCGCCAGTTCAGGGAAATCACGCCGCCGGCGGAGCAGGATCCCCAGCGGGAACGCTGGTTGCGGACGGAGACTTGGCGGACGGCGACGCCGGTGATGGCGGCGAGTTCCCAAGTGCGGGCGGGTAGCTCGACCTTCGCGCGACGGACAAAATGGGCCTCCAGGGTCGCCCGCACATCGCGGTCGAGGCGGGACACGCGGAAGACATCGGCGGCAAGGCAGACCGCGGGCCGCTCGCCCGCGAGGGCGATGCGGATCTCCGTCAACTCTCCGCGCCAGAGCACGTGGGTGCCCGGTACCCAGACCTCGGCGCTCTTGGGTCGGCGTTGCTGACGCTCGCGGGCGCGTTCGAGCCAGTCGCGCTGAGACTCCAGAAAGCGGCGCGCCTCGCGCTCGCTGCCCCGCGCTGGGATCGTCAGCACCGCAACGCCGTCGCGCCGCAGCGTCAGGCGATAGTTTTCCGCGCGGGCGCTGCGGACCAGCACGCACGCGTCGTCGCCGTTCGCGGTCGTCGCCGCGGAGCTGCTGGGAAGGGTGCCCGCCGCCGCCCGCGCCGCTGCCCTGGCTGACTCCGGAGGTGCGGAGTCGACCAAGCCGAACAGGTCCTGCTGTTGCTCGCGCATGCCGGCGTCAGAGGGTCACATATTCCCACGACCGGATTCGTCCCGGCGCGAGGGTGAGCCAGGCGAAACTCTTGATGCCGGCGCGCGGGAACGAGATGCATCCCGGGTTCAGCCAGCGCACCCCTTGCGCGTCCACCTCATCGCGCGGCACGTGGGTGTGTCCATGCAGCAGCACCTGGGCTCCCTTGGGCGCGAAGCGGGGAGGAATGTGGATCAGGCGGAAGACGAGGCCCGCGCGCGGCAACGTGCGCTCGAGTGGCCAGCGTGGATCGAAGTCATTGTTGCCGCGAACGACGATGAGCGGAGGTCCGAGCGCCTCGAATTCCGCGAGCACCTCCGGTTTGCAGACATCACCGAGATGCCAGATCTCGTCGGCGCTGCGGAGCCGCCCGGGGAGGTCCGGCGGGTAGCGGTCGTGGGTATCGGAGACCACGGCAATGCGCATGTCCCACGCTTGCGGTGGCCGTGGGCGGAGGCGACTCAAAATCGGCGACGATCCGCCGCCGAAAGAGCCTTGCGGCCGGCAGGGGCTGGAGTGTGATCGGGGCTGCATGCGGGATCCCGGTTTGGAGCAGCCTGTGTTGGTGACCGGAGGCACTGGCTTTCTGGGCCGGCGCCTCGTCGAGCGCCTGTTGGCCCAGGGCCGCCGCGTGGCGGTGCTGAGCCGCACGCGTCCCGCTGACCTCGAGGCGCGGGGCGTGCACTGGATCGGGGCAGCCATCGAAGACGCGGCCGCGGTGCAGGCCGCGTGCGCGGGGTGCAGCACCGTCTTCCACGTCGCCGCCCGCGTTGGCGTGTGGGGTCCGCGCGACGCTTTCTTCCGGGCCAACGTGCTGGGGACCCGCGCCGTGATTGCGGGTTGCCGCGCCGGCGGCGTACCCCGGCTCGTCCACACCAGCAGCCCGAGCGTCGTCTACAACGGCCGCGCCCTTTCCGGCGTTGATGAATCCGCCCCGCTGACCACGGAGTGTCCCAGTGCCTATCCTTTGACCAAGGCGCAGGCCGAACGTGACGTGCTGGCGGCCAACGGTGCGGACCTGCGGACGGTCGCGCTGCGGCCGCACCTGATCTGGGGCCCAGGCGACCCCCATCTCGTGCCGCGGCTGTTGGCGCGGGCGCGGGCTGGCCGGCTGAGGATCGTGGGTGACGGCACCAATCGCGTGGACCTGGTCCACGTGGAGAATGCCGTCGACGCCCACCTCGCAGCCGAGCGTGCGTTGCTCGGTCCCGCGTCGCCGGCGGCGGGGCGGGCGTACTTCATCACGAACGGTGAGCCGGTGGTGTTATGGGACTGGATCAATGCCTTGCTCTCGGCGTTGGGCGAGGCACCGGTGCGCCGACGGATTTCCCACCCGCTCGCCCGGCGGGCCGGGGCGCTTGCGGAGCTCGTCTGGCGCGGGTTCGGCTTGGCGGGAGAGCCGCCGATGACGCGTTTCGTGGCCGATGAATTGGCCAAGGATCACTGGTTCTCGATCGCTGCGGCGCGGCGCGACCTCGGCTACGCACCCCGCGTTACGATGGCGGAGGGCACGGCGCAGTTGGTCGCGGCCCTTCGCGGTGCGGCGGCGGCGAACGACCGCGCGCACGGATCCTGATCAGGTCGCGGCGGGACCGGCCGCGCTGGCCTTGGCGTCGGCGCGCTTCACCTGCTCATCGACGATCACGGCGGTGACTGCGTCGCAGCCGACATTCGTCATGGTGCGGAGCATATCGAGAAAACGGTCCGCGCCGAGCACGATGCCGATACCGGCGGGCGGGATCCCGAACGTCGCGAGGAGCCCGGCGATCAGCGGCAGGGAGCCGCCGGGGATGCCGGCGACGGCGACGGCGCTGAGCACGCTGAGCACGAGAAGCGTGATCTGTTGCCCCAAGGAGAGGTCGATACCGAAGACTTGGGCGACGAAGAGCACGACGCACCCCTCGTAGAGGGCGGTGCCGCTCATGTTGACGGTGGCGCCCAGTGGCAGCACGAAGCCCGCGGTGGACGGGGACACACCGAGACGGTCCTTGACGACGGTGAGGGCGGTGGGCAGGGACGCGTTGCTCGAGCTTGTGGAGAAGGCGGTCACCAGCAGCGCCCTGATCTCGCGGAAGAAGGCGAGCGGAGACCACCGCGTCCACAGCTTCAGGAAGAGGCTCATCGAGCCAAACAAGTGGAACAGCAGCACGCTCGCGCAGCCGACGACGAAGACCCCCAGGGCGATGATGATGTCGACGCCGATCTTGATGATGACGCTGTAGATCATCGCTGGCACGGCGTACGGGGCGAGCCGCAGGGCGAAGTGGACGATCCCGGTCATCAGCTCCGTGACGAGATCGAGCCCCCGTTGCAACTTGCCGCGGTTCTCGTCTGAAAGCTGCGTGCCGGCGGCGCCGACGAGCAGGGCGAAGAGGATGAGGGGCAGCACGTCGCCGATGAGATTGCGCTGCTGGCCGACGACGGCGCCGAACAGATTCTTCGGCATGAACATCTCGACCACTGAGGAGAGACTCATGTCGGGCTGGCTGGCGCTGGTGGCGACGTGCTTCTGGGCGGCGCCGCCGAATTCCTCGAGCAGCCGAGCCTTCGCGGCGGGATCGAGGTGATTACCCGGCTGCAGGAAATTCATCATGAGCAACCCCAGCGCGACGCCGAGGGCCATGTTGAGGAAGAACAGCGTGAACGTCCGTCCCGCGAGCGGCCCGAGGCGGTCGAGGCGGCCCAGCTGGACGACGCCGGAGGCGAGGGAGGCGAAGACCAGCGGGATGACGACGAAGAAGAGGATGCGCAGGAAGATCTGGCCGATGGGATCGAGGACAGCGCTGGAGAACCGGCGGGCTCCGGCCAGAAACCCCGGGGAGGCCTGGCCGATGGCGAGGGAGATCGCGGCGGCGACGATGCCGACGACCAGGCCAAGGAGGATGCGATTGGCGAGCTTTTGGGGGTTGGCGGCCATGGGAGTGGAAGGCACGCAAGCGAGCCGGGCGAGGGGAGTCGAACGCGAAGTGACGGATGGAGTTGGCGGACGGCGGCGACCGTCGAGGGCCACCGCTTCGGTCCGGGCGGGGTGGGCGGCAATGCGGTGAATAAGTTCCCATTGCCAACGCCCGTCGGTGGGTCGAGCCTGCGGGAGCGACGATGAGCGACCCATGCAAGCCGACCCCTTCACCGGCCGACCCACGCGGGTCCGGGGCTCCCGCCTCCCCGGAGCCGACGAACAAACCGCTCTTCAGCACGATCACGAGCGAGGATTGGAAACGCTCGCTCGCCTCCGCGCGGCAGCGGAGGGCGTCGGCTTCGGAACGGATCCGGACGACGATCTCGTCCTCTCGGCCGAAGACGGACTGAGCCTCCTCGCGGGCGCGGATGCGCTCTGGGGCGAGTTGGACGCGGCGCTGGTGGCGTTCCGCGCCTGGGTGCCGCTCGTCTCGCTGGGGTTGTTCGGTTTTCCGGAAGACGCGGAAGACCCCTTCGGGGAAGGCAGCACGCGGCTGCGGCGGATTGGCAGTGGCGTGGAGGCCTCGGCGTTTCAGGCCGAAGACGGATCGATCTACAAATTTTTCCTCCCGCGGGAAGGCGGGCGGATCGGCGGCAGTTTCACCTTTGTGCGCGACGGCCACGAAGTGGCCTTCCGGGCTGAGGCCAGCCTAGGCACCTACCGGGCGCTCCTGGAGAAGCTCCACCTCATCCTGTCGCTCGGCGGCATGCCCACCGAGGTGGTGGGCCTGACCCCGGAAGGCGTCCTGGTGGTCAAGCAGACCGCGGGTGATCGCCTGCCGGAAAACCTCGATACGTCGGCGCTGCTGCCGGACGGATTGATCCCGATCCCTTCCCGCTTCCTGCGGGCTCAGCGGGATCACCCGCGGCTGTGGTTTCAGAAAGGCGCACCTTGGCTCGTGGCGGACCTGCACGCGAAGAATCTCGTGCGTGCCGCAGATGGAAGCCTCCGAGTGATTGACCTGCTCGCCGCACCGATGCCTCGGCGCCAGTTTGCCGGCGAACCCTTGCTCGCGAGTTGGCTGGACCGGGTGGCGCGGGACCCGCAGGCAGGCCTCTGGGAGGCGGTGCCTGACGACGAACTCTAGCGACTCGACCGTCGCGCGGGGTGAGCCGATCAGCCGCCGGACTGCGACAGAAACGTCAGAATGTCTTCGGCCTGCTTGGTCGTGGATCCCTTGTGGTCGGCGTAGACGACCTTGCCGTCCTGGATCAGGTAGGCCTGCCGACTGGCCATCGTGCGCATCACGCTCCGGGCGCCGAAGGCCTTGATCACGGCTAGGTCCTCGTCCGCGAGCAGCGTGAACGGCAGATTGTACTTTTCCTTGAAAGTGCGCTGAGCCTCGACCGAGTCGGAGCTCACGCCGATGATCGCCACCCCCTTGGCGCTGAGGTCGGCGTAGGCGTCGCGCAGCGAACAGCCCTGCTTCGTGCACCCAGGCGTGTCGGCGCGCGGGTAGAAGTAGACCAGCGTGTAGCGATTGGCCTTGTAGACGGAGCCGAGGTCGAGCGTGGCGCCCGTCTCGGTCTTGGCGGAAACGATCGGAGCGGAAGAACCGACCGTCAGCGGATCGGCGAAGGCGAGGAAAGGAAACATGGCGAGACCCAAGAAGGCGGTGAAGGCGAGGCGAAGAAGGCTCATGAGGAGACGGTAATGGCGATGTGCTCACGGCGCAAGGCCCGCCCGAATCTCGGGGTTGCTGGAGGGTTGCGTTAAAAAGGAAGCTTGCTTTTTCCGGCGGTACGGCATTTCATAACCCAGTCGTTAGAGAACAGCGTTAGGTGACAGTATCTGGTGAGTCGTTAGCCGAGCCAAGCAGCTTGGAGGATGATTTCGAAACCCGGCGTTCGGGAACGGACTGGCAGCGGACGGGTGATCTACGAAACATCAAACATGAGTAACTCCAAACTGTATGTCGGTAATATGTCGTTCAAGACCTCCGAAGACGAGCTGCGCCAGCACTTTGGCCAGTACGGCTCGGTCACGGACGTCTATGTCGCCATGGACAAGATGACCGGCCGCCCGCGCGGCTTTGCCTTCGTCACGATGGGCACGCCGGAAGAGGCGAAGGTCGCTGCTGAGAAGTCCAATGGCGTCGACCTCGGTGGTCGCCCCCTGACCGTCAATGAAGCCCGCCCGAAGGAAGAGTCCGGCGGCCGTGGCTTCGGTGGTGGCGGTGGCGGCGGCGGCGGCCGTGGCTTCGGTGGCGGCGGCGGCGGCGGTGGTGGCGGTGGCGGTGGCCGTGGTGGCTACGGCGAGCGCCGCGAGCGTCGCTACTAATCCGCTCACCAGCGGATCCTGACACCTTCTGTGTCCTTTTCGCGGGGAGCCTCGGCTCCCCGCTTTTTTTGTGCCCCGAGGATCCCGAGGCGGCGCGGGCTATCGGGAGAGGTTGAATTCTGGTCTTGGGCTGCTTATGTCCCCTCCATCATGCGCGCGTTTCGAGGATTGTGGGTGCTGGTACTTTCGCTCTCGTGGACTGCGGTTCCGCTGCTGGCGCAGCGGGAGAAGCTGCCCCCCGAGGATCTTGAGATCGTGGAAAAACGCTGGCCGGAGGCCAAGCGCACCTCGACTGGACTGCGGAGTGTGGTTCTCAAGCCGGGAAGTGGCCCCCAGCCCAAGAAGGGGGATGTCGTGCAGGTACTTTACACGGGTACGCTGCTCGATGGCACGATCTTCGATCAGGCAAAGGATCCCGCCAAGCCGTTCACGGTTCGCATTGGCCGTGGCCATGTGATCGAAGGGTGGGAAGAGGGCCTGCGGCTGCTTTCCATCGGCGAGCGCCGGCTCCTCATCGTTCCCCATGAGTTGGCCTACGGGACACGGGGCAGCCCACCGAAGATTCCCCGCCGGGCCACGCTTCTCTTCGAGGTGGAGCTGTTGGCGTTGGAGTCGGCCCAATCGGTCGGTGCGCCCGCGACTCCTGCGGCGAAGCCGTAATCAGGGAGCCGCCGGCTCGGCCGTCGGCGCGGCGCGTTGGCGCTGCGAAATCAGTGCATCGGCGCTGTACAGCGCCAGTCCGGCCCAAATCAGGGCGAAGGCTGCCGCGCGCTCCGTCGTGAAGGGTTCACGAAACCACAGCCATCCGATGAGGAACTGGCAGGTCGGAGCGAGGTATTGCAGAAGCCCCAGGCTAACCATGCGCAAGCGGCGCGCCGCGACTCCAAAGAGCAGCAGTGGAATTGCCGTCACGACGCCGGTGCTGAGCACCAGCAGGGTCGTCGGGAGGTCGCTGTGCCCGAGAGCGCCTTCGTCATGCGTTGCTTTCCACAGGAGCAACCCGGCCGCGACCGGAGCCAGCAGGGAGGTTTCCACCGTGAGGCCCAACATCGGGCCCAGCGGCGACTTCTTCCGCAGCAATCCGTAGAACCCAAAGCTGGCGGCGAGACCGAGCGCGATCCAGGGAAAGTGCCCCAAGCGCCAGATCAGCAAACCGACTCCCACCGCCGCTACGATCACCGCCGCCCGCTGGAGCGGACGGAGGGATTCACCGAGGACCACCCGCCCGAGAACGACGTTGAGGATCGGGACCAGAAAGTAGCCGAGGCTGCACTCGATGACCTGACCAGCCTGAACGCCCCAGACATAAATCAACCAATTCATGGTGAGCAGGGATGCGCTCACGAGGTTGATCCCCCAATCCCGCGGGGATCTCAGCGCGGCCCGGAAGGCCGTCCACTCTCCGCAGGCGATGAGGATCGGGAGCAGGAACGCGAGGGACCAGACGTGTCGGTGGGCGATCAACTCGACCGCGTCGACCGATCCCAGCAGGCGCCAGAACAAGGGTACGATACCCCAGAGCAGGTAGCATCCGGCCGCGGCGAGGACCCCCTGAGCGGGCAGGGAGAACGCGGAGGAGGGCGTTCGGTTCGGCGGGAGCGAGGGCAAGCGGCGATCCTCTTGGGCAGCACACGGAAGGTCAAACCGTCGCTCCCGCCGCCACGGGCCGTGGCGTCCCGACGGCGGCCTCAGCGTCGGGGTGCCGCTGGCCCGAGCCCGAACTTCTCCGCAAACTCCCGGGCCGCAATTTCCCTAGCCCGGCGGGGCTCCACGGCCTCCGGCCCGGCCTGCAACTCCCCCATCCGGCGGGCAATCCAGCGCAGACGGAACTCGTTCTCCGTTTCGGCGGCGATCGCCGGGCTCGGCTTGGGCTTCTGGTTGCTGGAACAGGCGGGTCCAAGCAGGAGCAGCGGGGAAAGGGCCAGAAGGAGCGCGGCGGGGGTACGCTTCATGTTAAAAAACGTCTCCAAAATCTTGAGACGAAAATTTTGATCTTTTGAGTTTCGATTTTTTCCGGCTTAGCTCAAGCTTCCTTCTGCATGCCTGAGGAGACTCCTCCCCAACCTGCCCCTGTCTCCAGCGAGGCACCCCGGGAGGCCCCCCCCGCACCGCCCCCCGCCGCGACCGCGGTCGAGAGGGTAAAGCCGCGTCTAGGCCTCTCCTTGCGCACCTCGGCCGGCGTTCCTCCGCCAGGAGCCCCCGTGGCGTCGATCGCGGCACCGAAACCCGCCTCGGAACCCATTCCCGTCCCGCCACCACCGCCAGCGGAGCCGCTGGCCGCCACTCCCACAAACGGGGGAGTGCCGCCTGCCGCCGCTCCGGCGGCGGGAGCAGGTGTCCCCGGCGGTGTAGTAGTCCCGCTTTTCCGCGAGGGCGCCGATGCCCGCAAGACGACGCTCACGTTCATCATTTTTGCGGCCGTGTTGGTGTTCGGCGGCGGCATCTCCGTCATCTGGCTCCTCGTACGGCCCTCGCCCGAGGAGATGACCGCAAAGGCGTCCCTCGACGCTTCCCCCGTCGCCACCAAGGTGGATGCCGCGGTCACAGCGCCGGTAGTCGACAAAGCGCCCGCCCCGGCCAGCTCGGCCGCCGCCCCGGCCCCGTCACTGACGGGCAGCGGGCCGGTCCATGATCTGCTCGCGCTCGGGCCGCCTCCCAGCTCTCTCGAGACGGAGGGAGATCCGGCGTCGTCGCGGACGTTCCGCGTGATCCCCGAAGGGAGCGCTCATCCGGACATGATTCGTTTCGTCGAGGAAGCCAAGGTCTCGGGAGTTTCAGCCGGAAATCCGCCGCGCGCCTTGATCAATGGTCGGCTGGTCCGCGGCGGCGCCTTGGTTGAACCCAAGTTGGGGATCGTGTTTCTCGGGCTCGATCCCGGCCGTCGCACGCTGATCTTTCGCAGCGCGACCGGCGATGTGGTGAGGCTGGAGTACTGAGGGGCCCCGCCGGCGCCCGACCGCGCTCAGGGCGTCGCTTTCGGCGTGAGCACGGCCTCCCGGATTCCGCGGAGGACTTCCGGATCGGTCGCGACGCCGAGGAGACCGTTCACCACGAACTGGATTCCAATGCACAGGAGGAGGAATCCCATGATCTTGGTCAGGGCGCTCATGCCGTTGATGCCGATCACCTGCACGATGCGGCTCGAGATGCGCAGCACGAGGTAGCTGATGAACGCCACCACGATGATGCCGAGGATGATCGCCGCGTAATCCAGGGGCGTCTGCGCGAGTGACGTGAACCCAATCGTCACGGCGATCGAACCGGGTCCGCTGAGCATCGGCATCGCCAGGGGCGTGAAGGAGATATCCCGCTTCGCCCGCGCTGCGTCGCGCTCGCGTTCCTCCTGTGCCGGGGTGCGCGGCGAGAGCATGCTCAGACCGATGCCGGAGACGAGCAGCCCGCCGGCGATGCGCAGGCCCGGGATCGAGATCCCGAAGAAATTCATGATGAAGGTCCCGCCGATCAGTGAGAGCACCAAGATCGCCACCATGTAGAGGCAGCCGCGCCGCGCCTGCCGCTCACGCTGCAGCTCCGTGTCTCCTTCCGTAATCGCAAGGAAAACCGGGGTCGAGGCGAACGGGTTGATGATCGGCAGCAGTGCAATCACCGTGCCGAGGATCAGCTCCCAAAAGTGTGGGACAGGTTGCATCGGAAAAAGAGAGGGAAGCGCTGGGGCTGGGCTGCGGTCTACCAGACTTCCACGGGCCCTTTCGGCACCGGGATCGACTGCCGGGCGTGCACGCCGGAGTCGTCGCCGTCGTGATCCATGAACGATGAGGCCATCGGTCCGGGCTGATACTTCGGCAGCAACTCGCCGTGCTCATCGCAGAATGGCGCACGCCAGAGGCGGTATTCTTCCAACGCCGCTTCGAAGTCCGCCCGCGAGGAAATGGTCGTGACCCTCCTCTTGAAGACTTTCGCGGGTCCGAAGCGCTTCGCGTACCACGGGGCCACGCGGCGGAACAGGCGCGGCCCCTGCTCGTCACCGTAAAATTCGCAGTAGCGGTCGAAGTGCGTGCGCAGCACGCGCACGCGTTCCGCGAAGGTCGGCTCGGGGAGGAGTTCTCCGGTGCGCAGGTAATGATCCGTCCGCCGGAAGATCCACGGATCGTAGAAGGCACCACGGCCCACGCTGACGCCCGTACACCCGGTCTCGGTCAGCATGTGCTTCGCCGCCTCGGGATGGGTCACGTCACCATTGCCGATCACCGGAATGCGTTGCACCGCGTCCACCACCGCACGAATGCCGGCAAGGTTCACCGTGCCCGAGAATCCTTGCGCGCGGGTGCGGCCGTGCACGAAGACCGCTGCCACGCCCGTATCCTCCAGGACGCGCGCCAGCTCCGGCGCGGTCAGGTTGTCCTCGTCCCACCCGAGCCGCATCTTCGCCGTGACCGGGATCTTCACCGCTTCCACCATGCCGCGGACCAGCGCCGCTGTCTTGCGCAACTCGGTCATCATCGCCGAGCCGCCTCCGATCTGGACGACTTTCTTCACGGGGCAGCCCATGTTGATGTCGACCGACTGGGCCCCCAGCGATTCGCACAGGGCCGCGGCGTCGCGCATCTCCTCGGGCACCGCGCCAAAGAGTTGGATCGCCAGCGGCTGGTCACCCGGCGCGGTGGCGACGAGTTGGAGCGCGACGCGGTTGCGTTCGAGGAGCGAGCGGGCGTTGACCAGATCCGTCGTCGCCCAGCCGAGTCCGCCCAGCGAGCGCACGGTGAGGCGCATGGGCAGGTTCGTGTAGCCTGCCAGCGGGGACAGGAACAGGTTGGAGGAGAGCGTGTACGGCCCGAGGCGCATCGATCGGGAAGAGTGTGGGGTGCGCAGGGGGGAGGTCAAACGACACCGCCCCGACGGTGCGTGGTGCCGAGCGGGTCACTTGCGGGCCGCGGTCACGCCTTCGTGCAGGCGCCGCAGGCCTTCGCGCAGGGTGCTCTCCGGACAGCCGAAGTTGAGTCGCACGTGCGATCCCGGTGTCGCGCCGAAGAACCGCCCTTCGCTCAGGCCGACTCCGTGTTTCTCAAAATGGGCGATGGGGTCCTGCAATCCAAGATCCGTCACGTTGATCCACGCGAGGTACGTGGCCTCGATCGGAGCCTCGATTCGCGCGCCCGGCATGGTGTCGGCAATCGTGTGAAGCACCAGGTCGCGGTTGCGCCGCAGGCGTTCGAGTAGCGCCTGCCGCCAGGGTTCACAGTGCCGGAAGGCGGCTTCGCAGGCGGTGAAACCGAGGACGTTCACCTCGGCGACGATGCCGTGGGTGGCGTGGACGAAGCGGCGCCGCAGGTCCGGGTTGGGAATGATCGCCAGCGCGGTGCCCAGGCCCGGGGTGTTGTAGGTCTTGCTCGGGGCGATCAGCGTGATCGTCTGCTGCGCAATCGCGTCGCCGAGGGTCCCGGTGGGAATGTGCTGCAGGCCCGGGTCGAGGATGAGGTCGCAGTGGATCTCATCCGAGCAGAGCACCAGGCGATGGCGGAGGCAGAATTCCGCGAGCTTCTCCAACTCATCGCGGCGGAAGACGCGGGCGACCGGGTTGTGCGGGTTGCAGAGAAAGAAGGCCCGGGTGCGCGGAGTCACCGCGCGTTCCAGCGCGTCCCAGTCGATCTCCCAGGTCCGCGTTGCGGTGGCGTACGCGAGCGGCACCGTCACGGGTACGCGGCCGGCGGTGCGGGGCGCGCCCATGAACGGTGGGTAAACCGGCGTCAGGCACAGGATCTCCTCGCCCGGACCCGCCGTGGCGGCCGCCGTCACGTTCAGCCCGACCACCAGTCCCGGCAGCCAGACGATCCACTCCGGCTCGATGGTCCAACCGTGGAGGCGGGAGAGCGTCTCCACCACCGACGCCACTTGCGAGGGCACCGGCCGGGCATAGCCGAACACCCCATCGGCCACCCGTCGCTGGAGAGCCTCGATGACCGCGGGCGGGGCCTGAAAATCCATGTCCGCCACCCACATGGGCAGCACGTCGCGGCCGGCGTACTTCTGCCACTTCTGGGAGTCAGTTCCCCGACGCTCGGGCGGATGATCAAAGTCAAAGTTCATGACGGCAGGTCCGGTTCAACCATGCTTTGCGCCGGGCGAACAGGGATTTTTCGGGCGGAGCCGCGAATGCGCGACGGAATTACCCGGTGAGACAGGATTCGCCGGGAAAAAACGGCGCTTCGTCGGGGTGCCTAGGTCGCAGACGTTTGCCCATGAGGCGTTTGGCCAACCCACCCTGGTCGGCACTCGGGGTGCATAGAGGAGGACAGATCATCACCTGTAATGCTTCCTCGAACCCACCATTCGTTCCCTACCATGAGACTCGTTCACTACCGCACGCCCTCCTCCCGCAGTCTGGCCACCGATGGCCTTTTTGCCCGCTCCCCGTGGGCGGGTTGGGATGGCGAAATCGATCGCTTGTTCGCCACGGCCTTCGCTGGGCCGTCCGTTTTCTCCACGGCCGGTGCGCCGCCCGTGGACCTCTACCAGGATGGCAACGCCACCTGCGTCCGCGTTGAACTTCCCGGCGTCGCCCGCGAGGCGATCCAGGTAGAAGTGGTCGATGGGCAGCTCAATCTGCGGGCCGAGCGCGTCCGTGGTGAGGGCGAGGCCCGTGAGACCGTGGCCTTCAGCCGGTCGATCACCTTGTCCGACGAGATCGATGAGACCGCCATCCGGGCCCAGCTCGAGCACGGCGTCCTCACGCTGACCCTGCCGCGCAAGGCCGAGGCCACGCCGCGCAAGGTCACCGTGCCCATCAACTGAGCCGCTCCTCCGTCCCGTTCCTTCCTCATTCCACGTCACTTCTCTCCCTTACCTACCATGAGCTTGTTCCAACATCTTGTCCCCGCCTTCGGCCGTTCCGCCGAGCCGGCTTCCCGTAATGCAGCGTCCACGTCCACGTCCGCGGCGCCCGCGCCCGCCGGGCTCGCGCCGACGCTTCGTCCGGTCTATTCGATTCGCGAGACTCCGGCCTCGTTTGACGTCACGGTTGATCTCCCGGGAGTCGCCAAGGACGGCCTCGAGATCACATCCGAGGAGGGTCTGCTCTCCGTCGTGGGCCGCCGCATCTGGCGTCAGCCGACGGGATGGACCCGGTTGCACCGCGAGAGTGTGGATGCGGATTATGCGCTCACGCTGCGGCATGACGACGCCGTCGACGCGGACCGCATCCAGGCGGAGCTGCGCGACGGCGTGCTCCGGCTCACGCTCCCCAAGGGCGAGGCGCTGAAGCCGCGCCGCATCCCGGTGGGCGGGGCGTAAGCCAACTTTCAGAATTGCAGGCCTGGGTGGGCCTGCCGGTGAGAACCCAAGGGGGTGGGGCGGGCTGTCGTGTGGGCGGCCCGCCCTTTCTCTTGCCTCGACCGTCCGGCGGATCAGCCGCCGGGTTAGACTCCGCGTTCGCGTGGCTTGAAGAGCACGCTGGCGAGAACGGAAAGGGCCAGCACGGATCCGATCACGGCGAGTGACACGGTGGTCGTCACGTGGAGATCGAAGTAGCCGATCAGCATCTTGACCCCGATGAAGACGAGAATGAAGGCGAGGCCGAGCTTGAGGAAGCGGAACAGCTGCATGATGCCGTTCAGCGCAAAGTAGAGCGAGCGCAGGCCGAGGATCGCGAAGATGTTTGAGGTCAGAGCGACGAAGCCATCCTGGGTGATCGCGAGCACGGCGGGCAGTGAATCAAGGGCGAAGACCAAGTCGGTGGTCTCGACCACGATCAGCACGACGAACAGCGGGGTGGCCATCCGCCGGCCATCGATGCGGGTGAAGAAGCGCCCGCCGTCCATCGTGGGGCTGACGGGGAAGAACCGGCGGAAGAGGCGCACGGCGATATTTTTGTCGGGGTGCACATCGTCCCCGCCCTCTTTCGCGAGGGCCATCTTGACTCCGGTGTAGATGAGGAACGCGCCGAAGACGTAGAGAATCCAATGGAAGCGGGCTAGGACGCTGACGCCGACCAGGATGAAGACCGCGCGCATGGCGACGGCACCAATGATTCCCCAGAACAGCACGCGGTGCTGCCATTCGGGCGGGACCCGGAAGTAGGCAAACACCAGGATGAAGACGAAGACGTTGTCGACGCTGAGGCAGAGCTCGATCAGGTAGCCCGCGAGGAATTGCTGGGCGTGTTCCGAGCCGCGCCATGGCACGAGCAGGGCGCAGAAGCCGAGGGCAAGCGACGCCCAGACTCCGCACCAAATCAGCGCTTCCCGTGTGCTGACCGTCTTGGATCCGCGGTGAAACACACCCAGATCCAAGGCGAGCATGGCGGCGATGAACGCGAAGAACGTCAGCCACGCCCACAGGGGCAGGGGGGGGAGTGGGGTGAGCGTGGCCAGCAGGGTCAGCATGGGGTCGGACCTTGGCAGACGGAGCGCCGGAGGAGCAAGCGGCGAGTGCGGTCCGGAGCGGGGGTGAGGCGGCCTCGGGCTGGCCGTGCGCGGCGGTTGACTCCGCGGCCCTGCTGGGAATCAGCTTCAGTCGGCGGGGCCGATCTCCGCCGCTTTTTCCTGCCATGACTCTACCCGTCTTTCCCTGCCTCCCTCGCCTCCTGAGCCTGTTAGCCGTTGGATCGGTTCTGCTGGCCAGCGCCTACGCGGATGCGCCCGCCGCCGGGCCGACGCCCACTCCGGCGAATGCCCCGGCCCTGTCCCCGCCCCCGGCTAAGGACCTTCTGGAGCAAGGAGTCGATTCGCTGCTGCGTGCCTCCGGTGTTCCGGAGAGCGGCAATACGGCCATGCACTTCGTCATCGCGGCCGTCCTGCTCTTCGCCGCCCTGGTGCTGCGGCGTCTGGCCACGCGGCTCTTGTTCGGCGTGTTTCGCCGGCTTGCGTCTCGGACCAAGACCACGTTCGACGACAAGCTGCTCCCGGCGCTGGAATCTCCGGTCAACGCACTCTTCGCGCTCATCGGCACCTTCGCGGCCCTGAAGGTCCTGCAGCTTCCGCCGGGATTGGACGAGGCGATCCGTTACTCTGCTGGATTGGCGTTTTCTCTGGTCCTGCTCTGGCTGATTCTGCGCACGCTCAATACGGCCCTGCAGCATGCCCAGAGCATCGCGGAGGAGCGCGCCTTGGGGGTCGCGGTCTTCATGCCGTGGATCCGCAAGAGCCTCGTCGCCGTGGCGGCGATCTTCGGGGCCCTGGTCGTAGCGCAGTCGCAGGGCGCGGATGTCCAGGCGGTGCTGGCCGGACTCGGGATCGGCGGTTTGGCATTCGCCCTCGCGGCGCAGGACACGATTGCGAACGTGTTCGGCTCCGTGGTCGTCGCCTTTGATCAGCCTTTCCGCGTTGGTGAGGCCGTGCGCATCGGCGGCTTCACTGGGACGGTTGAGGAAATTGGCCTGCGATCCACCAAGGTACGGGGTGATGATCGGTCGCTGTTGATCATTCCGAACAAGACCGTGGCGGCCGAGAACATCGTGAACCTCTCCCGTTTCGATGGTCGACGGGTCGATCAGGTGCTGAGCCTGACCTACGCCAGCCGTCCGGCCGACTTGGAGGCGCTCGTGTCCGAGCTGCGTCAGACGATCGTGAGCGAGCCCGAGGTCGATCCCTCCGCCGTGCACGTCTATTTCCGCGACTTCACCGCGTCGTCGCTGGATATCTGGATCTTCTACCGCATTCGTGATCCGGATCTGCGGAAGCACCTTGCCCTGCGCCAGCGGCTCAATCTGGCATTCATGCGTTTGGTGGAAGCGAGGGGGTTGGCCTTCGCTTTCCCGACTCAGTCCTACGTCCTCGAGGTGGCCGATGCGAGCCGGGCAGGGGCGGCTCCTCCTGCGCCTCCGCCGGCCCCGCGCTGAGTCGGTCGGCGCTAGCGCAGGATGCGCAGGAGCGACGCGCGCTCATCCGTCCAGAGCGGCACCGCGTCCACGCGTTCGCTCGGCGCCCGCATGCGCTCGTAGAGCTCGTCCTTCTCCAGCACCTCCTTTTCGCGGGCGAGGAGCATCCAAGTGGTGCCGTAGATCCACCAGAACTCCGAGTCGTCATCGGTGATGGTGAGCACCTTGAGGTCGAGGCGGCGTGCGAGACCCTCGACCACGGGCTGGAGATCGAGGTAGCGGTTGGAGGTGTGGACCGCGATGACGCCGCCCGGCGCGAGGTGTTTCAGGTAGGTCTCCATCGCCTCGAGGGTCAGGAGGTGGACCGGGATCGCGTCGCTGCTGAAGGCGTCGAGCGCGAGGAGATCGAAGGCCTGCGGTTGCCCGGTCGCCAGTTCCCGCTCCAGGGTCAGGCGCGCGTCGCCCAGGACCACCGAGACTTCGGCCGGCGTCTCGGCGAGGTAGGAAAAGTGCGTGCGGGCGATGTGCTCGACCTCCGGATTGATCTCGTAGATGCGCAGGCGATCACCGGCGCGGCCGTAGGCGGCGAGAGTCCCGGTGCCGAGGCCGACGAGCCCCACGTGCCGCTGACCTTCCGGTCGGTCCAGGTGTTTGAGGGCGAGTCCGATGCCGCTGCTCTCCCCGTAGTAGGTCGTCGGCCACAGTCCTTGCGCGGCGGAGCGGAACTGCAGGCCGTGCGTGATCCGGCCGTGGACCAGCGAGTAGTGGTGACCGCTCGGATCCTCGGCGAGGATCTCCCGGACCTGAAGGGTGCCGTAGAAATTGCGACTGAGGGCCACGGCGTCCTCATTGGCCTTGCGGACCTGCATGATGAGCAGAACGCCGAAGGCGAGGCTCAGCAGCATGACGAAGGCGCCTTGGCGCGTCCGCCAGGTGCCGCGCTCGGCGCGTCGCAGGGGCAGCAGGCAGACTAGCGCCGCGACGAGGCCAGCGGCAACGACGGGCCACTGCTCAAGGTACAGGCGCTCCGCCGTGAACTGGTACACCGCGAGGATCTCGTGCCACCGATCCCCCCACGAAAGATCGAGTGCGGGAACCCCCACCAGCGCGACCGCCAACCCGATCGCGGTCCCCATGACGAGCGGCCGACTGCGGTCCTGCAGCGCGATGATGCCGAGCAGGTAGCTCAGAAGCCAGAGGCCCATCTGCAACTCGGCGTAGCGGTCAAGCAGCGCCGGAGCGATGACGGCGACGCAGAGGCCACCGAGGGCGCCGCCGGCCGACATGAGGAGGTAGAATGAGGTCAGCCGCGCCGGCTCCGGACGCAGCCGGTACAGCTCGCCGTGGCACACCATCGCCGCGATGAACAGTGTGCCGGTGTAGCCCGCCACCTGCAGCGCCAGCGGGGCGTCGGTCTCCGCGTGCAGGAGGTACAGGACGAGGGAGCAGCCGACGACGAGCAGCCCGGCGAACCACCCCCGGTGGTACCAGCGGGGGTGATCGAAGCAGAGAATGAAGCTCAGCAGGTAGAGCGCGAGGGGCAGTACCCACAGGAAGGGAATGACCGCGATGTCCTGACTAAGTTGGTTGGTGGTGGCACCGAGCAGCACCGACGCGATGGCGGGGAGCGCCACCCACAGGAGCGGCGTCCCGCGCGGCAGGCTCGCGCGCGGGGTGGGGGCCGGCGTCGGCTCCGAGGCCGGCGCGGGGGCAATGTGGCGGATGGCCCACGCGCAGCGAACGGCGACCAAGGCGAACGCCACCAGCCCGGCGGACCAGACGAGCGCTTGTTCGCGGCGGGTCAGGAAGGGCTCCACGACCAATGGGTAGCTCAGGAGGGCCAGCAGGGATCCGACGTTGGAAAGTGAATACAGTCGGTAGGGTGAGCGATTCGGATGGCTCAGGCTGAACCAGCGCTGCATCAGCGGCCCCGTAGTGGAGAGCACCAGGTAGGGCACGCCCACGGTCAGGCCCAGCACGAGCAGGATCTGCAGCACCGGCGTGCCGTCTCCGGTGGGCCGGAGCGAATCCTCGGGGATCACGGGCAGGAATGCCGCCGCGAGGGCCAGCAACGCCGCCTGCAGCCAGGCCTGCGTACGCGGACGCAGGTAGGTGGAGACGAGGTGCACGTAGCCGTAGCCGAACAGGAGCAGGACCTGGAAGAAGAGCAGGCACGTCGTCCAGACTCCCGGACTCCCGCCGAACCATGGCAGGATGTACTTGCCGATCATCGGCTGGACTTGGAAGAGCAGGAAGGCCCCGAGAAAGATGGCGAGGGCGAAGGGCGGCATAGTGCGATCCGACCAGCCCGGACCGCCCGCGGCAAAAGCAAAACGAGGTGCCGGGAGCGGAAGTCTGTCACGGTTCACGCCGCTGACTCCCCGACCGTCGCGCGGTCGGGCGCGGCGATGCGTGCGCCGCGGCCGACCATCCCCGCCCGCGGCAGCGGGGGAGTCGTTACGTCGGGGCGCCCGTTCAGCCGGACTTGCGCTTGCGTCCAAGGTTCCCGCGAGGCTTGTTCTTCCCGCGCGCCGTGTTCCGAGCTACCGCGGCCTCTCCCCTCATGGCGGACACCCACACCCGTACCTACGACCCCGCCACCCTGCCGCACTGGTTCCGCTGGTTCGTCGCTCTGGTCGTGTTCTTACCCTTGGCGTTCGTCGGCTGGCGGGCGACGGATACGATGCATAACATCCCGATGTGGGATGAGTTCGAGACGGTGCTCCGGTTCCTGCTCGATTTCCGCGCGGCGGATTCCGTGACCGCAGCGGCCCGCGAGTTCTTCGCCATGGCCAACGAGCACTGCGTGCTCACGAGCCGCACGATCTTCGTCCTGCTTGATGAGCTGACGGGAGGCGTGAACTTCATTTCGCTGGCGCTGGTGGGAAACAGTTTCTTGGTGGGCGCCGTCGTTGCAGTCCGTCTCGGCATCGCCGAGCGCTGGTGGCGGGCGTTCGCGCTGGCTTGGTCGGCGCTGGTGTTGCTGCACCTCCAGCACCACGAAAACCTCTTTTCCTCCTACGCCTCGATCGACCACTACCAAGTCGTCTTTCACACCACCGTGTGCCTGTGGCTCCTGCAGCGCCCGGGGCGCTGGGCGCTCCCGGCGGCGGTACTGTTCGCGGGCTTCGCGGTGTTCACGCTCACGCATGGTGTGGCCGTCATGATCGTCGGCGCGGTCCTGCTCGCGTTGGCGGGACGTCGCCGTGACGTGCTGCAGTGGTGCGTCGCGTGCGCGCTGATCTTCGGCGTCTTCTCCTTCGTCTTCACCTCCGCCACCCTCCTCGCGCCGGTCACGTGGTCGCTGCCGGCGGTCGGTCGCCTGCTCTGGTACTGGCTGACCATGGTCGGTGGGGTGATGTCGCTGGGTGCGCCCTCCGTCGCCGCGTGGGGTGGCATCGGGTTGCTCGCCGTGCTGGGGCTCGCGCTTGGGCGCGGCGCGTGGCGGCGGGATCCCTTCCTCACGGGTGTGGCGCTGACCGCCATCCTTGGGATGGCATTCATCGCCTATGGTCGTTTCACCGCGACCGGGGTTCCCGCGCTCTCCTCGCGTTACATGGTGCAGAGCGGCTTTGCCTGGATCGCGGTGGGCCTTCTGGTGCTCCGGGCGCTCCCGCAGTCCGGTTGGGGTCGCGCGGGGGCGTGGCTCGTGCTGCTTGGCGCCGGGGCGATGAACGTGCTGGCGAACCAGCGCTTCGGTTACGAGGCATGGGAGTTTTCCCAGCGGCGCGTCGATGCCGCGCACGTGATCGAGGAAACGGGCTCCATGGCTGGGCTGAAGCGCCCGATCTTCCCGAAGACCGCGCTCGGCGACCAGATCCTGGCGATCTCCGCGCGCGAGGGCCTGTATGAGCTGAACGTGGAGCCCAGCCGCGAGGTGGGCGCCCCGGAGCGGCTCGATCTGTATCCCATTGTGTTCTCGATCGACAAGCTGACGGTGTCGCGGGGGCACGTGCATTTCCGGGGCTGGATGCTGACGAAGGAGAGCATTTCCACCGAGTTGCAGCCTTACGTGCAAGTGGTGCAGGGCGATCGCACGCGGCTGTTTCGCGGGAGGGTGGAGTGGAGACCAGACGTGGAAAAAGCGTATCCGGAGCGACCCGACGCGCTGCGGAGCGGGTTTTATTTCACGGTGCCGCTCTCGCAGCTGGACTCCGGTCCCCATTCGCTTAGGGTCGTGCTCATCGGTAGCCGTCGCGTCTTCTACAACGAGACGCAACGCGCCATCGAAGTGCCGTCTGCCGTTCCGTGACCGGCCCCTGCCGTCGTGGCGGCCGCGCATCTCAGGTTCCTGGTCCGGCTTTCTCTTTGCCCTTCATCGCCATGTTCTCACGCGTTCGTTCCGTACTACTGCTGTTGGCTCTGATTACGTGTTTCCTCGCCCCTGCAGAGGGGTGGGCTGCGAGCAGCGCTGCGCCGCCGGCGAAGGATCGTTCGCCGGCGGCGGCGGTCTCCGCTGCGCTGGCCAGCGTCACCGGCATGGCGATCTCACCGCTGTTGGGAACCGGAGTCTACGGGGCGTATCTGTGGTTCAGGGCCGACACGCCTGAGCAGCGGACGGCGCTGCCGTGGTTCGCGCAGGTCGCTTTCTGGCTACCGGCAATGTTGATCGTGGGCTTATGCGCGGCGAAGGACTCTCTCGCGGCTGCGCTGCCGCCGGGCTTCAAGAAGCCCCTGGATGTCCTGGAGACGGTCGAGAACAAGGTCTCGGGCTTGGTCGCGGCCGGCGCAGTCCTCCCGTTCACCTTGGACACTCTGTCCAAGGTCTTGGTGGCGCAGGGGCCGGGCGCGGCGCCGGTGCCGACCGGTCTGGCGACGCTGCCGCTCGCGGCGATGGACTTCTCGTGGCTGCTCACGGCGCTGACCTTGCCGTTGGCCGTGGCGGTGTTTGCCGTGGTCTGGATGGCATCACATGCCATCAACGTCCTCATCCTGCTCAGCCCTTGGGGGGCGGTGGACTCCGTGCTCAAGGCGGCCCGGACCGGCCTGTTGGGCTTGGTCGTCCTGACGGCGGGACTGAATCCGTGGCTGGGGGCCTTGCTCTCGATCGCGGTGATTATCGTCTCCTGGCTGGTCGCCGGCTGGTCCTTCCGGCTCACGGTCTTCGGCACCGTGCTGTCCTGGGAATTCCTGACCTTCCGCCGCCTGCGGTTCCGTCCGCAGGCTGGGGCCCCCAACCGCGTCTTCTCCGGTCCGCACCTGTGCGAGCAGGGCGTGCCGGTGCGGACCTATGGCCGCTGGTTGAATGAGCCCGAGAACGGAGGCTGGAGCTTCGCTTTCCGTCCGTGGCTGGTGCTTCCCGAGCGCTCGATCCTGGTCGCTCCGGCGCAGCCGGCGATCGGGCGAGGCTTGTTCCTCTCGACCGTGCGCGACGGCGACGAGACGACCTTCACCCTGCCGCCGCGGTACCGCGGGCATGAGGAGGCGCTCGTCGAGCTCTTCCAGATCGAGGGCGGTATCCAGCCCGCCGGCCTGCGCCGGGCATGGAGCGTGGTGCGCGAGCTGTTTACCGGCGCGCCGGGACGCAGCCAGACCGCCTGAGCTGGCACCGCTTCGGGCCGTGGCGTCTTCGCGGCAGAGCGGCTCCTCAGCCGTGGCCGGCGCGAAGCACGATCACGTTGTTGAGGTCGTGCTTCTGGAATTCCGCCCAGTAGGCGTCCTCGATGGTCTCCACCTGCTGCTCAATGGAGGGAGGCGGCTCGACGCCGGGGGTGCTGGCGGCGAGGTGCCGCCGGGCCTGCTCCGATGAGCAATCGCGGTCGGCGAGGCGGGCTACGAGTTCATGCCAGAACGTATCGTTGGTGTGCTCCGACAAGATCTTCTCCACGCGTTCGTCGCGGACCACCTTTTCCGCGATCCGCAGCCGGTCGTCGGGCAGCGTCTCGACGAGGTCGCCGCAGCCCATGGGCGTCGCGAGGGCGAGCAGCTTCTGCTCCAGTTCGTCGTAGCGCGGGCTGGAGGGATTTTCCGGGCCGTGGTACGCGTGCACCACGTGCAGTCCGTAGTGGACCAGCTCGAGGAGGCGGGCGTATTCCTTCGCGGTGAAGGTGGCTTTCATGGTCCCACGCTTTCGGTCCCGCGCCCGGGGTGCAACTGCGGACTGGCACTGGCGGTCCGGGCCACGAGGAACGGGCGCAGGTAGGGCCACACCGTTTCCGCAATGCGGCGGTGTCCCTCGACGGTGGGGTGGATGCCATCGGGCAGATTGAGTTCCGGCACGCCGCCCACCCCTTCGAGCAGAAAGGGAATGAGTCCCGTCCCGTTCGCTGCCGCCAATTCGGGGAACAGCCGTGCGAAGCCTTCCGCATACGTCCCCATGCTCGTGGGCAGTTGCATGCCGGCGAGGATGATGCGGACCTGCGGATTGCGGGCGCGGACGCGCTCCATGATCGCCTGCAGGTTGGCGCGGGCCGTCGCCAACGGCAGCCCCCGGAGGCCGTCGTTGCCACCCAGTTCGAGCACGAAGACATCCACCGGCTGTCGCAGCACCCAGTCGATGCGCCGGAGTCCTCCCGCCGTCGTGTCGCCGCTCAAGCCGGCATTCACCACCCGGTAGGCCAGTCCCTCGCGGTCGATCTTCGCCTGCAGGAGGCCGGGAAAGGCGTCGGCGACATGGTTCTCCAGCCCGTAGCCGGCCGTCAGGCTATCGCCGAAGAACACGAGGGTGGGCCGTGGGTCCGTCCCGGCTTCGTTGGCGTGGGCCAGCGGCGCAAGGCTGCTGACGACGAAGCCGAGGCTGAGTTGGAAAAGGAGGAAAAGGCGGGTCATGGAGTTGCGGTTTGGCCGGCCCACGGATTGTTTCGCGGGTGCTTACAATGGTTCATCCCATGCTGAAAGTCGAGCGGTTGACCAAGACCTACGGTTCCCTGGGGGGGGCGCTGACGGTGCTGCGCGACGTGAGCTTCTCGCTCGCACCCGGTGCCAGCCTCGCGATCGTCGGCCCGAGCGGCAGCGGCAAGACCACGTTGCTCGGCCTGTGCGCCGGGCTCGACCGCCCCTCATCGGGCCGGGTGGAACTGGCGGGCGAGGAGATCGGCGCGATGACCGAGGATGACCGGGCGCGGGTGCGCAACGATCACGTGGGCTTTGTCTTCCAGAACTTTCAGCTGATCCCGACGCTCACGGCGCTGGAGAATGTCCTCGTACCGTTGGAGCTGCGGGCCGCGCGTGGCGGCGGGGCCTCGGCCTTGCGCGGTGCCGAGGAGTCCGCGGTCGCGCTGCTGGAGCGCGTGGGTCTGGGGGCGCGGCGCGGACACTATCCGGTGCAGCTTTCTGGTGGCGAGCAGCAGCGGGTGGCGCTGGCGCGCGCGTTCATCAATTCACCGAAGATCCTCTTTTGTGACGAGCCTACCGGCAATCTCGACGGAGAGACCGCGGCGGCGATGACGGAGCTGATCTTTGAGGTGAACCGCGAGCGCGGCGCGACGTTGGTGCTTGTGACGCATGATCTTGAGCTCGCCCGGCGCTGTCGTCGGATCATCCGCCTGCGCGGCGGCGTGGTGGTTTCGGACGAAGGTGAAGGTGCGGTTGGGGCGACGGGAGGCATGGGCGCGTGAGCTTTGTACTGCGGATGGCGTGGCGGGACTCGCGGGCCTCGCGGCGGCGGCTCGCCTTGTTCTCGCTTTCCATCGTCCTGGGCGTTGCCGCCCTGGTGGCGATCGGTTCGTTCGGCGCGAACTTGCGCCGGGCGATCGACGGGCAGGCCAAGACGTTGCTCGGAGCGGATCTGGCGGTGCAGTCGCGCTCCGCGCTCTCGCCGGAGGCGCAGACCTTCCTGGACGGGCTGGGCGGTGAGCGCGCCGAGGAGGTCGTGTTTGCGTCCATGGTGGTCTTCCCGTCGGCCGGTGGCCAGACCCGGCTGGTGACGCTGCGTGCGCTTGAAGGGGGCTACCCGTTTTACGGCGAGTTCCTGACGGAGCCCCTCGATGCGGCCGGACGGTTGGCCCGGGGCGAGGCGGTCGCGGTGATCGAAGAGACCCTGCTCAGTCAGTTCGGCGTGAAGGTGGGCGACCCGATTCGGCTGGGGCAGAGCACCTTCACCATCGTGGGAGCGCTCCGGTCGATTCCCGGTGAGTCGGCCGCCGTCGCGCTGCTTTCACCGCGGGTCTTCATTGCGCGCTCCCGCCTCGCGGACACGGGGCTGATCGGACCGGGAAGCATGGTCCGGTACCGCACGTACTTCCGCTTTGCTCCGGAGGTCAACGTGGAGGCCTTGGTGGGTGAATTGCGCGGGCGTTTCCGGGAGTTGCGGCTGGGCTTCGACACCGTGGAAGAGCGGCGGCGCGAGCTCGGTAACGGCGTACGCAACGTCGATGCCTTCCTGAGCCTCGTCGGCTTCGTCGCGTTGTTCCTCGGTGCGATCGGCGTCGCGAGTTCGATCCATGTGTACGTGCGGCAGAAACTGGCGACGGTCGCGGTCCTGCGGTGCCTCGGAGCGAGCGCGTGGCGGAGCTTTGCGGTGTACCTGGTGCAGGGAGTAGGGCTCGGCCTCTTCGGCGCGGGCGTGGGCGCGGCGTTGGGCGTGGGCGTGCAGCTTGCGCTTCCGGGGCTGGTCGGGCGGTTGCTGCCTTTCGAGGTCGAGTTCGCGGTCGACTGGCCGGCCGTCGGTCGGGGGATCGGGCTGGGTCTCGGCATTTGCTTCCTCTTCACGCTCCTGCCGCTGCTGGCGGTCCGGCGGGTGTCGCCGCTGCGCGCGATCCGGTCCTCGTTCGCGGATGATCCCGATCGACCGGATCCGTTGCGCTGGCTGGTGTACGTTCTGATCGTGGCGGCCGTCGGGGGATTCGCGTGGCTGCAGACCCCGCGTTGGGTCGTCGCCGTGGGGTTCGTCGTCGCCCTTCTCGTCGGCTTCGGCGTGCTCGCCGGCCTCGCGCGGGTCGTGGCGTGGCTTGCACGTCGGGTCGTGCCGCGCGGCGCCCCCTACGTCATCCGGCAGGGCGTCGCCAATCTGCACCGCCCCAACAACCGCACGGTGCTGCTCCTGCTGGCGCTGGGGCTGGGGACGTTCCTCATCGTAACGCTGGCGCTGACCCGCGCCACGCTGCTCGCGCAGATCGAGGGCTCGGGCGGAGGAGATCGCCCCAACCTCGTGTTCTTCGATGTGCAGGACGACCAGATCGGGCCGCTTGAGGAAACGCTGGCGGCCGCGGGTGTACCGTTGCTGGCGCGTGCGCCCATTGTGACCATGCGACTGAGCCGGCTGAAGGGCCGGACCGTCGAGGAATTGCTGCGGGAGGGAGAGTCGACGCTGCCTTCGTGGACGCTGCGGCGTGAGTATCGGTCGAGTTACCGGCCCGCGCTGGCGGATACGGAACGACTGATCGAGGGCGAGTGGATCCCGCGGGTCGCTCCGGACACGGCGGTGGTTCCGGTGTCGCTGGAGCGCGGGATCGCGCGGGACCTCCAGCTGAAGCTGGGGGACACGCTGGAGTTCAACGTCCAGGGGGTGACAGTGGAGGCGCGGGTGGCCAGCTTGCGCGAGGTGGAATGGCGGCGTCTCGAGCCGAACTTCTTCATCGTGTTTCCCGAGGGCGTGCTCGAAAACGCGCCGAAGTTCTTCGTCGCGGCCACGCGGGCGACCGATCCGGCGCAGTCGGCCCGGCTGCAGCAAGCGGTCGTGGCCCGTCTGCCCAATGTCTCGGCCATCGATTTGACGCTCGTGCTGCAGACGCTCGATGGGATCGTTTCCAAGATCCAGTGGGTGGTGCAGTTCATGGCGCTCTTCACCGTCGCCACCGGCATCATCGTCCTCGCCGGCGCGGTGCTGAGCGGGCGCTATCAGCGGCTACGCGAGACCGTCCTGCTGCGCACCCTCGGGGCGAGCCGAAACCAGCTGGTGCAGATCCAGCTCGTCGAGTACGCCATCCTCGGCGCACTCGCCGCCGCGGTCGGATGTGGATTGGCGATCGTCGGTGGACAGCTTCTCGCGCGGTTCGTGTTCGAGGCTTCGCCGGTCGTGCCACCCGCCACCGTGGTGGGCGCGTTTGGTGCCGTGATCACGCTGACGCTGCTGACCGGCCTGCTGGCGAACCGCGGCGTGACGTCGCATCCGCCGCTCGAGGTTCTCCGCCAGGAAACCTGAGGTCCGTAACGCGCGTCCCGCGCCGGCCGCGGCACCCCGTCCGTCTCGGTCTGGGCTGGCGTTCGCGGCGGAGTCTGTCCCCATAAAGCTATGAGCACCCGTCGGGTGGTTTCCTTCCATTACACGCTGCGCGATCCCGAGGGTCGCGTGATTGACAGCTCCGCCGGTGGCGCGCCGATCGTCTACTTGGAGGGTGCTGGCCAGATCATCGACGGGTTGGACCAGCGGCTGCGTGCCGCCGCGGCGGGCACCAAGACCCGCGTGGAGGTGCCGGCGGCGGAGGCCTACGGCGAACACGATCCCCGCCAGGTGCAGGACGTGCTCCGCGAGTTGCTGCCCGTCGCGGGCGATCTCAAGGAGGGCGACCGCTTCCAAGTCGGCGATGACGCGGCGGCTCCGATCGTCACGGTCGTCGCGGTGAAGGGTGACACCGTGACCCTCGACGGCAACCACCCGCTGGCCGGGGTGGCGTTGACCTTCGAGGTCGAAGTCGTGTCCGCCCGCGTGGCCACTCCCGAGGAATTGGCGCACGGCCACGTGCATGGTCCGGACGGCCGCTGCAGCTGACGCCGGTGCGGGAGGCCGCCATGCGCTACGCGGAGATCCGGATCGTGGGCCAAGGCTTGGCGGGCACCTTGCTCGCGTGGGCCTGCGAGTCGGCCGGGATCCGGTTTCAGATCATCGACCCGGGCCATGACTCGGCGGCCTCGCGCGTCGGCGCGGGCATCATCAACCCGATCACGGGCCAGCGGCTCGTGAAGAGCTGGCGGGTCGATGAGCTGCTGGGACCGGCCGAGGCGATGTACCGCGCGGTGCAACACGAGCTCGGCGTACCGGTCATTCGGCGGATGCGGGTCCTGCGGGTGCTGCGCACGGCGCGCGAGCGGGAGATTTTCGCCGCCAAGTGGGAGTCGGGTGAACTGGCCCCCTACGTGCAGTCGCTGCCGGGCCGGGACGATGCGTTCGTCGTCGCGCCCGCCTTCCATGTCGACCTCCCCCGCTTGATCCACGCGTCGCGTGAACGCTGGCGACAGCGCGGGATGTTGATCGAGCGTGTGGCGACAGCGGCGGAGTTGGCGGGGGTCGAGATTCCGGCGGTGGCCTGTCTCGGAGCGGGAGAAGTGTCGCTGGGTCGCGTCGGGTTGGAGCGAGTGAAGGGCGAGTTGCTGCATCTGGAGCCCTTGGCGGGATCGTTGGCGGAGGGGCCCGCGGCTGAGCGCGATGAGATCCGCAACGATGGCCATTGGCTGCTGCCGTTGCCGGATGGCGCGTGGGCGGTGGGGGCGACCTACGATCGCACCGCGACTGGGCTGGAGCCCTCTCTGGCGGCCGGGGAACTGCTGCGGGAGAGCGCGCGTCGCCTGTCGCAAGGCAGCGAGCCGCGCGTCCGGGCGGCCTTGGCGGGTTGGCGAACGAGTGCGCGGGATTTGCGGCCGGTTGCCGGCTGGTTGCCGGGGCAGGCGCGGGCGGGCGTGTGCAACGGCCTTGGCTCCAAGGGCGCCCTGCTCGGCCCGTGGCTGGCCCAGCAGTGGGTGGGGCACCTGCGCGAAGCTCGGCCTTTCGATCCGGCCGTCGCCACGGGGCGTCCGAGCCCTCAGTTGTAGAGCCAGAAACGTTTCTTCGACGCCACGTAGGCGCGATTCTCCGCCTGCCAGCGGACGAGCCAACGCTCCACGTCGACGCGTGCACCCTTGGCCACCAAGTCGGCGAAGAAATCGCTGTCACCCATGTGGCGAAGGAAACCCTGCTGGATGCCCTTCGAGGCGGCGGCGTACGGATTGCCTCCCTCCAACTTGCAGCCGAGGCGCATGAGATGGAAGCTGAGCTCGGTCGGGCGCCAGTCGTCCCAGTCCGTCACTTCGACGTACAGTCCGGTGGCGGGCTTGCCGCTGCGATTCGGCGAACTCACGCGCCGGAATGCGATGCCCGGAATCGCGAGGGCCTTGAGCTCCTTCTCGACCACGTCGCTGGTGATGCGCAGGTGCAGGAGACCGCGGAACGGATAGCGCTGACCGACCCCGTGACGGAAGCCTCCGATGTACGTGCCGAGTCCGGTCATCGCGTAGCCCACGGCGGCGGAGAAATCCGGGATCATCGGCGACGTCGGCACCCAGCGCAGGCCGGTCTCGGGCCAGCGCATCGAGCGGCGCCAGCCCCGCATCGGGACGATGGTCAAGCGGCCGCGTTCCTGCTTTTCGCGCGGGATCGCGAGGAAGCCCGGCGTCCGGGCGCTGAACTGCGCGAGTTCGCCGATCGTCAAGCCGTGGACGTAAGGCACGCGGAAGGCTCCGACGTAGCTCATCCACTCGGAATCCAGCATCGGGCCGTCGACCTTCAGGCCGCCGAGCGGGTTCGGGCGATCGAGCACCACGACTTCCACGCCTTCCTCGAAGCACGCCTCCATGGCGTAGCGCATGCAGCTCACGTAGGTGTAGCTGCGGGAGCCGACGTCCTGCAGGTCGATGACGAGGGCATCGAGTCCCTTCAGCATCGCCTTGGTGGGCTTGCGGTGCTTCCCGTACAACGAATACACCGGCAGTCCGGTGCGTTTGTCCACGCGGTCGGCGATCTGGATCTCCGCCGCTTCATCGCCGTAGATGCCGTGCTCGGGACCGAAGAGCGCGACGAGGCGCACCTTCGGAGAGCGGCGCAGGACGTCGATGGTGCTGACGCCGAAACGATTCACGCCGGCGGGGTGGGTGAGGAGCCCGACGCGTTTGCCGGCGAGCGTGGCAAAGCCCTGGGCCTCGAGCACGTCGATCCCGAGCATGATGCGCGGGTTGCCCGCAGGCGGTTGGGGAGTGCGCATCGGCGCCGGAGCGCTGGTCGAGGGTCTCGCCAGCGGCTGCGGCTTGGTCGCGGCCGGTCGCGGTGCGGTCGGCGGTGCCTTTGGCGATGAAGCACAGCCTCCGGCAAAGAGCGCGGCACTCAGCCAGAGAGCCGCCCAGGCCCACCGCAAAAGGGGATCGGTCGTGCGCGCGCGTGCCGACATCGGTTTCGGGAGTGTGAGTCGCCGCGGAGTCAGGTCCAGCGGGAAACGTCCCGATGGGCGTCGGTCCGCCGGACGCCCGCTCAGGCGTCCCCGATCCGCTGGAATCGCGGGCGGGCGGTTCCCGCGACGGTCACGGTTTCCAGAAACATGGGTTGGGGCCTGATCCAGAGCGCGGCCGTGTCGCCGTAGAGGGCCTGGTAGAGCACGAGGGGCTCGAGGGTTTCGCTGTGCCGCGCGATGCCGAGCACGCGGTACTCGTTCCCCTTGTAATGGCGGTAGCGACCGGGGCGGGGTTCGAGCGGCAGGGGCGGGAGGGGATCGTCCATGGCACGCCCAGCCCGCTCTGCCTTCCGGGCGGGCGCAAGTCTCGAATGGGGCGCGCCGCGGGGCGGGCCGATGGACCTCGGCTCCCGGGTGCCCGGGAGCCCGGAGAGCCGCGAAGGGCGTGGCTAGAAGGGGCGGCCGTCCGCGCGGGTGCCGCACAGCGCCACTTCGAGTCCGAGTTCGGCCGCGAGCGCGGCCTTGGTGTACAGGGCGAGGTCGGCTTCGCGGGCGCTGTTCGCGTAGGCCACGTGGATGTGGTTCGCCTTGTGCCGCGCCATCATCTGGTCGCGCGACACGCCGTACGTGACGGCGTGCATGATGGGCCATTGCTCCGTCGTCTCGCGCCAGCGTCGCTCGGTCTCCTCCGGTGGCAGGCTGATCACCTTGGCGCGGCCGAGGTCCATCTTGAGACGACCCTTCTCGACGAACACCCGGCTCCAGACGATTTCGCCGGGGCGGGCGATGCCCCGGAGCGTGCCCCCGCCGAGCCGGAAGTACATCGGGGGCTGGCGCAGCGATTCCGAGCCCGCCCAGCCGCCCACGTGATGATCCGCCGGGGCGCTGCCCGAGATCAGGAATACCCACACGTACTCCGACGTCGTGCCGCTGCGATCAAGGTCACCCCAGCGGAGGTCGTGCAGGGTGTTCGCGGTCGGCTGGCCAAGCGCGCGGTGCACCCGCGCGGTGAAGAGGCCGTCGACGCCGGCGCACTCGTCGACTTCGTTGAAGTGCACGATCGCCTCACCCTCCCGGATGATGCTGCCGTCAGCGCGTCGAACCGGTGGTCGGTCGGTGGAATTCAGGGTGCCCTCCACGAGGTCGCTCGCCGGGAGCAGGTCCTTCAGCCCTTGCTGATATTGGATCCCGATCGTCTCGGCCCCGAACTCGTCCGCCAGCCGCACCGCCGCAAGGTAGGTGCGGCACTGCCAGAGCACCTGCGACTCCGTGAGCTCCGTCGCCTCGTCCTTGCCGAAGTGGAAGCGGAGCCCCTTCGCCCGGTACCAATCGAAGACTTCACGGGCCTCGGCCTCGGTTACTTGGGTGGCGGCATAGTAAAGGGCCGACTGCGATAGCCGCTCCTTGAAGATGCCGAGCGGAAAGAGCAGTTCGTCGGGGATGATCGCGTTGTACATGCCCATGCACCCTTCGTCGAAGACGCCCATGATCGACTTGCGCGTCCGCAGATCGTCCGCGAGGCGCCGCGCCACCGCGCGGGCGCGGGCGGGGACGGTGGCCCGGGCCAGGGGACGCACGTGCGCTGTGCGGTGCCGCACGCGCCCGGTGCGCAGCCACGACTCCAGGCCCTCGCGGAAGAACGAATCCTCGAAGGTCTCGCTCCAGAGGGTCGAGTAGGTCACGCCCGCCTTGGTCAGGGAGCCGTTGAGGTTGAGCATGCCGACGAGGCCCGGCCAGGTGCCCGACCAGTTGGCCACGGTGAGGATTGGCCCGCGATGCGAGAGCAGTCCGTGCAGCAAGTGGTGCGAATACTGCCACACCGACTCAGCCACGATGAGTGGGGCGTCGGGATCGACGTGGCGAAACACCTCGATGCCCTGCTTCTGCGAGCCGATGAAGCCGTGGCGCAGCGTCGGCTCGTACGGGTGGGCGCGGACCAGTCGGTAGCCAAGCGCGGCGACGGCGGCCGTGAGCTTGGCCTCCATCTCGGCTTGGGCGGGCCAGCACTTCTCGTTGGCGGAGGCGCGCAGGTCGCCGTTGGCGACGAGCTGGACAATCTTACGGGAGGAACGGCGGGGCGAGGGCATGGCGGTTGAAGGGGAAAGTAGGGGGCGGAGGTGATGAAAAGCTGGAGAATCCTGCGGCAAGATTAGGTGCGGTGGCGGGCATCAGCGAATCGACAATGCCGTCAAATCCGTGCACAAAGCTGGATAAAATGAACACGCGTGACCGCCGGGATTCGACGCCCTCCCGGGCCCTGCTTTCGCCGCAGGTGGCCGCGGCGCGGACGTTTTTCCTCGACCTTGGCACCGCCCGGCGGAGGGGTCGCTCCCTGACGTTGGCGATGGGCGGCTGGGAGCGCTGCCGTCCGGACTACGCGCTCGTGCGGCGCCGTTTCCCGTACTTCGTCATCGAGTACATCGTGGGAGGACAAGGCGCGGTCACCTTGGACGGTGTACGGCGGCCGGTTGGGCCGGGCGAGGTGTTTGCCTACGGCCCCGCGACGGCGGTGGAGCTGTGCTGCGTCGCGGAGCAGCCGCTGGAGAAGTATTTCTTCGCGCTCACGGGGCCCGGCGTGGCGGCGCGTCTGCAGCGCTGCGGCGTGGCGGTGGGAGCGCCGCGGTCGCTGGTGGTCAGTCCGGAGGCGACAAGCGTGGCCGAGGAGGTGGTCCGCGCCGCGGTGCCGGGCGGGCCCATGGCGACGCGCCTCGCCGAGGCCTTGCTCGAAGTGTGGCTGCTCCGCCTCGAGGAGTCCGCGACGCGGGGGCTGGGGCGGGCGAGCGATCCGGTGCAGGCGGCCTTCCTCCGCGGCAAGGCCTTGATTGATGCCCGCGCCGAGACCCTGGGGTCACTGGCGGAGATGGCGGCCCTCGTGAACGTCGAGCCGTCGACCCTCCGTCGCTGGTTCCGGACCCATCAGGGGACCAGCCCTTACCAGTATCTCCTGCGGCGCAAGATGAACCTCGCCGCCGAGTTCCTGCTCGCGTCGGACTGCCTTGTGAAGGAAGCCGCCGCGCGGGTCGGCTTCTCCGATGCGGACCACTTTTCCCGCGTCTTCCGCGCGGTGCACGGCGTGCCCCCGCGCCGGCTCCGGGTCGGCCGCGCCGCGGAGAAATCCGGGCGACTGGTTACTTGAGCTTCGCCAGCTTCGCGAAGTCGATCGCGGCCACGAACTTGGTCAAATCGTCCTTGGAGACATCGCTGCCCTCGACCGAGACCACGTAGCGGCCATCGACCACAATCTTGATGTCGCCGGACTTCGTGTCCGCTCGGTAGGTGACGGCGACCCGCTGGCCCTTGACCGTCTCCAGTTTCGCGCCGCTGCCCGCCATCATGGCCGGATTGGCGAACATCATCCCGTACGCTTGCAGGAGCGGGGAGTCGGACTGCACTTGGATTGACACTTGGCTATCATTCTTGGCGTAGGCGCGCTTCGCCGAGACCATGCCGCCAAGGATGGCCGCTCCCGCTCCCTCGGTCTGGGGATCTTCCGCCGTCCAGCCGTCGGGCGCCGCCGGCAGGATGGCGGCGACGGCCTCTGATTTCTTCTGGCGGAGCACAGATCCGGCAAAGTCGAGGGTCTGGAGCGCTTCCGTGTAGTTTCCAGCCTGATACAGTTCGATTGCGGACTTGAGATTATCGACGACCTCGTCCCCGCGCCCGGGAACGGTGAAAGCGGCGACGGCGACGATGGCGCTGAGCAAATGGAGGATCTTCATGGTGGGTCGTGGGTTATTCGAGGAAGAGACCCGAAGGCAGCCGCGAAGGGTTGGCGAGGGTGCGTGGTCCGGACGCTTGCGACCTTCACCCGCGGCGTTTCCGGAAGGCGTGCAGGCGCCGTGCCGCCCGCGCCTGCACCTTCCGCTGCATCCATCCGCTCCAGCCGAAGGCAAGGCCGGGAAATCCCAGGGCCTGCCGCGCCCAGACGTGGAAGTCGAAGGCGTCGCGGTGTTCGACGATCCGCCCCTGCTCGAAGCGGAAGGTGGCGCGGATGTCGTTGACCACCGGCCGGCCGGTGGCTCCGAAGGTGTACCGTGCTACCCACCGCGCACGGCCGACCGCGTCGTCGGCCTCGATCTCCGAGGCCTCGAGGTGAAGGTCTTTACCGGACTCGCAGAGCATGCGCCACAGGTCGCCGGCAGCCTGGCCCCGGAGCTCCGGGAACACGGGGTCGGAGAAGCGGACATCCGTCGCGTAGCACGACGCCATCGCGTCGGCATCGCGGGCGGCGAAGGCATCGTAGAAGCGGAAGATCAGCGCGGCGTTGGGGTGCATGGGCCGGGGCGGGTCACTCCGAGACCAGCACGCGGTAGCGCCAGCCCTTGAGGTCGAGGGGGACGAGGCCGTTGAGGACGACCGTTTCACCGGTAAAGGCGTCGCGCCAGCGGCCTTGGAGCGCGGCGTCGTAGAGGTCGGCCTTCGCGTCCCGGGCGGTGAGGTTGAAGAGGCCGACGACCCTCCGGGTCCCGGCGGAGCGTTCGATGGCGTAGAAGGTGGAGTTGTCGGTGGTGTCGAGGCGACGCATCGGGGCGCCGGTGTGCAGGGCGGGGTGCTCGCGCCGGAGCTGGGTCATCACTTGGTAGCGTCGGGTGGCGGGATGGGGCTGCGTGGGCCACACGATCGGATCGCGTTCGAAGAATTCGAGCCGGCGGTCGAGTCCGACCTCCTGGCCGTTGTAGATCATCGGCATGCCGTCGAGGAGGAAGGTCAGCACGGCGAAGGGGGCGTAGCCCGCGCCCATGCGGTCGAACTCCGTCCCGGCCCAGCTGTTCTCGTCGTGCGAGCTGGTGAAGACCATCAGCGCGCCGCCGCGCGGGAAGGTGGCGCGGATCTTCGCGTAGGCATCGTCGATCCCACCGGCCGTCTTCTTGCCTTGGGCAATTTGATTCATCGTGTGGTGGAGATCGAAGCCGTACGAGAGGTTGAAGGCCTCGACCTGCTGCTGGGGCAGCTCCGCCTCGGCGAGGAAGAAGACGTCGGGCTTCGCGGCCCGGACGCGCTTCGTGACCTCGTTCCAGAACGGCGTGGGCAGACCCCAGGCGACGTCGCAGCGGAAGCCGTCGACGCCGAAGCTGCGCACCCAGTGGAGGAGGACGTCGGCGTGGTATTCGAGCAGGCCGGGCGCGTCGAAGTCGAACTGCACCACGTCGGTCCAGTCGAAGCCGTGCGGGGGCGTGAGGTTGCCTTTGGCGTCGCGCCAGAAGAAGTGCGGATGAGTTCGGGTGAGCGGATTGTCGGGCGAGACGTGGTTTGGGACCCAATCGAGGATGACGCGCATGCCTCGGGCGTGGGCGGCTTGGACCAAGTCGCGGAAGTCCTGTTCGGTGCCGAATTCCGGGTTCACCGCCAGGTAGTCCTTCACGGCGTAGTAGGAGCCGAGCGTGCCCTTGCGATGGAGTTCGCCGATCGGGTGGATCGGCATGAGCCAGAGGATGTCCACGCCGAGAGCCTGCAGGCGTGCGAGGTCGGCGGTGACCGCGGAGAACTTGCCGGAGGCCGAATACTGGCGGACGTTGATTTCGTAGATCGTGGAACCGCGCGCCCAGTCCGGCACGCCGACGGCCGCGAGGTGGGCGCTGGGGATGGGCTTCTCGCGCTCCGGTGCCGGCGCGGCGATGACGAGCGTCGGGAGGAGGACCGCGAGAAACAGGACGGAGCGGAGGCGGCGGAGGGGCGTCAGCATGGGTTCACGGTATTCACTCAGGCCGCCCGGGCCAGCGTTCCGCCCCGGACTAAGCCGGAAATGACCGGAGAAAACCTAGGTACGGGGTGCTTCACGATGCTCCGCGGTGGCGAGTGGGATTCAGCGGGGCTGGGGCGGCCGGTGGGGTACGCTGTGGAGCCGGAGGCGTGACTCGCGGTCCCCGATGGGCCGGGCGTTTTGTTTTGCCGGCTGGGAAGGGAGGCTTTTGCTCGGGCCATGTCGAAATCCTCCGCTTTGGTCACGGGAGCGTCTCGCGGCATCGGCCGCGGTATCGCCGTCGAACTCGCCCGCGCGGGCTACCGCGTGGCGATCAACTACGCGGGTAACCTCGAGGCCGCGAACGAGGCGCTCGGGCTGGTCCGAGCCGCCGGTGGCGATGGGTTCATCGTGCAGGGCGACGTGGCGGTGGCGGCGGACCGCGACCGTCTGGTGGCGGAGACGCTCGCGCATTTCGGGCGCATCGACCTGCTGGTCAATAATGCAGGCGTCGGCCCGAAGGTGCGGGCCGACTTGCTCGAGTCCGGCGAGGAAAGCTTCGACCGCCTCTTCGGTATCAACCTGAAGGGACCTTTCTTCCTCACCCAGCAGGTCGCACGCAAGATGATCGAACAGGCGCCTGATGCGCGCGGTTTCCGCGGGCGCATCGTGAACATCACCTCGATTTCCGCCTACACGGCGTCGATCAACCGCGGCGACTACTGCATGGTGAAGGCGGGACTCTCGATGATGACCAAGCTGTTCGCGGAGCGGCTGGCTCCGCACGGCATCAACGTCAACGAGGTCCGCCCAGGCGTGATCGCGACCGACCTCACGTCCGGAGTGAAGGCCAAGTACGACAAGCTCATCATTCAGGACGAGCGGGGCATCACGCCGATCCGTCGCTGGGGCACGCCCGAGGATGTGGCTTTGGCGGTCCGTGCGCTTGCCGAGGACCGCTTCCCGTTTTCGACGGGTGCCGCCTTCGACGTCGACGGCGGATTTGGTTTCTTCCGGCTGTAGGCGAGAGCGTCCGGCCCGGGGCCGGCGGGAGTGCAGGCCTCCGGGGGACGCGGTTCCGGTCGCGTGCCGCCCCGGCTTCGATTCACACCGGAGCCGGAACGCGGATCACACGTGATCCGGCCTCACCGGCGCTCAGGAGAGCGTCAGGGTGAAACGGAAAGGCGTGAAACCGGTCAGGTACACGCTCTGTCCGTCCCACTTGCCGAGGGCCCCGCGCAGCTGGGTCCACGTGTGTTCCGTGCGGCCCGGGCCGAAGGAGATGACATCGTTGCCCAGACGGTAGCGACCGCCGGCCGAGCCCGGCAGGTAGGCATCGGCCACTCCCTTCACGGGTTCGACCCCCTCAAGGATGCCCCCGCGGCGGAACGCGAGTTCGATCGCGACCGGGACGTGATCCGTACCCTCGATCCGGAACTGCAGCTCCAGCCGGTCGGTGTGCTCCACCAGATCCACGGTGGACTCGAGGGACTGGATGTTGCTCTGGGCGCGACTCGCGCGGTGGTCTTGGCGGAGGAGCCCGTTGTTCTCCATGCCGCCGTAGGTGCGGAGCTCCGCGATCTTCTCCGGTGTGAGCGGCTGGAAGTAGGGGCCGCGCAGCGATTGCCGGAGTCGAAATCCACCCTCAATCTCCTCGATCGCCTCCGACTGGAATTGCCCCTTGCCGAAGAAGGCGGTCGAGAGACGCACCGCTTCCAGCGCGGCTGATCCGCGACGGAGGGAGAAGAAGGTGGTCGTGCCGGCGAGCAGCGTGGCACTCAGCGAGTCGCGACGGATGCGGACGAGCTGGGAGTGCTTGAAGTGCTTCCGGTAGTTCGTCGGCAAGGGCGCGGCGGCGGGCAAGCGGCGGCGCAGGATGGACTCCGTCAGGAACGAGGGCAGCTCCCGCACCACCGATGCGGGTGACTCGGCTTCGATCTGGGCGACGGCGCTCGCGAACTGCCCGTTCCCCTCGCGGATCGCCATTTCGCGGTACGCCGCGTAGTAGCGCACGAGGGTGCCGCGTTGCTGACGATCCTGTCGGCGTGAGCCCTCGGTCACGACCTCACCATCCGGGTGCAGGTAGTAGAGGGTCATGTCGAGATTGCGCCGCACCGGATCCCGCAGTTCGGGCCGGTTCAGGCGATGCGCGAGGGTGAGGAACGCTCGGTTGACCACGGCGGAGTAGATCGTGGTGCTGCGTTCCGTGTACTGGCCATCCGGGTCGAGGTCGATGCCCTCGGCCAGCCATTGCTCGATCCGCGCCGGGTAGCGCGGGTCAGGAAGCAGATCGTGGAGGGCTGCCAAGGCGGCGCAGACCACCCACCGGTGATTCGGGGTGTGCACGCCGCCGGTGGCGAGTGCATCGCCGACGTGGCGGAGGAAGCGTTCGAGGCGCGCGAGGATCGGGGCGGCGTCCGATCCTGGGTCGGAGCGGAGGATTTCGTAGGCCGGAGCCACGTTCTCCGTCACGAACGCGGTGTCCGGGGGAGAGCGGAAGTTGGTGATGGCGAGGTCGATTGTCCCGTCCTCGTGCTGGAGATCGAGCAGGGCCTGGGAGGCGAGGAGCATCGCTTCACGAATGCGGGGAGAGCGGTAGTGCTGCGACGTGGGGCTGGCGAAGGCGCAGGCGAGTACGGCGATGAAGCCGCCCGTCGTATTCGCGCTAGGAATACCATAGGGATCGGGTACGCCTCCGTGGCCGCGTACGCCGGGGCGCAGGTCCTGCAGCGCGAGCTGGGCGAGGACCAGCGTGTCATTCTCGCGGATCAGCCGCGCCACGAGCGGGTCTTCCTCGTCTCGATTCGTCGCGGCCCCCGCGCTCGCCTGGGCCGCGGCCAGCGGACCGGCGAGGGTCAGGGCGGCCGCCGCCGCACCGGCGGCGAGGAACGCGCGTCGTTCGGGCGAAGAGGGGCGTTCGGGCAAGGCGACGGCGGCAGAGGGTGACGAGACGGTTGGGGTGGTCGGGGTGAAAGGCGTCATGTCCGGGGAAGGAGAAGAAGGAGGCGAATCCTTCCGTTCTGTCGAGCCCACGGCGCAGTGAAAAATCACCGCTCAGGCTTGCCGACGCTCCGCCCCATCGAGAAGGTGTTGCCATGAACTTCTCGCTCAAGCGTGTGGTGCTCGGTTTCGTCGGCCTGATTTTCCCGGTCCTCGCGCTGGCGGAGGTGCCGCGGATCACCGCCGCGGAGGCGGCGCGTCGCGTGGCTGAAGGCAAGGCGGTGCTGGTCGATGTGCGCGAGCCGGCGGAGTGCGCCGAGTCCGGCGTCGCGGCGCCGGCGGTGCTTCTGCCGATGAGTGATTTCCGGGGTGATCAGAAACTCTGGAAGCCGTTCCTTGAGTCCGTGAAGGGCAAGGAGGTCATCCTTTACTGCCGTTCCGGCGGACGAGCCGGCAACGTCGGCGAGAAGCTCGCCGCGCAAGGAGTCACGGTGACCAACGCCGGTGGCTTCAAGGACTGGGCGGCGGAAAAGCTGCCGACGCGTCAGCCCTGATTTAAGCTGGGGTCTGGCGGGGGTCGCCCGCGGTGCTTTCCCCTTGGCACCCGTGCGGTGCGGTCGTAGCACCGTCACGTGCTTCAGTCCTCCGACGGTTCGTTGCCGCTCTTTCGCTTCGCGGGTATCCGCGTTTCGCTGCACTGGTCCTGGTTCCTCGTCGCGATCTACGTCGTGACGTCGCGAGCTGGCCAGTACAGTTCCCTCGGTTGGAACGCCATCGAGTACATCAGTCTGTTCTGCATCGTGCTGATGCATGAGTTCGGCCATGCTCTGGCCTGTCGACAGGCCGGGGGCTATGCCGAACGCATCATTCTGTGGCCACTCGGCGGCATCGCCTTCGTTTCCCCGCCTCCGCGGCCCGGCGCCCATCTCTGGAGCATCGCCGCCGGCCCGCTCGTGAATGTGGTCCTCGTGCCGGTGCTGCTGCTCGTGCAACTCCAGGCCGATTCGATCGACGGCTTCGGACGCTCCACAGATCTGGGGATCTTTCTCTTCGAGCTCCAACGGATCAATCTCCTGCTGTTGATCTTCAATCTGCTGCCGATTTACCCCCTCGATGGCGGACAGATCCTGCGGTCGCTGCTCTGGTTCGGGCTTGGTCCGGTGACCAGTCTATGGATCGCCAGCGGTCTCGGCTTGGTCGGCATCGCCGCCTTGGTGGGGCTCGCCTTCTGGAGCGGTTCCCTCTGGACGGGAATCATGGCGATCTTCCTGTTTTCAAGCTGCTTCAGCGCGTTTCGCGCGGCCGCGCAGCAGCGGCGCGAGGATCGCGAGCGGCGCAACGGGCCCCCGCTGGACTGATCTCGCCGCCCCCGCGGGGTCGCCTGCTGCGGTTGACGCGGCGGCACGGCTTGCCTGACTCGTCTCCGTTGGTAGGTTCGTCTCGTTCCTTTTCGTGCCCTTCCTCCGATTCCCCTCCCCATGAAATCCTCGCTTGTCCGCGCCGCCGCGCTCTCCCTGCTGGCTGCTTCCTCACTGCTCGCCGCCAGTCCCGCCGCGGGCACCGGCCCCAGCTTCAAGGGGCCCTTGGGCATCCAGCTCTACAGCCTGCGCGGCCTGTTCATCAAGAACGGCCCGACTACCCTCGACATCGTCAACGCCTACGGTCCGCGCGAGGTCGAACTCGCCAGCACCTACAAGCAGACGACCGTCGAATTCCGCCGCGAGTTGGACGCTCGTGGTCTCAAACCGATCGGCATGCACTTTCCGTTCAACCGGCTCCGCGACGATCCCGAGGGCATCCGCCGCGAGGCGAAGGAACTGGGGATCAAGTACGTGGGCTGCGCGTGGATCCCGCACGAGGGGACGTTTGACGCCGCCGACGCCCGCAACGCCGTCTCGGTGTTCAACCGCGCCGGCGAGGTCATGGCCGCCGATGGGATGAAGGTCTTCTACCACAACCATGGCTACGAGTTTACTCCGGGTGCCGCTGGCGAAGGCACCACCGCCATGGATATCCTGATCCAGGAGACCAATCCGAAGCATGTCTGCTTCCAGATGGACGTCCTTTGGGTCATCCACCCCGGGCAGGCGCCCGAGGCGTGGCTGGCCAAGTACCCGGGCCGCTGGGAGTTGATGCACCTGAAGGACTACCGGAAGGGCCTGCCCACCGGGGTCCACACCGGTCGGGCCGATCCCAACGACAACGTCGCGCTCGGCACCGGTCAGGTCAACTGGCCCGTCGTCCTCGCCGCCGCCGCGAAGTCGGGGGTGAAGCACTACTTCATCGAGGACGAATCCGCCGACGCCGAGCACCAGATCGTCCAGTCGCTCCGCTATCTCGAGCAGGTCCGCTGGTGATCCTTCCCCGGCGCGTCTTCCGCGCCGTCGCGGGGTCGGCGTTCGCGCTGTTCCTCGCCGCGCATGGCCTGCCCGCCGCGGCGGGCGCCGCGACTCCACCCGGCGCGGCGGCCGAACCGGCGTTCGCGCCGGCCGCGCTCGCGGCCATGGATGCCGCGATCGATGCCTCCATCCTCGCCGGCCGGGCCCCCGGCGGCGTCCTGTGGCTTGGCCGCAGCGGCATCGATCATGTCCGCGCCCACGGGCTCCGCGCCGTCGAACCGGCAGCGGAGGCGACGACGCCCGACACGATCTACGACGCCGCGTCCCTCACCAAGGTGGTGGTCACAGCCACTGCTGTCCTGCAACAGGTCGAACGCGGACAACTCATTCTCGACGCGCCGGTCGCGCGGTGGCTGCCGGCCTTCGCCGCCCACGGCAAGGGCGCGATCACCGTCCGTCACCTGCTCACCCACCGGTCCGGCCTCCGCCCCGGCCTCAGCCTCCAGCCCGCCTGGAGTGGGCGCGCGGCGGCGCTCGCGCTCGCCTGCGCCGAGCGTCCGCAGGCGGCTCCGGATGAGCGCTTCGTTTACAGCGACATCAACTTCATCGTGCTCGGCGAACTCGTCCGAGCCGTCTCCGGCGAGGAACTCGACCGCTACGCGGCCCGCCACCTCTTCGCGCCCCTCGGCATGGTCGACTCCGGCTTCAATCCTGGCGAGACGCTCCGGGTACGCATCGCCCCAACCGAGCGGGCTGGCGATGCGCTGCTCCGGGGGGTCGTACACGATCCCACCGCCCGCGCCATGGGGGGAGTCGCCGGGCATGCCGGTCTGTTCACCACAGCCGCCGACCTCGCGCGCTTCTGCCGCATGATCCTCGCGGACGGCCGCGCGCCGGACGGTCGCACCGTCCTGTTCTCCGCCTCGGTTGCGGAGATGACCCGTGCGCAGACCAGCGGCGTGGATCGGCGCGGTCTCGGCTGGGACATCGACACGCGTTTCTCGGCTCCTCGGGGAAGCGTGTTTCCGGCCGGACGTTCCTTTGGTCACACGGGTTTCACCGGGACATCGCTTTGGATTGATCCCGGTTCTCGCAGCTTCGTCATTTTCCTTTCGAGTCGGCTGCATCCACACGGGAAAGGCGACGTCGCGGATCTCCGCCGCACGCTCGGCACGCTCGCTGCGGAGGCGGTGGGACTGCGCGCGCCTTAGGCGTTCGCTTCCGATTCAGGGTGCGCGGAGCGGCTGCGTCGCCGCCAGGCCTTGCGGACGAAGCGTGCCACGGCGGCGACGTCCCAGAGCAGCGCCCGCCACGCGCGAATGTGGCGGTGGCGCACGAGAATTTCCTCGCGGTAGTTGGCCCAAAGGCCGGAGTCGCTGAGTCCACCCGGTGCGCACCGTGCGACGAGCACCGTGATCTCCTGCATTCCGGCGCGCCCGCGGATCAACCGGAGGTTGAGATCGTAGTCAGCCTGTAGGCGCAGCGAGGTATCGTAGCCGCCGAGCCGACGCAGCGCGTCGGTGCGGTAGAAGCACGCCTGGTGATGGGCGAAGTTCCGCCACGCCTTGCGCCGCGGGCAGGGCGCGTAGCGGCGTCCATCCGTGTACACGGCATGGCCTGCCACGACATCGGCTTCGCTTCCCTGGAGGATCGGGGCCGCGGCCGCCAGCACCCCAGGGTCGGCGAGGACGTCGTCCGCGCCCAGAAACAGGCACCACGTGCCCCGCGCCCGCTGCAGACCGAGATTCATCGCGGCGTACACGCCGCCGTCGGGCGCGCTGGTCCAGCGGACTCGGGGATCGGCGTTCAGCGTGCTCAGCCAGGAGGCGGTGCCGTCGCTGGAGGCGCCGTCCACGATTTCCAACTCGATTCCCGCCGCGCCATGGGCAAGAGGCGCCTGCCCGAGTACGGATGCCACCGCGTCGCGCAGCCGGGGTCCCGGGTTGCGGCAGACGAGGATTACGCTCACGAGGGCCATCAGGCGAAGGTTGCCCGCGGATACAATTGGCTCAAGGCTTCATCTCCGATGTCGGCCGTACTCTCCATCATCATCGTCGCCTACCGGTCGCGGGGAGAGTTGCCCGCGTGCCTGGAGTCGCTTCCCCGGGAGATCGGCGGTGGGGGTGTCGAGGTGTGCGTGATCGACAACAGCCGCGACGCGGATGGCACGCTGGCGCTGCTGCGAACGGCGTACCCGTGGGTGAAGGCGATCGAGCCCGAGGCCAATCTCGGGTTCGGGCGCGCCAACAACCGGGGCCTGCACGCCACGCAGGGCTCGATTGTCCTTTTCCTGAATCCTGACACGGTGGTCCGGCCCGGAGTGCTGGAGCACCTGATCGCGCGCGTGCGCGCCGAGCCGGAGATCGGATTGATTTCGCCGCGACTGGAGCTCGCGGACGGAAGCATGGACCTCGCGTGTCGGCGCGGCATCCCGAGCCTGTGGGATGGTTTCTGTCGCGCCGCCGGCCTCGCGCGGCGGTTTCCGCGCACGCGGTGGTTCTGCGGCTACAACCTGACGCATCTGCCGGAACGCGACACCTACGACGTGGGTGCGATCAATGGCGCATTCATGCTGGGCCCGCGCGATCTACTCTCGGGTCTGGGAGGCTTCGACGAGGCCTTCTTCATGTACGGCGATGACCTCGATCTTTGCCTGCGTGTGCGGCAGGCGGGGCGGAGAATCGTTTACGACGGTCGCTGGAGCATTGTTCACCTCAAGGGCCAGAGCGTCGACCGCGACTTCGAGCGGATGTCGGAGGCGATCTTCGATGCGAACCGCGACGTTTTTCTGAAGCACCTCAATCCGCGCGGATCGTGGTGGGTGGAGTGGCGCTACCGGTTCGCGTTCGGCTTGTGGAAGCAGGTTTCGCGTTGGCGCGCCCGGTGGAGTGGACGGCGGCGCGTGCAGCCGGCGTGACGGTGCGTGCCGCTTCGATCCTACGCGGCGGGATTCTTCCAGCGGAGGAACGTCAGCAGCAGGATCTGCACGTCGCCCAGCAGCGACCAGTTCTCAATGTAGGCGATGTCGTGCTGAATGCGGCGGACGAGATCGCCTTCGCCACGCAGCCCGTTCACCTGGGCCCAGCCGGTGAGCCCGGGCTTTACCAAGTGCCGCGGCAGGTAGTGGGGAATCTCCGCCGAGAGTCGCGCCACGTGTGCGGGACGTTCGGGGCGGGGACCGACCAGGCTCATGTCGCCCTTGAGCACGTTCCAGAACTGCGGGAGCTCATCCAGGTTCCAGCGCCGTATCCACGCGCCGATGCGCAGGAGACGGGGATCGTTCGCCGGGGTGCTTTGGTGGAGGTGGTCCGCCGCCGCCGCTTCCGGATGCATGCTGCGCAACTTGTAGAGCACGAAGGGACGCTGCCGTGCGCCCACCCGCTGTTGGGCAAAGAGTGCGGGCGCGCCCGGCGACTCGCGCCGGATGAGCAGGCACAGGACCGCGATCCACGGGAGGGAAAGGAGTAAACCCACGCTCGCGCCCACGAGGTCGAAGGCCCGCTTGACCACCCGGTTCAGTGGACGGTGGATCGCGAGGTCCTCGACGCCGAGGATCGGTACCCGACCGACCGTCTCAAGCCGCAGTCCGCTGGTCAGGATCTGGAACGAGGACGGCACCACTTTCCAATCGACGAAGCCGGCTTCGCAGGTTTCGAGGACGAAACGCAGGTCCGCGGCCGGGAGATCGGTCCGCGCGGCGATGACGGCGTCGATCCGCTCTTCGCGCAGGATGCGGGGTAGGTTATTGAGGGCGCCCAGCTCCGGGCAGTCCGCCGGGCCCGGTCCGTCGCCCGGCAGCCGGATCCATCCCACCGGTCGCAGCGGATGCGTCGGGCTGCGCCGCAGGTCGGCAACGAGGGCTGCGGCGTCCGGGGTCCATCCGAGCACGATCGTACGTCGTTGAAGTCGCTCCACGCGTCCTGGTCGCGTCAGCCACGCATAGACCGCGCTGCGCCATGCGCTCATGAAGGCCAGCACCGACACGGTGGCGAGGATCACGAACCAGCGGGAAATCGGTGGCTCGAAGCGCAGCACCAGCGAAAGCGCGAGGTAGCCCGCGAGCCAGAGGACCGTCCCGCGGAAGATCAGGCCAAGCGAACGCAACTTTCGCAGCAGCAGGCGCTCCGAGTAGAGATCCTGCTGGAGGTAGGCGGCCGTGAGGAACGCGGTGCCCAGCAGCAGGAGCGGGATGTAATCAGCGAAACGGGCGTCCGGCACGGGAATGCCGAGTCGACCGAGCGGAGACGCGTAGCGGAGGACCCAAGCGACGCAGAACGCGGCGAAAACCACGAGGACGTCTCCCGCCAACAACGCGAGTGGAAGCAGCGAGCGTCGCCGATCCAAGGCGCGGGGGCTCATGGCGTGACCTCCCGCGGGATGCCCGCCCACTCCAGCAACGTTTCACCGGGCACCCAGCCCGCCGCGGGCAGGCGCGACCGCGCGGGTTCCGGAAGGAGCACGGGGTACATCGGAACGACATCCGCGGGCGGGCGGCCTTCCGGAAATCCCATCAGGAGGCCATAGCCGGGTCGCACGCGATGGTACGCGGCGCCAAAGGCGACGTCGGTCGGCGGGAGCGATGTCCACACGTCCAGCACCGCGACCACGGCGTCTGCGGGAAGTCTCCCGTCTGCCTTTCCCTCGGCGAGCAGGGTGCGCGCGCGCGCGTTGATCTCCGGCGTGAGCACCGCGAAGGTCGCGTCGCGGAAGACCGGGGAAAAGGCTTCGACCGGGGCATTGATCCGCTCCAAGGCGAGGGCGGTGATGGCTCCGTCCGCGTTGCCCTGCGCCGCGCGCGCGAGGCCGAGCCCAAGGTAGACGCCGATTCGGTGGGGCGCGAGGCGCGCCGCGGCGGCGAAGTGTCGCTCGGCGTCGACCGGTGAAGTCGGGAGCCGCAGCCAGCCGAGGTTGTACTCGGCATACTCCAGAAAGGGGTTGGTTCGAAGCGACGCCAGTAGCAGTCGCTCCGCTTGCGCCGGTCCCCCGGCGGGCGGCGCCGCGTCCGGTCGTCCGGTCGCAGCAGCGAACGGCCGTCCCGTGGCCAGGTAGCCCGCCTCCACGTGCAGGAGGTATGGTGCATCCGGCAGCGCCTGGCTGGCCGTGCGAATTTCGGTCAGGAAGCGTGCCGGATCGCCCGTTGCCACGGCATCGAGGGCCGCGGCATGATGCCGCCGGGCGATCTGGTCGCGGATCACCTGCGGCAGGATGAGCGTCAGCATTCCCGCGCCCAAGAGCAGGGGAGGTCCCCACCGCGAGGGACGTCCTTCTCCGTCGGCTCGACCGCCGCCCAGCAGCGCCAGCAGCGCAGTGGCGAGCAACCCGATCGCGGGAACGTCAAGGGAGTGATCGAAAAGAAAGAACGTCGCCGCCGCCGTGATCCCTCCCGTCAGTGCCGCCGTCGCCGCGCGCGACTCCGCCGTGCGGGCAGCGGCGAAGACACGGGCACAGGCCCCGAAGAACACCAGCAGCGTCCCGGCGATTCCCAAGCCGCCGAGCGTGACCCATGCCTGCAGCGGCGTCTGATGCACTTGAAGGACGTTGTCGACCGTGCCACCCACGCGGGCGCGGACCGACGGAAAAATGTGCGGCACCATGCCCGGCCCCCAGCCGAGCCAAGGGCGTTCGGACCCAAGGAGGACGGCGGCATGCGCCATGGCTTCGCGCTGCGCGTTGCTCTCCCGCGCCTCCGGGGTCCATCTTCCCTCCAATACTCGTGCCCGCAGGCGGGGGTTGGCGGCGACGCCGACGACGACGAGCAGCACCGCCGAGACGACGATGCCCCAACGCACGCGGCGCGGCATCGCCCCGAGCAAGGACCGCCCCGCCCATCCCGCGGCGAGCGCCCCCACCGCAGCCGCAACGAGCCCCGCCCGGCTGCCGCTGCCGATGAGCACCACCAGACCGGCGGCACCGCCGAGCCCCGCCAGCAGTCGTCCGCCCGGCGACGCACCGACTCCGGCGGTTGCCATCACGCTGATGGCCAGAAGCGCAAACGCGGCGGTGTACGTGCTGTGCCCGAACGGCTGGTCGTTGCGCAGGGAGAACGCCGCCGACCATCCCACGCCCGCATCCGCCCGCGCGGAGACCTGCGGCCACCACGCCAGAAGACTCGCCATCAGGATTACGCCGGCTGCAACGGCAAGACCTCGCAGCACCGTCTCCCGCCCCACGATCTGGACGAGCCACCGCCACGCGAACGGCGCCAAGCAGACCGCAGCGCCGGACCACGCCGCCGGACCCGACACGCCCGGCGCGTCGCTCAGCGCCGCCGAAACGACGCTCCCCGCGGCAAGCAGCCACAGGCCACCATCCAGCAGCGGGCCCATGCGGGCACCGCGCCACCAGCCCAACGCGCCGACGATCGCCACCACGCCCCAGCCGTAGGCTGAGACCAGCGACCACGGCCACACGTACGGTAGCGATGCCGAGGGCGACACCACCGACTGCACCAGCCACGCGATCCCCACCACCGCGACGAACGGGATCACCGTCCGTCGGGTCATTAGGGAGGGAGAAGCATCGGGCGCCATGGATACGGTAGAACCGGCGCGCCCGGACCGCCGCGCCGCACCGGGCGGGAAGGGCTGCGTGGACCTTGACGGCGCCGACCCAACATCGGCATCGTTGCCCCATGGCTGGAGCGGAACCGCGCGACCGACGGAAATTCCTCGTCAAAGGGGGAATCGGCCTCGCCGTGCTCGCCGGAGCCGGTATCCTCTTGCTGCGCGGATTTGACGTTAAGTCCATGATTTTCAGCATCATGGAGATAATCCGGCTGCTCGGTCCGGCGGCTTTCTTCACCGCGATGGCCCTGCTGCCGGCGGCGGGTTTTCCGTTGATGGCGTTTGCGCTGACGGCGGGGCCGGCGTTTGGCGCACAGCTCGGGTTGGGGGGCGTGCTGCTCGGTTCCGCGGCGGCGATCACCGTGAATGTGGTGCTGACCTACTGGCTGGCGCGGCGGGCGCTGCGGCCTCTACTGGCTTGGGCCTTGGCTCGGTTGGGCTACCGGATTCCGGTGGTTCCGGCGTCGGATCAGTTCGAGATGACGCTGCTGGTGCGGATCACGCCGGGGCCCCCGTTCTTCGTGCAGAGTTACTTGCTCGGCTTGGCGGAGATTCCGTTCCGGACGTACCTGCTGCCGTCGCTGTTGTTTCCGATGATCAACCTGAGCGGAGTGGTGATCTTTGGCGATGCGCTGATGCACGGCAAAGCGAAGGTGGCCGTGCTGGGAATCAGCCTCGTGGTGGCGGCGATCCTCGGGGTTCACCTCCTGCGGCGGCACTTGCGCCAGCGGCGGCAGCGGCAGGAGGCGCACACATCATGACACTGCGTCGCGGCATCGAACGAGAGGCAGGCGGTGGAGGCCTGCGGACGCCCTCGCGCGCCGCGCGCAGCGACGACTCGTCCACCGACGACGGCGGCCCGGGCGCGGGCGTGATCAGTGTCGGGGAATTCACCCGTCGGGTGAAGACCCTCCTGGAGGAAGGCCTGCCGGCGGGCTGGGTGCGCGGCGAAGTCTCGAACCTCAAGCAGCAGAGCAGCGGGCACGTGTATTTTTCGCTGAAAGATGCAGCGGCGACGCTCTCGGCGGTGCTCTTTCGCGGCGACGCGGCGCGGCAGAGCGTGGCGTTGCGGGATGGCCTGCAGGTCGTGGTCTATGGCCAGGTGAGCGTCTACGAGCCGCGCGGGCAGTATCAGCTGATCGTGCGCGCGGTGGTGGAGGATGGAGTCGGGCGCCTCCAGCGGGAGTTCGAGGCACTGAAACGGCGCTTGGCGGACGAGGGGCTTTTTGCGCCGGAGCGCAAACGCCCGCTGCCGCCGATGCCGCGGACGATTGGGTTCATCACCTCGCCGACGGGTGCGGCCGTGCAGGATTTCATCCAGATTCTGCGCCGCCGTGGGTGGCGGGGTCGCCTCGTGATCTTGCCGGCGAAAGTGCAGGGCGAGGGCGCGGCGGCGGAGATGGTGACAATGCTCCGCGCGGCGGAGGAACTCGGGATATTCGACCTGCTGGTCATCGGGCGCGGCGGCGGTAGCTTGGAGGACCTGTGGGCCTTCAACGAGGAACCGCTGGTGCGGGCGGTGGCGGCGTGCGGGATTCCGATCATCTCCGCAGTGGGACACGAGATTGACGTGACCCTGTGTGATTTCGCGGCCGACCTGCGGGCGGAAACGCCGAGTGCGGCGGCCGAGCTGATCTCGAGCCGCTTCGTTGCCTGCGCGGAACGGGTGGCGCGGGCGGCCGACCTGCTGCATCGCGAGGTGGACGCGCACGCGGAGGCGGCGCGGCGCCGGCTGGAGCACGCGGCCTCGCGGCTCCGCCTCCTGACCCCGGCGGCGTTGGTGGAGCGGGGCTATCTGCGGATCGATGACCAGCGGAACCGGCTGGAAGCGGCGCTCCATCGCAGCGTCCGCGAGCGTCGGCACGCGTTCGCGCGGGTCGCCGCGGACCTGGCGCGCGTCTCGCCGGAGATGCGGGTCCGGCTGGAGTCGCAGCGGTTGCTCGGACTCTGGAAGCGGCTGGAGGCAGCGAGTCCGGTGTCGGTGCTGAATCGCGGATTCGTCATCCTGCGTGACGACGCGGGACGGCCGGTGATGCGACGTGAATCCCTGACGTCAGGGACTCACGTGTCGGCGGAATTCGCGGATGGCCGGGCGCCGCTGACCGCGGACTGAGCGAGCGGATTTGGGCGCGTGGCAGGCGGCGTGTATCCCACGTTGCGCGATGGCCTGACTGCGCTCCGGCGGCGTTGCAGCGTGGGCCGAGTGCCGACGGCGAAGCCGGTCGTACCCGCGGCGGCGGCGCGGGGTGATGCGCCGCGTTGGTTTCCCGCTGGGATCTTGTCCAGCCCGGGCGATTACGGTGCGGCGGGGCGGTTCTTCGCCAGCCAGGCGTCGTACTCGGCGCGGGGCATGAAGCGAAGCGAGGCGCTGTTGATGCAGTAGCGCAGGCCCGTGGGGGCGGGGCCGTCGTCGAACACGTGGCCCAGATGCGCGCCGTCGACGCTGCAGTGTACCTCGATGCGGACCATGCCGTGGCTGGTGTCGCGGGCCTCGCCGATGAAGGCGCGCTCGATCGGCTTGGTGAAGCTTGGCCAGCCGGTGCCGCGGTCGAACTTGTCGCGGGTATCGAACAGCGGCGTGTCGGAGCAGACCGAGAAGTAGACGCCATCGGCCTTGTTGTTCCAATACTTGTTGCGGAACGGAGGCTCGGTGCCCTGTTGACGGGCGACGCGGTACTGCTCGGGCGTGAGCATCTGGCGCCACTCGGCGTCGGTGCGTTGCACGCGGGTCTTGCCCATGTCGATCACGACATTCGAGGGCAGCCCGCAGGCGGAAATTTCACCGGGTTTACAGTCGAGTGCGTCCTTGGCCATGGGAGGGGATTCTGACGAAGACTTGGCGGGCTTTGCGCCCACCGCGACGATCGCGGCCAATCCAGTGACCGCAGCGAGGAAGAGGAGCCGGAGATTCATGGGATCGGAGATCGAGAGACGGTGAAAAACTAGCGCGATCGCGCCGGAACGCAACTGACGGCGGGGCCCGGCGGGAGCGGTGAAGAGTGCGGGCGTGGCGCGTCCCAAGCTGCGGGGTAGCCGGCGCGCTGCCGGGGAAAGACGTGCGCGTCCACCGGGCGCGCACGTCTTGGCTCACGCGTGCTTAGAACTTCGGGAACTTCACCCAGCGCGCTCCGGCGCGGGCGCTCTTCACCAAGGTCTCGATGAAGGCCATTCCCTTCACGCCGTCGTCGATCGTCGGGAAATCGAGGTCCTTGGGGAGAGGCTTGCCCTGGACTTCGGCCGAGATCGCGCGGAAGGCTTCCGCGTAGAGGTTGCCGAAGGCTTCGAGGTAGCCCTCGGGATGCCCGGCGGGGATGCGGGTGGCGCGCTTGGCGTCGTCGCCGACGTAACCGTTGCCGCGGCGCCAGAGCTGGGCCGGGCGGTCCGGGAACTTCATCCAGAGCTCATTCGGGTGTTCCTGGTGCCATTCCAGACCGGCTTTGGTGCCGTAGACGCGGATGTTGAGGTTGTTCTCCTCGCCCACGGAAATCTGCGAGGCGTGGAGGATGCCCTTCGCGCCGCCCTTGAAGCGGAGCAATACGTTGCCGTCGTCATCCAGCGCGCGGCCCGACACGAAGGTCGAGAGGTCCGCGCAGAGCTCGGCGATGTCGAGGCCGGTGATGTAGTGCGCGAGATTCTCGGCGTGCGTACCGATGTCGCCCATGCAGCCGGCCGCGCCGCTGCGCTTCGGGTCCGTGCGCCACGCCGCCTGCTTCTGACCGCTCGCTTCGAGGCGGTTGAAGAGCCAGCCCTGCGGGTACTCGACGACCACCTTCCGGATGTCGCCGAGCTCACCGGCGCGCACCATCGCCCGCGCCTGCTTCACCATCGCGTTGCCCGTGTAGTTGTGCGTCAGCACGAAGACCTTCTTTGTCTTCGCGACGATCTTCCGCAGCGCCTTCGCCTCGGCGAGGTTGAGCGTCACCGGCTTGTCGCAGACGACGTTGAAGCCGGCTTCGAGAAAGGCCTTCGCCGGCGGGAAGTGCTGGTGATTCGGGGTGACGATGATGACGAAGTCGAGGCGGCGGTCGGCCGGCATCGTCTTCTCCTTCGCCGCCATCTCAAGGTAGCTCCCGTAGACGCGGCTGGGGTCGAGGAACAGGTCCGCCCCGGAGTCCCGCGAGCGGGTGGCGTCCGAGGAGAACGCGCCGGCCACGAGCTCGGCGCGGCCATCCATGATTGCGGCGATGCGGTGCACGGCGCCGATGAAGGCGCCACGACCGCCGCCGATCATGCCGAAACGAAGTTTGCGATTCATGCGGTGAGGGAAGGGATGCAGGTGCGTTGAGCGATCAGGTGCGGGAGCGCCGGATCAGGCGTTCTTCTTGTCGAACGCCGCATCGAACGCGATCGCGCTCGACGGGAAGTCGACCTTGCGGACGTACGCCGCGGCCTCGCGCGCGCCGTGCACGCGGTCCATGCGGATGTCCTCCCACTCGACCGAGAGGGGGCCCTGGTACTTGATGTCGTTCAGCGCGACGATGATGTCCTCGAAGCGGATGTCACCGTGACCGAGCGAGCGGAAATCCCAGAAGCGGCGCGCGTCGCCGAAGTCCGTGTGGCCGCCGAACACGCCGACGGTGCCGTCGCCGTGGCCCCACCAGACATCCTTCATGTGGACGTGGTAGATGCGGTCGGAGAATGTACGGATGAACTTCACGTAGTCGACACCCTGGTACCCGAGGTGGGAGGGATCGTAGTTGAAGCCGAAGCGGCGGTGGCCCTTGACGGCGGCGATCGCGCGCTGGGCGGACGCGATGTCGAAGGCGATCTCCGTCGGGTGCACTTCGAGGGCGAAGTTCACGTTGAGTTTCTCGTAGGCGTCGAGGATCGGGGTCCAGCGCTTGGCGAAGTCAACGAAGCCCTTTTCCCAGTGGACTTGGGACGTCGGCGGGAAGGCGTAGATCGTGTGCCAGATCGAGGAGCCCGTGAAGCCATTGACCACGGCGGGCGTCTTGTCGCCGGCCTTGCGTCCCGGCTTCGCGTCCATGAAAGCCCGCGCGGCCTTGCCCGTCGCGACCATCTGCCGGGCGGCGCGCTTGCGTACGCCCTCGGGATCGCCGTCGCCCCAGATCGAGGGGGCGAGGATGGATTGGTGGCGCTCGTCGATGAGATCGCACACCGCCTGGCCGACGAGGTGATTGGAGACCGCGAAGGCGGTGAGTCCGTGGTCGAGCAGCAGCTGCCACTTATCGCGGATATAGGTCTTCGAGGAAAGTGCGGCGTCGACGTCGAAGTGGTCGCCCCAGCAGGCGAGTTCCACGCCGTCGTAGCCCATGCTCTTGACGAGCGGGGCGAGCTTCTCGAGGGGCAGGTCGGCCCACTGGCCGGTGCAGAGCGTGACGGGTCTTGGCATGATGGATGGGACGGGTTGGAGGATTACGTTCGGGAAGGAAAGGGAAGTGCCCCGATGGGATGGCGAGGGAGCGAGGGAACGGGGAAGAGCGGGGGACGTGTTCGGGAGCCCGAGGTGAGGGCCGCGGGACAGAAACGGAGAAAGGGGTAGCCGGGTGGGAAGTCTTTTCCGCGGGGAATTTTCGTCGCAAGCGGAAACGGACTTTCCAGCTTGGCCCTGACCTCCATGCTGCCGGGGTGGCTGCACTGCGCCGTGGTTTCTCGACCCTGGGTTGTCCGGACCTTTCCCTTGAGGAGGTATTGGAGCTCGGGCGTCGTTTTTCGATCGAAGCCGTTGAACTGCGATCGCTGGCGGGCACAACGGATCTCCCGACGCACTTTGCGGCGCAGTACGGCTCGCCTGAGGCCCTCGCCGAGCACCTTGCCGGACGACGGCCCGCGGTGAAGGCCGGCGGGGCGGCGGATCCCCGCATCGTTGCTCTGGGGACCTCGTTTCGGCTGGTGGGAGCTGGCCCGGGAGACCGCGACGCCCTGCTGGCGCAGGCGTTGTGGGCCGATGGGTTGGGCGTGCCGTGGCTGCGCGTCTTCGATGGCGGGCGGGATGCTGATGCGGGTGAACTCGCGGAAGCGGCGGCGGCGCTGGCGTGGTGGCGGGAGGAGCGACGGCGCCGTGGCTGGGCGGTGGACCTGATGGTGGAAACTCACGACTCGTTTCTCGATTCCGTGCGGCTGGCCCGCGCGGCGGAGCGCTTGCCCGGGCTGGGCATCCTCTGGGACGCGCACCACACGTGGCGCAAGGGCGGGGAAGACCCCCTCGCGACCTGGGCCGCCATCGGCCCCCGCGTGGTGCATGTGCACGTGAAGGACAGCATCGCGGTGCCCAGCGGCCGTCACCCTTTCACCTACGTCCTGCCCGGGCGGGGAGATTTTCCGATGGGCCCGCTCGGTGAGACCCTGCAGCGCGCGGCGTTCGCGGGCGTGGTCAGTCTGGAGTGGGAGCGCCTCTGGCATCCGTACCTTCCGCCTCTGGAGGATGCGTTGGAAGCCGCGCGGACCTGGCTCGTCTAGTCGCGTGGACGGGCAGCCCTAATTCCCGTTTTCTGCGCTTGCGCTTTGCGGTGCGCGGGACTCGGTGGAGGCGCCGTGTCCGAAGCTCCCGCGTCTCCGTCGTCCGCCGTGCCTCCCCCGGGCGTTTACCTGCGTGTGCTGCCGTGGGGGCAGATGCTTCCGCAGGCGGCGGCGGGTTGGTTGGCGGAGGGCTGGTCGGCGACGCAGCCGTTGGACTTGTCCGGGTGGTTGGTCGTGGTCCCAACCCGGCAAGCGGGCCGTCGGTTGCGCGAGGCGCTGGCGTGGCGGGCGGATCAGCAGGGTCAGGCGGTCTTTCCGCCCCGTGTGGTGGCTCCGGACGGACTGGCCGCGCTGCTGCTTCCATCGGTACGCGGGGTCTACCCGGAGGCGACGCGGGCGGAGCAGACCCTCGCGTGGATTGAGGCCCTGCTGGAGCTGGAACTGGAGCGCTTTCCGGACGTGTTTCCGCTGGCTCCTCCGTCGCGTTCCTTCAGCTGGGCGCGGGGTCTCGCCGCTCGCCTGATGTTGTTGCAGACCACTCTGGCGGAGTCCGGCCTCCGCATGGCGGAGGTGGCCCGCCGGGCTGGCGGGAGTTCGGGAGAGTTTCCCGAGGAGGCCCGTTGGCAGCAACTCGGTGAGCTGGAGCAGGCGGTCGATCGCCGACTCGCCGCCCGGCAACGGCGCGCGCCTCAGGCGGCGCTCGCGGCGGGCGCGTTGGCCGAGACCGCGCTCCCCTCCGGCGTCCGGCGCGTGGCGGTGATGGCCACGCCGGACCTCACGCCCCTCGCGGTCCGACTCCTCGAGAGCCTTGGTACCCGCGTCCCCGTGGAGATTGTGGTCTTTGCCCCGGCAGCGACCGCCGAGCCCGCAGCGAGCCTCTTCGACCCGTGGGGGCGTCCGCGACCCGAGACGTGGTCGGCGCGCCCGCTCGACTGGCCGGATTTCGCGGAACGCGTGCACCTTTGCGCGGACGCGACGATGCAGGCGGCGCGGATCGTGGATCGGGTCCGGGTTTACCCGCGACCCGAGGGACACATCGCACTCGGGATCGCCGACGCGGACGTGCTCGGGGCGCTGGAGCCGGCGCTCAAGCGGGCGGGGATCGCCTCTTTCAATCCGGCCGGCCGGGCGCGGCGTCGGGATGGCCTCTCTGCGCTGCTGAACGCGCTGGCTGCCTTTGCGCGGGGGGCGGACTGGGAAGCGACCACGACCCTCCTGCGTTGCCCCGATGTGCTCGCGTGGCTGGAGACCGAGGGACGACTGGAAGGGGGTACGGAACTCTCGGTGGAGACGCTGTTGGCGCAGATCGACGCGTTGGGGTCTGATCACCTGCCGCCGGATCTCGCCGCCGCGCAGCATTGCGCGAGCGCGGAGCGACCGGACGGAGAGTATCGGAGACCCCGTGACGCTGCGTTGGCCGCGCTCCGCATTCTGGAAGCATTGCGGAAGCGGCTGGTGGTCGGATCGTTTCCCGGCAATGCGACGGATGTGCTCCAGACGCTCTTCGCGGCGCGGAGCATTGAGACGGACTCGGAGCTGTTCGCATCGGCGTCGGCGTGGACGGAGACGGCGCGCGAGGTCGGCTTGGCGTTGGAGGCCTTCGACGGCGCCGCGCGCACCCTCGGTGATGCGTGGGAATTCGCGCTGGCGCAGTTTGCGGAGCGCACCTGCTTTGATCAGAAGCGCGACGGTGCGCTGGAATTGAACGGATGGATCGAGCTACTGTGGGAGGATGCACCGCACCTCGTCGTGGCCGGGCTGAACGAGAAACACGTCCCCGAGACGATCGTCGGCGACGCCTTCCTGCCCGAGAAATTGCGGGAGCGCATCGGCCTGCGCACCAACGCGCAGCGCTTCGCCCGCGATGCCTATCTCCTCGAAGCGCTCGCGGCGCCGCGTGCGGGATCGCGCGGGCGCCTTGAACTGCTCGTCGGAAAAGTCTCCGCCGACGGCGAGCCCCAGCGGCCCTCACGGCTGCTCCTGCGCTGTCGTGATGCGGAGCTGCCCGGACGAATCGAGCGGCTGTTTGACGAGATCCGCGCCCCGCAGGCCAGCCTGCCTTGGACCCGCGCGTGGCGCCTGACCCCCCCGCCGCCGGTCTGGACACCACGCCTGTCGGTGACGGCCTTTCGCGACTGGCTCGCCTGCCCGTTCCGCTTCCGCTTGCGCAGGGTTCACCGGATGCGTCCGGTCGCGCTGGACCAGGCCGAACTGGATGCCGCCGGCTTCGGCAATCTCGTGCACCTCGCGTTGCGCGTGTTGGGTGAGCCCGACTGCCGCGACTGCACGGATCCCCGGCGCCTGGCGGACGCCTTGCTGGCGCGGTTCGAGACGGCGGTGCGCTCGTTGCATGGGGATCGCCTCACGTTGCCGCTGATGGTGCAATTCGAGTCCGCCCGCCAGCGTCTCCGGGCGGCGGCGGAGCAGCAGGCCGAGCAGCGCCAGCAGGGTTGGGTGATCGACGCGATTGAGCGCCCCATCGAGGTCGAGATCGGCCGGATCAAGGTCACTGGATCGGTCGACCGCATCGAGCGCAACGAACACGACGGGCGCGTGCGAGTGATTGACTACAAGACCTCGGACAAGGGAGACGCGCCGCGGAGCACTCATCTCCGGCGACCGGGTGCGGAGGACGACTGGCGCGATCCGTGGCAGCGGGTGCCAGAGGGCTCCGGCGAATTCATTTGGAAGGACCTGCAACTGCCGCTGTACCGGCGGGCCTTGTTGGCCGACTATGGTGCGGCAATCACCTGCGCGTACTTCACGCTGCCGAAGGCCGTGGGCGACACGGCGATTATGGAGTGGCCGGATCTCACGGGGGATTTGCAGGCGGCGGCGGATCGCTGTGCGGACGGCGTGGTGGAAGCGATTCTGGCGGGCCGATTCAGTCCGGTCGTCGAGCAGTCCCCGGATTGGGATGACTTCGCGGAGCTGTTCCATCGCGGTGCGGCGGCGAGCCTTCAGGACGAAGAGGGGGCTTCCGCATGAGGACGGTGCCCAATACGGCGATCCTGGCGTCGGCTGGCTCCGGCAAGACCTTCGCGCTGACCAATCGCGTCGTGGCTTTGCTCGCCCTCGGTGCACCGCCGGAGCGGATCGTGGCGCTCACCTTCACGCGCAAGGCGGCGGGGGAGTTTTTCGATGAGATCCTGAAGAAGCTGGCGCATGCGGCCGGCAGCCCCGCGGAAGCCGCGAAGCTGGCGGCCATGATCGGCCAACCGGCGCTGGGCCCGGCGGACTTCCTCGGCCTGCTCCGTCGGGTGGTTGACGCGATGCCGCGGCTGAACCTGGGCACGCTGGACAGCTTCTTCGCCCGGATCGTCCGCAGCTTTCCGCTCGAACTCGGCCTTGGCGGAGACCTGGAAATCCTGCACGAACATGCCGCGCAGCGCGAACGCCGGCGAGTCCTGCGCTCCCTTTTCACCGCGGCCGGCGAGCCGGATGAGGCGCAGCGTGAATTCATCGAGGCCTTCAAGCGCGCCACCTTCGGGCTCGAGGAGAAGGGCCTGGCCGACCGGCTGGAGACCTACCTCAACGACTACGCCGGCGTCTACCTTGCGGCTCCGCAGGTCGACGTGTGGGGCAACCCCGGACGCATCTGGCCGAGCGGCTTCGCTCCCTTGCGGGCCGGGCTCAGCCTCGCGGACGCGCTGACCGCGCTCCGGCGCCACGTGGAAGATACGGCGTCCCTGCGCGACGGGCAGCGGGCGCGCCTGGAAACGGTGATCGCGGATGCGACGGACTGGCGCCCCGGGGCCCCGCTCTCGCGGCCCTTGAACGACCTGCTCGAGAAGGTGGTGGCTCAGCTTCCGGAACTGAGGGCGGGTCGTGGGCAGTTGACGATCGACCGGGTTCGGTTTTCCCCGGATCCCCCGTTTGCGTCGGCGCTGGTGGCCTTCGCGGAGGCCATGATCGGGGCAGAGTTCAAGCGCCGCTTGGAGACGACGAAGGGACTCTTTGCCCTGCTCCGGACGTACGAGCAGCGCTACCACGAGGCGGTGCGGCGCAACGGGCGCATGACCTTCGCCGACGTCGAGCGACTCCTGCGTCCGGACGCCGGCGGCCCGCTGCTGGAGTCGGGCCTGAGCGTGGCGGAGGATGACGCGGGTGAGCGGCGGTTGGCGATCGATTGGCGGCTCGATGCACAATTTGATCACTGGCTGCTCGACGAGTTTCAGGACACCAGTCACGGCCAGTGGACGGTGTTGCGGAACCTGATTGATGAAGTGGTGCAGGATCCGGAACGGGCGCGATCGTTCTTCTACGTCGGCGACGTGAAGCAGGCGATTTATGCGTGGCGCGAGGGAGACTCGCGCCTGTTTCGCGAGATCCTGCAGCACTACAACCAGACGAATCCCGCTGCGATCGTGGAGCAGGAGCTCAATGCCTCCTGGCGATCGGGCCCGGCGGTGATTGCGGCGGTGAACCGCGTCTTCAGCGACCAAGCCGCGCTGGGTCAGGTCATGTCGGGTGCGGCCGTGACGGCGTGGTCGCAGGAATGGCGTGAGCACACCTCGGCTCGGCCCTCGCTGGGTGGAGTGGTGGAGTGGCGTTTGGCGGACGATCAGGAAGGGCGGTTCGCGGAGACCCTCCGGATCCTGCAGGAGACCGACGCGCTGGGCCGTGGGCTGAGTGTGGCGGTGCTGGTCGAGAAGAACGATACCGGCAGCGCCTTGGCGGATTATCTGCGCCGACGGGGAGGATTGCCGGCGGTGGCGGAGAGCGATCTCACGGTGTGCACGGACAACCCCTTTACGGCGGTCCTCCTCGCGATGCTGCGGGCGGCGGCGCATCCCGGTGACACCCTGGCATGGGGGCACGTCCGCATGACCCCGTTGGCGGCGGTGCTGGCGGAGCAGGGTGTGACCTCGCCGGAATCGCTCACGCGGCGACTGCTGCGGGAGATTCATGCTCAAGGATTTGCGGCGACCCTGGAGCATTGGATGGAGGCCTTGGCGGCGCGGCTCGATCCGGCGGATGCGTTCAGTCGACTGCGCGGAAGGCAGCTAGTGGAGGCGGCGCGGGACTTTGATGAATTGGCGAGTCGCGACGTGGTGGAGTTCCTCCAGTACGCCGAGCGCTATAAAGTGCGGGATGCGGACACCGCGGCGGTGGTGCGGGTCCTGACGATTCACAAGGCGAAAGGCTTGGGCTTTGACCTAGTGATTCTTCCGGACCTGGAGGGTGGCTTTGGCGCCCGGCGGGCGTCGCTGGCGGTGAGGAAAGCTCCGGATCGCAGCGTATCGTGGATCTTGGAAGTGCCGAACAAGGTCTTCGCGGACAGCGATCCTGTGCTGACGCAGTACAAGGAGGAAGCGGATGCACAGGCGGCTTACGAGGCCCTGTGCAAACTGTATGTGGCGATGACCCGGGCCAAGCGGGCGATGTACCTCGTGACGCAACCGGTGGCGGAAGGATCCCGGACCCGGGACTTTCCGCGGTTACTGCGGGATACGCTGGGTGAAGCGTACCGTGAGGGAGACGCTCGCTGGTATGAAGCGTTGCGGCCTGAGCCACCCGCGATTTCCGGCGATTGCGTGGTGAAAGTGGAGGCACCGCCGGCGCCGGCGCGGTTACCGGCGCGCACGCCCTCGGGTACGGAGCGCAGCGTGTTGCAGGGAGCGCAGGTGTTCGCGTTGTCGGCTTCGGCGGGGGCGGAGCGCGGCACGGCGGTACACGCATTGCTCGCGGAAATCGGGTGGCGCCGACCCGGCGACGGCGGCGTGGGGTCGGAGCTATGGATCCACGCCGATGCGGCCATCCGCGCGGAAGCGCAGGCGTGCCTCGATGCGCCGGCCCTGGAGGAGGTCTTTGCGCGACCGTCCGAAGCCCTTGGTGAGTCGGAGTTGTGGCGCGAGCGGGCCTTTGAAGTGGTGCTCGACGGCCATTGGATCACCGGCATCTGCGACCGCGTGGTGATCTCGCGGGAGCCGGGCGGCGCGGCGCGGTGCGCGTGGGTGTGGGACTTCAAGACCGACCGGGTGGGGGATCGCGCCGGTGCGTTGCGGGCGGCTGGGCGCTATGCCGAGCAGCTGGGATTGTACCGCCGGGTCGTCGCGAGACTGACGGGATTGGCGGAAAAGGAAGTCCGTTGCGGGCTGGTTTTCACCCAGATCCGCGAGTGGGTTCCGGTGGGCTGATTTAGCCCGATGGGAAAATGAGCTTTACAGCCGAGGCGCGGCACGGCACCTCTTGACGTTCCAATTCTCACACCATGGGCAACCTGAAGAAGAAGCGTCGTCTGAAGATGAACAAGCACAAGCGCAGGAAGCGCTTGAAGTCGAATCGTCATAAGAAGCGCACCTGGCAGAAGTAAACACGTCGGACCGCCGTTTCGGCGTCCTCTTGGCCCTTTTTTTCAAACCCGCCGCTCTCCCGCGGCGGGTTTTTCGTTTTTTTCACAGCGCAGCGAAGGCCTCGCGCCTGAAAATTTAAGCAACAGTTTTGCTTTTTTATTTAAACCATATCGTCCAATAGTTTATGTAATAAATTAGCCTTTGGTCGCTAAGCAGAGGGATTTCCGGGTTGAGCTGGGGAGGTATCCTCAGGCGGGATGGGAGTCCCTTGTGAGGCTGGGGGGATGAAAACGGAGCCTAACCTTCGGGTGGCCCGTGCCGAATAGGGCACGGGCGTCTTCCTCATGCTCTTCTCCCCAAAGGCCAAAGGCTTCTTCGTCGATCACAACGAAAACGGCGTTTTCGTTGCGCGGACGAGTGCGCCCCAACCTCCCTTCACGGTGGAGGAGATGCGCGAGGTGGCCAAGGACAATGCGGCCGGTTTGGCGGAGGTGCTGAAGCAATTGCAGCCCAAGCGATCCCGCTCCGGCTACGTCCATGCGACGGTGGGGATGCATTCCGAGAAGCGCTTTGTGCGCCGGGCGACCGTTGATCTGAAGCGCGTCAAGGAGGTCGGTTACCTCGACGAGGTGCTGCAGACGCAGTTTCGCATCGAGCCGGAGAAGTTTACGGCGGCGGCCCTCCGTCCGAATGACGGCGGCGAGTATGATGCGCCGAATGCCACGACCAAGGACGTCGTGCTGTGCGGCATCCCGTCCGACGACATTGTGGCCTTTCAGGATTCGCTGCTCGCCCAGGGGATCTACCCGGATCGCTTGGAGATGACCTCGGTTTCGTGCCTTGGGGCACTGGCGGATTACATTTCCTTCACCCGTTCGAAGGTCCCCACGCTCGTTCTCGAGCTGGGTTTCGATAGCACCCACTCCTTCATCCTGTCGCCGTCCGGCATCGAGGCCTCGCGCCCGTTCCCGATCGGGCTCTCGTCGATGATTCCGGTGGTCCAGAAGGAGCTCGGGCTGAAGGACGAAGACTCGGCCAAGCGACTCTTCTTCTCCAATACCTTCGATTTCACGGGGATGGGCGCACAGCTGATCCAGCGCCTGATCCGTGAATTACAGTCGTCGATTGGTTTCTACGAGGTGCAGACGGGTCTGACGATCGGCCAGATGGTCTGCATCCAGTTTCCGCCCAAGCTCGCCTGGATCGCCGACGTCGTCGCGAACGAATTGGGGATCAAGATGCTCCAGCCCGACATGGTGACGTGGCTGAGCGCGCGTGAAGTCACGCTTTCCGACTCAGTCCATGCCTACGCCGCTGATCCACGCTGGCTTGGGGTACTCAGCCTGATGGTCAACTACGATGCCAACGCTTCCCAAACGAAAGCCTGAGAAGGCCCGTGCGCCCTTGGTGCCGGCGTGGCATCCGAACTTCCGCAACTTCCAGCGGTTGCCCGACACGAAGCCGGTCCGGACGGTCTTTTTCATCAACGGTCTGGCGGTGGTCGTGGCGCTGGTCCTGCTGCTTTTCGTCGCCTACCAAGAGTATGCGCTATTCACGGTCAATCGGCAGATTGCCGAGTTGGAGGCACAGATCGAGCGCGACCAGAAGCTGAGCCGCCAGGCGGTCACGCTCTTCAAACAGTTCGAGGAAGAGGAGAAGAAGATCCTCGACCTCGAGACTTTCCTGCGGAGACCCGTGGCGGTGTCGGATCTGATGCTGGACATCGGTCGGACGCTGCCCAACCGCATCGCGCTGCGCAGTGTGGCCTACCGGGATACGGGAGTGATCATCCGTGGCATGGTGCGGGGTGCCGGCGACCGCGCGAGCGGTGAGGTCAGTACCTACGTCGATCAACTGCGTCGCGATCGCGTGTTCGCGGCGCTCTTCGGCAACATTTCGCAAACGTCGCTTGCGCGGGATCCGCAGAGCGGACGCATGACGTTCGAGTTGTTCCTCAAGTTCAAGAGCGCTCCGGCGCTCGCCGCCAAATGAGTCTCAAGACCGAAGATCTCGTCGCGGGCATCAAGAAGTACCCGATCATCGTCGTCTCCGTGGCGCTTTCGGTGGGCCTGGTTCTCTCGCGGCTGTATCGCCAGGATGGGCTCCCGGCCGCGACCACGCTGCTCGAGGAGCGCACCACCGTCGGGAATCGACTCAAGCTCAACGTGGTCAACTCGGCCCAGCTGGCCGAGCAGCGCGCCGCCGTGGTCGCCGCCAACGCCGCGGTCTCCGCGCGGCTGATCCGCCCCGCCGAGTTGGCGAACAACCAGCAGTTCTTCTACCGGATCGAGTCCGAGACCGGGACGCGCTACAAGGATCTCAAGCAGCTGCCGCCGGTCCCGGCCGTCAAGGGAAGCACGACCTACGTGGCGGTCCCCTACAACCTGATCGTCGAGGGCAATTACGGCCAGTTGCTGAGCTATCTGCGACGGTTGGAAAACAGCGCCCCGTTCTGCCGGGTCTCGAGTGCGACGCTCTCGCGCGAGTCCAACGACATCAACGATCCGATGGTCAACCTCACGCTCACGATCGAGCTGCTCGGCCAACCCTGACCATGCACGCTTCCAACCCCTCCTCGCCTTCCCGTCACTCCCGTTGTGGGCGGGTCCTGATCGTCTCGGTTCTCCTGGCGGCGCTGTGCTCCTCCGCGTGGGCGCAGCGTAAGTCCCATTCGGACCTCACCCCGCCGGCGCGACGGGCGACGACCGTTGAGTTGGCCACGCGCCTTGCCGCCACGTCTGAGATTCCCCGATTGCCGGCAAAGTCCGTCAATCCGTTCAGCCCCGCCGGTTGGGATGCCCCGGATCCTGACGAGCAGCGCCTCGCCTTCGAGGCCGCCGAGAATGCGCGCCGCGCCGGCCTCGCCACCCAGTCCCGCCCTCAGCGCAGCGCCCTCGCCTCCGTCGCGAACGCCATCCAGCCGTCCGGGGTCGTGCTGCTGGGTGGCCAACCCACGCTGCTGATCCGCGGCCGCCGCGTGCGCGTCGGTGACGCCCTGTCCGCCACGTTCGAGGGTCGCGCTTACACCGTCACGATCACCGCCATCACCCGCGACAGCTTCACCCTCCGCTTGAACGGAGAGGAAATTACCCGTCCCATCAAATCAGGAACCAAACCATGAGAACCCGCTCGCTGCTCCTCGCGCTGCTGGTCGCCGCCACCCTGCCGATGCTCCGCTCGCAGGCTGAGGCGACGGCACAGCCTGAACAAACCCCGGAACCGGCCCCTGCTATTGCGGAGGTCGTCCTCGCCGATGAGGCACCCATCACCCTCTCCACCAAGGCCAAGGACACGCTTTCGGTCGATTTCCCGGATGAGGACATCCGCACGATCCTGCGCAACGTCGCGGACTTGTTCGAATTGAACCTCGTCATCCCGGATACGCTCCAGGGCAAGACGTCCATCAAGCTCCGCGACGTCACCTGGCGCCAGATCTTCCAGGTCACGCTGAGCCCCGCCGGATACACCTTCACCGAGGATGGAAACATCATCATGATCGTCACCACCGACTCGCTCAACCTTGAGCCGGTCAGCACCGACGTCTACGTGATCAACTATGCCAAGGCTGAGGACATCCGGAAGTCCGTCGAGCCCCTGATCGACACCGCCGCCGGCGGTCGCCTGATCGTCGACGCCCGCTCCAACGCCCTCGTCATCTCCGAGCGCCCGACGCGCATGCAGCGCGTCCGCACGATCATCGATCGCCTGGACCGCGCCACCGAACAGGTCATGATCGAATCCAAGTTCATCGAGGTCACCGATCGCGACGTCAAGAATCTCGGCGTCAAGTGGGACTCCTTGGCCGGCTATCAAATCGGCGGTGGTCCGTTCAACCAGACCGTCAACCGCTCGCGCGATGGCGGCTACGCCACCGGTTCGGGCTCCCGTTCTGGCTCGGAGAACAGCCGCAGCTCCGGTTCAGCGTCCACCTCGGACTCCGAAAACTCCAGTTCCGCCTCCAACGACGGCAGCGCATCGTCGGTGAACGGTGCCGTCAGCAGCCGTTCCAACACGGGCAGCACCTCATCGCTCGCCAATAGCGGACAAAATAGCATGTTCGGCGAGTCGAGCAATGCCGTCACCGGGGCGTTGGACGCCTTCCAGAACCTGACCAACGGCGGCTCCACCGGTCGCGTCAGCTCCGCCGTGTTCAACGCGGACCAGTTCAACGTCGTGCTGAGCGCCCTCAGCACGCTGACCGACATCAAGATCGTTTCCAACCCGACGGTCGTGACGCTGAACAACACCGAGTCCTCGATCAATGTCGGTGAAGAATACCCGATCCCGAACTACACCTACAATCAGGAGCGTGGTACGTTCGAGGTCTCCGGCTTCCAGTACCGCCCGATCGGTATCATCCTGAAGGTCACCCCGCAGGTCAATGGGCAGGGCTTCATCCGGATGAGCGTCGAGCCTGAGGTCAGCCAACGCAATGGCGAGACGACGTTCGGCGGCGCCGGCGGTGCTTCCATTCCGATCATCGCGACCCGCAAGGCGAAGACGCAGGTCTCGCTCAAGGATGGTCACACGATGGGTCTCGGCGGCTTGATCACGTCTCGCACCGAGAGCGGATCCAACAAGGTTCCCGTGCTGGGCAACATCCCGGTGCTCGGCCGCGCCTTCCGCTCGAACAATCACGACAAGCAGTCCACCAACCTGCTCATCTTCATCACCGCGAAGACCGTTTCGGCCGACGGCGCTGCCGTCGGCGAGGTCTTCGATCCCCGCGCGGTCCGCTCCAGCGGCCTGCGCAAGGACGAACTGCCCGGCTACCGCGATGGTTCCGATCCGTTCGTTTCGGAGTCCCCGGAGACGCAGTCCGGCTCCAAGTCCAAGTCCAAGCCGTGAGCCCGGGAGGTCCCTCCCTCCGCTCATTCCATCCCAAATCGATGCGACCATGAAATCTTTTCTTCGCGCTCTCCTTGGCTGCTGGCTCCTGCTGGCCGCAGCCTCGGCGGCCCGAGCCCAGGTCCTGACTGTGGACATGGTGCTGCCCGGTAACGAGGCCAATGGCCCCGCCGGAAGCACCGTCCAACTGCAGGCCCGGGTCACCGGTACCGCCAGCCTCTACAATACCCAGTTCTTCGTGAACGGCGCCCCCGTCACGCTGCTGCTCAATCACGCGTCCGCGCTCGTGCCGACCTCGCTGCCGTCGCCGGTGGCCCAATGGACGCCGCCCCAACCGGGCGTATACTTCGTCACGGCCACCACCACCGACGCCGTGGGCAACCGCGCGTCGGCCCTCGCCGTGCGTTACTTCGCCACCGGCACCGTGGTCTCCAATCCGCTGCCCAACACGCTGGTGCCGATCGGCTCCTCGGTGGTCATCAAGGCCGACGCCACGCCCGCCTCCGGGTTCGTGCGGCAAATCGAGTTCTTCGTCGATGGCGTCAGCCAAGGCGTCGACGAGACCGCCCCTTACTCGATCCTCTACACGCCCCCGGCGTCTCCGATCACGCACGAGATCACTGCCGTCGCCACGGACAACAACGGCAACGTTCTCCCGACGAGCACCCCGGTGCAGATCAATAGCGTGGCTCCGATCGGGCTGCTGCCCACGGTGTCCGTCGCCAGCCCGGCCAACGATTCCGCGTTGCGAATCCCCGACTACGCCCAGAGCGCGTCCGCCGCGATTCCGATCAGCGTGATCGCGAACGATGCCGACGGTCTGGTCTCCAAGGTGGAGATCTACGTCGACGGCGTGCTCGTGAGCGTCGATCAACAGTTCCCGTACGGCTTCCTCTGGCAACCCCAGGCCACGGGCACCTATCGGATCGCCGCCCTCGCTTTCGACGACAAGAACAACGTCGTCGCATCCTCCTCCAATCGGGTGGTGATTTCCGCTCCTCCGACCGTGACCATCACCTCACCGGCCGAAAGTTCGACGTTCTCCGCCGGCGCCCCGGTCACGCTCACCGCCAACGCGAGCGACTCCGACGGCACGGTCACGTCCGTCCAGTTCTTCGCCGATGGCGTGCTCGTCGGCGATGATTCCACCGCCCCGTACAGCGTGGCGTGGACTCCGCTCCAGAAGCGCGACGGGACGTTCACGTTCCTCACCGCACTGGCGACGGACAACTTCGGTATCACGACGATCTCCCGCACGATCAATGTCACGGTCACCGGCTCCGGTGGCGGCGGCGGCAGCAGCATCGGCCTCACGCCCACGGTCGCGCTGACCTCGCCAGACGCCGGTACCCGGGTCCGTGCCGGCGACACGATCACCCTGGGCGCCTCCGCCACCGATCCCGATGGCAACGTCCTGTCGGTGCAGTTCTTCGCCAACGGGCAGAGCGTGGGTTCCGACTCGACCTTCCCTTACTCGACGACGTGGACGCCGAACAGCCTCGGTGCCTACGCGCTCGTGGTGAAGGCCCTCGACAATGACGGTAACGTGGCGTCCGCCACCGTACCCGTGGATGTCGTCGCCCCCAGCGCCGGCTTGCCGCAGGTTGCCTTGGTCTCGCCGGTCGATGGTGCCCTCGGTACCGTCGGCGCGCCGGTCGCCTTGGCCGCCACCGCCGTCGACAGCGACGGTACGATCACGGCCGTGGAGTTCTCGGTCAGCGGCGAAGCCATTGGCACCGCCACCGCGTTCCCGTACGTCGTTCCTTGGGTTCCCTCCGCTCCAGGCGTGTACTCGGTCGCGGCCATCGCCACGGATAACGCCGGCAACCGCGTGGGCTCCGCAGTGGCGACCGTGACGGTCCGTCCGGCCGTGGGCAACGTGCCGGTCGCGAGTCTGGCGTTCAACGACCCGACACGCGGGGTGAACAATCCGCCGAAGGAAGCGGACTTGCTCAAGCCCGTGGACGTCGCTTACGGCTCGAAGCTGATCCTCTCCGCCGGCGTCGTCGACGAGGGCGGCACCGTGACCAACGCCAGCTTCTTCATCAACGGTCGTCGGATCGCCTCCGTGAATGCCGCACCGTTCTATACGGTGACGTCGCTCGACACGCTGAGCCATGTGATCGCGACGGTCGTGGTGACGGATGACTCGGGCAACGTGACCAGCGCCGCGCCGCTGGCGATCCGGACGATCGCGTCCAACGCCGCCGCTCCGCTGGAGGTCAAGTTGGCCAGCCCGTTGACGGGCGCGAGCTACACGGCGGGCGGTCAGATCGTCTTCGCCGCCTCGCACAATGCCGGCAATCGTCCGTCTCCGGTCATCGACTACTACGTCAATGGCTCGATCTTCACGACGGTGAGCACCGATCCGTTCACGGCCAATCTCGGCATCACCCGCGCGGGCACGTATGACATCCATGCGGTCCTGCGGGCGGAGAATCGGACGACGGTCTCCCAGGTGGCACGGATCACGGTCAGGGCGGGCTCTCCGCCGAAGGTGTCGATGACGTCGCCGGCCAGCGGCTCGGCATCACCCTTGGGGCGCGGCTTCACGGTCTCGGCGAGTGCCTCCGACGTCGATGGAACCATCTCCGACGTGCAGTTCTTCGCGAACGGTGCACCGATCGGAAGCTCCTCGGCGGCTCCGTACACCGTCAGCTTCAACCCGGCCTCCCCGGGCGTCTACCGGATCACGGCTCTGGCCAAGGACAGCAGCGGCCAGCAGACCATCTCGGCCGCCGCCTCGGTGCTGGTGAGTTCTGACACCTCCGCAATGGGCGGAGACACGATCTACACCGGGAACTTCTCCGCGGGTACCGAGTCCGGTCGCATCACCCTGATCAATTCGGGTGGCCAGACCGCAGTTGCGATCGCCCAGACGAACGGCCCCACGCCGACGTTCTACTTCTACCAGGGGATCACGGTCGACTCCGGTGGCGGCTTCGGGCTCACGGACAGCACTGGGGCCACGCTCATCAGCGGTCGTTTCTCGAACACGGGAGCGACCGGGACCTTCGATGGCGGCAGGTTGTCGTTCATCTCGCCGCTGACGTTCGGGACCAGCACCACGGCGGCGCCTTCGGGTCTGTACAACGGTAATCTGACGGGCCGCGCCTCGAGCAGCGTCGTCGGCATCGTCGGCGCCGATGGCACGCTCTCGCTGTATGTGGCGGACGGCACGGCGCGCGATGCGGGTTCGGGCGGCGTGAGCGCTTCGGGCGCATTTGCCTTCAACCTCGCCTCCGGAGCCCGCGTGTCCGGCACGATCCAGACGGCGAGCCGTTTCATCTCCGGCACCATCACTGGCGGTTCACTCGCCGGCACGTTCACCGGTGCGGCTTCCAGCGGCGCCTCGTTCAGTGACGGCGTCCTGCGCAACGTCTCGACCCGCGGACTCGTGGGAACCGGCGAGCGCGTGCTCGTGGCCGGATTCGTGGTCGCGGGCGATCAGCCCAAGCGGATGCTGCTGCGGGCCGTCGGTCCAAGCCTCGCGAGCCTCGGCGTCACCGGGGTTCTGGCAAACCCGAACCTGCAGCTCTATCGCGGGCAATCCGTGATCAATCAGAACGATGACTGGGGCAATAACGCCGAGGCGCAGGCCGCGGCGGCCCAGGTCGGCGCCTTCCCGCTGCCGGCCGGCAGTCTCGACTCCGCACTCGTGGTCACCCTCAACCCCGGCATCTACACCGCCGTGGTCTCGGGCGTGAGCGCGGGTACCGGCGTAGCGCTGGTCGAGGTCTTCGATCTCGATGTGCCGGAGCCGTTCACCGCCCAGAAGGTCCTCAACCTCTCCACGCGCGGCGATGTCGCCACCGGCGATCGCGCGCTGGTGGTCGGCTTCGTGGTCAATGGCACCTCTGCCAAGAAGGTGCTGATCCGTGCGGCCGGCCCCGCACTCGGTGCGCTGGGCGTGACGGGTGCCTTGACCGATCCGTTCCTGCGCGTCTTCCAGGGATCGACCGTGATCCGTGAGAACGACAATTGGGAATCGGGCAACAACCTCGCGTTGCTCCGGGAGGGCTCCGCCAAGACCGGCGCCTTCGCGTTCCCGGCCGGCGGGAAGGATGCGGCGGTCCTGCTGACCCTGCCCCCGGGCAGTTACACCGCCCAGGTCTCCGGCGTGGGCGGCGCAACGGGCGTCGGCCTCGTCGAGGTCTACGAAGTGCCGTAATCACCGCTCGTTTCTCCGCACGCAAAACCCCGCCCGCGGGCCGGTTCTCCGGCATCGCAGGCGGGGTTTTCGTTTTCCTGGTTGGCCGTCGACGCGTGGCAGCGGTCCGATGTCGACGTCGGCCCCGGTGCTCTGGCTTCGGTTCACACGAGACCGGCGGGAGGTTCGCCACGTGGGCGCGCGGGCTTGGCGAACGCGTCGGGCATCCGTCCGCGATGCGGTGCTGCGGGGTGCACTGGGACCCCGTGGAGAGTTTCCCGTCGGGGAATCGCCCATGACCCGCCGCAGCGGCTGACCCCGCGAAGCCGCCCCGCTCAGTCGAGGAATCGTCGGCGCCATTCCGGCCGGAGCGTCGCGCAGGCCGAGGGTCGACGAAACAGCCGGTGCCTTCGCCGCGCGATCCAGGCGTACGCCGCGTCCCGGAGCACGCGTGGGATCGCCCACCCGATCACGGTCCAGCGCCACCACGGCAACGCGGCGAGGATCCCGAGCACGGCGTCGGAGCGCTGCCGCACCGCACCCTTCGCGTCGATCAGCACCAGAGTGTCGAAGTCTTGGGTCGGCAGGTTCGCTTCGGTCAGGAGTCGCTGGCCGAGGGGAGATTGCAGCGGTGTGAAGTGAAAGTGCCCGGCCGGATCCCACCGGAGAATCGCCTGCACGCTCCGGCTGCACAGCCCGCATTCGCCGTCGTAGAGCACGAGGGGGAGGACGGGAGCGGAGAGAGGGGAGTGCGTACCCAGAGGCGACGGTGCGGAGCGCTCTGGGCGCGGCGGGTGCGCGGACTGAAAGACGCGGGGCGATCGCGCCGCGCCCTCGGCCGTCCGGTTTCCGCCACCATCCGCCCGGTTATCCCCAGAGGACGGCAGGGGGTCAGGGGATGGCGACGCGGTCATGGTGCAACCCTAGCGCCGCCTGCCCGGCCCGCCAAGCGCCGCTTTGCAGTTGAGCCAGCCGGGCAGCCCGAGCAGCCTTCGAGCGCCTCAGGGCGCCCCGGCCCGGGCCTATAGCTCAACGGTTAGAGCAGAGGACTCATAATCCTTTGGTTCTGGGTTCGAATCCCAGTGGGCCCACCAGCGTGCGGTCGTTGCGGCGAGCCACGCCTCCCGACCGGAGTTCCGCATCAGCTTGCGGGGCCGGACGGGCAAGGTGAGGGTCTTCCCGCGATGCCGCGCTTTACCCGCTACCTTGGAATCGACTACTCCGGTGCCGGGACGGCCGACACGCCGCTCACCGGGTTGCGGTTGTTTGAGGCAGCCGCCCCCGCCGACGACGTCGGCCGGGCACGGGCGCAGGAACACCGGCCCGGCGCGGGGCGGGGACATTGGACGCGGCGCGGGCTCGCGGCGTGGGTCGTGGCCGCGCTCGCGGGGGCCCGGGAGCCGATCCTGGTCGGCATCGACCACGGCTTCTCGTTTCCCGAAGCCTACTTCGCGGCGCATCGCGTGCCGCGGGACTGGCATCGGTTTTTGGCGGATTTCTGCCGGCATTGGCCGACGGATGCGCCTGACGTGACCGTCGAGGCGCTCCGCCGGTCGCCCGACCAGGGAGCGGCCCGCCGCGGCGGCGAATCCCGCTGGCGCCGGCTGGCCGAGGTCCGCTCCGGTCCCGCCAAATCGGTCTTCCATTTCGACGTTCCGGGCTCGGTCGCCAAGTCGACTCACGCCGGCCTGCCGTGGATCCGGGCGATCGGTGAATCCGTCGGCTGGGACCGCATCCACGTGTGGCCGTTCGACGGCTGGAATCCACCGCCCGGCCGCCACGTGCTCGCCGAGGTCTACCCCGCCCGCTGGAATCAATCGATCCCGCGGGCCCCGGGCCACACGCCGGACCAGCACGATGCCGCGTGCGTGGCGGCGGCGCTGGCCGCGGCGGATCGGTCGGGGGAACTGGAGCCGTTGCTCGCGCCGCCGCTCAGGCCGGAGGAGCGTCGGCAGGCGCGCTACGAGGGCTGGATTCTGGGCGTGGGAGCCTGAGCGGGATCGCGGTGGTCGTGGCGGTTCACTGTTCGACCCCGCGACGGCCCGCTGTCGCGGCCGTCCGATGCTGCGCTGCGGGGCGAAGCGGCCGCTCTGCTTCGCCGGCGCGGTCGTATGAAGGTGGAATCCGGCGGCGTGGCCTCGTCCTCGCGCAAATGCGGGGTACGGATTGGCTTTTTCCTGGGGCGCGCTACGGTCCCGCCATGGGCACGCTGGTTCCCGTCTTCACCCCGCTCGCGGCTTCCGAGCACGATGCCGTGGCGGTGCTCCTGCATCGCTCGCTCGTCAGCTGGTACGAGTCGAAGCTTGGGCAGGGGGCGCGGTTCGGCGATCGCCCGGAGCCTTTCCGGCTGATCCCCGAGGTGTATGCCGCGTTGGATCCGGGCGAGGCGCTGGCGGCGCGGGCGGCGGACACCGGCCAACTGCTCGGCGTGTGCTTCGTGCATCCGCGGCCCACGCATGTGTCACTCGGGATCGTCGCGGTCGCCCCTGAGGCCCAGGGGCTTGGCGTCGGCCGGGGCCTCCTCGTGCGTGCGCTGGAGCGCGCCGACGCACTCGGCGTCCCGGCCCGGCTCGTGTCGAGTTTGCTCAACCTCGATTCGTACTCGCTCTACACGCGCCATGGCTTCGTGCCGGAGGAGGTGTATCAGGACATTGTGCTCACGGTACCGCCATCTGGATTGGCGTTGCCGCCGGAGGTGGGGGCGCGGATCACCGCATCCCGCGCGGGCGTCGCGGGGGCCGCTGCACCGCGGCGTGTGCGCGCGGCGACGCCCGACGATGCGGCCAGGATCACGGCGTACGAGCAGGCCCGGCGGGGCATCGCGCGCCCGG
>JBEIGD010000004.1:0-132186 GCA_040382075.1 Opitutaceae bacterium
CAGACGCTCCGCCGCCCGGGCGAGCCCGTCCGCGTCGCCGAAGGGCACGAGCAGGCCGGAGCGCCCGTCCTCGATCACCTCCGGAATGCCGCCCACCGCCGTGGCGATGGAGGGGCGGGCGAACGTCATCGCCTCCAAGATGCTGAGACAGAAGCTCTCGGACTCGGACGTGATCAGTCCGAAATCGCACGCCGCGGCGTAGTCCTCGATCCAACTCACATTCTCGCGAACGATCACGCGGTCCTCCAGGCCCAGTCGGCGCACCTGCTCACGGAAGGGGGCGAAGTCGCCGCCGGCGACCACGAGAAGGCGGAATGACGTGCGGGGCCGGATCCGAGCGACCGCGTCGAGCAGCAGGTCGATCCGCTTGACCGGCCTGAGATTAGACATGTGCAGGATCAGGACCTCGCCCGGGGGGACACCGAGTTCGGCCCGCACGGCGGCGGTGCTGCGTTGGGGGCGCCGCGGTGAGAAGAAATTGGGGATCACCTGGATCGGATGGGCGATGTCGGTGAGGCGCGTGGTCTCGGAACGCAGGAAGTCGGAAACCGTGGTGATGGCGTCCACCTTGGACAAGGCGTGGCGAATGGCGGGCGCGTAGCCTGGATCCCGGCCCAAGAGTGTTGTATCCGTTCCGTGAAGCGTGGCGACGACCGCCGGGCGAATATCCTCGGGCAGCCAGTCCCGGGCCAGGACCGCGGCGGTCGCGTGGGGCACGGCGTAGTGGGCATGCAGCACTTGGAGGCGACGCTCGCGGGCGACCTCGGCCAGCTTGACGGCGAGCGGGAGACTGTAGTCGGGGTGCCGGAACAGACCGTAGCCCTGGATGTGGACGGGGTGGTACGTCACGCCGGGCTGGTCGGCCGGGAGGCGGAACGGACGTTCGTAGCAGACGAAGTGGACCTCGTGACCGCGCCGGGCGAGTTCGACCCCTAGCGAGGTGGCGAGGATGCCGCTGCCGCCGACGGACGGGTAGCAGGCGAGGCCGATGCGGAGCGGCGCGTCGTTCATCGGATTGCCTCAGAACCGCCGAGCGCCGCGTCCGATTTGGGCCAGTCCCTCAACGAGGAGCGGATCTGCCGGATACACGGCCTGAGCGTAGCCGACGCCCGCGCGGAGGCCGAGCAGGCGCGCCCGGGTCAGCAGGAGCTCGACGTACTCCCGCGTACTAGTTTGGGAGGCATGGGCCTCCATGGCGGCCTTCCACGCCGCCATGACCCCGGGATCGGACACATCGCACCAGACCCCCGGTTCGCCGGCGGGCTCGCCCTCCGGACCCACGGCGTAATGCAGAAGCAGGCTCAGCGTGTGGGGCGGCTGGCCCCTCAACTCCGCGAGTCCGCCGTAGCGGGCGATCCGGGCGGCGTCGCGGACGCTGCGACCGAGGGCGGCGTGGTCGGGGTGTTGATTCGGCGCCACGGTCGGCGCGAGGACGCAGTCGGGACGAAAGCGCCGGATGACGCCGGCAAGCGTGATCGCGACCTCAGGGGTGGAGGCGAGGTGAGCGTCACCGCCGAGAGCGAGGAATTCCACGTCGGCGCCGAGGATGCGCGCGGCGTTCCGGGCCTCGGCCTCGCGTTCCTCCGGTCGGCCGTGGGTGGCGGCTTCGCCGCGGGAGCAGATCACGAACGTGAGCTGCGTGCCGGCCCTTGCCTCGAGGGCGAGGACGGCGCCGGCGCCGAACTCCAGATCGTCCGGATGCGCCCCGAAGGCCAGCAGCCGGCGTGGCTCAGGCGGGGAACTCAGTCCAAGCTTCGTCGGAACGGTCGATGACATCGCGGTTGATGAAGGAAATTTCCGGGGTCTGTTCAGGCTGAAGGTAGGCCTGTTCCCCCGCGCCTGCAACGTAATGGGTACAGTGGATCACGGATTGCATCCAGACGAGGCGGGAGTCTCGGGAGGGACTCACCTGCGTGCGTTCCCAGGCCTGCTCGGGCAACGTGATGAATTGGTCTCCGCCGGAGTGCAGCCGGAGGCGGCCGTCCTGATGCCGGGCGCGCACGATTTCGCCCTCGTGAGGGACATCGACGAAGAAGTCCGCGACGGGGCAAGCCCGGCGCCGCACCTCGGGATCGCTGGAGCGCACGACGGTGACGCCCTCGAGCAGACCCATGCGACGCATGACGGAAAGGCAGAAATCAGCGATGGTGCGGTCGGTGCACTCGCGGACCGCGCGGACCGCCGCCGCGTCCACGTAGGCGGGCAGCTGGCGCACGATGCCCTCGCGCCATCCGGCGGGGATGCGCTTCAGGTAGAGGGGCGTGAACTTGCGCTGCACCCGGTTCTCGAACGTGAAGTTGAGCCACTGGAGCTCGCCCGTGGTGTGGTGCCGCAGCCCGGTCTGAGTTTCCCGCGGGTCGTGGTCGCTATCGTGGTAGAAGAAAACGATCGACCCGCCGAGGTCGCGTTGGAGACGCCGCGCGGTCGCGATCTTGGCCTGGAGGAAACGGCGAGGAAAAATCCCGCACGGCTGCTGGCCGAAGGCGATGATGGGAGGGGGGGCGTTCATCGCGCGGCCGCCTCCGGTGCGGACTGCGGACGGGAGGGGAGCAAGGCTTGCAGCACCAGGCTGAAGACCACGCAGAGCGTGCAGCCGATGAGATTGTACCAGAGGTAGCCCACCCGATCGAAGACGAAGAACGCGGTCAGTACCGCCAGTTCGGCGAGGATCGCCGCCGTGAAGACGGCGTGCCCGCCCACGCGGCGGAGGAAGAAGGCGACGAGGAACAGGCCGAGGATCACGCCATAGAACAGCGAGCCGAGAATGTTCACCGCCTCGATGAGGTTCTCGACGACCCGGGCGAAGAGTGCGAAGCCGACCGCCACCAGACCCCAGAGGGCGGTGCACAGCTTTGAGGCGAGGACCGAGGGAGCGGCGCCACCTTGGCCGCGCCGGAGCGTGCCATAGAGGTCGACCACCGTCGTCGAGCCCAGCGCGCTGAGTTCCGCCGCCACCGAGCTCAGCGCGGCGGCGAAGATCACGGCGATGAGGAGACCGATGACGCCGCGCGGAAGCTGCTCGAGCACGAACGTGATGAAAACGTAGTCGGAGTCCTTGGTCTTCACGGAGGGGTCCAGCACGCGCAGGGTGGCCTTGGCCTCCGCGCGGATCGCCTCCGACTGGACGTGGGCGGCCTTGGCCGCCTCGCGGGCGGCGCTGATCCGCGCGGGATCGCCGCTCTCGGAATCGGACACCCATTGCTGCACCGCCGCACGCTTGACGACCGCGGCCTCGGCGTAGCGCTCCTCCAGCACTCGAAGGCGTTCCCCGCCTGGACCTTCGACGTGCTGCTGCCAGGTCGTACGATCGAAGAACACCGGCGCGGGCGAGAACTGGTAGAACACGAAGAGCAAAGCGCCCAGCAGGAGGATGAACGCCTGCATGGGAATCTTGAGCAGCGCGTTGAACATCAGGCCCAATCGGCTTTCCCGCAGCGAAGTCCCCGAGAGGTAGCGACCGACTTGGGATTGATCGGTGCCGAAGTAGGAGAGCGACAGGAAAAAACCTCCGAGCAGACCGGACCACAGGGTGTAGCGCTCGTTGAGATCGAACGACAGATTCACGGCGTTGAGCTTGTCGAAGCCGCCCGCGACCGTGAGCGCGTCGCCGAACGATACGTTCTCCGGCAGCCGCAGGATCAGGATCACGAACGCGGTGGCCATGCCGGCGAAGATCACCGCCATCTGGTGCTTCTGCGTCAGGCTCACCGCGGTGTTTCCGCCCGACACGGTGTAGAGAATGGCGACCGCCCCGGTCGCCAGGATCGTCAGGTCGAGATTCCAGCCGAATACCGTCGAGAGCACGATCGCTGGCGCGTAGATGGTGATGCCGGAGGCGAAGCCCCGCTGCAGCAGGAACAGCCCGGCGCCGAGCAGGCGCGTCTTCTGGTCGAAGCGGTGGCCGAGGTACTCATACGCCGTCATCACCCGGAGCCGGCGGTAGAGCGGCAGGAACACGGCCGAGACGACGATCAGCGCGAAGGGCATTCCGAAATAATTCTGCACGAATCCCATGCCGCTCTCGAACGCCTGGCCGGGGGTCGATAGGAAGGTGATCGCGCTGGCCTGCGTCGCCATGACTGCGAGGCCGATGGTGGCCCAGCTGACCCGCTCTTCGCCGCGCACGTAGTTTTCGAAGGTCTGCTTCCCGCGCGTCCGCCAGAACCCGTACGCCGCGATGCCCAGAGTCGTGGCCAGCAGGACGATGTAGTCGAGGGTGCTCATGACACCAAGCGCGGCAGCAGCGCGAGAAGGACGAGGCCGATGAGGAAACCGACGACCACGGCTGCGTAGACGCGGCCCCACGAGCGAAGACCCGGCACGGCGGGCGCATCCTCGTTGCGGGAGGAGTCCGGGGGCGGAGTGGGTGCCGGAGAAAGAGGCGGTTTCATTGGCCGAGGGAAACGAGGTTGGCGAACAGCCGGTAAGCGCCGGGAACGCCGGCGGGCAATTGACGGAAGAATGAAAGCCCCGTGTACGCCACCTGCCCGCGACCATGCGGCGCCACGAGCACCGCGCCGCGCAGCGGCTTCTCGCCGGGGTCCGAGCAGGCGAGCAGCGGCGTGAAACGGGAGTCCCAATCGGACGGGAAGTAGAGCCCTCGCTCCTGCACCCAGCCATCAAAGTCGGACGGCACGATGCGATTCGGTCGATTGAGTGCCGGGTGATCGGGAGCGAGCAATGTCACGGCCGCTGCCTCGTCCGTGACGCGATCCCGGGAGAGCTTCAGCGGGAACGGCGTGAGTGCGGTCGTCTGGAGGTCCGCCGTGGTGTTGTACTGCACCACCAGGGTGCCCCCCGCCTCGACGTACGCGAACAGCTTTGGCAGGAGCGGCACGATCTCGGGCCGGGTGTTGTACGCGCGCACGCCCATGACCACGGCATCGAAGGTGGCCAAACGCTCTGCCGTCAGATCGGCGGCGCCCAGCGGCGTCACGGTGCACCCCATGCGCGTGAGGGCCTCCGCGACGAGATCGCCGGCGCCCGCGAGGTAGCCGATGCGCCGGGCGGTGACCTTCAAATCGAGGCTGACCAGACGCGCGGCGGCGCGTGGCTGGAGCAACTGAGCGGGGATGTGCTCGTAGCGCAGATCGACCCGCGCCGTGCGATGGATGCGGCCGTCGACTTGCGCCGCGGCGACGAGGTCTCCGGTGGCGGCGCCGGGCGGTGCGGTGACCTGGAACGTGAGCCGGGCTTGGTTTCCGGCGGTTGCGATCTGGAAAGCCTGCGACGACGGGGTCACTGCGAAACCGGTGGGCGCCTCGAGCATCAGGGATCCGACTCGGGGCCCGCGCTCGGCGGTGATCATGACACTGACCTCGCGCGTGCTGCCGGGGGCGAAGAGTTCGAGTTCCTGCGGAAAGCCCAGCGTGACCGGCGCCACGACGCGGAGCGGGCGGCGGATCTCGCCGCGCACGGGATCGTCGATCACCTCGACGGCCTCGTCATCGAAGACCACCGTCTGACCGCCGATGTCCAACGTGTGCTGAACCGGAAAAGCGGGAGGTGACTCGGGGCGCCCGATCAGGGCGGGGTCATCGACGCGGAACATGCCGGCCGTGCCGTCCTCGCGCAGCCAGTAGGGAGTGGTGAGCGCTGCATCCGTCGGCACGGTGGAGTCCGCCGTGGCCTCGGCGGCACGGTTGGCAGCGAGGGTAAGACCGGTCGGCACCGCCTGGGCGGAGTGGAGAAACGCGGACGACACCCACCGGATCGGTAGGTCGCTGGGGGCGGAGCGGACGATGAGGCCCAACCTTACGGTGATCGCCTCACCCGGTGCGGCCTCGGCGGAGGCTACTCGCGCCTCGGTGTGCAGGCCGAGGCAGGCGGCGATGATGCGATCCAGATGCCGGCGCTTTTCGCCCAAGGTCGGATCGGAGCCGTCGACGTTGATACCCTCCGTCAGGACGGCGCGCAGGCGCAGGAGGGCGGGAACGGAGGCGGCCGGAGTGCGGGGATTGAAGGCGTCGGTGAGGGCGATGAGGTCGGTGGCGATGCGGTCTCCGAGGGGAAGTCGCGACCAGGACAGCTCGACCCCCTCGAACGGGTCGCGGCGGGCGGGGTCACCGGCGAGGACGCGGAAGTACTCCGGGTTCGCGCCACGGGTGCCGAGTGTGCCGAAGCCCTGGCTCTTGTGTGCGGTGCGGCTGCGGGCGGCGATCTCGCCGAATGATTCGCCCAGGAGCTCCGAGTAGCCGCCGGAGTCCAGTTGGAGCGTGGCGGGATCGGGCTCTCCGGCCTTGCGGGCAGCCCCCCGGAACGCCGCGGGCCAGGCATTCCAGAGAACCCGGGTCGGCTGCCAAGGGCGCAGCGTGCCGTCGGCGAGTTGCTCGGGGAAAGCGGAGGCATCTCCGGCGAGACCGAAGGCCTCGATCGCCAGCAACGCGGAGGCGGTGTGGTGACCGTGGGTGATGCCCGGCTCGGTGGAAAAACGGGTAATGAGAACGTGGGGACGGAACGTGCGGATTACGCGCACGACATCGGCGAGGACGGCGCGGCGGTCCCAGATCCGGAACGTTTCGTCCGGATGCTTGGAAAAACCGAAATCATTCGCGCGCGTGAAAAACTGGACGGCCCCATCGATCCGCCGCGCGGCGATCAGTTCCTGCGTACGAATCAACCCGAGACGATCGCGCAGGTCGGAGCCGATGAGATTCTGACCGCCGTCGCCGCGGGTGAGGGAGAGATAGCCCGTCCGATAGCCGCGGCCAAGGGCGAGCGTGGCGAGCAGGCGGGTGTTCTCATCGTCGGGATGGGCGGCGACGTAGAGGACGCGACCCAGCTGGCTGAGCGCGTGCAACTCCTGGAGAATCCGCCCGGGCGGGAGCGCCTCGGCCCGCGCTGCGTCGCCGGACGCGCCGGCCACCCCAGACGAGGCGAGAAGAAGGGTGAAAAAGCCGAGGACGAGGACGCGGAGAGGGGTCACGGGGAAAAGGGGAAGCATTGAGGAAGACGCGGGAGGAGCGGCTGCACAACCGATGAGGCGAGACCGGCGGATCAGTCGAAGGAGACCGGACGCGGAATGGCGGCCAGGCGGCGCGGGGCAGAGCGGGTGGCGGAGGCGGCGTGCGCCGCGTCCGGGAGGCTGGGGGCGGTGGCCCCATCCACCCAGCGACTCTCGATCGAGATCGCCTTGGGGCATTCCGGGAGTCCGCGTTCATGGCGGAGCAATTGGCCCGCGACCAAGTCAATCGCGGCTGAGCCGATGCCCTCGGCGTCCTGGTAGATGCCGGCGATCGAGCCATCGTCGGCGGGTACGTCGAGATCGGCGTAGGCCACATCCCCGGGCACGTGCACGCCGGCGGCGCGCAACCAGGCGACCAAGCGAGTGTCGGTACCGATCACGGCATCGATGCCGGCGCGGCGAACCCAGTCGATGAACGGGCCTTCTTCCAGTTGCGCCGGACGATGGATCTGCGGCCCGCCGGCCTGCCCGCCGTCATGAGCCTCGAGCAAGTATCCTGCGGTCCACAGTCCGTTGACGCGACGCTCGGAAACGTCCTCCAGCGCCAGACCAATGCGACGCCGCCCGGCGGAGACGAGTGCCGTGAAGGCGCGCCGTGCGGAGCTGACGTGACTATCGGTGGCGCGATGCAGGCGCGGTGCCGTGAGCGAGTAAGCGATGGTGACGGCGGAGAAGTGTTCCCAGTCGAGGGCCAGCGCGGACGGCTTCGGGAGGGGAGCGACGACGAGGCCGACGATGCCGCGGGCGACGAGGATATCGCTGAGGCGCGCGGCGTGTCCATCGGCGTCTCCGAGCCAGAAGTGGTCCAGGCGGTAGCCGGCGGCGGCGGCGCGCCGCGATGCGCCCTCGAAGCTACGGCGGAAGAACGGCACCCGGCGCCAGCTGTCCCGCTTGGCGTGGGCGGTGACCCAGGCGAGGGTGACCCGTTCGGAGACCGGTTGGCCCGAGCGAATCGCGCTCATGGCCTCGGCCAAGAGAGGATTCGGGCGCCAGCCCAGTTCGAGCGCGAGACGCTGGATCCGCTCGCGGGTGCCCTCGGGAATGCGCGGATGATTGCGCAGGGCCATGGAGACCGCGGCCACGGACACCTCGGCGCGCTGGGCGATGGCGCGCAACGAGGGACCGGTGGAGTGACGACGCATGCGGGCTAACGTTAAGCAGACCGCCCGGGGGCGCGTCGAGCGCCATTGCGCGGCCTAGGCGCTCGTGGCGAGACGCTCGCTGGGGCGGTGCCCGAAGTGCTTTTCGATCGCGGCCGCGATGTCGCCGATCTTCACCGGCTTGGTGAGGTAGTCATCCATGCCGGCCTCGAGGCAGAGCTCCCGGTCGCCCTTCAAGGCGTTGGCGGTCAGGGCGATGATCTTGGGTTGGCGGGAGGCAGCGAAGCGTTTGCGGATTTGGCGGCAGGTTTCGAACCCGTCCATCTCCGGCATCTGCAGGTCCATCAAAATCAGGTGGAAGTTCCGCTTCTCGAGCGTGGCGAGAGCCAGGACGCCATTCTCGGCGGTGGCGGCGCGAAAACCCAGTTTCTCGAGGTAGCGCAGCGCGACCTTCTGGTTCACGGGGTTGTCCTCGACGACGAGGATCTCGAGCGCTGGATGGTTGGGGAGGGTGGCGGTGGCGGGTGCCGGGCTCGGGCTCGCGGTGAGCTCGCGACGAGGCACGGCCTGGCCCAGGCGCCGAAGGGCGGTGGCGAGCGTCTGGGTCTTCAGCGGCTTGGCGAGTGTTTCGACCAAGGTCTGGTCGCCCAGGAGGATGGCGGAAGATTGGCCGGGGGGCAGCAGGAGGACGATCGGGACCTGGAGGGCGACCAAGTGGTCGCGCAGGTAAGGTCCCTTGGCTTCGTCGATCATTGCGAGATCGAGGACGACGGCGGCGGGGCGTTCCGGGCGGAAGACGGCCTTGAGGGCGTCTTCGACGGTAGCGGCGGCGACCGGCTTGGCGCCCTGCTCGCGCAGGAACCGTTGCAGCCTTCGCTGGGTGACCGGCTGATCCTCGATGCACAGGATGGTCTCGCCGCGGAACGCGGAGCCGAGACCTTCGTCGGCGGACTGCTCGGGGGCGGGGGCGACGGCGGTGCGGAAGGACGCGATGAAGGTGGAACCGCGCCCGACCTCGCTTTCGACGCGAATGCCGCCGCCCATGAGGGTGGCGAGCCGTTGGCAGATCGCGAGGCCGAGGCCGGTGCCACCGTACTTTCGAGTCGTGGAGGAATCGACCTGACTGAACGGCTTGAAGAGCCGCTCGATGCGATCGGGCGGGATGCCGATGCCGGTGTCGCGAACCGCAAATTCCAGTCCCAAGGTCGCCGGCGGCTCGGCGGTGGCGGCGCCCGACTTCGGCGTGTGACGCACCTCGATGGACACGCTGCCGGAGGAGGTGAACTTGACCGCGTTGTTGATCAGGTTGGACAGGATCTGGCGCAGCCGCGTGACGTCGCCGATGATCCAATTGGGTACGCCCTCGTGGATGCAATAGGTGAGTTCGAGTTTCTTGGCGGACGCGGGGACGGCGAACAGGTCGAGTGTTTCCTCGATGCAGGTGGACAGGTCGACGGGCTGCAGTTCGAGGTCCATCTTGCCCGACTCGATCTTGGAGAAGTCGAGGATGTCGTTGATGATGGTGAGGAGAGCCTCGCCGGAGGTGCGGATCGTGGCGAGGTAGTCGCGCTGCTCCGGCTTCAGCGGCGTCTCCAGCAGGAGGCTGGTCATGCCGATGACGCCGTTCATCGGCGTGCGGATCTCGTGCGACATGGAGGCGAGGAACTCGCTCTTGGTGCGGGAGGCGGCGTCGGCCTCGAGCTTGGCGCGGCGGAGGGCGTTCTCGGTCTCGACGCGGGCGGTGATGTCGGTCTCGATCGCGATGAAGTTCTCCAGTTCGCCCCGTTCGTTGCGAATCGGCTGGATTTCCAGATGGACGTAGTACTTGCGACCGCTCTTGGAGTAGTTGGCGAGTTCGATGGACAGACTCTCACCGCGTTCGATGGCGGTGCGGACGCGGCGCAGGAGGCGGGTGTCGGCATCGGGTCCGCGGAGGAACGCATCCGGACCCTTGCCGGTGATTTCCTCGAGGGAGTACTCCATTACGCGGACGAACGACTCATTGACCCACTCGATGGATCCGTTGGCGCCGGCGATGATGACGAGGTTGTCGGTGCGGGAGGCGACGAGGGACAGCTTGCGGGTGGTGGACTGGCTTTCCCGGAGGGCTTGATCGGCGCGCTTGCGCTCGGAGACATCCTGGATCGTGCCGACGATGCGGACGGGAGCGCGGGGGCCGCCGGGGGACGCGAAGCCGCGGGACCGGACGTAGAGCCAGCGCCAGGAACCGTCGGCGGCGCGGACGCGGTATTCGGGATCGACGTAGGAAATCTTGCCGATGAGCTGATCGCGCCAGAGACGCTGGTAGCGCTCGCGATCCTCGGGGTGCACGAGCTGCGTCCAGATTTCCAAGGAGAGCGGCTGCGCGGCGGGATCGTAGCCTAGGATGGTCCAGACACCGGGACTGAAGAAGACGCGTTCCTCGGCTTGCTGCCACTCGAAGATGCCGATTTCGGTGGATTCAATGGCGAGACGGAGCCGCTCGTCGGAGACCTTGAGCATGGCCTCGATGCGACGGCGTTCCTCGTTCTCGGCCATGAGGCGCTTGTTGAATGTCTGGGCGGCGCGCAGTCCGGAGCTGGACGTCCGGGCAAAATGGACGGAAAGGCCGAGCAGCAGTGAGATGCCGAGACCCGCGCCGAGGGCGAGTTCGGGCAGGTGGCGACGGTTCAGGCGCTGGTACTCCAAGTTCGGGGCCACGGCGATCTGGACGCGACGGCCGTGCAGGCTGAAGACTCGCTCGACGGCGTCGGCGCGTCCGATCACGCCTTCGTCCCCGTCGAAGACCCGCTCACTGCCGACCAGAATCGTGGAGTGATGGGTGCCGGAGAGCTTCAAGCGACGCTCGATCGCGTTGAAGAAAGCGCGGTAGGAGAAGTCGCCGGCGATATAGCCCGTGGTTTTCCCGTCCTGCACCAAGGGAGCATACACGGCGAAACCAAGCCCGGGGTCCCCGAGGCGGAGCGTTCCGGTCAATCCCGGCTCAAGGCTCCGGCCGCTCTCGTCGAGGGTCTCGGAGCGGACGGGGTCGAGATCGTGGTTGATGGGGATGTCGACGCGCTTTCCGTTATTCTCGCTGGTTGCGCCGAAAAGTGTCTGCCGCGACGCGTCGAGGACCGCGAGCGTGTGGCGGCCAGGGATGTCTTCCATCTGCGAAACCAGTTCCCGGACCCGGGTCGTGTCGATGGTTTCGTTCGACTCGCTCCAGCGTCGGGCCGCCCGGCCGAATGAGTTGATGATCCTCTCCAAATCCGCGTTGACCGTGCTCGCCACCAAATTGATCTGGTTCTGTGCCGATGAGCGGTAGAATTCTGCCTCACGATCGCGGAAGCTCGTTGCGATGATCAGGGTGAACGTGACGGCGACCACCACGACGGGCAGCGGTACCCACACCGGCGCGGCTGGATTGGTCCGGCAAGAAGCTCGCCATGCCAGCATGCCCAGTCCCGAGGACGTCACGAGGAGCGTCGCACCGATGACCAAGGCCGTGACGACGGAGTTTTGCCAAGCGTAGACCAGTGGAATCTGGGTCGCTGTGCCGAGCAGGATCGCGAAGCCGATGGCTTGGAAGGGTGATCCCATCAAGGCAATCAGCGGTGAGCGGAACTTTTCCGCGAACCGGGCGGACAGGGTGGTCAGGATTGCGGCCGATGCCGCCAGCAATGCGCTCGACAGGAGGACGGGCATGCGGGCATCTGGGGTTGCGCTCCCGCCCGCGAGCGTCTGCAGCAAGTGACCCGCCCCGAGAGAACGCTTGAGCGCGGCCTCCAGTAACAGCACGAGCGATGTCAGCGCGGGCAGCGTCGCCAGCCAGGCCGCCCAACGCTGCTCGAGCTCAATGAGCAGAAAGATGACTCCCAGGAACAAGATCCCTGCACCCGCGTACAGCTTGAGTGGCGCCAGCGCATCCTGCCCCACCGCTTCGGCGCTGTTGGGACTCAGACCTGAGTACAGCACGAAACCGCCGAGGACCAAATGACTCAGCGCGACTAGAAGCGTCAGGCGCTGGCTGAGCGGCGAGGGCATGAGCAGTTTCGGCAGCGCCATGGGAAAAGTTGCCGTTGCTCAGACCACGTGCTGCACCGCGAACACGACCGATCCAAAGCATTCGGAGCGGGCCATTTCTGACCCTCCAGGAGCGCTTTCATCACCGACCTGTGCCGCAGGAAGCCACCGAAGCATTTAGTCCTATTCGGATCAGGCTAGACGAGGTTGAAGCAAATCGCCTTCGGGCGCTGGCGTCAGGCGAGGCGACTGGCCAGCGCAGCCCAGGGGAATGATCCCGCTTTCGGTCGTCAGCCCGGCCCCGCGTCGAGGCCGCCCCGGCGGCCAAGACGGCTCGAATGCGCCCTCCGCCGCCCCCGTCGGGCCTCAGGGACTCGGTGCGGGTTCCCCTCGGCCACCGCCGGTGATGGTCCGCAGCATGCTGGTCGGGCCAAACACGAACGCCCACGACGGTTTGTCGAGGGGGCCGGTCAGGCGGAACTCCAACGCCTGTGAAAACGGGGAGAAAACCAGCCCCGCCGCCGTGCCGAAGAGGCTCTTCGACTCTTCAAAGGGGAACAGCTTCGCCTTCATGTCGAGGGACTTGAGATCGAGGGCATAGTCTCCTTGGGCCTCGATCGCGGCCCGGGGTCCGGTGATGCGAACATCCGAAAAGGCGAGCGTTCGACCCGCTAGGGTAAAATTGGCCCGAACCGTATCCAGTTTGAGGGTGCTGAAATTCAGGAAGGTCTTGTCCATGAGTTCGGAAAGCACCCAGAGTAATCTCACTTCGCCCAAGTCGGCTCCGGTCAGTTCCGCATTCCCTTCCCCATGATAGCTAAAGAGATCCGCGAAGCGACCGTCGGCCGAAAGAGCCAAGTCGAGCTGCCCGGCCGCGATGCGTTGCTGGAAACGATTTTCCTGAGGAGCGGGTTGCCGATTCCGCCGGGCACTGAATTCCTCCAGGTTGCGGATCGCCTGACCGAGCACGGCGTCCCGGAGCCGGATATCGAATCCAAGGCGCTGATCCGCAGCGCGGCCCGAGAGGTGGATGCGGCCCGCCGCCTGCCCACCCGCGAACCCGGCGGTCACCGGATCAACCACGATGTCATCATTCCGGACCGCGATCACGGCCGATGCCCCGGAAAGGGGAAAATCGTAGAACAGAAAATCTCCCGCCGACGAGGCGCTGATCTCAAAGTGTCGCCCTGGTCCTTCCGGGGCGGCCGGCCCGGTGATCTTGCCGGCGACCTCCAATCGGGTTGGCCGGCTCATCCGGAAGGGCGCGACCACGGCCTCGACCTCCTCGCCCAAGACGCGTGCCCCTTCCGTGAGGTCCAGGTCCGAGGTTGCGCTGAAGGCCAGCTCGAATAGCGCCCTCGACTGGAAATCGATCAGGCGCCGAAAGTGTCCGGTCGCCGCGCGCTTTCCCTGCGTGGCACGGAAATAGCGGACGTCGTAGAAGTGGGGCCGCACGAAGACGCGGGTACTGATCGAGTCAAAGAGCGTGCCGCGAATCGACGTGCGACCATTCTGCGCCCCGACGTAGACCGTGGTCTCGTTCGGTGATCCCCAGCGTCCCCGGACATCCACGTCGGCGGTGGGAAGCTGTTCGGAAAAGTCGAAGTTCGCCCAGAATCGCGGCCACCAATCCTTGAACCAGCCCGAGATTCCCATCGGCTGCAGGGATCCGTTGAGCAGGAAGCGGAAATCCCGCGTGCTCAGATCCATGGTGTACGTGCCCCGCGCGAGGCTGGGACCTTGGCGGAGGACGATGTCTTCCACGATGGCCTGGGTTCCGATGACGCGGAACGCGGCGCTGGCGCCATCAAGGGGCACACCTCGCGCCGTGACCGGGCCGGCGTCGAACCGCCCGGATGCGCTTTGCAGCTTCCAGCCGTCGTCGAGCGATACCTGCAACGCGACGCTTGGCTTCGAGGAGAGCTGCAGCAGGGGTGCGAGGTCTCGACCAGAAAGTGTCTGGATCAGGCGAAGGTGCTCCGCATTCAGCCGGGCCGAGGCCTGCCCGCGCAGGCGCCCGGCGGCGAGATCGCAGGTCTCCACCGCGATCTCCCAAGGCTCACCCGCACAGACAAAGGAAGCGTGGGAGGACAGTCCGGAAGCGGCGGTATGGAGGGTCGCATGACGGAGCGCGACGGGTCCGCGGGTCAGGCGGGCGGCGGCGACCGCGCCACGATCCCAGCGCGGCTGCCGCGATCCCGGGACGAGGTGACCGTGAACCTGTGCGGTGAGCCGCTCCGCAGAAATCCCGCTGGGCAGGCGCGCCCGAGGGGTCGACAGCTCGAGCGAGAACGGGGATTCCCCGTCCAGCTCGAGCGTGAGCTGGGCGAGTGCGCGGGGATGCTCCATGTGGAAGCGTCGCGCGGGTTCGTCGGTGACCTGCTCGGCCAAGGCTTCGGCGCGAATCAGGAAAGTGCGTCGGTGGGTCTGCGTGACGTTGATCGCCAGCTGCGGAGACCGGACGCCCTCGAGCTGTGGGAGCGACTCCAGCGCTTTCTGAGCGGTCCGAACCCAAGCCGCGCGCAGGTCGCGAACCGTGGCGAGCGCAGGCTGCGCCGCATCCCCAGGACTGACTGCGCCGGGGCGAAGGAGGGAGCCGGCGATCGTGAACTCCACGCGGCCGAAGCGGCCGCTGACCCCGTCGAGGGCGACGTGATCCCCTGCCGGCCTCAGTCGGCCGGCGATGGACTCCAGCACGGCCTCATTGCGGCCGGAGGGTGATCGAATCGCGGGGAGGTGCAGCGAGGCTCCGCTGAACTCGAACGCATGGATCTCGATCCGCCTCGTCAGCAGCAGGAGGGGATCGAGTTCGATCGCGGCGGCCCGGATGGTGAGGAGTGGTTCGTTGGAGCCGAGTTCGGAGATGACGAGATTCTGGATCACCGCTCGCCCGGTGGGATCAAACGAGACGGTCCCGGTGGAGAGGGTGAGCCCAGACTCCGCGAGCGAGGCAACCAGCTTGGATCGCACCCAATCCGGCACCACGAATTCGCGTCGGATGGCGATCGATGCCTGATAGACCGCGAGGACGATGAGAGCGAGCCAGAGGATCCAGACCACGACGGTCCCGGCGCCGGCGAACAGCAGGCGCAGCAGGTGCAGCGGAAGGAAGATCCAACGGCTCATGCGTCGGGTGAGGCGGATCCGCTCTGACGCGGATCCGAGGCGCTCAAGGCGAAGGCGAGGGTGCGCCGCCGGCGCCGCCGGCGGCGGGGGCGACGGGGGCACCAGGATCGCGATCTCCGTAGATCAGCGTCCAGAGCGCGTCCATCAGGGAGGTTTCGGTGAGGAAGACCACGTTGAGGTCCTCGGCTCCGGCCAGCTGGGATCCCCCGCCAGTGCGTTCGTTGAAGAGCACGCTGAAGGCGGTCGTTTGCACGCCGGCACCCGCACCCAAGGCGACCGTGGCGTCGAGGCGATACGCCCACGGGCGCTCCTCGCCGTCGAGCTGAGTCGTGCGGGAGAATTCCGTGGCGACGATGGACCGCGCGGTGAGTTGGCGCAGTTGTGCGAGGATGGCCTCGATCGCGGTGCGTCGCTTGGGGTCCTCGCGGGACAGAGCGTCGCTCCACGACTGTCCGTCGCTGAGGGTCAGCGCCCATACCGCCGAGCCATCCGTGACGCGGGTCAGGGAGAGGCCGGTGATCTGGGCGCCGGCTGGCAGCTCACGCAGCTTACGGTCGCGAAACACGCGGGGGACGACCGGGGTCTCCGCGAGGATTGAAGTGGGCACGCGATAGACGAAGTCCTGATTGGCGAGCTTGGCGTGCACGGTGCCGCCGTTTTCCGAAGCCATGCCGAGTTGGAGGACGAGCGCGGGTGCGGCGGGGGAGCCGGGCGCGGCGGTTCCGGGGCCGGAGGCGATCAGGGTGATTTCGCGTTCGGGGCGATTGAAGCCCCAGTTCTCGAGGTCGGCCGCGCTCGGCGCGTCGCTCCGGAACTCCTGGGCCTCCAGCAGCGTGAGATGCTGGAGGAGGCGGTTGACCGCGGTGGGATCGGCGGGGAGGGTGGTTGCGCTGCCGGGACCGGAGTCGCGCCGCACGATCTGCCAGTTGCCCGCGTCGCCCGCGTTGGAAGCTCCCTCGAGCCGCTGCAGTCCCAGTTCGGGTTGGCCTGGAGCGCGGATGGTGATGGACGAGACCACGCGGCCCTCGAGGTCGAGCACCCGGCGATCGCGGAGATTTTCCTGGGCCCGCACGAGCGTCTCGATCAGCGCGCTCGGGATGGCGGTGGTGAAGATGGCGTCGCGGTCTTCGAGCTTGGCGAAGTAGTCGCGCTCGCCGGTGGCTGGAGCCGTGGGGGGGGAGGGTTCGGTCGGAGCGCCGATCAGCAGGGTCTCGCGTCGCCCGTTGCCTTCGAGGGTCAGCCGCAGGGCTGGAGTGGCGAGCCCGGTGCGGGCGGGGTCCGCCGAGGCGGGAGGCGGGAAGGTTGATGCGGTGAGGGTGGACAGGGCGTTGAGCGCGAGCTCGGTCGCGGTGCGGCTCGCGCGGGCGAGGATGGGGGTTTCCAGCGACCAGCGGGTTCCTTCGCGGCGGACGCGGACGCGGAGGTTGTTGGCGGCGGCGGCCTGCACGCTGAAGGAGCGTACTTCAAAAATGGGAATGGTGAAGAGGCTCTCGGAGCGAAGCTCATCGAGGGTGACGCGCAGGCTGTCGGCGAGGCCGCGTTTCACGACGAGCACGCGTTCCCCATCGGGCGAGAGAAGGTAGAGGCGGTTGCCGGTCTTGGTTTCGGCGCCGATGCGGAGCGTGATCGGGTTGGGGGAGGGGCCGGAAGGATCGCCGCCGGACGGGGTGAAGGCGAGGGTCAGCGCGGGCTTGTCGAGCCCGTAGTCGGCCAGCGTCGCACCGTTGCGCTCCAACTCCGCCCGCGTGAAGCTGGCTTCGCGTTCGAGGAACACCAACTCGTTGAGGATCCGCTTCACTGCATGCGGATTGGCCGGCCATTCGAAGGGAGCGGCGACGAACCAATCCTCGCCCCGACGCTCCAAAACAATGGGCTCCGCCAGCCCGGCGATCTCGAGTCTCCGGATGTCGGTCGCGCTCGCATCGAGAACGCGGAGGCGGGTTTCCTGCACCCGCTCGAGCTGGCGCCACTCGCGTTCGAAGTAGAAGATGAAGGCGAACAGCGCCGCGTTCAGGAAAAGGAGGGCGAGGGTGATTTTGGTGCGCATGGCGGGGCGTGCGACGGTTCAGCGGCGGCGGGTCCAGGCGACGATCAGGCCGAGCAGCGCGATGGCTGCCGGCACGCCGAGGAGCAGGCTGTAGCGCAGACGCCGCAGGTCGTCCTGGCTGAGTGAGAGTTGATAGCGCTCGATGGGGCGCGGGGGGATGTTGAGCTGCGTGTCGCGGTCGGCGGCCCAGTTCACGGCATTCAGGAAAAGCCCGATGTTGCCGGCGTTGGCGAGACGACCGTTCGCCACGAAGTCGGCGCCGCCAAACAGGACGATGCGTCCGCCGCGGACGCTGAAAGGCAGGACGTTGTCCTTGGGCGGGGCGACCCGCTCGGCGGAGGCGGCGATGACGACCGGGCCGGCCAGATCGATGCCGGCGTCGAAGCGGGCGGATTGCTGCGAGCGAAAACTGCGCTCGCCCCAGGCTGACTCGGTGGTCGCGACGAGCGGCTTCACGTCGATGCCGCTGTTGCGGTCGCGCCGTGGATCCGGCCGCGCGGCCCGGGCCGCGCCGAAGCGCACCGGGATCTCGTTGGCGAGGAGCATGGCGGTGATCGGGCTCTCCTTGCTCAGGCTGCGCAGGATCAAGTCGCCCGTCTCGTTCTGGCCCGCGGGGCCTTCGTCGTGCACCACTACATCGTCCGCGACCAGGCCCCAATCAGCGAGCAGCGGCTCGAGCCCGTGCCGGTAGCCTGGAGCGAGCATCACGAGCAGCCGGCCGGGCGGACTCCGGGTCATCCAGGACCGGAGCAGCTCCACCTCGAAAGGATCGTAGGGCCCCTGCGGCGCGGCGATGATGAGCAGCGCGGCGTCGTCCGGGACTCGCCGGGCCTGGCCGAGATCGATGCCGAGGAGTTCAAAGTTCCGCGCCCGGAGTTCGTCGCGCAGAGCGGAGAGGCCGCGGACCGCATCCGTATCGTCGGCCCGCATTTCCCCGTGCCCGAGCAGGAAGTAGATGCGCGTGGGTTCAGGCTGGTTGACGTCGAGAATCGCCGCCGTCAGCGCCTCCTCGCCCCGGAAGGCGCGCTTCTCGCGATTCTCGAAGCGATACAGTTCCTCCAGGCCCAGATTCCGGCGGCGCTCGCCGCAGACGACGACGATGGCGTTGGGTTGCTCCACTTTGGCGAGCTCGGCATCGCGCCGCTGACGGAAGACATCGAGGTAGCGCACCGTGACCCGGCCGGAGCCGGTGCCGGCGCCGGGGACTGGTTCGTTGCCGGCCGTCGCGTAGACGTATTCGCGCAGCAGGCCGCGCACGTCGCGGTACGCCTGCGCCACGCCCTCGTTCTCCGGATCGTCGGTCAGGGTCACGATCACCTCGACGTCGGCACGGAGATTCTTGAGGTAGCTCCGGGTCTCGGGCGAGAGGGAGTGGCGCCGGTGTTGGGTGAGGTCATGCCGCCACGCGTAATGGATCGCGAGGTAGTTCAGCCCGCTGAACAGCGTGGTGAAAAGGATCGCCTGGAGGACCAGGTTGGCGGTCCGGATCCATCGGGCGGCGCGGAAGCTGTCGGCGAGGCTCATGGAGATCAGCCGTGCAGCAGCTTCGCCTCGACCCCGAGGATGCTGAAGATCAGCGCGAGAATGGTGCCGGAGAGGTAGAACAAGAGTTGCCGCGTATCGACGATGCCGCGCGAGAAGTCCTCAAGGTGCTGGAAGACCTGCGCGTACGAGACCGCTTCCTTGACGGGGCGCATGACCTCGAGGTCGAGCACCGCCATGCCCTCGACGAAACTCAGGCCGCTGATCAGTCCGAAGAGCAGGGTGAAGGCGCCGATCCCGGCCACGGCCTGATTGCGGGAAAGGGAGCTGGCGAAGACGCCGAGTGCGACGAAGAGCAAGCCGGACACCGCGATGAAGACGTAGCCGCCGATCAGCGGCCCGCGTTCGACGAAGCGGGCATCACCCGCGAAGTGCTGCAGCACGGAGAAGAATCCTCCCGTCGAGGCCCAGAGCAGCAGGTAGAGGAAGTAGGCTGCGCCGAATTTCCCGAGCACCACCTCGGTCGTCGTGACGGGCGTGGTCAGGAGCGTCTCGAGCGTGCCGAGGCGGCGCTCCTCCGCGAGGCACTTCATGGTCAGCAGCGGGACCATGAAAAACACCGGCAGCCAGAAATACTGGAAGAAGACAGCCGCCGGAGATGTCTCTTGCGGCGCCGCGCTGTAGCTCTCGAGGATCCCGGTGAACACGAAGCCCATGATCGCGAGGAAAAGCACGGCCGCGATGTAGGTGCTCGGGCTCACGAGGAGCATGCGGATCTCCTGGTTGAGGATGGTGAAGAAGTGGCGCATCGGACGGGGCGGAGAGGCGGTCGGGGGCGTCGAGGGTTAGCGGACGTCGGGGCGCGTGGCGCCATCGACAACGTCCCAGCTTCGCTGGGTGGCGGCGAGAAACACGTCCTCGAGACTGGGTTCCGCCCGGCGCAGGCCCCGGACGCGGAGGCCGGGCGCGGTCACCATGCCGCGGAGGATCACCTCGCCCAAGTCATCCTCGCGGTCGGTGACCACGCGGAGACGGTGAAACGTCCCGGAAGGGCCGGGCTCCAGCGCGACCGGCGGATCGAGTCGGAGAGAGGGCTCGATGTGGGCGAGCAGCGCGGGCAGTGCTTCGAAGTCACCCGCCACCTCGAGCTCGTAGGCGGAGCGCCCGAGGAACTCCCGGCGCAGCGCGGCCGGGGAGCCCTGCGCCACCACCTGGCCGCGGTTGATGATGAGGACCCGGTCGCAGGTCATCTCGATTTCAGGCAGGATGTGGGACGAGATGATCACCGTCATGCGTCCGCGCAGCCGGGCGATGAGGTCGCGGACGATCAGGATCTGATGGGGATCGAGTCCGATCGTGGGCTCGTCCATGATGATGAGTGGCGGCTCGGCGAGGATCGCCTCGGCGATTCCCACCCGCTGGCGATTGCCCTTGGACAGTTGGCCGATGATGCGGTGGCGGACCCGGGTGAGGTCGCAGAGCGCCAGCACCTCATCCAGACGCACGCTGAGGCGGGAGCGAGGAACCTCCTTCAGGCGGCCGCGGTAGTAGAGGTATTCCGAGACCCGCATGTCCTCCGGGAGAGGGTTGTTCTCGGGCATGTAGCCGATGAGCCGCTTGACCTCTTCACCGCGGGACGCGACGGGCAGGCCGAAGACCCTGACCGCACCGCTGGTCGCCGGCAGGTAGCCGGTCAGGATGCGCATCGTGGTCGACTTGCCCGCGCCGTTGGGCCCGAGGAAGCCGAGGATCTCGCCCCGGCCGACCGTGAAACTGATGTCGTTGACCGCCGGGATGCCGTTGTACGCCTTCACGAGGTGGGAAACCTCGATCGCGGGAGCGGTCTCATCGGGCGGAGAAACGGTCATGTTGGGACAGGGTGGCGCGGCTCAACGGTGGCGGCAAGCCCCGGTGACACCCGATCGCGGCGTCGGTTCACGCGATTCGGGGGCGTTCGAGACTGACCTCGCCGGCGTGGAACCGGGAGATCGCGCCGCGGTCGGTGCGGACCAGCAGGCAGCCCTCGCGATCGATCCCGACGGCGGTGCCGGAGATCCGTTGATCGCTGACCATGCCCGTGACCCGCTGTCCGCGCAGCACATCGTAGCGGTTCCAGAGGTCGGCCAGGGCCGCTTCGTGTTCGCCGTGGAGGAAGCGTTCGTAGGCGAGCAGCACGCGACCCGCGATGGCGGCGGTGAGCCGGTTGATCTCCGGGGGATTCGGGCAGTGAGCGTCGAGGGCGGTGGCGCGGGACCGGAGATCCTCCGGCCACCCTCCGGACGGAGTCCGCAGGTTGAGTCCGAGCCCGAAAACGAGATCGCGGATCTGATCGGTGTCGATGCGGGCCTCGGTGAGCATGCCGCCGGCCTTGAGCCCGCTGAACAGCAGGTCATTGGGCCACTTCAGTCCCGGGGTGGCGTGGCAGAGGTTGGCGATGAGATCGCAAAGGTTGGCGCCCATCCACAGGGTGAACGTCGGCATGCGGGTGGGCGAGACCTGGGGGCGGAAGCCGAAGCTGAGGTAGAGGTTGCCATTGGGCTCGCTCAGCCAGCGGCGACCGAGACGACCGCGCCCGGCGGTCTGCTCTCGCGCGACGATGAGGAAGGGTGCGGGACGCCCGGCCGCGAGTTCGCGGGCAACCTCGTCGTTGGTGGAGTCGACCTCATCGAGCTCCGTTAGCGTGAGCCCGCGGTCGCGGATCGGCAGATACGCCTTGATCAGCGTGGCGTTCAATCCGGTGGGTTTTGCCGTGAGCCGGTATCCGCGCGCGCGGGCGGCCTCGAAGGCGAAGCCTTGGGCCCGCAACTTTTCCATGTGCTGCCAGATCGCCACCCGGCTCATGCCGGCTTTCGCGGCGAGGCTGGTTCCGGACACGAACGCTCCCTCGTGGGCGAGCAATTCGCGCAGGATGAGCGTTTCCGGGGTGTTCACGGTGGGATTTGAAAACGAGGGCCTGCCGGATCGAGGGAGGCAAGCCGCAGCGTGGAAATTCTCCCCCTTCGGGCGCTGCAAACCTGGTGCGGAAGCTGCCGCGACCGCCTGGAACTGTGCATTTCTGGTCCATCACGGGTCACCAGGGTATCGGGGGGAGGGTTCTCGCGGGGTCGTCGATGAAGGTGGGGTGGTGATGGGTCGGTGGAGGAAGACCGGGACCGAGCTTTTGCAGCGCTTCCTGTCGGCGATGTCTTTTCGCGGGGCGCGGCGGTTTTTGCCAAGGGATGGGTCGGCCGTGTTCTCCCGGGTGCTTGGCGGATGCTTGCCATGGTTGTCGCGCGGGTTCTTCTTCGCCCCGGGGCCCCACCGTGAACACCGATCGCATCACCATGCGCCATGTTGCCGAACGGGCCGGGGTCACCCAGGCCACGGTCTCCATGGCGCTGGCGAATCACCCGCGGATCTCTGCGGAGACGAGAGCGCGCATCCGTGCCCTTGCCGAGCGCATGGGCTATCAGCCCAACGCCTACATTTCGGTGCTGATGCGCGCGCGGCGGCGGCGTCGTCCGGTGCAGGATCGGCCGGTGCTGGCGCTCGTCTCACCGTTTCCGACCGAGGACGGCTGGCGCGTGGCCCCGGCCCCCACCGTCCGCCAGATGCGCGAGGGCGCCTTGGAGCGGGCGGCGGAGCGCGGCTACAATGCGCAGGAGTTCTGGCTGCACCGCGACGAGATGGATAACAAACGCTTCAGCGAGATCCTGCGCTCGCGCGGCATCCACGGCGTGCTGGTGGGTCCGGTGCCCGCCGGTGCGCCGCCTCCGCGGCTCGCGTGGGAGCACTTCGCGGCGGTCTGCCTCAGCACGCCGTTCCCGGGGCTCAACCTGATGACGGTCTGCAACGACCACTATTTTTCCAGCCTGCGGGTCGTGCAGGAGTGCCACCGCCTCGGCTACCGTCGCCCGGGCCTTGTACTTCTCCGTTCCCACCAAGGGCGATTTCACGGGCGATGGGAGGCGGGCCTGCTGTTTGGCCAGCGGGACCTGCCCGCGATCACGTCGGCGGCGCCGCTGCTGCTCGATGACTGGGGTGACGCCGCCACGCTGGCGGCGTGGGTGGCGCGCGAGCAGCCGGATGTGGTGATCACCCCCGGAGCCGAGGCGCTTCTGCCCGTGATGCACCAGCTCGGCTGGAAAGTCCCCGCCGCCCTTGGGCTGGCCGGCCTCGGTCTCTCCTCGCGCGAGCAGCCCTGTGCGGGGATTTTCCAGAATGGTCGGCTGATCGGCGCCACCGGTGTCGATGCCTTGATCACCATGATGGAACGCAACGAGCGAGGGCTGCCCGAGCAGGGGCGCACGCTCATGGTTGAGGGCATCTGGCACGGCGGCGAGACGCTCCGCGCTGCGACCGGTTGAGCGGTGCGTTGACTCGGGCGGCCCAGTGCTGCCATCGTGCGGGTTGCGTGAGCACCGTCTCCACTCCTTCTCCTTCGCTCTTGTCGTGGCTTAGCCAGCAGGTCGGCTTCCCGGCCCGCCGGTTGCCCGCGGGCGCGGAGTTGCTGCTCTGCCTCGCGGCGGCGGCGGAACAGGAGGCCGATGCGGCCTCCCCGGGCGTCGGCGCCTTTGGCCTGCCGCGCCAGGATGGCGCCCTCGCTTCCGCCCAGCGCGCCCATGCGCTGCGTCGCTCGCGCGTCCACTTCAAGTGCGATAACAGCGCGAAGGTCTAGCCGCTTGCCCCGTCCCGCTGGATGCGGTTGAGTGCGGGCCCATGTCCTCGCCGTCTTCCTCCGCGTACTCCCGGCTGCGGTCCCGCCTGCGTCGCGCCCACGTCCTCGAGTCCGTTGCCTCCGTCCTCGGCTGGGATGAACAGGTGAACCTGCCGGAGGGCAGCGCCGCCTGCCGGGCGGAGCAGATGACTGTGCTCGCGGAGATCCTCCATGCGGCCGCCACGGATCCCGACCTCGACGCCGCGCTCCGTGAGTTGGAGGCGACTCCGGGCGCGCTGGACCCCGATGCCTCGGTGATCGTGCGGCTGGCCCGGCGCGACTTCGACCGGGCGGTGCGTCTGCCGTCCCGCTTCGTCGCCGAGAAGGCCCGGTTGCAGAGCGAGGCCTACCACGCGTGGGCGGAAAATCGTCGCCACAGCACCTTCGCGCCCTACGCACCCTACTTGGAGCAGCACCTCGCGCTGGCGCGGGAGGAAGCGGTGTTCCAAGGGTGGGGTGACCGCGCCTACGACTACGCGATCGACCGCCATGATCCCGGGATGACCACCGAGCGGGTCGATGCGCTCTTCACCGAGCTGAAGGTTGGGCTCCTCCCGCTGGTCCGCGAGATCGTCGCCGGCACCCGGCCGACGGCCCCCGGGCTGTTCCGTGGCTTTCCGGTGGCGGGACAGCAGGCGTTCCTCCGCGAGGTGACCGCGGCGCTGGGCTTCGATTACCGCCGTGGCCGCATCGACGTCTCGCTGCATCCGTTCTGCGGCGGCTCGCCTGCCGACGTGCGGATGACGACGCGTTTCGACGTGGATAACCCGCTGGATTCGCTCTTCAGCTCGATCCACGAGACCGGGCATGGACTCTACGAGCAGGGCCTGCAGGCCGAGCAGCTTGGCACCCCGCTGGGCCAGTCCATCGGCATGGGCGTGCATGAGTCGCAGAGCCGACTCTGGGAAAACCAAGTCTCGCGCAGCCGTGTGTTCTGGACGCATTTCGAGCCGCGGTTCCGCGCGCATTTCCCGGAGCAGACCGCCGCAGTCGACAGCGAGACGCTGTACCGCGCGATCAACGCCGTCGAACCCACGCTCATTCGCGTCGACTCCGATGAAGTGACCTACAATCTGCACATCCTGCTGCGGTTCGAGATCGAGCAGCGGCTCTTCCGCGGCGATCTGAAGGTAGCCGACCTGCCCGCCGCGTGGAACGCGCTTTCCACGGAGTTGCTCGGACTCACCCCGCCTTCGGACCGCCTCGGCGTGCTGCAGGACGTGCACTGGAGCGGCGGCGCCTTCGGTTACTTCCCGAGCTACTGCATCGGCAACATGATGGCGGCCCAGCTGTGGTACACGGCGCTGGCGGCCTTCCCGGGGCTGGAGGCGGACTTTGCACGCGGCGACTTCAGCCGTCTGCTGGGTTGGTTGCGCACGGAGATCCATCACCAGGGGCGCCGCTACGACACGCAGGAACTCGTCCTCCGCGTCACCGGTGAACCGCTCAGCCCGCGGCACCTGCTCCGTTACCTCCGCGAACGCTACCTGCCGCTGGCCGACGCCCGCCGCTGATCGACCATGGGGCTCATCGACACGCATCTTCATCTCGACTCCTACCACCGTCGCGGGGAATTGCCCGCCGTGCTTGACCGGGCGCGCGCGGCCGGCGTCGAGGCGGTGATCACGATCGGCACCGCGACCGATGACTGGTCGCTGTACCGCGACCTCGCGGAGGCCTCCGGCGGCTATGTCCAGTACACCGTCGGCCTGCACCCCTGCTCGGTCGGAGACGACTGGGCCGAGCAACTCGCTCAGGTGGATGCGTTCTTCACGGAGCCGGGACGTCTGCGCCCGGTGGCGATCGGTGAGATGGGGCTGGACCGTTTTCACCTGCCCAAGGACGACCCGGCGGGGGCGGAGCGGTTGCTCGGGCTGCAGCGCCAGGCCTTCGATGCCGGTCTCGCCCTGGCGCGGCGCTGGCAGACCCCGGTGGTGATCCATTCGCGTGGCGCCTTCCGTGAATGCGTGGAGCGCGTCGACGCGAGCGGGGTCGATTGGCGCCGGGTCGTTTTTCATTGTTTCGTCGAAGGGCCGGATGAGATGGACCTGCTCATCGAGCGGGGTGGATGGGCTTCGTTCACCGGCGTGCTGACGTACAAGAACGCGGAGACCGTCCGTGCTGCCGCCCGCCGCCTGGGGTGGGAGCGCTTTCTGCTCGAGACCGACGCGCCCTTCCTCACGCCGACGCCGCATCGCGGCAAGCCGAACGAGCCCGCCTACGTCGCCTTGACCGCCGCCTTTGCCGCCGAGGTGTTCAACATCCCGCTGGCGCGGCTGGCGGAGGCGAGCACGCGCAATGCCTGCGAGCTCTTCGGTTTCTCGCTCCCGCAGCGGTGATCGCGTGCAGCTCGCGCGGACGCGCTCCCGCAGAGGCGGGGCGGAGCCGGGACGCCGGGCCCTAGCTCAAGCTTCGTCGAACTTCCGCGCGAACAGTGCGTCGATTTCGACGAGCATCTGCGCGGCGTCCTCGCCCGTGACGATGAACTTGACCCGTGAGCCCTTGCCGGCTGCCAGCATCATCAATCCCATGATGCTCTTGCCGTTGACCTGTTCCTCATCCTTTTCGACGAACACGTCCGATTTGAACTTGTTCGTGACCCGGACGATCATCGCCGCTGGACGGGCGTGAATGCCCATCTTGTTTTGCACCACGAGCTCCTTGGTGAGGGCCGTGGCGGCGGTCGCTGGATCCGGTTTTTGCATGCGTGAGGGGTTTCAATCACGAAAGCCGGGCGTGGCTTGCAACCCAAAAACCAAGCACCCAAACTGCGGAAATGCCGTCGCTCGCCATCATTGTACCCTGTCGCTTGGAGTCGACGCGCTTCCCCCGGAAGCTGCTCCACCGGGTCCGCGGGAAGGCTTTGCTGCGCTGGGTGGCGGATCGCATCGTTTCCCAAGTTCCTGATCTGCCAGTGCACTTCGCCATAGATGACGACCTGTTGCAGGAGCCTCTGGCTGGCGGAAACTTCTCCATCATCAAGACCAGTCGGGTGCATGCGACGGGGACGGATCGGATCGCGGAAGCGAACCGGACCGTGCGGGCGGATTTTGTCGTGAATGTTCAGGCCGACGAGCCCTTGGTCTCGGCTGCGCAGATCCGCGCGCTGGCGTCCGCGATTCAAGGCGAGGCGCCGATGGCGACCCTTGCGACGCCCTTCCGCACGGCGGCTGATTTCGCGAATCCGAACCAGGTGAAGGTGGTGCTGGCGAAGGCATCGCGGCGCGCGCTCTTCTTCTCGCGGTCACCGATTCCGTTCGCGCGGGATCTGGGCGGGAAGGTCGACGATGCGTGGGTCGCAGCTCACCCCTGTTATCGCCACCTTGGCCTCTATGCGTACCATGCGGACCTTCTCGAGCGATTCGCCCGCCTGCCGCAAGGGGAGTTGGAGCACATTGAGCGCCTTGAGCAGCTCCGGGTGCTTGAGAACGGCTATTCCATCGCCTGCGACCTCACGGACGACCCGACGATCGGCGTCGATACCCCGGAGGATGCGGTTAAGTTCGAGGCCTCGCTCGGTTAACCACCGCCACCGTCCGTCGACCGAACCACAAATGCCGCTCGCGGAGTGCCCTCGGATCGTCTTGGCTTCGGGGTAATTCCCATGCAGGCGCGCACGTTCTTTTCGCTTCCTGAATCGCTCGCGCGATTTGCGCCGTTTTTCCGCGAGGATGCGGCACCATGGGAGTGGATCTCCGCCATCGCTCCGGCCTTGAGCGCCGTCGCCGCTGGGCCGCGCCCGGTGGTGCCGCCCGGGGTGCACCTTGAGGGCGAGGTTCACCTGGAGCCCGGGGTAGTCCTCCCTCACACCGCGACCCTCATTGGTCCGGCGTGGATCGGTGCCGGAACGGAGATCCGGCCCGGAGCCTACATCCGTGGTCGCGTCATCACGGGCGCGGGCTGCGTGCTGGGCAACGCGTGCGAGTTCAAGAACTGCCTTCTGCTTGATGGGGTCGAGGTCCCGCACTTCAGCTACGTGGGCGACTCGGTCCTCGGCAATCAGGCGCACCTCGGCGCCGGCGTGGTCCTCTCGAACCTCCGACTGGACCGCAAGGAGATCAGCGTCCACGCCGAGGGTCGCGTCTACGCGACAGGGTTACGCAAGTTCGGTGCGATCCTCGGCGACGCCGCCGAAGTGGGCTGCAACGCCGTGCTCAACCCCGGCACTCTTCTCGGTCGCCGCGCGCTGGTCATGCCGACCGTCGCGTTTTCCGGGTATCTCGCGGCGAACACCGTCGCGCGCGTCCGCGCGAGCGTCTCCCGCTTGCCCCGCCGCGATTGACGCGCCCGCCTGAGACCGCCCCCACGCTTCGGCTTGCCCGGAGGCGAACCGGCGGTGACGATCGCGCGTTTCCAGAATTTCCGTCCATGCCCCGCACCCTGACTGGCATCCAGCCCTCCGGCACCCTGCACATCGGCAACTATTTCGGCGCCATGCGGCCCGCGATCGACGCGCAGTCGCACGGCGAGTGCTTCTACTTCATCGCGGACTACCACTCGATGACGTCCCTGCTCGACCCGGAGCAGCGGCGGCGCAACACGCTCGACGTCGCGCTCGATTGGCTGGCCTGCGGACTTGATCCGAAGCGCAGTGTGTTCTGGCGCCAGAGCGATGTGCCGGAGGTCGCCGAGTTGATGTGGATCATCGGCACGCTCACGCCGATGGGGCTCCTCGAGCGGGCGCACAGCTACAAGGACAAGACGGCGCGCGGCATCTCCCCGAATTTTGGGCTCTTCGCCTATCCGGTGCTGATGGCTGCCGACATCCTGCTCTACGACACCACGGTGGTGCCCGTGGGCAAGGATCAGAAGCAGCACTTGGAGATGACCCGCGACATCGCGATCAAGTTCAACCAGACGTACGGCGAGACGTTCGTCGTACCGGAGTCCGAGATCCGCGAGGACGTGGCCGTGGTGCCCGGGCTCGACGGCCAGAAGATGAGCAAGAGCTACGGGAACACCATCGATCTCTTCGGCGACGAGAAGGCCACGCGGAAGAAGATCATGGGGATCGTGATGGACTCGCGCACCCCGCAGGAACCCAAGCCGGATGCCGACCGCAATCTCGCGATCCAGTTCCTCCGTCTGGTCGCCGCCAAGGAGGTCGCGGTCGAGGCGGAGAACCGTCTCCGGGAAGGCGGGTATGGCTACGGGGATCTGAAAAAGCTCCTGTTCGAGCAGACGTGGGAGCACTTCGCCCCATACCGCGCCCGGCGGGCGGAGTTCGCGGCCAATCTCGACCATGTCCAAGCGATCCTTCGTGAGGGCGCGGAGAAGGCCCGAGGGACCGCTTCCGCCGTGCTCGCGCGGGCGCGTTTGGCCTCCGGCCTGGGTTGATTTTCGCGCCGCGCTCGCGCGCGCGCGCACGGTGCGTCCCGCCTCAGAGGACCGGCGCGCGCGGCTCCGATAGCGACGCGATCGCCGCCATGATGCGCTCGCTCACCCGCTGGTAGCGATCCTTGCCCGCACCCGGGGGATCATAGTCCGCCGGAGCAAGCACGCGTCCAAACACCACGGACACGGGCGTGCCGAAGTGCACGCCGCCGCCTCGCCCGAACGCGCGGTGCGAGTTGAAGATCCGCACCGGCAGCACCGGCACCTGCGTGCGGCAGGCGATCAGGCCCACGCCGGGCTTCGCCAACTGCAGGTTGCCGTCAGGCGAACGCGTGCCCTCGGGGAACAGGATCAGCGCCTTGCCCGACTGCAGGGTCTGCAGCACGCGCTTGATCGCCCCGACGTCGGAGCCGCCGTCGCGGTCCACCGGAATGGTGCCCACGCCATTGAGCCACCACTGGGCCAGGCCCGGCTTCCAGAGGGTCTTGCGCGCGAAGAAGGCCACCTGCCGCGACACCAGCGAGCCGATGATCGGCGGGTCGAGGTGACTCGCATGATTACACGCGATGATGAAGGGGCCGCGCCGCGGGATGTTGCTCAGCCCGGTGACCTCGCCGCGGAAGCAGACGTCGTAGGCCGTGAGCGCGAGGTAGTGGGAAATCCCGTACAGGAAATCCATCTCCGGATGTTGGTAGCGCCGGGCGGTCATGGTGCGGTAGCCATGCGGGCGTTGACCAAGGAGGCGATGCGCGCCACCACGTCCTCGAGCGACAAGTGGGTGCTGTTGATGTCGACGGCGCCGGGCGGGCAGGTGAGCGGGGCGTGCTGGCGCGAGGAGTCGAGGCGGTCGCGCTCGGCCACGGAGTCCTGCTGGCCTTCCTTGGCGCGTCGCCGGGCGCGTTCCTCGGGGTCCGCGTGCAGAAAGACGCGCAGGCCGGCATCGGGGAAAATGACCGAACCGATGTCGCGTCCTTCCATGATGAGGCCACGGAAGCCGTGGGCGTGTGCGACGCTGGCTTGTCCGCGCTGGTACTCAAGGAGCGCAGCGCGGACGGGTCGCAACGCGGCAAAGTGCGAGACGGCCGCGTTCACCTCCGGAGATCGGATCTCCTCGCCGGGCACGCGGCCGCCGATTTCCAGCAGCGCGGCACCGTTCTGCAACCGCGTCCCGAGCACGAGGTCTCCAAGCGCGCGGGTGACCGCCGTCTCTTCCGGGAGGATGCCGCGCCGGAGCATCTCCGCCGTGATCGCGCGGTAGTGCGCTCCGGTGTCGACGTGCAGGAACGGAAAGCGCGCCGCCAGCGCGCGCGCCGTCGAGGACTTGCCGGAGGCGGCGCCGCCGTCGATGGCGACGATGAGAAAGGGGCTGGAGGAGGCCATCAGTCGTGGGTGGCCCGGCGCAGCGCCTCGAGCCGATCGAAAAAGTCAGGGAAGGTTTTCGCGCAGCAACCGGGGTTCCGCAGGGTCAGCCACGGACGGCCATCGCCCCGCACATCGCGGCAGCCCAGAATACCGAAGCTCATCGCGAACCGATGGTCGCCGTACGTCTCGATCACCTCGCCGGTGCGCAGCGGGCGGGGGACGATCGTGAGCGCGTCCTCCTCCTCCTCGACTTCCTGCCCAAGACGCCGGAGTTCGGCTGCCATGCCGGCCACGCGATCGGTCTCCTGCTTGCGGGTGTGCGCGATCCCGGTGATCCGCGTGGGCCCTTCGAGGAGCGGTGCGATTGCGGCCAGCGTGAGGAACGTATCGGAGATCTCGTGGAAGTTCTCCGCCAACGCGGTCCCCGCCTTCCGTGCCCGCACGCGACCGAGGACGTCGATGAACGCCGAGTCCCCCTGCAGTCCGGCGCCCGGGGCGCGCAGTCCGGGTAGCTGAAGTGTGCCGCCCACCACAAGGGGAAGCGCCTGAAAATAGCTCGCGGCCGTCGCGTCGGGTTCGATCTCGACGATGCCTGGCGGTCGGTAGGCCGCCGGCGTGAGGTGATACGACGCGTCTTCGCGGCGGACGGCGTCGAGGCCGAACTCGGCCATCAGGCGCAGCGACATGTCGACGAAGGTCTGGCGGATCGTCCCTTGCAGATCGACGGTGATCGGGGCGCGGGCGTGCGGCGCGATCATGAGCAGGGCCGACAGCAACTGGCTGCTCTCACTCGCGTCGAGGCTCACCCGACCTCCGGTCAATCCGCCACCTTCGATCTCGACGGGGAAGAAACCCTCCTCGCCGAGACAGCGCACGCGGACCCCGAGCGCGCGCAGCGCGTCCAGCAGGGGGCGCATCGGACGGCGCCGCATCTGTGCGATTCCATCGATGCGGTAGACGCCGCGCGGTGCAGTGGCGCAGTAGGCGGTAAGAAACCGCGCGGCCGTGCCGGCGAGGCCGACGAAGAGCTCGACGGGTTGGCCCTCCCGGGCGGTCGAGAACGCCCGGTCTTGGTCGCTCACGACCAGCGTGGTGCCCGAGGGATCCGCGACGACGGAGATGCCGAGCGCGCGCAGCGCGGCCGCCATCAACACCGTATCCTCGCTCGCGAGCGCGCCCTCAAGTCGCACCGGCGTCGGGCTCATCGCGGCGAGAAGCAGGGCGCGGTTGGTCAGGCTCTTGGATCCCGGCAAGCGCAGGCTGCCCCGGACGGGAGCGGTGAACGGGACGACGGGAAGCAGGTCGGGCAGCGGCATCGCAGCGTGAAGCATCGGTTCAGGGACGGAATGCCGAGCGATAGGCGCGACCCCGTTCGAGACGCGCCTTCAGTTCCGTCCAGTCCGCATTGGCCAGTGCGGCATGCAGTCCATCGAGCTCCATCTGGTAACCCCGCAGAGCACGGAGAATCTCGTCGCGATTGTTCCGCAGGATCTCGATCCACATCGCCGGATCACTGGCGCCGATGCGCGTGGTGTCGCGTAGTCCCCCGCCGGCGAAGTTGCGCCAGCCCGGGTTCTGCTGCGCGAGGAACGTGCACAGGGTCGTGGCCAGCACCTGCGGCAGATGGCTGATGTGGGCGACGATTTCGTCGTGGGCGTCCGGGTCGACCGACGTGACCTCCGCCTCGAGCGCCGTCCAGAAACGCGCCACGCCCTCCAGTGCCGCCGGATCGGTCGCCGGCAGCGGCGTGATGAAGCAGACCCTTCCGCGGAAAAGATCGGCGTGGCCGTTCTCCCAGCCCGTCTTTTCGCTGCCGGCCATCGGATGCGCGCCGACGAAATGGGCCCGACCGGCCAGCGCCGCATGGGCTGCGCGGGTCAACGCGCCTTTCGTCGATCCGACGTCAGTGACCCAGGCACCGCTGCGGACGTGGGGAGCGATCTGCGCGACCAACTCGGCGATGCGATCGACGGGCGCGGCGAGTACCACCAGATCGGCCTCGCGCACGGCGGCTTCGGGCGTCGCGGCAACGCTGGCACACCACGGCTGGTTCTCCAAGGCGATGCGCACCTCGGGGCGGCGGGCCCAGACGGTGATGCGCTGGGCAACCCCACGGGCGTGGGCGGCGAGGCCAACGGAGCCGCCAAGCAGGCCGGGAGCGAGGATGCAGAGATGCGGGATCACGGGGAGGGAAGCGGTGCCGAGGCGCGGCGAGAGAGTTCAGGCAGATCCGAGCTGGACGATCCGGTCAAACTCAGCCCGAAGCAGCGGCATGACGGACAACCGACTCTGTCGAATCAGCGCGATGTCGGCGAGTGCCTTGTCCGCTTTGATCGCGGCAAGGGTGACCGGTTGCCGCAGTGCCCGCACCGCCCGGAGTTTGACCGCGACCCAACCCTCGTCCGCGGGGACCGTCGGATCCGGAAAGGCGGTTTGCGCGACCTCCGCGATTCCCATCACCTGCCGCGGGTCCATGCTGGCGTAGAAGAGCACGGCGTCCCCGGCCTGCATGGCCTTCAAGTTGTTCCGGGCTTGGAAATTACGCACCCCGTCCCAGACGGTCTGCCCATCGGCGACGAACGTCGACCAAGCGTAGGTCTCGGGTTCCTGCTTCACCAGCCAGTATTGCTTTTTCATGGTCCGGGGTTTCGCTGCGCTGCACGACAATGGAGCCGACCCCTGAAGAAAAGGCAAAAGCCAGCCGAGTGCTGGTCTGGCTTTACCTATTGATGGCGATTGGCATTGGTTTGCCGTTCGTGCTTTTTTTCCTCTTTCGGTGAGGGGGTGAGCCGAAGGGAGTGGGGGTCGATGAACAAGACTCTCTGGCCGATCCGGATCGTGTTCGTGGCCCTGTGTGGCGCCGCGGGGGGCTTGGTGTGCTACGCGATTCCAGAGTGGGATCGACTGAGGCTCTTTGCCGTCATGGTGGGGCTGCTGCTTGGGGTCCTGATCGTGTTGGTGGACCTGCTGCTGCGCGGATTCTCCCTCCGGGGCCTGAGCGCGGTCACCTTCGGCCTCGGGATCGGCTCGCTGATTGGCTACCTGTTGAGTGCATCACCGCTCTTTGAGCAGGGAGACCCGCAGATGATCTATCTCGCTCGCCTCGGCCTTTTCCTGACGTGCGGCTACCTTGGCACGGTCATCGCGCTGCGGGGCAAGGATGAGTTCAACCTGGTGATCCCGTATGTCCGTTTCGTGCCGCACGACGTGGATGTGCCCTTGGTCGTCGTCGACGCGAGCGCGTTGATCGACGGACGGATCGTGAAGGTGTGCGAGTCGGGTTTCCTTGGCGCCGCACTGGTCATCCCACGCTTTGTGCTGAATGCCGTGCAGGCCATCGCCGATTCGCCCGAGCCGCATCGGCAGGCGCGCGGGCGCCGTGGTCTTGAAGTGCTGAATGAACTACGCCGGATCCCGCGCCTGGACTTGCGTGTGCACGAGAGCGAGGCCCGACCCGACGAAGTCGACGCCAAGCTGGTCTTCCTCGCGCGCTCGCTGCAGGCCCGACTGATGACGACGGACTACAACTTGGCCAAGCTGGCTGAGTTCCAAGGTGTCCCGTGGCTGAATCTCCACGCGTTGGCGCGCTCCTTGAGAGTGGAGCTCGCCCTCGGTCAGAGCGTGGAGGTCCAGTTGGTGAAGGCCGGCAAGGAACCGGGGCAGGCCGTTGGGTTCTTCGATGACGGATCGATGGTCGTGGTCGCCGACGCCCTCGCGCGGGTCGGTCAGGTCGTGCGGGTTGAGATCACCGGCCTGATGCCTTCCGCTGGGGGCAAATTGGCCTTCGCCCGGCTCGAACCCGAGCGGAGACTTTGACCCTTCCCCGCAGGTCCGCCCGCGAAACTTTGGTGTTTACTCGCGGGGCGGGCTTCCTCAAAAACTCCCTTCCTTTCCGGGGCAGTAGCTCAGTTGATAGAGCGCTTCGTTCGCAATGAAGAGGTCGTGGGTTTGATTCCCATCTGCTCCACCAGTTTCCCGCCGTCGCCTCCTTTTTACCGGGAGGCGACGTTTTTTTACAACGGGGCACACTCGACGCGCGGCAGGGAACGGTGTGGAGTCTGCTGGTGTCAGAAGGTGAAGCGCGGACGCTTTGTCCGCCGAACGACTGAAACCTGAGGTTGATCCATCATGAGCAAGAAGTCCAATAAGCCCGCCAAGCCTGCCACCCCACAGGTCAAGCCAGTCAAACGAACCAAGGCCTGCCGCCCTGCGGCGTCCAAGGTCTCCCCCGTCACCAAGGTGCCGCGCAAAGCTCTCCAACCGCGTCGCGTCACCCATCGCACGCCTCAACCCATCCCGATCCCGGACCGCCGCGAGGTCACGGTCCCAGTCGCGACCGCACCCGCTGCGGTGTTGCCTTCGGCCGTGACGGTGGCGGCGATCATCGACGTTGGCTTCGGCAGTACACTTTACATCCGTGGTCAGGGCGCGGGCCTGAATTGGTCGTCCGGTGTCGCGATGCACTGCGAGGCCGACAGCCGCTGGACGATCACTCTGCCGACGCACGGCCCGGTGGTCTTCAAGCTCCTGGTGAACGACCTGACGTGGAGTCAGGGCGAAAACTACGAGGCCTTGCCCGGCGAGGCCGTGCAGGTTTCGCCGAGCTTCTAGGCAAAGGCCCGAGTGGTCCGACCCCGCGCGGCGGGTCGGCGATCCGCCGCGCGGTCCGGGAGTGGATCAGGGTTCGCCGACCAGCTTGTCTACTTGACCGGCCGGTAGCGTCGTCGCTTTCAGTTCCAGCTTGCCGCGCTCGACGTCCGTCAGCTTCGCGAGGTCGTTCGGGTGCTGCACGACCCGCGGCGTGAGGAAGATCAGCAGCTCGGTCTTGGCGGTCTGCCGGGTCGTGCGCTTGAAGAGGTTGCCCAGCAACGGCACGTCGCCCAGCAGCGGGACCTTGCGGTCTTGGCTGGTGGTCTGGTTCGAGATCAGCCCGCCGATCACGACGGTGCTCTCGCTCGGCGTCACCACCACCGTGTCGGCCGACCGCTTGTCGATCACCGGCGTGTTCACGGTGTCGGAAATGGCGACGGTGCGCTCACTCAGCGCGGAAATCTCGGGCGTGACGATCATCTCGACCAGACCCTCGGAGGTGATGAAAGGCGTCACGCGCAGGATGATGCCGATATCCTGATACTGAACCGTATTCGTAGTCTGTCCGGTGTCGCTGATGCGGGAGTTGGTGATGAACGGCACCTCCTGACCGACCATGATGGTGGCCTGCTGGCTGCTGCGGGCGAGGATCGAGGGGCGCGAGAGAATCTCGGTTTTCCCCACGGTGGAGAGCGCGCGGAGAGTGGCGTTCACGTCGGGGCCGACCACGTTGTAGATGCCGCCGGTCGCGGAGCCGCCGAAGACCGTGCTCGCGGTGGAGGTTGTCCGGTCGCCGAGGGAAATGCCGCGGCGCTGCAGCTCGGCGCCGACATCGAGGTCGTTGTTGTGCGTGACCTGGACGAAGACGACGTTGATCAGCACCTGTGGCTTGGGCCGGTCGAGGCTTTCGATGACCTGCCGGATGCTCTCGTTCGTTTCTTCGTCGGTGACGACGATGATCCGCCGGGTCTCCGGATTGCTGCTGATGATGGCGTCGCCGAGGGTGGTCGCGTTCTGGTACTGGCGTTCGCCGCCGGTGCGGTTCATGCCTCCCCCGCCGGTCACGCCGGAGCGGCGGGCGTTGTTGCCGGCGCCGCCGGTGCGGTTGGCGTTGGTGCGGTTGGCCGACTGGGCCTCGAGAAGGGGGGCAGAGCCCGCGAGGAGCAGGGAGACGGCGATGAGGGTGCGAAAGGCGCGGAAGGGGATCATGGCGGGACGGCTGGGTTAGCGCGGATTGCCCGACGCGTTGTTCATGAAGGCGCCGCTCTGCTGGTTATTGCTCGCGGCGCGGTTGGAGAGAGGGTCGGCTTGATTCGCTGAGGAGGATGATCCGGTGCGGCCGCCGCTGACTTGGAACAAGTCGCGCAGCACGGCCTCGACCTGCTGCACGTCGGCGTTCTCCAGTGTGTAGACGAAGACCTTCTGCTTGCGGTCGGATCCCGCATCCAGCTGAGCAATGATCTCGCCGATCTGGAACATCGCGTCCTTGGGGGCGGTGATCACGACGGACTGCGTGCGAGGATCGGACACGACGTTCACGGCGGTGGCGCCGGAGCGGGACGCGGAGTTATTGCCCCGACCGCCGCCGCTCCCGCGACCTCCACCGGCTTGCGTGGCTCGGGCGGAGATTGCCGCCGCGATTCCCGGAGGCATGCCCGGAAAGCTGAACGCCGCCGTCTGGCCCTGGCCGCCTCCGGACCCGGTCGAGGGATCGAAGAGGGCGGTCAGGATCTCGGCGATCTCGACCGGATCGGCGTTGCGCAGCCGGAAGATCTTGAGCGTCGAGTCGCTTTGCACGGAGAGATCCAGCGCGGAGACGATTTCGACCACGTGACGCACATTGAGGTTGGTGTCGGTGACAACCAGTGAGTTGCTGTCCTCGTTCGCCGTCAGCGTGGCGCTGGGCGGAACGAGGCTGGCGATGTCGCTGGCGACCTTGGCGGCGGTGATGTGACGCAGCGGGATGACCTGCATGACCATGTCGGCGTTCGCCGGGATCTCGCGCGGGTCGTTGCCGGTGCGGACCGGCAGCGATCGCTTTCGTGCCTCGTCCTTGGCCGCGACGATGAGGGTTCGTCCCTGCACCGTCGCCGTGTAGCCGAGCCGATTGAGCGCCAAGTTCAGCAGTGGGATGGCCTCCTCACGGGAGATCGGCTGCGCGCTCCACATCTCGATCGTGCCTTTCACCGGAGTCTCCAAGACGATGACGAATCCGGCTGCCTCGCTGAGGTACTGCAGCACGACCTCCAGCGGTGCACCGCGGAAGTTGAAGCGCAGCCCCGACGAAGCGGGGCCATCGGACGATGCGGCCGCCGGGGCGGGCGCCGCGACGACGACCGCGGGCGCTTCGTCGGCCGCTTGAGCGGCGAGGGCGGATCGGCCGCCGGTCGGCTGGGCAAACGCGGCGATGAGCGCGAGGGCGTGGAGGGAAGGGTGACGTTTCATTCCTTGAGTTGTTTGCGGCGGCGTTCTTTGAGGCGGCGCAGGGCGTCGCTGGGGTCGGATGATGGGGAAGCAGGGGCGACTGAGGGGGAGGGAGCAGGGTCGGTCGTGCTGGTGGCGGCCCGCGCGTCCGGGGCGATGCGCCAGGGGCCTCCCGGCTCGCGCGCGAGCGAGGCGCCGACCCGGAGGACCAGGGTCTGGCCGTCCACCGCGAGGGAAGCTTGCTGCAGGTCGACCGCAGTCAGGGTCAGCCCCGCCACATCTCCACCCACCTTGAGCGCCTGACGCAGCGTGGCGGACGTCCCATCGAACAACGCCAGTCTGCGCCGGCCGTCGTCCAGCACGCCGACCAAGGTGATGAGCTCGGCGATGGGTGATGGCGGTGCGCTGGGTGAGCTTGGGGCGGCGCTGCTGCGCGGTACGCGCGAAGGGTTGAAGATGTTGCGCTCGGCGATGGCGCGGACCGGATCCGTGGCAGGAGTCGGCGTGCCTTGCGCTTGCACGGGGATGCCGACGGCGGACAGCGCAGCCAACGTGAGGGCTGCAGCCCACGAGAAGGCGCGGGATGGACGAGAGCGAGGCGCGCTCATGGCCGAGCCTCCAAGGGGGCGAAGCGAAGCCCGGTGACGGTGACCGCAAGGGCGAGCCGTTGTCCGGTCTCGTCGCGCGAAGTGAGTTCGAGACTCTCGACCCGAAGTGCGAGCGGCGAGCGCTCCAGTTCTCCGAGCAGCCGCACCAGTGCCGGCAGCGAGCCGGAGGCGTCGAGTCGGCATTCGAGGAGCGACGCGTCGCTGGCGCTCGATTTGCGCCAGCGGGGCCGGAGCCCCGTGAGTTCCACGCCCTGAGCGCGGGCCCACGTCTCGAGCGACGAGAGCAGGCGCTGTTCGGCCATGGAGGGATCGCGGGGCAGCGCGCCCTCGCGGAGCCGACGCCATGCTGCTTCGGTCTGCTCGCGCCGCTCGATGACCGCGCGGCCGGCGGAGAGCGTCCGCTCGAGCGTGGCGATCTCGGTGGTCCGCGCTTGCCAATGGGCGACCGCCGGCCCGATCACAAGACGATCGAGCGCGAGGAGACCGACCATGACACCGCTGGCGATGAGCAGCAGCCGTTGACGGGGAGGGAGCTTCATGGCGAGGCGGGACGGTTGAGTTCCACGGCAAACGTGAACTGAGCGGGACTCTGCCCGCGGATCTGCTCAACGCGGACGTTGCGGACGGACGGTTGCTGGCGCAGTCGATCCACGGTTGCCAGCAGCGCACCGTGCTCGCGGGCGGAGCCACTCACGGTGATGCTATTGGGCGGGCGCAGTTCGACCGAGCGAGCCGTCACGGTGCCCGACTCCGGGAACGCCTCCGAAACGAGGCGCAGCAGTGCCAGGCTGGGCAGAGAGGGATCGTCCCAGGCGCGGAATTCCCGGAGCCGCGTCTGTACGTCGCTGAGACGCTGGACCTCCGGTCGAAGAGCGGACCAGTCATGGCGCAGGGCCTGCAGCTGAATTTCCCGCCAGGCGAACGCCGCCGCCACGACGACCAGACCGGCGGCCGCAGCGAGCGCCAGCGTGCGCAGCCGCCGGGATCCCGGCCGCCGCAGGAGGGCCGACCAGCGTGCGGGCGTGGTCGGACGGAGTGCGGGAAGGCTCGAGGAATCGTTCCGGACCGCGGTCAGCAACAGGCCCGGCAGCACGTCGTCCGCGTGCACCTCAACGGAGGCGGCGCGTCCGAACGCGGTGACAGGATCGCGGCCGTCGGAAGCGCTGACGACCTCGGGGCGGGAGGTGATGACGAGCAGCCGCGCGGGCGCGTGGGGTGGCAGTGCCGGCTGCGCCTCACGCGTGATGCGCAGCTCGCGCGTGAGCTCGGCCAAGGAGTCGTCGGTGGTGCCGACCGAGCGCAGCGTGACGACGCCACTCGGCGCCGCGAGGCAGAGGGCCCCGCTGGACCGGCCCTGGCGCACGACGATCGCCGGTCTCGTCCCCGCGAGGGCGGCGGCGGCGAGTGTGGCGGTGATCAGCGTCGGTCGCAGTCCGGCCGCGCGGAGCATCGTCTCGATCCGCGCGAGGCGAGGGCGGCTGAGTGCGACCTGCAGGACCTGCTTGCCGGAGGGCTCGGCACTCGTGCAACGTCCGATCACCCAATCGGCGAGATCGCTGGGGAGTCCTCGTTCGGCCTCCAAGGCCAGGAAGGCATCGAGATCCTCGGGTGACAGATCGGGAACCGTCGTGGCGAGCGCGAGGCACCACTCGGTCGGGAGACCGACGACGCAACGGTCCCACTTCCAGCCGGCGGCGCGCAGGGCGCGGCGCAGCGCGCGTCCGAGCAGGACGGGGTCGTCGCGGTCGAGCGCACAGGGTAGCCGGAGCGGCGCCGGGAGTTCGTCGGCTTCCGTGCGGGCGAGGGTCGCCAGCACGGCCTCGTCCTCGAAGACGAGACCGAGGAGTGCAGACGGACGGGAGGGACGAAGCCAAGACATAGAAGAAAGGATCAGAGTCGAGAGAGGCGGATGCCCGCGGCGGGATCGCCGTTGGAGGCACGACCGAAGCGGGACGTCTCCTGGCGCAGCACCAGGCGAGGAGAGCCGGAAGAGAGATCGAAGAGGGTGCGCAGGCGGCTGCGTCCATAGCCGTGCGGGCCGAACGCTTCGATGTCGGCGAGGAACTGGTAGCTCTCTCCGGTGATGAATGGTCCGGCCTGAATCACTGCCTCTGGCGGCAGCGCCGCGGGCAGCCAGCCGATGGAGGTGAGTTCCTCCGGATGGGATAGCCGGTACGCCACGATTGAACGGGCTCCGGCTTGGCCGATTCCGGGGATGCAGGCGAGTACGGCCTCGGGGGCCGTGTTGACGTTGATGAGGCCCCGGCTGAGCGCCGCGCCGGAACTTGCTAGATCAGCCTGCACGCGCGCGAATTCCGCGGGGGACAGACGTCCGCGCACCAACAGCTCGGCCACGCTGCCCAAGGGACGTCCCTCGATGGAACGAATCACCTCAGCGGCACGGTTCTCACCCAGCCGCTGGTTCAGGAGCTGGAATAGCCGTGGGCGCGCTTCGTTGGCGGTGACGTCGAGGCGCCGCGAACCATCGCTGCGGCGGTTGGGGTGGGCGCTGTAGACCGTGAGGTAATCGACCAGGCCGCGCCGGAGCACGCCGTTGCGGTCGTCGAGTGGGGGAGAGAGATCACCGTCGTCCTCGTTGGGGTCGAGCACCCCGTTTAGGTTGGTGTCCTCACCGTACAGCAGCTCGAGCGTCGCGCCATGGACCAGCCGCAGTTCCTCGACGGTTTCGAAGGGGCCGTTCTTGGCGCGGCGGGCGGGACTGAGTCGGGAGTAGGTTTCGTCCTCGGCGCCTTGCTCTCGCGGTTCGGCATCGCTGTCGCGCCAGTCAAGGATCGCTGCGGCGAGTTCCGGCGTCATCTCCGGCAGCGCCTCAAGCATCGCTTGCGAGGCCGTGTTGAGGTTCAGCTTCGCGGCTTCGTCAACGAGGCCGAAGAAGGGGAGGTCTGGTGTCGCGGCGTCCGGGTCGCGTCCGATGAGGGAGAATGTAGCTTCACCGACCGGCAGGGCCTCCGCTTCGTAGTCGGACGCGCGAGGAACCTGACCAGCGGTCGCGTGCTGTGTGAGCACCCATTGTGCGTAACGCATGCCTCCTTCCGCGGCGGCGCGGGCGGAGGCGTTGCCGGCGCGGGCCGCGGCCGTGCGCAGCTCCAGACTCATGGTGTGGGCAAAGGTGAGGGCGAGCGCGGCGAGCCCGAAGCAGGTCCAGAGCACGATCACGAGGACCGAGCCGCCGTGGTGAAGGCACGTGGTGGAGCGGTGTCGTTTCATGTGCTGGGTTCGCCGACGGCGACGGGTACGACCAGCTCGATGGTTTGTGCGGCCGCGGTCCCGTCCGGTGTCGCCCGCTCCAGCGTGAGCCGGATCGCCACCGGCATGGCTCGGGTCGCGGCGGAGTCCCAGTCCGAGGCCCATCCGGATCCGTCGTGGTACTCAAAGAGGGCGGCGGAAACGCCGTCCAGCAGCGTCTGGGTCTGGGCCTCGGACTCCGCCACGGGCAGAAGATTGCGCGAGACGGTACGCATGAGGGTGAAGCGATCGCGGGTGGTGACATCCGCGCTGGGTACGAGATGGTAGCTGACCCGCTGGACATCGCCGAAGGGCGACCAGGCATCGACCCGGCCGGACGTGCAGACGAAGTCCGGACCGACCGCGATCGCCCCGACGGGAGCCTCGATCTCGGAGCCCGCCGCGGTCTGCAGTTCGCCCGAGAAGCGACCGCCCCGCGGCAGCAGGCCGGCCAAGTCCTCGCGCACGATCTGGAGCGCACGGTGGACCGCGAGCTCGGAGTCGATTCGATCCTGGGCGTGCTGGCGTAGCCGGAATGCGCTTCCGAACGCAGACTGCGCAGCGACGATCGCGATCGCCGCCAACGCGAGCGAAAGCAGGACCTCGAGGAGCGTGAAGGCCCGCCGGTCTCGCGATCGAGAGGAAATCGCTGCGCGCGGCGGACTCATGGATCGGAGGCGGTGGCACCGGACGTCGCGGCGGTCCGCGTCGGGTCGATGAGCGTGCTGAGCGAGAGGCTCCGGGTTTCACCCTGTAAGTCGAAGGTCACTTGGACGGTCACCTCCTCCAGCGGGTCGGCCGCCCAGGGCGTCCGTTCCAGACGCCATTGGTACAGCAGGCCCGCTTCCGCGGCGCTCCCGGTGTCCGACCCGGTCTCGGTCCGGCCGGTGCTGACGTACTCGCTGAGGACTCGTTCCGCCACGCGCGCGGCGGCCGCCTTGCGCTGCCCCAAGCTGCCCGCGCGACTGGCCAGACTCACGGCCTCCAAGGCGACGGGTACCACGATCGCGAGGAGGACCAGCGCGGCGAGTACTTCGGCGAGGGTGAATCCCGCAGTGGAGGAATCAGCGGCCCGGAGCGGCATCGTGGCGGAGGAGTTCGTAGCGGAGCCCATCGTCCGTGAGGGCGAGATCGATCGCGGTCGAGGTGCCTTGCCGAAGGGTCACGCGTTGGAGGCTCCCACCGTCGAGGGTGCCGTCGGGCTCAAAGCGAATCCCCGGCGTAGCGGTCCGATCACTGGTGAGAAAAAGCGGATCGGCATAGGGCGGCGCCTCGCGGGTGAACGACAGGACCAGCTGCAGTTCGGGATCGAGGGTGAAGGTTAGGGCGCGGGTGTCGGGGGTGCGCGCATCGTCGAATGCGGTGAGGCCGTAGCGGCCCGACGGCGGATCGAACCACAGCGAAATCGGACGACCCTCGGCGGCGGCGCGCGCCGCGCCCAGGTGCGTGAGCGACAGGAGCCGGCGGGCTTCGTTGTCCAGCGTCCGGCCGCGGAAGAACGCCGCCAGCTGGGGTGCGGACAGGCTGGCGCCGATCGCGAGCAGCGCGAGGACGAGCAGCAGTTCGACGAGCGTGAAGGCCCGCCACCGCGGCTGATCAGCGCGCGGAGGATGTGCCGTTGACGATATCATCCACTGTGTTCGGCTGGCCGTCCGGTCCGGAGGAGCGGAGATCGTAGCCGGCCGGATTCAAGCGACCGGGGAACTCGTAGCCGTAGGCGTTACCCCACGGGTCGAATGGGATGTCGCTCTTTAGGTACGGACCGCGCCAGCCCTGGACGTCGCCCGGCGCCGTCACGAGGCTTTGCAGCCCCGCGCGGCCGGTCGGGTACGAGCCGGTGTCGATCTCGAAGGCATCGAGCGCGGTGCCGAAGGTCGCGATCTGAGTCTGGGCTGCGGTGATGCGGGCCTGCTCGGTGCGGCCGGTGAACTTCGGCAGCACGAGTGCGGCGAGGGTGCCCAGGATCACGAGGACGAGCAGCAACTCGACGAGTGTGAAGCCGCGGGCGCGGGAGGGATGGAGACGTCGGGAGTGACGGTGCATGGGAACAGCGATGGGGTTAGCGGATGTGGTCTTGCAGAGAGAAAATCGGGATCAGCATGCCGATGAAGATCAGCCCAACGACGGCGGCGATGAGGAAGAGGAGCAGGGGTTCGGCGAGCGCGACTGTCGTCTTGAGCTGCTGGTCGAGTTCGCCCTCCGTCGTCGTCGCGAGACGCACCAATTCGCGATCGAGCCTTCCGGACTCCTCGCCGACGGAGATCATCTCGACCACGGCGCCAGGGAAGAGCTGGCGCTGCGCCGCGAGGCTGACCCCGAGGGGCTCGCCGCTCCGGACGCGTTCGATGGAGTCCCCCACCGCATCCACGAGCACCTGGTTGCCCAAGGACCGTCGCGCGACCCCGAGCGCGCTGATGAGCGGCACGCCCGCGCCGAGCAGCGTTCCAAGCATGCGGCAGAACCGCGCCATCGCATACTGCGCGACGAGAGGTCCGACGAGTGGCACCCTCAGCCAGAGCTGATCGGCGGTGCGGCGACCGGCCTCGGTCCGGAGCCAGCGGCGCAGAAAGTAGCCGCCGACCACGGCGGCGACGAGCAGGGGAAGCCCGGCCTGACGCAGGAGGTGGCTCGCGCCGACGATCAGTTGCGTGATCAGCGGGAGTTCTGCGTTGAATCCCTGGAACACGAGCTGGAAACGCGGGATGAAGAAGACCAGGAGGAAAACGATCACCGCGATGGCGAGGACCAGCAGCACCGTTGGGTAGACCATCGCGGCCGTGACCTTGGCCCGCAGTTCCTTCTCACGCGCTTGGAAGTCCGCGATCTGGGCGAGCACCGCGTCGAGGAAGCCGCCGGTCTCGCCCGCCTCGACCATCGCGACGTAGACCCGGGTGAACGTCTCGGGGGACCGCGCCATCGCGGCTGATAGCGGCAACCCGTCGACCACGTGAGCGTGCAGTTCGCGCCACTTTGCCTTCGCCGCCGGAGCGGTGGCCTCGCGCTGGAGGATGAGCAATGCGCGGCTGAACGGGACGCCGGCGGCGAGCAGACTGGACAGCAGGCGCGTAAAGGCTTCGAGCATTGCGGGGGTGACCCGCTGGCGGCGGCCAAACCAGCCACCCTCCGAGCCGGCGGAAGACTCCTGGCGCACCGCCCCGGCGGCGCGATCCTCGATCCGGATCGGGCGCAGCCCGCGGGCCTCGATCTCGCGCAGCGCCTGCGCGCGGCCCGGGGCCGAAAGCTGTCCCTCGATCAGCGCTCCGCCGGGCTCAATGGCTTTGTAGGCGAAGTCAGGCATCAGCGGACCGGGCCTCCCTCAACGATGTCCGTCGGTTCCCCGGTGGAGGTGACACTGAGCACCTCGTCGAGGGTCGTCACACCCGCCTCGACGAGACGTCGGCCGTCGGCCGCGAGCGTGCGCAGTCCCGCGCGCGAGGCCGCCTCGCGGAGCGCATCGGCCGAGGCCGAACGCAGGATGAGTTCACGGATCTCCGCGCTCGTGTCCATCCATTCAAAGATCGCGCGTCGCCCGTGGTAACCGGTCTGTCGGCACTCGCGGCAGCCGACCGCACGGTAGACCACGGCGCCCGGATCGATGCCAAGCCGTGTCCGCAGCGCGCGGCACGTGGGAGAATCGTCGACCGTCCGGCAGTGCGGGCAAAGGACGCGGACCAGACGCTGGGCGAGCACCGCCTCGATGGCGGAGGCGACGAGGTAGGGCTCGATGCCCATGTCGATCAGACGCGTGATCGCGCCCGGAGCGTCGTTGGTGTGGAGAGTGGAAAAGACGAGATGTCCCGTCAGCGAGGCCTGCACCGCGATCTGCGCCGTCTCGGCATCGCGGATTTCGCCGATCAAGATCACGTCGGGGTCATGTCGCAAAATCGAGCGGAGTCCGCGGGCGAAGGTCAGGCCGGACTTCTCCGATACCTGGATCTGGTTGATGCCACGGAGCTGGTACTCGATCGGGTCCTCGATCGTGATGATCTTCCGCTCCGCGTCGTTGATCTCCTGGAGCGCGGTGTAGAGCGTCGACGTCTTGCCGCTGCCGGTGGGTCCCGTGACGAGCACGATCCCGTGCGGGAGTTGCAGGACCCGCCGCAGCGCGGCCAGCTCGCGTGCCCCGAGTCCCAACTCGGCCACGCCGCGCAGGGCGGCGTTCTGCCGCAGCAGGCGGAGCACCACGGCCTCGCCGTGCAGCATGGGGATGATCGAGACGCGGATGTCGACCTCGGCATCGTCGATCCGCACCTTGATGCGGCCGTCTTGGGGAAGACGCTTTTCCGCGATGTTCAGGTGGCTGAGGATCTTGACCCGGGCGACGATCGCGGGCTGGAAGCGCTTGATCTGCGCTGGCACCGGCACTTCCTGAAGAACCCCGTCGATGCGGTAGCGGATGCGCAGTTCACTCTCGAACGGCTCAAGGTGAATGTCCGAGGCGCGCAGCTCGATCGCGTCGCGGAGCACTTGGTTGACGAAGCGGATGATCGATGCGTCCTCGGCCGCGCCATCCAGATCGGTATCCTCCGCGCCTTCCGGTTCGACCACCTGCAGGCCGGCCTCGTCACCGAGAATCCCGAGGGTGTCGGCTCCGACGCCAAGGCGCTCCTTGAGCTCGCGCCGCAACGCGTCGCTCGGGGCGAGTACGGGTCGGAGACGCAGGCCCGTCACGCTGCGCAGCCCATCGAAGGCGGCGGTGGCGAAGAGACGCGCGGTGGCAACTTCGACGCTCCCGTCTGGCAGACGGCGGAGTGGCAGGAGCTCGTCGCGTACGAGCAGTCGGGCCGGAAACGCGGCCAGCAGGTCGCGCTCCGGCGCGATCGCGCTGAGTTCGTTGAACGCGACGCCGTACTCGCCGGCGAGCCAGCGCAAGACGGCGGCTTCGTGGCCCGCGGGGCCCGCGGTCAGCCCCGGTTGCGCGAGAAATCGTTGCGCGTCCGAGACGGTCAGTTGCCGCTGTTCGACGAGGCGGGTGAGCGTCTCCGGCAAAGGTGCGGAGGTGGATGACGGGGACATGCGGCGGGCTTAAGGCAGCAGGCCGGCGACCACCGCAATGGCTTCCTGACGCAGGTTGAGCACGGAACGCAGCTCGTCCTGGGCGGCGACGAGTTTGACCTCGTTGGCCTTGCGGGCTGCGCGCAGACGCTCCAAGCGCGAGCGGAGTTCCGCTTCGGGAGCGTTGGCATAGAGGGCGGTGACGAGCGATTCGGTCTCGGGACTGGCGAGGCCGGCGAGGCCGCCACGTCCGCCGCCTGGGCGGGCCTGGTCTGCAGCCTCGCCGCCACCTCCCGCCGCGCGGGCGGCGCGGAAAGCTATGGCCGCACCCATCGGTCCGCCGGCGCCGGCGGCACGACGCAACTCCGAGACCCGCTCGATGCGTTCGTAGATCAAGCGCCACTCCTCGTCGTCCTCGACCTGAAATTGATCACGCAGCGCGGCCGACATGCGTTCACGCATCTCGCCGGCAGTCGGCCACCGCCGCTCCCGTCGCTCCCCGGCCGGCGCCGCCTCCGTGGTCACCGGCGTCTGGGCTAGTGAAGGGTTCGAACCGACGCCGATCCCGGCGAGACAGCAAACGAGCAGAAAACGCGGAGCGGGCAGCGAACGAAGAGGATTCATGGCGCGGAGATCGTAAATGACGCTGCCCGCCCCCGATCGGTATCGGGGGCGCTTCAATTTCTCCCAAAAGCGGAGTTCGTAGATACTCAATTGCGATAAGACTCAATCATCTGGTGATCGGCATTCTACGTAGTGGGGAGGGCTCGGTTGAAACTCAGGGTGGACGCGCCGCGTGCTCGAAGCTGCGGGGATGGTGAGCGATGCGGGAGAGCGGCCACGGGCTTGGTCCGCATTCGGTTGGGTGGCCGCGGCTGGCGTGGCGTGCGGATTGAACCGTCGCCCAGGCCGAGATTTGGGGATCGGCGATGCTGCACCGAGCCAAGGTGGGCCTTGAGTCCGGGGCGGTCGCGCTTCCTTCTCGGACGGATGTCGACGCTCCCCGTTTCCGCACCGCTGGCGCCGCTGCCGCCGGGCAGTGACGGAGAGGCGGTCCTGGCGCGCTTTCTGGCGGTCGCGGCGGAGCGCGGCTTGGAGCTCTATCCGGAGCAAGAGGAGGCCATTCTGGAACTCTTCGCGGGCAGCAACGTGATCCTCGCGACCCCGACCGGCTCCGGAAAGTCGCTTGTGGCGGCGGCCTTTCACTTCCGCGCGCTCTGTGCGGGGCAGCGCTCGATCTATACCTGTCCGATCAAGGCACTGGTGAACGAGAAGTTCCTCGCGCTCTGTCGCGACTTCGGGCCGGAGAACGTCGGCATGATGACCGGCGATGCCAGCGTGAACCCGCACGCGCCGGTCCTCTGCTGCACGGCTGAGATCCTCGCAAACATGGCGCTCGCGCGGGGTGACCGGGCGGAGATTGGAGCGGTGATCATGGACGAGTTTCACTACTACTCGGACGCGGATCGCGGCACGGCGTGGCAGGTCCCGCTCCTCACGCTGCCACAGACGCGTTTCCTGCTCATGTCGGCGACGCTCGGAGGCACGGAGTTCTTCGAGCGGGATCTGCAGCGAGTGACGGGCGCGCCCTGCCTCACGGTCCGCAGTGACCGTCGGCCGGTGCCCCTGGAGTTCGAGTATTCGGAGACGCCCCTCGGCGAGCGCGTGGCGCAGCTGTTGCTCGAGCGCAAGGCGCCCGTGTACCTCGTGTACTTTACCCAGCGCTCGGCCTCCGAGGGGGCGCAGGACTGGATGAGCCTGAATCTCTGCACGAAGGAGGAGAAAGCCCGGCTCGCGGAAGAACTCGAGAAGGTGCGTTTCAATAGCCCGTATGGCCGCGAGATGAAGCGTTGGCTGCGTCATGGCATCGGCGTCCACCATGCCGGGCTGCTGCCGAAGTACCGCATTCTCGTGGAGTCGCTCGCGCAGCGCGGCCTGCTCAAGCTGATCTGCGGGACGGATACCTTGGGCGTCGGAATCAACGTGCCGATCCGCACCGTGGTGTTCACGCAGCTGTGGAAGTACGACGGGAAGAAAGCGGCGATTCTCAGCGTGCGCGACTTCCGTCAGGTCGCCGGACGGGCCGGGCGGCGGGGCTATGACGACAAGGGCTTCGTGATCATCCAGGCGCCGGAGCACGCGATCGAGAACAAGCGGGCAGCGGAGCGGGCGGCGGCGGATCCACGCAAGGCGAAGAAGCTCGTCAAGCGCGCGGCACCGGAGGGATCGGTCGGGTGGGATGCCAAGACCTTCGAGCGACTGCTCTCCGCCCCATCGGAGGCATTGGTGTCACGTTTCGACGTGACGCACAGCATGCTGCTGCTGGTGCTTGGGCGGGACGGTGATGGCTGCGGGGCGATGAAGCGGCTGATCGCCGAGTGTCACGAGACGGCGACCCGGCGGCGCCAGCTGCGGCGGCGGGCGTTCCAGCTGCTGCGCTCGCTGCTCGAGCGAGGCATCATCGAGTCGGCGCCCCGGGAGGCGAGCGGACGCCGCCTCCGGGTGAACATCGAGCTGCAGGAGGACTTCTCGCTTCACCAAGCGCTCTCGCTGTTCCTGATCGACACCTGCCCGCTGCTGGATCGCGAGTCCCCGGACTACCCCTTTGACCTACTGACCCTCTGCGAGGCGATCGTCGAGGATCCCGAGCCGATCCTGCGCCGGCAGGTCGACCGCCTGAAGGGCGCGAAACTTGAGGAGATGCGCGCGGCCGGCGTCCCCTACGAAGAGCGGATGGAGAAACTGGAGGAGGTCGAGCACCCGAAGCCGCTCCGCGAGTTCCTCTACGAACACTTCAACGCCTTCAAGGCGGCGCACCCGTGGGTGGAGCAGGAGAACGTGCGACCCAAGTCGATCGCGCGCGAGATGTTCGAGCGTTACCAGTCCTTCGCCGATTACATCCGTGAGTACGGGCTCGAGCGCTCGGAGGGCCTGCTCCTGCGGCACCTCGCACAGACGTGGAAAGTGCTGGCGCAGACGGTGCCGGATGCGGTGAAGACCGAGCCCGTCATCGAGATGGAGGAGTACTTCCGCGAGCTCATCCGGGGGATCGATTCCAGCCTGCTCGAGGAATGGGAACGCCTACGCAATCCCGGGTGGGTCGCCGCGGAGACCACCGACAAGCCGGCGCGTCCCCAGTCGTATGACCTCCTTCGCGACCGCGCGGCGTTTGGCCGGCTCCTGCGCGGTGCGGTGCTCGGCTTCCTTCAAGACGTCGCCGCGCGCGACTGGGAGGCGGCGGCGGCACGGGTGGATCCGGAGCCGCCGACGGAGGGGGAAAGGCCCGAAGGCAGCCTCACGGGATTGGCGCGCCGGATCGAGGATGCGTTCCGGCCTTACTTCGAGGCGCGTGGCCGCTTCCGGCTCGATCCCGAGGGGCGGGCGGCGAAGCACCTGCACGTCGACGAGACACCGGAGATCTGGGATCTCGCGCAGGTGCTGGTGGATCCGGACGAACAGAACGACTGGGAAGTGCGCCTGCGTCTCGCCCCGTCCGCCTGCCGTGCGCAGGCGCGCGTCGTGCTGGAATTCGACGGCGTTTCGCCCGTGGGCGGGGCGCCCGACGAAACCGTGGCGGTGAGCGAAGGCTGAGCGCATGAACCGGCCCCTTCCGACCATCGTTCATCTCGATGCGGACGCCTTCTTCGTCGCCTGCGAGCAGGCGCGGGATCCCTCGCTGGTCGGCCAGCGCTGCGCGGTCGGCGGCACCGAACGCGGCATCATCTCCTCGGCGAGCTACGAAGCGCGGGCCTGCGGCGTCTATACGCCGATGCCGACCACGCGTGCGCGGCGGGTGTGTCCCGACCTCATCCTCATCCCGCACACGCCGGGCCTCTACGGAACAGTCTCGCGGCGCATGTTCGACCTCTGCGAAGGCCTGACGCCGTGGGTGCAGCGCAATTCGATCGACGAAGGCTACCTGGATCTGGCGCCCTGCGGACTGCGTGACCGCGCGGCGGTGGAGGCGGCGGTGCGCGGTCTGCAGGAGCGCATTCGCGCGGAGCTGGCGATCCCGGTCTCCTTTGGGCTCGCGACCAACAAGCTCGTGTCGCAGATCGCCTCGAAACTCCGCAAACCGCGCGGTTTCGTGGTGGTGCCGCCGGGCGAGGAGGCCGCCTTTCTCGCGCCGCTGGCGGTGGGCAAGTTGCCCGGGATCGGTGCAAAGACGGAGGCAGTGCTCGCCTCGCGCGGCGTCCGACTCATCCAAGACATCGTTGCCCGTTCGCCGAGCGAACTCCGCGCGCTCTTCGGCGAGGGCTGGCGGGAGATGGTGGCGGCGTCGCGCGGGGAGGACGATCGGCCCGTCGAGACCGAACCGGACGACGCCAAGAGCTATTCGCAGCAGGAGACCTTCGCGGTCGACCTCTCCGACCCTGCGGATGTCGAGCGCATCGCCAAAGGAATGATCGACGAACTGATGCCGAAAATCCGGGCCGACGGAAAACGGGTGCGGACGCTGACCGTGAAAGTGCGTTATCCGGATTTCAGTCAGGCGAGCCATGCGCACAGTCTAGCGGAGGCGACCGATCTGGAGACGCCCTTCTACGCGTGGATCGGCCCGCTGCTCCGGGCGGCGTGGACGCGACGCAGTCCGTTACGGCTGGTCAGCGTCCGCTTCTCGAACGTCGCCGAGCCGGAGTCGCAACTGGAGATGTTCGCCGAGACGGACGACCGTCGCCGCCGCTTGGCGGGGGTTCTGGACGCGCTGAATCGGGGCGGGACGGCCCCGCGGGTGAAGCATGGCCATCAACTCGCCCGGCCTGCGGATCCGGGCGGGGCGGACCAGGGCTGAAACAGTTTCGGATTGGCCGCGGGGCTTTGGATGGGTTCGCTGGACGGATGTCGTTGCATCCGGCGCAGGCCATTCGTGAACGGGTTGAGGTGGCCAAGACTGCCGTACTGGCGCAGGTCGATCTGCTGCAGGCGAACTTTGGCCGCGCCGAGACCCGGTGGAAGAGCGATGGCACCCGCGTCACGGCGGTCGACCTCGCGATCTCGGCCGACCTCGTGGAGCGACTCTCGCGGTGTTTTCCGGAGGACCAGATCTTCAGTGAGGAACTGACCGAGGCGGACGCACCGATTCCGCTGACCTCGCGTTATGTGTGGGTGCTCGACCCGATCGACGGCACGAACAACTATGCGATGGGGATCGCCCACTGCGCCATCTCGCTCGCGCTGCTGGAGGACGGCGTGCCCGTGTACGGCGTGATCTACGATCTCTCGCGTCACGCGTTGATCCACGGAGGGCCGGGGGTGGGCGTCTTCGATGGCGACCGCCGCGTGGGAGTGCGGATGGGGGAGTTGAACGCGCAGAGCCTGATCGGATTCCACTCCCCCTCGGACAAGCGATTCTCCGGCCATGTCGCGGACGTGGCGGCCTACTGCAAGTTGCGGGCGCTCGGCAGCAGCACGCTGCATCTGGCCTACGTGGCGGTGGGAATCCTGGACGGCACGGTCGATCACAACGTGAAAGTCTGGGACATTGCCGCCGCGGTGCCCTTGGTTGAGGCGGGAGGTGGACGCCTGACCTACCTAAATGGCCCGTTGTTCCCGCTGCGGTCCTTTGACCTGCGGATGGGGCGCATCTTCTATGTCGCCGGTTCCCCATCGGTGGCTGGGCGACTCGAGGAGATCCTTGCGGCGCGGGTCATCCCGGCGGCAACCTGAGACGCGGTCCACTCAGAGTATCATCGCGATCCCCTGAAGTACGAATTGAGCCATGGGAAGCCCGAGTGACCGTGAAGACGTGTTGACCTTCGCGCAGGCGCGCAGCCCGCTCGGGTGGGTGCTTGCGGCGGTCGGCGTGGCGGGCGAAGTGCGGGCGGTGTTTCTTTCCGGGACCCGACGCGAAGGGGTGGACGCGTTGCGGGAGCGCTTTCCGCGCGAGGCCTGGCGCGAGGCCGTCGTTGGACCGGCGCAGGTTGCGGTGGACCATGTCCTCCGCGTGATGGCGGAACCCGCCACGGCCGCCGCGGGCGGGCTGCGTTTGGCTCCGGTGGGAACGCCCTTTCAGCAGCGTGTCTGGTCGGAGCTGCGCGCGTTGCGGTGCGGCGAGTCGGTGACCTATGCGGAGCTGGCCCGCCGCGCGGGTTGTCCGCGCGCGGTCCGAGCGGTCGCGCAAGCTTGCGGCGCGAATCCGATCGCGGTGCTCATCCCGTGTCACCGGGTCATCGCCGCCAACGGCGCGCTCTCCGGCTACCGCTGGGGCGTAGCGCGCAAGCAGGCTCTGCTGGAGCGCGAAGGCGTTTTTCCCGACCGCGGACGGCGAGGAAAAACGGACTAGACCTGGTAGAGCTTGCCGGGGATCGGGTCGATGACCTTGGTCCGCGGCATCTTCTCGGTCAGCTGCTGGGCGAACCAAGCGCGGGCGGCGGCTTCACCGTGCGTCAGCACGATGCTGCGGGCCTCAGTTTGGAGGGCGAACTGCAGTAATTCGTCGCGATCGGCATGGCCGCTTAGCTGGAAGCGCTCGATGTGGGCGTTGACCTTGGTCTTCACCTTGACGGCCTCGAAGAGGAACGGATCGCCGGTTTTGGTTGCGAGCAGCGCGCCGCCCGGGGTATCGGGATCGCAGTAGCCGACAAAACCGATTGAGTTGCGGGCGTGCCCCAGCAGGCCGCTCGCCAGCGTGTAGCTCGGCGTGTTCTCGACGAGCATGCCGGAGCTAATGATGTAGAGCGCGTTTTGCTGCGGATCCTCGCCCGGATTCAGCTTCCGGGGCAGCGGCTTGACCTTCAGCTCCTTGAGAATGCCACGATTGAAGCGGACATGCTTGGTCTTGCGGGCGATCTCGTCGAAGTAGTCCGCGAGATCGATGCCGAGTCCGGAGGCGAAGATCGGGCATTCGACCAGATGGCCGAACTTACGGGCATCGTGGATGACGGTGAGGACCTCCTGCATGCGTCCGAGCGCGAAGACGGGGATGAGGAAGGATCCGCCGCGGTTGATCGTGTCGTTGATGCTGGCGATGAGGCGGCCGAACTCGGTCACGCGGCCCCGGTCCGGGGACCGTGCCGTGGTGCCGCGGGTGGTCTCCATGATCACCGTATCGAAATGACCGGCCGGAAACTTGGCTCCCGGCAGCGTGCGTTGATCCTCGAAGAGCACATCGCCGGTGATGAAGATACCGCGCTGCTTGTGGCGGATTTCGATGGCGGCGGCGCCGGCCACGTGCCCGGCCGGGTGGAGAATGATCTCGAGCTCGTCCTTGCGGACCCGCAGGCGCTTGCTGACCCCGTAGGGCAGGGCCGTAAAGCGCTTGGCGAGCTGGTCGATCTCCGTGTGGGTGAAGAGCGGGTAGTCGGGGATGTTCTGGTCCTCGCGCTGCCGCATCATCACGCTCGCGGAGTTGTGCAGCATCCGCTCGATGAGCATGCGACTGGACTGCGTCATGATGACCAGCGCGTCGGGATTCTCGCGAAGCGCCAGCGGCAGGCTGCCGATGTGGTCAAGATGGCAGTGCGTGACAAGAATGAGGTCCGGAGACTGGCCCCGGAGTTTGGCCAAGTCGGGGGCGGCCTTGCGGCCGACCTGCTTGGGGTTCAGACCGCTGTCAACGAGCACTCGGATATCGCCAATCTGGAGAAAGAGCGAATTTGCGCCGATGCCACCGTCGCGGTTCAGGTCGATAAGATTCATGAACGAATCCGCCAGCGAGAGGCACAGCCCCCTGCGGTGCAAGCGTAAGATTCAGCTCACCGCATTTCATCGGCAAACGACATCTAGGGGCAACTGGCGGAAGTTAACTGACTTGCAGCGCTGCTCGGGAGGAGGCGGGAGGAGGTCAATCGCACTCGGGCGGCGAAAGTTGGAACGGGCCGACCGTGACATGCACTTTGCCCCCTCGTTCGTCGACCCCGTGGAAGCTGCCGAGAGCGGAGGCGGGTTCCCCAGTGACATGGTAGCTGTTGTAGGAAAAGGATTCACCGGGGGCGAGGCGGGGAGTCTCGCCGACGATGCGGTCGCCCTCGATGACGCGGCGATGGCCGCTCGCGTACTCCACGACCCACTTGCGACCCAGCAGTGTCACCGTCCGGTCCGAGGCGTTGTGGATGGTGATGAAGTAAACAAAGGCGTGGGGCGTGTCCGCAGGAAGACTGCTGCCACCGTGGTGGTAGATCAGATTGTTGAGGGAGGCGCGAAGGCCGGGGAGAAGCGCGGAAGCGGGCACGGGAGGACGGACGAACGGTCTAGCATAGTGGCCCGGAGCGGTAACGCAACGGGCGGAGAAGGGTGAGGGTGGCTTTTCGGGGCTGCTTCCGGCTTGCGGGACGGACCTGGCGCGCGCAGAAACGCCGCTTCTCACCGCACATGGAAAAACTGGCTCTTCTCTCGGTCAGCGACAAGCGCGGCCTCGTCGACTTCGCGACGGCCCTCGTCCGCCAGCATGGCTATCGCCTGCTCTCGACGGGAGGCACCGCGAAATTGCTGGTTGAGGCTGGGTTGCCGGTCACGGAGGTCGGGGCGCACACCGGATTTCCGGAGATCATGGAAGGTCGTGTGAAGACGCTGCACCCCAAGATCCACGGCGGCCTGCTGTGTCGGCGGGACAAGGCTGAGCACCTGGCGCAGGCGGCGGCGCACGCTATCGCCCTGATTGATCTGGTGGTGGTGAACCTGTATCCGTTCGAGCAGACGGTGGCGAAGCCGCACGTCGAACGGGAGGAGGCGATCGAGAACATCGATATCGGCGGACCCTCGATGCTGCGGAGTGCGGCGAAGAATCACGAGAGCGTCACGGTGGTCGGTGACCCCGAGGACTATGCTCCGGTGCTGGCGGCGCTGGCGGCGCCGGCGACCCTGCTCGCGCTGCGGCGGCGGCTGGCGCTGAAAGTGTTTCAGCGCACGGCGCGTTACGACGCCGCGATCGCGCAGTACCTGGAGCAGCAGGAAGTGGAGCCGGATCTCGAAGCTCTGAGCGGATTTCCGCGCCGCTGGACGGCATCGTACGACAAGGCCCAGGTGTTGCGTTACGGCGAGAATCCGCACCAGAAGGCGGCGCTCTATGGCACCTTCCATGAGCACTTCTCGCAGCTCCAAGGGAAGGAGCTCAGCTACAATAATCTTCTCGATCTGACCTCAGCGACCTACCTGATCGGTGAGTTCGAGCGCCCCACGGTGGCGATCCTCAAGCATACGAACCCCTGCGGAGTCGCGAGTGCGGACACGCTCATCGAGGCATGGGACAAGGCGTATGCGACCGATCGTCAGGCCCCGTTCGGCGGCATCATCGTGGTGAACCGCACCCTCGACGCTCCCCTCGCAGCGGCGATCGCGGAGATCTTCACGGAAGTCATCATCGCGCCGCGTTTTTCGGACGACGCCCGGGCGATCCTGGGGAAGAAGAAGAACCTGCGACTGATGGTGGCGCGCGAAGGCATGGGCGCGGATGCCCTGCAGGAAGTGCGCTCGGTGGTGGGCGGCGTGCTCGTGCAGGACCGTGACCGCCATCTGGGGCGTCGCGATGAGTTCAAGGTCGTGACCCGTCGCCAGCCGACGGAAGAGGAGTGGGCGGCGATGCTCTTCGCGTGGAAGGTCTGCAAGCACGTGAAGTCGAACGCCATCGTCTATGCCCGGGGTGAGCAGACCTTGGGCGTGGGGGCGGGGCAGATGGCTCGCGTCGACAGCTCGCGCATCGCGGCGTGGAAGGCGGGCGAGGCGGGTCTTGACCTCAAGGGGTCGGTGGTGGCGAGCGAGGCGCTCTTTCCGTTTGCGGATGGCCTGATCGCGGCGGCGGAGGCGGGCGCGACCTGCGCGATCCAGCCCGGCGGCTCGGTGCGCGATGCGGAAGTCATCCAGGCGGCCGACGACCGTGGCCTGGCGATGGTATTCACCGGCATCCGCCACTTCCGGCACTGAGCGAGAGCCTGCGTTCCGCGCGCGCCTCTACCTCCGGGCGGATCACCCCGGGTAGTCCGCGCTTGCCCGTCGATCGGGCAGATGCAGGATTGGGATATGCGCGTTTGGACCCTTCTGGTGGTTTTTCTCGCGGTTCTGCTTTCCGGCTGCGCCACTGTGCCGGAGACGGGGCGTCGGCAGGTGATGTTGTTGTCACCGAATCAGGAAGCGGCGATGGGGCTGTCGGCGTTCGCCGAGATCAAGAAGGAGGAGAAGATTTCCCGGGACCCGGCGGCGAATGCGCGGGTTCAGCGGGTGGGAAAGCGGATTGCACAGTCGGTCGGTCGCGAACTCCCGAATGCGGAGTGGGAGTTTGTGGTCTTTGAGTCGAATGAGCTCAATGCCTTTGCCCTGCCTGGCGGGAAGGTAGGAGTCTACACGGGCATTCTGAAGATCGCCGAAACCGACGCGGAGCTTGCGGCGGTGATGGGGCATGAGGTGGCGCACGTGTCCTCGCGGCACGGGGCGGAGCGCACCTCCCAGCAGTTGCTGGTCCTTGGTGGAGCCCTGCTGACCGAAGTGGGAATGGAAGCCAAGAAGGTGGACGAGGAAAGACGAAACCTGATCCGGGCGGCTTACGGGTTGGGAACATCGGTTGGTGTGATGCTGCCCTATTCTCGTCTCCACGAGTTGGAGGCGGACGCGATCGGCCTCCGTTTTGCCGCTGGAGCGGGCTATGACCCGCGGGCTGCGGTATCGTTTTGGCGCAAGATGTCCGCCGCGGGCAAAGGCGGCATGAAGGTGCCGGAACTCCTTTCGACACACCCTGCGGACGAGACCCGGATCAGGAATCTCGAACAGCTGATCCCAAGATATCTTCCCCTTTACGAGCAGAGCCGGGCAAGCTTTCAGGACTGAGCGGTCTTGCGTGCCGCAGGGAAAGAGCGAAGCGGCCGAGGCCTGTGCCGCGCCTGCGTCGATGACCCGCCGGCGCGCCCGTGGGTCTCTCGCGCGGCCCACTTTTCCGACTAGCGCGGAAGCGGGGTTTGGGGCAGGTTGGGGGCATGTTCGACCCCGTTACCAAGCTCAAGGAATTCATCCGTCACCCCAGCGTCTCGGCCGACTCTCGTTTCCACGAAGGCATGGCGGGAGCGCGAGACTTCATCGCGGGACTGCTCTCGTCGATCGGCTTTGCGGTGGAGGTGGTGAAAACGCCGCGGCATCCCATTGTGTTGGCGCGGCGCGGCGGGCCGGATCACTGGCCGCACGTCATCATCTACGGGCACTATGATGTCCAGCCGGCGGACCCGCTGAACCTCTGGCAGTCGGCACCCTTCGAGCCCGAGATTCGCGGTGAGCGGATCTATGGACGCGGGGCGGCGGACAACAAGGGCCCGATGATGGTGCATGTGGCGGCAGTTGCGCGCCTCTTGGAGAAGCGCCCGGATCTACCGCTCCGCATCACGTTCCTCATCGAGGGCGAGGAGGAGATGGGCAGTCCGAGTTTCCCGGGCTTTCTCGCCGAGTACCGCGATACGCTGAAGAAGGCGGATTTCGTGTTCCTTTCGGATACGGGGATTCCGAATCCGGATCAGGTGGTGATCACCTGCGGCCTGCGCGGGCTGGTGCTGTTCGACGTGGAGATTACCGGAGCGAAGAGCGACCTGCACTCGGGCCTCCACGGCGGCGTGGTGCGCAATCCGATTCAGGCGCTGGCGGAGTTGTGTGCGTCGCTGCACACGCCGGACGGTCGCGTGAATGTTCCGGGCTTCTATGACGACGTGCTGGATGTTGAGCCGTGGGAGCGCGAGGAGCTCGCGAAGCTCGGCGGCGATGCGGAGGCGTACCGTCAGTTCCTTGGCGTGCCGGCCTTTCACACCCCGCCGGGCTACTCTCCCTTCGAGTGCGTGCGCTTCCTCCCGACGCTGGAGTTCAATGGCATCGGTGGCGGCTATCAGGGCGAGGGCACGAAGACCGTGATTCCGAGCAAGGCGATGGCGAAGATTTCCTGCCGGCTGGTGCCGAACCAGAATCCGGATCGGATTCGCGAGTTGCTCTATCGTACAGTCCGTGAACGCGTGCCGTCGGATGTGACGGTACGGATCATCGATCAGCACGAAGGCCAGGCCTACATCGTGGTCCCGCCGGATCGCTCGAACACGCCCCGGGATCAGTCGCCGGTGCTGGCGAAGGCGTTTCGCGCGACGGATGCGGCCGTGACGGAGGTCTTTGGCCGTCCGCCGCTCTACCTTCGTGAAGGTGGCAGTGTGCCGATCATCGCGCAGCTGAAGCAGATCGTCGGGCTCGATTCGCTGATGATGGGGCTGTTCCTTCCGGAGGACAATCTGCACGCGCCGAACGAAAGCTTTCACCTTGGGGTGATGGAGCGCGGCATTCGCGCCTCGGAGAAAGTGTTGGCGGCGCTGGCTGACGGCGGTCGTTGACCGCGCCCGGACGTCGCGCCGATGGCGCGTTTCGCCAAAAGCACGAAGGCCCCCGGCGCGAGCCGGGGGCCTTCGTGTTGAAGGGAAGATTCGTCGCGCTCCGCGCGCCGACGTTACTTCTTCAGGATGATGATCTCGGCGCGGCGGTCCTTGGACATTTGGTCCTCGGCGGCGTTCTCGATCGCGTCGAGGTCGCCCTTCGAGCGGATCTCGATCTTGGCGGAGGCGACTCCGATGGACTCGAGATATTGACGGGCGGCGGCGGCGCGACGATCGCCGAGGCCGAGGTTGTATTCAGCGGTGCCGCGCCAGTCGCAGTGGCCCTCGAGCAGCAGGCGGTGGTCGGCGTGTTCGCTGAGATACTTCTGCGCTTCCTGAAGCTTGGCGCGCTCGCTGGCATTGATGGCGGAGCTATCGAAGTCGAAGTACACCGGCTGGATCAGCCCCTTGATCATGTTCTCGTCTTCGAACACGCCGGAGCGATTCTGCAGGCCGGCGGCCGAAGGATCGACGAGGCCCGCGGCGCCGAGATCGGCTGCGCTCGGGTCCAACGCACCCGCGCCCGCACCCTGGCCGAGCACCGTGTCGCTGGGCGACGGACGCTTCGGCTTCTTCGAGCAGCCCGCGAAGAGGACGGCGCAGGCGAGGAGGGTAAAGGAAAGGGTTTTCGGGAGGAGTTTCATGATTGGCGTCGAGGTTGACCTTATCGGCCAAGCGTTTTGGGTCGGCAAGTCATTTATCCGAGTGGAAGCGATTGGACCCATGCACGTTCCGACAGCCGTTTTTCTATGCGACAATGGTTCGCTGCGTTCCGCCGCGACCCTCGGCCTGCGTCGGGCGGCGGCGGCACTCGCGCAGCGCTTGGGTCAGCCCGTGTTGCCCGTGTCCTTGCTGCATTCGAGCGGCATTGACGCCGCTCACCTGGACGGGCGTCCGGCCGACCTGCTGGAACCTGCGGTCGGGGCGGCTCTGGCCCGGGGCGTACCGTCGGTCGTGGTCCTGCCCTTCTTTTTCGGCCCAAGTGCGGCCCTGACCGAGTACATCCCGGCCCGCCTGGGTGCACTCTTGCACGGGGGGGGGCAGGGGGAGATTCGCGTGGCTGCTTCCTTGGTGCGGCTGGACCGCCCGGAGGACGACCGGGTGGGTCAGGTGTTGGCTGAGCGGGTGCGCGGACTCCGGCGGGACCGCGGCTGGGGCGCGGGACCGGTGGTGTTGGTCGATCACGGGAGTCCGCAGCCGGCAGTGGGTGCCGTGCGCGATCGGGTGGCGGAGCAGGTCGCCCGCTTGCTGGGGGAACCGGTGTGGCCTTCGTCCATGGAGAGCCGGGAAGGAGCCGAGTATGCGTTCAACCGGCCCTTGCTGGCCGACCGGCTGAGGGCGGCTCCCTGCGATGCTGGGCGAGTGGTGGTGTTGCAGCAGTTTCTCGGCCCGGGACGGCATGCGGGCGTGGGCGGTGACCTCGATGTGATTTGTCGTGAAGCGGAACGGGAGCGGCCTGGCTTGGAGGTGGTGATGACGGAGCCGGTGGGTGAGGATCCCGGGATCACGGAGATCCTGGCTGATCGCTATCGCGAAGCGCTGGAGAGTCTACCCCTGACCGGACGCCCTCCGCCTTAGCCCTGAGGGATTTCTCACTTCCGGTCGGGGAAGGATTCGGTTCGAATGGCCGGATGATGTCGTCGGCTCAATTCCACGTGTTCAGCCTGCAGATCGACTCGCCGCTCCGGCGGCCTCGGCCCCTTGATCACCCGGACACGCGTCGTTTTCAGGAGTGGCTGTGCGATCCCGAGGGCTTTCGCCTCCGTCCGGATCAAGTCCGCATGAAGGCGTGGGATCAGCTGTACGGTTATGAAATTCTCGCGAATTTCTTCGGCGAGAATGGCTTCCTCGTGTGCACCCCGGATCGGGTCCGGGTGGGCGTCAAGAACGCGCGCAACGCGGCGGACTGGGAGATCATCCAGAGTGTGTTTGTGCGACTCCTTCAGCACGAAAGTCCGCCGGAGGGGGCGACGCGGACCTTCTCGGCCTCGGCGCACATCCGTCTCGAAGAGCCGCAGACCGCGGACACGTTCCTTGAACGGTTCGCCGTGGTGCCCGGGGTTGAGCGTCCGGCGTCGCTGAGCTACGTGAAGATTGCGGACTGGGAGAAGGAGATCCGGATCGTGATCGAGCCCTCGAATGTCCTGCCAAAGCAGCTCTTTGTCTCGTGGGACAGCCAGTTTGGCGGGACGCAGGACTGGGATACGTTCGTCCCGTCGTTGCTGACGGTGATGGAGAATTCGGCCCGGATGTTCGATCTCGGGATCGCGCCCCTGCCCTAGGCGAGGGGCGGCAACGGCTGGGACACTTTTTCGCGGTGTTTTTGTGCCGCGGGTTGATCCGTGCGCGCTCGTGTCGATAGGGTCGGAGCGCGCGCGCATTTCCCTCATGAAACCCACTCAGGCGCAGTTTTTGCAGGCGTTGGCCCGGATCGAGGGTTTCAGCCCTGCGCCCCGGGTGCTGGCGAAGTCTCTCCGCCTTTTGCGGGATCCGATGTCTGACGTGGGCAGTGTGGCGGCGTTGATCGGTTCGGATCCGGCGTTGGCCGCTGAGATTCTGCGCTGTGCGAACTCCGCGTACTTCCGCCACGGCTCGCCGGTCGGTTCGATTGTGGACGCCGTGCAGAAGATCGGGATCCGCGAGACGGTGCGCCTCCTGAATGTCTCGGTGACGCGCATGCTGACGGGTACGGATCTGAAGGCCTACGGCGTGTCGGGCGACGCGTTCTGGGCGGAGAGCCTGATGCACGGCCTTTTCCTGTACGAGGTCGCGGAGCGAACCGGGCGGGGTGATCCGGACGAGGCTTACACCGCCGGCCTGCTGCGGTTCATTGGTCGACTCGCGATTGATCGCCTGGCTTTGGAGTATCAGCGACCGCGAACGGAGGGAGTGACTTTTTCGGACTGGGAGCAGAACACGGTGGGATTCCTGCATTCGCAGGCCGGAGCCCTGCTGCTCGGGAAGTGGCAGTTCCTGGAGCATCTGGTGCAGGCGATCGCGGGTCAGGATCATCCGGAGCGCCTGTCGCAGTCCAACTGGTTGGCGGACGCGCTGCACTTTGCCGCGAATATCCTGCCCTCCGATGGACGGGGGACCGCGGCCGCGGAGCCGCGGCTGGAAGCGCTGCTGCTCGCGGAGGACGGATTCATGCGAAACCATGGCCTAGCGATCGACGACGTAGGCCGTTTGTTGTCCTCCACGCGGCAAGCCTTCGCTCAGGTGCAGTCTAACTTTTGATTTTGGCGGTCCGCCGTCTGGTCGGGGGCGCTGGTTTTGGGTTTGAAGCTCCGCGGTGGGGAGGCTCATCCTCGCGCCCGCGCTTGTTCCTCCCCTAACGTCCGATCGCCGCATGAATATCCTCGGAGCTGCCACGCAGAATCACACCTACGACGCGATTGTCATTGGATCCGGCATCAGCGGCGGATGGGCCGCGAAGGAATTGTGTGAGCGTGGGCTCAAGACTCTTGTGCTCGAGCGGGGGCGAGACGTGAAGCACGGGGACTATCCGACGGCGTTCACCGAGAGTTGGGAGTTTCCCGGACGCACCAAGCGGACGCCGGACGAGCTGGCGGTGCAGCACAAGCAGGCGCGCACTGGCTACACGACCCATCCCCAGTCCGCCCACTGGTTCGTCAACGACCTCGAGAATCCCTACAGCGAAGACAAGCCCTTCGACTGGATGCGCGGTTACCACGTGGGCGGACGCTCGCTCCTCTGGGGACGCCAGTCCTACCGTTTCAACGAGCTGGATTTCGAGGCCAATGCCCGGGAGGGAGTCGCGGTGGACTGGCCGATCCGCTATTCGGATCTGGCGCCGTGGTATGATTACGTCGAGCGGTTCGCGGGGATCAGCGGCAACCGCGACGGGCTGCTGCAATTGCCCGACGGCGAGTTCCTTCCGCCGATGGAGATGAACTGTCTGGAGCGCGACGTACGCGACCGGATCGCCCGGGCCTTCGACGGGCGCCCGATGATCATCGGCCGCGCGGCGAACCTCACCCAGCCGCACCTCGGACGCGGCAGTTGCCAGCACCGCAATCGCTGCATTCGTGGCTGTCCCTACGGGGCCTACTTCAGCAGCAACTCGTCCACGCTGCCGGCGGCCGAGGTGACGGGCAATCTCACGCTGCGGCCCTTCTCCATCGTGACCGAGCTGATCTACGATCAGGAGCGCGGACGTGCGCGCGGCGTCCGGATCGTGGATGCCGAGACCGGCGCGGTCATCGAGTACTACGCGCGGATCATCTTCTCCTGCGCGTCGGCGGTCGCCTCCACCTTCATCCTCCTGAACTCGGTCTCCGATCGTTTCCCGAATGGTTTCGGCAACGACAGCGGGGAACTCGGACACAACCTGATGGACCACCACTTCAAGGTGGGGGCCTCGGGTGTTTCCGACCAGTTCGCCGACCGCTACTACCGCGGGCAGCGGGCGAATGGCATCTACATCCCCCGCTTCCGCAATCTCGACCAGACGTCGGCGCGCAAGGACTACCTGCGCGGCTTCGGCTATCAGGGCAGCGCCTCGCGCACCGACTGGAGCCGCGGCATCGCCGAGTTCCGCCGTTTCGGGGCCTCGTTCAAGGCCGACATGGTCGCACCGGGACCGTGGCGTTTCGGGATGGGCGCCTGGGGCGAATGCCTGCCGTACCACTCCAACCGGCTGTACCTCAACCGTGAGGTCCGCGACAAGTGGGGGCTGCCCACCGTCACCTTCCACTGCGAGTGGAAGGAAAACGAGTACGCGATGCGGCGCGACATGAAGCAGTCCGCCGTCGAGATGCTCGAAGCCGCCGGCTTGAAGGACGTGCGCGCCTTCGACGACGTGAGTAACCCCGGTCTCTGCATCCACGAGATGGGAACCGCGCGCATGGGCCGCGACCCCAAGACGTCGGTCCTCAACAAATGGAACCAAGTGCACGCCGCCCCGAATGTCTTCGTGACGGATGGTGCCTGCATGACGTCGAATTCCTGCGTTAATCCCTCGCTGACCTACATGGCGCTGACCGCGCGCGCCTGCGACCATGCGGTGTCGGAGATGAAGCAGCTGCACCTCTGAGCCGCATCGCCATGAATTCCTCCCCGCTCTCCGGTCCGGTTGATTCGCTGACGCGTCGCGAGGCGCTGCGGCGCGCGTCGTTACTTCTCGGCGTCGCGTTCACTCCTTCGATCCTCGCTGCCGTGGCAGGCGCCGCGCCAGCGGGCGCGGCGAAGCAGGTTCTCGGCGACCCGGAGCGAGCCCTCGTGGCCGCCGTCGCCGAGCGTTTGCTGCCGCGTACGGACACCCCTGGTGCGCTTGACGCCGGCGTGCCGGCGTTCATCGAGCGCATGGTGAATGCGTATTTCACGGATCGCGAGCGACACATCTTCTTGGATGGAGTTCCCGAACTCGAAGCCCTGAGCCAGTCTCGCGCCGGGGCCTCGTTCGTTCGTCTCCGTCCGGAGCAGCAGGACACCGTCCTCGGCGCTCTGGCCGAGGCCGCGGTTGGCCGCGGCACCACCTTCTACTCCCTCGTGCGGGAAGCGACGATCGTCGGCTACTTCACGTCGGAACTGGTGGGCAAGACGGTCCTGCACTATGATCCCGTTCCGGGCCGCTTCGACGCCTGCATCCCGATCTCCGAGGTGGGCAACGTGAATTGGACGCGCTGACCGCGTCCGCCATCACGTCGAGAGGAGCGGCATGAGCCGGGAGGCGATCCAGACGACGATCAGCCCGGCGACGGACATCACGGTCAGAGCGACGGTGAAGCTCCGCAATGTCTCCTGCTCGGTGAGGCCGCCGAGCTTGCTGACGACCCAGAAGCCGCTGTCATTCATCCACGAACAGGCGAACGCACCGAAGCCGATCGAGAGGAAGACGTACATCGGGTGGTAAGGGAGGGAGGCACCGGTCGCCGGGTCCATCAACGGCCACAGGATGGAGGAGGCGGTGAGCATGGCGACGGTGGCGGAACCTTGAGCGACGCGAATCACCAAGGCCGTCACCCAGCCGAGCAGGAGCACGTCCAGGCTGTACTGCACTGCGATGCCCTTGATTGCCTCGCCCACGCCGGCGTGCCGCAGCATGCCCCCGAAGGCTCCGCCGGCGGCCGTGATCAGGATGATCACGGCCGCCGTGGCGAGCGGCGACTCCAGCATCCCGCCGAGGTCGCGCCACGGGATGCGGCGCTGGCGCGCGAGCACCCACAGCGCGATCGCGGCGCCGATGAGCAGTGCGACGTTCTTGTTTCCCATTGTCACCAGGACCTGACTGATGCCGGTGTAGGTCTCGGCGCCGCCGAGGCTAGCCACGACGGAGGGCCAGCCGGCCGCCGCCTTGGCGAGGGAGCCGAGGCCGATGAGGATGATCGGGAGCAGGATGGGAGCCGCGCTCGCCAGGAATGAGGGCAGGTCCGATTCGGGTCGGGACGTGATTGCTTCCAGATCGCGCGTCGAGGCGCTTTCGAAGGAGCGGAGCGGTACGTCCATGCGTCGATCTAGCCAGCGAACGAAGGCATAGCCGACGAGGCACGGAATGATTCCGGCGATCAAGCCCCACAGCAGCGAGAGACCCGAGTCGACGCGCAGGTTATCGACCATCGCGAGCGGGCCCGGATGCGGCACCGTCAGGCTGTGCGTGATCACGCCGGCACAGCAGATGGCCATCAGGTAAAGCAGGTAGCTGCGCCCGGTGCGCAGGCGCAGCGCTCTCGCGAGGGGCACCATGAGCATGACCATGGTATCGAAAAAGATCGGGATCGAGAGGAGGTACGTGCTGCCAAGCAGGGCGATGCCGGCCCGTTTCTCGCCCGCCAAGGCGAGGAACCGCCGCACCACCTTGTCCGCCGAACCACTCTCCATCAGGCAGAGGCCGATGATCGCCGCCAAGCCGATCGAGATCGCGATCGATCCCGCCGCCGCGCCGAACTCCAGGGAGGTGAGTTCCACGGCCGCCACCCAGGGGTTCTCCCGGGCATCCGTCCGCATCGAGGCCGGAAGGCGATCAATCGCTGCCGGTGGGAAGACCGGGGTCAGTACTCCGGCGAGAAACGCCGCGAGCACCAGCGCCAGGAATGCCGGGAGCCGGAGTCGGGTGATCGCCACAATGATGAACACCACGCAGATTCCGAGGGTCACGAAGGGCCAGGAACTGCTGGTGCCGCTGGTGGCGAGAAAGGAGGGTAGGGGCATGATGGGGTCGGAGAGGGGTAACGCATCAGCGTTTCCACTTCCAGTCCCCTGTCGCCAGCGAAAACGTCATCTCGACGCGCTAGAGGCCCAGAACGTAACGCAGCCAGCCCGCCAGTCCGCAGGTCAGCAGGACGGGCAGCAATCCGATCCGGGCACGGGTCAGGGCCAGCCACGCGAGGACGCTGAGCGCGATGGCCCACGCATCGAGCCGTCCGTTCGGCCAGCCGACTTCTCGGCCAAACCATACGGCGAGGCTGAGGATCACTCCCACCACGGCCGCCGTGACGGCCGCCAGCGCTGCCGCGATCCAGGGCCGTCGGTTCAGGCGCTCCATGTGGGGCGCGATCGTCAGGATGAAGAGAAAACTGGGGACGAAGGTGCTCCAGAGCGTCACCGCGCTGCCCAACGTAGCAGCGACCAAGGGTGAGAAGGGAGCCGGGCTTCCCCAGGCTCCGATAAATCCCACAAACTGCAGCACCAGCACCAGGGGCCCTGGCGTTGTTTCCGCGAGCCCCAAGCCGTCGAGCATCTGTCCGGTGGTCAGCCAGCCGTGCACGTCAACGGCGTGCTGCGCGACGTAGGGCAGCACGGCGTAGGCGCCGCCGAACGTGACGAGCGCAACGTGCGAAAAGAAGCGTGCCTGCACGGCGAGCACGTGCTCGGGACCAAGGGACCACGTCAGCGCGAAGAGCGGAGCGAGCCAGAGCGCGACCCACGTGGCCGCCGTGCGCAGGCTGGCCCAGGCGGTGGGAGGCGTGCCGCCTTCGGTTGCTCCAGGTGGAGTCGCTGCGGGTTCGGCGAGGTTCTGGGGAGCCGTGAGCGGGTTGTCGGCCGTTCTGCGGGACAAGTGGCGTCCGGAAAACCCGCCGATCAGAGCGGCGGTGGCGATGACGACCGGAAAGGGCAGGTGTCCGAGCGTCAGGGCGAGGAAGGCGGCCGCCGCGAGTAGGCCGTGTCCCGGGCTCCGGATCGCGGTGCGGCCGACGCGCCAAAGGGCGGCGGCCACCAAGGCCACCACCGCGGGGCGCAGCCCCGCGAAAACCGCCGCGACTGCAGCCGTCTCGCCGTGCGCGGCATATAGCCAGCTCAGAAGCCAGAGTACCGCCGCCCCGGGCAGCACGAAGAGGATCCCAGCCACCAGCGCGCCTCGGGTCCGGTGGAGCAGCCAGCCGACGTAGACCGAGAGTTGGTGCGCCTCCGGTCCCGGCAGCAGCATGCAGACATTCAGGGCTTCGAGGAAGCGGCGCTGGTCGATCCAGCCGCGCCGCTCGACGAGCTCCCGGTGCATCAGCGCAATCTGCCCGGCCGGCCCGCCGAAGCCGAGCAGGCCGATGCGCAGCCACACGGGCCACGCTTCCCGCAGCCGCGGTGCCGGACCGGTCACGGGACGATGGCGACCGCGCGGATCGGCGATCCGTCGCGCCCCTTGAAGTTCAGCGGAAAGCCGCTGAATGTGAACCGCTCCGGTACCTGATCGAGGTTCGTCAGTCCCTCGACGACCACCACCTCCGCGTCCCGGGCCAGCAGGATGTGATGCACTTCGTACCAGTCGCGTCCGGGCGTCGGCGTGTCCATGCCAAGGAGACGAATCTTCCGCGAAACCAAGTAGCGCGCCGCCTCCTGGGTCAGGCTCGGAAAGTCCGCAAAGTAGCCCGGCGTGCCGAAGCGGCGGTGCCAGCCGGTCTCGTAGATCACCTTCGCGCCTGGCTGGAGAAATGCCTCGTGCCGGGCGAAATCCTCCGCCCGGATCTCCTCGCGCGGCGCCTTGGGGATGCGCAGCAGCACGGCGTCGCCGTAGAACCAGTCGAGCGGCATCTGGTCGATCGTCTTCCCGTCGTCGAGGAAGTGGTACATCGCATCAAGGTGCGTTCCCTGATGCGTTGCCATGCTCACCTGCGTCATGTTGTAGCGCAGGGTCGAGGTGTTGCCGTGTGGGATGATGCTCAGCTTCGGGTCACTGGGGAAGTTGTCCTGGCCGTGAACGAGCGGGTGGGAGAGGTCGATGAGGCGCATGGGGATCAGGGAGTGGGACGAAGCAGGGCGGTATTGACGACGTGGCGGAGGGGGAGGCCGCGCACCGCCAGCGCCGCGGTCTCCGCCGCGCGCTGCTGCAGTGCGGGGATGCTCGCGGTGCTGTACCACGCGGTGTGTGAGGTCAGGAGCGTGTTGCGGCTGCGGCGCAGGGGGTGATCCGCCGGCAGCGGTTCCTGCTCGAAGACGTCCAGCCCCGCGCCGGCCAGCGTGCCGGCATCGAGCGCGGCGGCGAGTGCCACGGTGTCGATCAGGGCTCCGCGGGCCGTATTGACGAGGATCGCGTCGGGCCGCAGGAGCGCCAGGGTTCGCGCATTCACGAAGTGGCGCGTCGATTCGCCGAGCGGGAGATGGAGGCTGAGGATCCCGGCATTCGCAAAGAGCTCGTCAGCGGTCAGTGCGCGTACTCCGGCGGCGGCGAAGGTTTCCGCCGGCACGAACGGATCGTAGGCGGCGGTCGTGCAGCCGAACGCCGCCGCACGGGCGAGCACCGCGCGGGCGATGCGCCCGAATCCAGCGGTGGCGAAGACGCGCCCACGCAGCGCCGGCGCGGGCGCCGGGGCTGTGATCTTCCACGTGCCGCCTCGCACTGCTGCGTCGGTCTGCGGCAATTGACGCGAGAGGGCGAGGGCGAGGGCCAGGGTGTGGTCCGCGACTTCGTCAAGGCAGTAGTCCGGGACGTTGCACACCGGGATGCCACGCTCCCCGGCGGCCGCGAGGTCCACGTTGTCCACGCCGATCCCATAACGCACGATCAGCCGCAGCTGCGGCAGCGCGGCGATGACCGCGCGCGTGATCGGAGCCCATTGGACGATGAGGATGTCGGCTCCGGCCCCGGCGAGGATCACCTCCTCGGCGGTCCGGCATTGGGCGGCGCTCACGGTCGCCCCCGCAGCTGCGAGGAGGGCGCGTTCCGCGTCGAGATGAGGAAATCCAGAGTCAGTGATGAGGACGTGCGGCATGGGATGGGAAATCAGGGGGATCCGACCAGCACGGCCTTCAGGTCGGCCTCGCCGGGATCGGCCATGCGTCGGAAGACCGCGACGCCCTCGGTGAGCGGGGCGCGCTCGATCCAAGACGAGACATCGACGCGACCGGTGCGCATGAGTTCGAGCGCTTCGCCGAGTTCCTCGAGCTTCGCGGAATACGTGCCGAAGACTTGCCGCTCGGGCAGGGTGATCTGGTAGGTCTCGATCTCCATGCGGTCACCGAGCAAGCCGAGCCAGACGGCGCCGCCACCGGGGCGAGTGCAGGTGAGGGAGAGTCGCTTGGTGGCGGCGGCCCCGGCCGCATCCACCACGAGGTCGGCGCCTTCTCCGTCCGTCCAAGCCTGGATTTCCGCCGCCAGATCCTGATCGCGGCTGCACACCGTCCGAACGGCGCCGAGCCGGGTCGCGACGGCGAGACGGCCACGGGAGAGGTCCGCGACCATGACCTCGGCGCCACGGAGAGCCTGGAGGGCCTGCTGCGCCATGAGCCCGATCGGGCCGGCGCCGATCACAAGGGCTCGGCGCACGTCGAGATGCCGGGTCAGATTGACGACGTGGACGCCGTTGGCGAGCGGCTCGGCGAGACACGCCGCTGCGGCGGGCAATACGTCGGGCCACGGCAGGAGCACGCGCGTCGGCACCGCGACGCGCTCGGCGAACGCGCCCGGGCGGTGCATGCCGAATACCTGACGCTCCGCGCAGAGATGGGTGTCGCCGCGGCGGCAGCGCACGCATCGGCCGCACGGGACGACGGCGTTCACGACCACCCTCCGGCCGAGCAGTGCGTGGTCAACGTCGGGTGCGGCGGCGACGATCGTGCCGCAGAATTCATGGCCCATCACCAAGGGCGGCGGGCGGCGCGGGCTGTGATGCTTGAAGGATTCCAGTTCGCTGCCGCAGATGCCGCAGGCCGCGACCTGCACGATGACCTCGCCCGCTGCGGGCGGTGGCTCGGGCAGGGAGGTTAGTTCGAGTGCATCGAACGAGGGATAGAGCAGCGCCTTCACGTGCGGACAGGCTTTGCCGGCCCGCACGGGATAGGTCAATCCTCGCGCAGGGGTCCGTCGGGTCAGGCCGAGGCGCTGATTTCCCGGAGATCGGCGCGGGTCGCCTGGTAGCTGGTCGCGTAGGCCTCGATCCTGGGATCCGGCGTCCGTCCGGTGTGCTTGCACCAGGCCCGATACAGGTCAGGCCACCAGTTGCGGTGCTGGGTGTGACCCTCGGTTCGGTAGCTCTCCCAGTCGATCATGACGCTTGACCAGCAGCGGTCCCCGTAGGCCGTCGCCTCGCGGGGGTCGGCGAACGTCTTGACATACCAGTCTCGTCCGATGCGGGCGTGGAGCACCTCGTCGGCCCAGTCGTAGTCCTGAATCAGGGCCGCATAACCGTCGCCCGAGGCGATACCGACCTCCCACTCGAAACGCTTGCCGGTCCGGGGCATCAGGCCCTGCTCGATGAAGTAGAGGACCGCGTGCCGTTCGATGGGGGTGAGCTGCGTATTGAGCGCGAGGGACCAGGTGAAGTTGATGCGGACGAGGTTGCGCCAGTCGATGCCGGCTTGGATGAAACCGACCTCGCCCATCATGGCGTGCCGCGCCTCGTCCCAGAGTTGGCGGGTCATATCGGTGGTGTAATCCCACGGCTTGTCCTTGGTCTCCGCGATGATGCTGGCCATCATCTCGGGCACGTCGATTTCCCGCAGCCGCTTGTAGAACATCATCAGCGTCTTGGGCTCGGCGGGGAACGACTCGTCGTAGAGAAACTGCTCCGCGTGGACTCCCATGTTGTAGGGATCGGGGAACCGCTCGTCGCGACGTGGTACCGGGTCGAAGCGGGCCGGTTGGGCGGAGGCGAGACGCACGATCGGTCCCCCTGCGGCCGGTTCCGTTCCGGAAAATCCGCCGGCTTGGGCGAGGAGGTGGTCGAGGTGTCGGAGCCACGGATCAGCGGCGCGGCGTGCGGCGTCATCGACGAGACTCGCGAGGGCGCCGCGTCCGTAGGCGATCATCTCCTCGATTTCGACGAGCGCGAAACGGCAGATGCGGAAGGAGGGGTGATCGACGAGACGGTTGGTTTCCCGCTGGTGCTGGCGGAGAGCCTCGGCGAGCGCGGGGAGGGCGTGACCATAGACGCCGAGCAGGCGCGCCGCGCGATCGGGTGCGGCATCCAGTTCGTCGAAGTAGGCGTCGAATGCCGCATCCGGCACGGCATCAAGGCCGAGGGGAGGTTCGCGCATCTCGCCGACGCGCGTGCGCCAGCTGGCGGCATGATCGGCGCAGTAGTGCGCGTGGAGGCTGAACGCCATCTTCAGTTCGTAGATCGGTTCCGAGGGCAGGTGGCGGATGAAGAAGCCATGCAGCCTCTTCAGGGCCCAGTGGTGGCGCTTGAGGCGAGCGACGCACGCCTCGACCGAAAGGCCGGGCTGCATCGCCTCGGCGAAGCTCGCGATGCCGGCGAGTGGAGGAAGGTCACGGTACGAAGAATATCCCGAGAGGGGCATGGTCTGGAGAGGCTAGAGTGATGGACAAAGAGCGCAACCGCAGCGCATCGGGTCCGGCGACGGAACCCGTTCTCGGGAAACCCGCGCGGAGGAACGGATCGGGGTGAGGCTTGGACTCGGTTCGGTGGGGAGCCGCCGAGATTCGGGGCGACCATCGAGAAGTGTATACGTGCTGGAACCCGGAGACTGGAGACGGCGACCCGGATCTGGCGGATCCTGCGGTCTGCGCCCCCGGCCATCGTCAGACTGGGTCAATCGAATGATAAGTGACTTTAAGTCAGGGATTTGATTGGCAATGGAAAAATCGTTTGTTTTTTGCAAAGCTTGGGCATACGGTCCGCCCCGAATGAAGAGCGTGAATACCGATGTCGCCTATGAGCACATCAGGAAAAAAATTCTCAATGGGGAGTACCTGCCTGGACAAGCCTTGATGACGGAAGTCCTGGCCGAGGAGATTGGGGTGAGTCGCACGCCGGTTCGGGATGCCTTGCGCAAGCTTGAGGCCGACGGGCTGGTGTCGATTCAGGCGCACTTGGGTGCGAGTGTGAAGAAGATCCCGCTGAAGGAGTTTCGCGAGTTGTGTGATTTGCGGCTGGCGTTGGAGAGCCACGCTGCGGGTTTGGCGGCGAGGAATCGCAGCGAGGCTGATTTGCACGAGATCCGCTTTGCGCTCGAGGCGATGCGTCGGCTCACGGAGAAGATCATCCGGTCCAACGAGGATCAGCTCTATCCCGAGGAATTGGCCCGCGAGGATGCGCGTTTCCACATCGCGATCATGACCGCGGCGGACAACGAGTTGATGAAGAAGGAGATTCTTCGTCTCCATGTCATCCACCGCGTGCTGGCCCTGCCGACCCTGCCGGGTCAGGCGTCCGTGAGTAAGACGGAAATGAATGCTCGCCGGCTCTCGGTGCTCGAGAAGCACGACGACATCTACCAAGCGATCCTGCGGTCCGACCCCATCGCGGCCAAGCGCGAGATGGAGTTTCACCTGCAGGAACTGATCGATCACAATATGCTCTTGATCAGTCGCTCGGAAAACGTGTCCCTCGCCCGGGAGCTGACGGCCGAGGAGTTGGTGTACAGTTCCTGAGGAGTGCGTTTCGATTGCGGGGCGTTTGGCGCCGCCGCCCGATCGCCTATTTGGGCGGATCGGGTGGCTGCTTCGTGCTGCTGCCGGGTTCGATGAGGTTGATCAGGTTCGCCATCGAGCGGAAGGGACGAATCAGCCAAGTGCCGTTGATGAGGGGATCGGCGCGGCCGGCTTTCTCGGGGAGGCTATCGAGGAGCGCAAGGAGTACGAAGCACCCGACGAGGAGGCTGGTGAAGAACGCGATGAATACCGGCACACTCAGGGTCGTGCCGTCCGTCCCGCCCTTTAGGAACAGTCCCCACAGGACCGGCGAAAAGCCGCCGAGAAACGTGATCACCGCGCCATGGATCGATACCGGCAGGGCCCGGTTGCTTTCGGGGAGGATTTTGGCGAGGTAGTTCAGGTTAGCTGAGATCCAGCAGCCGGAGGCGACGCCTTGCAGGAAAAAAAGCACCGGCAGCAAGATCAGCCAGCGACCGTCGGTGACCAGAAAAAGGACCCACCCAGCCGCGATCGCGGCGTGGACGATGTAGGACAGCCGGAAAAAGGGCTTGGCACCGATCTCGTCCATGCGCGAGCGCATCACCAGATTCGCCGCCATCAGGCCGAAGTACGTCAGCATGGTCAGCATCAGGATGCTGGAGTTTCCGAGCCCGGTCGTGCCTCGGAGATAAAAGGTCACGAACGGCGCGATCGGCGTGATCAGGACGAAGAGGGGCACCGACATCCAGAGATACGTCCGGAATAGGCCGGGTTCGGTGATCCAGCGCGGGGTGTCGGTCACGATCTTCTCCAGATTCATGATCTTCGGCCGTTCGACGTCCGGAAGCGCGTGCAGGTGTCGGGAGGCGAGCCACGCGGCGGCGAAGGCGACCACGTACTGCACGAGGAACGCGCGATACACCGGAAGCACGGCGAAGAGGCCCGCGTAGCAGAGGAGGGCTCCGACCACGGCCGTGCCGGCCATCAACTGCTCGGTCGCCCAGTAGCGGCCGCGGATGTCGGACGGCACCAGCTGGTAGATCCACGTGGTCATCGATCCCGTGCCGACCGCCCGCACCACGCTGTAGCAAAACGTCGCGAGCGTCATCGCATAGATCATCCACGGCACCCGTTCCGTCGGAGCGAGCAACGCGAGCCCGATGGGCACGAGCAGGCACCACGCGCGCGCGTCCCAACCGGCCAGGACCAAACGCTTGAAGCCGATGCGCGGAAGGAAGGCGGTCGCGATCACTTGCACCGGCGTCAGCAGGAACGTCCACGAGACGACCAACCCGAGCTGGAACGAATCCGCACCGAGTTGCTGCATGAAGAGCGTGGTGGGCGCGCCGATCGCCACCTGCCAGTTCAGCGCGTGGAAGAACGAGAAGTACAGCCCGTGCCGGTGCGGGTAGAGCCCCGGGTCACTGCGCCGCGTGGGAAACAGCATGGCGGAGCAGTCTGAATCAACCGGGGAGACGGAACCGGAGCACCGCGCTGCCTGCCGGGCCGGTGCGGGGGAGGTTGCGCCGCTCCTCCGGCAGCGAGCCCGTGACTTCCCAGCGATCCCCCGTGTCCGCAAGGTACAGGTCACCTTGCGGTGTCACGAAGATCCCGTGGGGATAGAGGCATCCGCCGGGTGCAGTCCAGACGGCGCGGATGTTTCCCCCGCGATCGAAGCGGATCACGGCGCGATCAATTCCCGATGAACCGTAGATGAATCCGTCCGCGGCCGCGTGCAGTCCGTCCACCGAATGCAGTCCCGGCCAGGTCGCGACGACCTCGCCGGCCTGCGTAAAGACCTGGATGCGGTCGTTTTCGCGATCGGTCATGTACAGGAGGCCGTCAGGCGCCAGCGTGACGACGTGCGGGGTATGGAACTCGCCGGGCTCCGTGCCGCGCCGTCCCCACTCGCGCACGAAGGTGCCGTCCGCGCGGCAGTGCACCATGCGCGAGTTGCCGTAGCCGTCGGTGATGAAGAGGTCTCCGGCCGGGTTCACGCAGATGTGCGTCGGCTGGGCGAAGCGGCGTTCGTCGCAGCCGGACTCGCCGTCGACGCCAAGCGTGAGGAGAAGCTCCCCGGCCGGGGAGAACTTCATCAGGAGGTGACGGCCGACATCGGTGATCCACACGTTGTCCCAGGGATCGATGTGCAGGCCGTGGAGCCAGCAACGGGTGGCGATGGGAATCGGAACCGGCCCGCGCAGGTCATAGGCGGTGGTGGCGCGTTGGTGCGCGGCGCCGACCTCGTGGGAGAAGCGTCCGTCGGCGTGAAAGCACAGGAACGGGTGCTCGCCGCGATGGGCGACGAAGATCCGTCCGCGCGAGTCGACGCCGACGCCGACCACCCGGTCGAGGACCCATCCGTCGGGGAGGACTGGCCAGCCAGGGACCGGCACGAGCGGAGCATGGCCGGAGTCGCGGAAAGCGGGGGCGCGGAGCGTGTTCATGAGGAGGAGGTGCGGCGATCAGGCGAGTCGGGCGAAACCGCGCAGGCCCCGTGCCACTCCGGAGTCGGCCTCGAGTGTGCCCTGCTCGATGCTGCGCGACACCTCCGCGAGCGTCAGGTCGAGGGCCTCCAGCATTTCGCTCCGGTCTTCCTCGCGCTGGGCGAGCATGACGTAGGAGTACCCGGCGACGAGGAAGCCGCGTTCGCGCATGCGGCGAATGTAGAGTGTCTGCGCCAGCGGTGCGTCAGGCCCGAGCCCGAAGGTCAGGGTGGGGGTGCTCGGCATGCCGCCGACGGTGAGGGCGCAGCGCGGATGGCGGGCGGCGACCTCGCGCATGCCGGCCTGGAACTTCGTGCCGCGTTCCCAGATCAGCTCGAAGAGTCCAAGCCGCTTGGCCTTCGCGAGCACGGCGAGAGCGGCGGCCGGGCCGACGCCGTCGGTCCAGTAGCTCGACGAGATGAAGCTGCCGGTCGCCTGCTGCATCACGCTGTCGCGGCCGACGACGACGCCGAAGGGAAAGCCGTTGCTCATCGCCTTGGCGTAGACCACGAGGTCGGGCTCGATGCCGAGTCGCGCCATGGCCCCGGGGAAACCGTAGCGGAGGCCGCTGGTCACTTCGTCGACGACGAAGACCGCGCCGGCGGCGGCGGCGCGCGCCTTCACCTTTTGGAGGAAGTCGTCCTTGGGCGTCTGCGAGCGCATCGGCTCCATGACGATTGCGGCGAGGTTGCCGTCGAGGTGCGCGAGGGCCTCGTCGAGCGAGGCGAGATCGTTGTACTTGAAGGGCCGTGACGTGCCGAGGAGCTCGCGGGGAACGCCCTTGGGCTCGAGGCCGGGAAGGAGGTGTCCATCGAGCGCACCCTTCTCGCCGAGATTCGCCGCCAGATACCAGTCGTGCCAACCGTGATAACCGCAGAAGGCGACGCCGGAGCGACCAGTAGCGGCGCGGGCGACGCGCACGGCGATCGTCATGGCGTCGCCGCCACCGCGGGCGTAGCGCACCTTGCCAGCCCAGGGGTGGAGGGAAAGCAGGGTTTCCGCCAACTCGACCTCCTGCGGGTTGACGAGGGAGCAGTAGGTGCCGGCGGAGATGCGGCGGCCGACCGCCCGGTCGACGTCGCGGTCGCCATAGCCGAGCAGAATCGCCCCGACGCCGCCGGCGAAATCGCGGTAGCGCAGGCCGTTGAGGTCCCAGACGTTGCAGCCCGAGGCGCGCGAGAAGTAGGCCGGCCACGTGCGCTCGTCGAACATCTCCGCCCGCTTGGAGAGCAGGCCGGTGCCGCCGGCGATCGTCTGCTTGGCGCGGCTCCACAACTCGATGCCATTCGCGGGTGCGGGCACGGCGGCTGGCGGCAGGTGCGCGGAGAGGGTGCGCAGTGCGTTGCGCAGGAACAGATCATCGAGGTCACCCTGAGTGAGTCCCGCATCCTCGCACGCCTCGCGCAGCGTCAGCGCAGACTCGATGCCGACGAGCGTCAGGTCGTTGTTCGTCGGGGCGCGGTGCTCGGGCTTGATCAGCTCCGGATGGAGCCAGAAGAAGAGGTCGCCGGTGGTGACGCAGCGGCCGCGGACGCCGTCGACGGCGAAGTCCGTGCCCCAGAGAATGCGGCGTGGCCCGAGGATTTCGATCGCGGCGCGGAAGGCCTCGGCTTCGCAGACGGCGGAGGTGTCGATGACGGCGTTGTCGAGATCCGCGAGTGCGTGCAAGCCGCGTCGGGCGTTCCGGTAGCTGAAGCTGCGGGCGACGTGTGCGAGGATGATCCGCGCATTCGGATAGCGTCGGCAAAGACGGCGGAGTTGCTGCTGGTTGCTCTCATCCTCCATCGCCCCGTCGCGGACGATGTGCAGGATCATGGCGCCCCGCGTTTCGTGCAGGATCTCCCACATCCACTCCGGCGCGTACTCGTCGATGGTGGCGTTCATCGTGTCCGGGCGGTCCGCGAAGCAGTGATACACCTTGATCCCGCAGAACCGCCCGTCGCGGATGCTGGCTGCCACGTCTTCACGGTCGTCGGTCGGAGCCACGACCCGCAGGGCTCGGCTCAAGGGCGTGCCATTCGTTCGGACCTCGTCGGCCACCCAGGCATTGAGCGCGGGCCGGTCCCCGGTGCGGCGCGGCATGCCGAAGTAGAGTCCGTGCAGGGTGCGGTTGGGCAGGTAGCGCTGCACTCCGGCGCGGTGCTCGGCGCAGCCGAGGACGCCGGCGTCCTGCAGGAAGGGCCAGCTGCCGGGCGGAAAGTGCGCGGGATGGAACGGGTGGGCGTGGATGTCGTAGGCCTCTGCCGGCAGGAAGCCAGCGAGCCGGGTGCGCGCGATCTGCTCGTCGCGCGGAGTCATCGTCTTGACAAAGGTCATGAGGGCGAGGGTGAGGAAGCGGAAGCGGTGGGAGTGCGGACTTTCCAGAGGAGGGCGACGCAGATCGCCATCGTCACGGCACCCACCGTGAAGACGGCGGTGATCGGCACCTGCGCGTCACGCAGAGCGCCGCCGGCATAGATGCTCGCGCCGCCGACGAACACCGCGAGCAGGTTCAGGATCCCGAAGCCGAGGGCGAGCACCCGGCGGTCCACGATCTGGCAAAGCACGGGGAGCATGTTGGCGTCGGGGAAGGTCCGCGCGAGTCCGTAAAGGACGAGCCCGGCGAACAGCAGCGGAAGCGAGGGCGAGTAGGCGATGATCAGGATCGCCGGTACCGTCAGGGAGGTCCCGATGACGCCCACCCAGATGCGGGCCCGCGGGTGACGCAAGCTCCAGCGGTCCGCCCAATACCCGGCGATGAGCATGCCGACCATGCTGGCGCTGTAGATGTAACCCATCGCGGACAGTCCGGCCTCGCCTTGGCTGAGCGCGAAGCGTTCGGTCAGGTAGGCGGGGAGCCAGCCGATGACGGACCAGCTGCCAACGCCCAAGAGGCCCCAGAACGCGAGGGCGAGCAGGTACGAGGGGGACGCCAAAGAGCGCCCGCAGGCTGGCGGCCAAGCCGAGGGGAGGCTCGGACGGGGCGGCCGGGCCCGAGACGGCGTCGGTCGAAGGGCGATCGCGCAGGAGGAAGAAGACCACGATCGCGTACACCACGCCGATGGCGCCGAAGAGCTCGAACACGAAGCGCCAGTCGTGGCGGTCGGCCAGCCAGCCCCCCAGGCCGCCCAAGCCCGATCCCACCATCACGCCGCTGAGGTGGATGCCGTTGGCCAGCGAGCGCGTCCGATCACGGTGGTAGTCCATGAGCAGCTTGCCCGCCGCCGGGAAGTAGCACGCTTCGCTGATCCCGAGCAGGATCCGGTAGAAGAGGATTTCACCGAAGGTGTTCGCGTGTCCGGTCATCCACGTGCACGCCGACCACGCGAAGAGCGAGAACACGACGATGCGGCTGCGGTTGAAGCGGTCCGCCAGGTAGCCTCCGATTGGGCCGAGGATACCGTAGGAGAGAAGGAACACGGTCGTCAGGAGACCGAACTGGGCATCGGTCATGGCGATCTCGCCCTTCACCGAGGTCCTCATCGTGATGAGGATCAGGCGGTCGAGGTAGTTCAGGCAGGCGACGAACCAGAGCAGCCCCACCATCAGCCAGGCGCGGGGCGGGAGAGTGGCGGATGAACTCATGGTGCGGAGGGTCGGGTGTAGCGGCGGATCGCAGCGAGGAGGACGGCGCAGACGAACACAGTCGCCGCCCCGAATTGAAAGACGTGGCTGACGTCGACGCGGGCGTCGCGCAGCATGCCCCCGGCATAGATGGTCACTCCGCCGACGACGCAGGAGAACAGGTTCAGCACGCCGTAGCCGGTGGCCCGGTACTTGGGGTCGGAGACCATGCAGAGGATGGGCATCATGTTGGAGTCGCTGAACGACTTCGTGAGACCGAAGACGACGAGTCCGGCGAGCGCGAGGGGCAGCCAGTCGACTGTCGAGGCCATGAGGATGCCGGGGGCGGCGATGAGGAGCCCGATGAGGGGCACGTAGATGCGGCCGAGCGCGTTGGTGCGCGCCCAGCGGTCGGCCCACGCGCCGCCAAGGAGCACGCCGACGAGCGCAGCGGCCTGGTAGTACGCGGTCGCGGAGAGGCCGCCCACGCCCTGCGAGAGATGGAATTGTTCCGTCAGGTAGGTCGGCATCCAGCCCACCACCGCCCAACTGGCCAGGCCGAGCAGGCCCCAGTAGGCGAGGGCGAAGCCGAACGCGCGCTGGGAGAAAAGGCTCCGCAGGGCGGCGCCGAGCCCGACCGAGCCCGCCGGAGCTGCGCCCGGGGCGGCGTGCGCTTCGCGCGGTGCGTCCCGCAGGAAGAAGAGGGCGACGACCGTGAATCCGACGCCGACCACGCCGAAGAGTTCGAAGGCGTGGGCCCAGCCATGTCGCTCCGCGATCCAGCCGCCGAATCCTCCCATTCCCGATCCGACCATGATTCCGGTCATGTGCACGCCGATCGCCAGCGACCGGGTGGAGCCGCGGTGGTAATCGGCGATCAGCGCGAGGGCGGCGGGGATGTAGCACGCTTCACTGATGCCCATGAGCGCGCGCGTGAGCAGGAGCTCGTTGAACGTGGTCGCATGCGCGGTCATCCAGGTGATCACGGACCACGCGAAGAGGCTGATCACGATCACGCGCGAGCGGTTGAAGCGGTCGGCGAGGAAGCCGGCGAACGGGCTCAGCACCCCGTAGATCCACAGGAAGACCGACGTCAGCAGGCCGAACTGCGCGTCGGTCATGGGAATCGCCTCCGTGAGCGACTGCCGCATGGTGGTCAGCATGACGCGGTCGAGATAGTTCAGGCAACCAACGACCCAGAGGATACCGACCACGAGCCAGGCGCGAGACAGGAGGGGGGGTGCGGACATGAGGTTCGTCGCGAGGGGTTGGGGGTGAAGAAAGCGGGGACGAGACGGAAGCTGGGTTGGCTACTGCACCTTGCCCCGACCCTCGATTCTCCAGCAGTCGATCGGGCGCCCTTCCTCGGTCGCCACGACGGTGTCCGTGAGATTGAAGACGGGGCAGACGTGCGCGGGCACGAGCAGGATCCGCTCGCCGATGCGCAGGTCATCGGTCGCGGGACCACGGATGTACCCATGCTCCTCGTTCAGGCGAACCACCGCGAAGTCGCGACCGTCGGCGGGCACCGCGTGGACGCCCTCAGGCGTGCGGTCCGGCGAGAGTGTCTTGGAGCCCGCGTCGATGAGCGCGAGGCCCGGTTCCGGGCGATCGACGACGGTGGTGAGCACGTGGACCGCCTGATCGGTGGGCCTCATGGCTTGGGTGACCTGTGAGAGGTACAAGTCGCCGAAGGGGTAGGCACCGGGTCGGACGGCTTGGATGCGGCCAGCGGAGAGCGCGGTGGCCTGCTCGGCGGAGACGCTGCAGCCGGGCCAGAGGGCGAGCGCCGGATCGATGCGGTCGCGCAGCGCGGCGAGGCGGTCGAGCATGGCGGCGAGCCGCGCCGGCCGTTCGGCGGCAGGAACGCCGTAGAAGAATCCCTCGTGGGTGTAGAGCCCGAGCAGTTCCAGTTGCCGGCTGGCGGCGGCGCGTGCGGCGAGGCGCTGCGCGCTGGCGTCGTCGCGCGCACCCTCGCGCCCCAGCCCGGTGTCGACGGCGAGCATGACCCGCAGGCGGCGCCCGGTGCGTTGAGCGAGACGTTCGAGCACCTCGAAGTGGGCCTCGCTGGTCAGCCCCACTCGGAGGTCGTCGACCTGATCGGCGAGCGCCGCCAGCCGGGGCGCGTGCAACGGATCGCCGAGGGAGTGCGCGACGAACAGGGCGCGGACGCCCGAGGGCAGCATGGCCTCGGCCTCGCCCAGCTTGGCGCAGGTGAGCCCGCGGGCGCCGAGCGCAAGCTGCTCGCGGGCGACGGCCACGCACTTGTGAGTCTTGATGTGCGGACGGAGCTCGACGCCGTGGGCGTCGGCCGCCGCCTGCATGCGGCGCAGATTCGCGCGCAGGCGCACGCGATCGACGAGGACGGTGGGGGTCGGTAGCTCCGGGAGCATGGTCAGAGGCGGCCGATCTGGCTGAGGGTGAGTCCGCCGTCGACCACGATGATCTGGCCGGTGATGTAGCTGGCGGCGGGTGAGAGGAGAAACACGGCGGCGCCGGCGCAGTCCTCGGGCTGCCCGATCCGGCCCTGAAGGATCTTCTTCTTGTAGTGGGCCTGCTTCTCGGCGCTGACGAGCCCGGCGGTGAGCGGCGTGTGGATCAGGCCCGGGGCGATGCCGTTCACCCGAATGCGGTGCGGGGCGAGGGCTTGTGCCAACGTGCGCGTCAGCATCACCATCGCGCCCTTGGACGTGTCGTAGGCCGAAGAGTGCTCCTCGGGCTGAAAGCCGTTGGTCGACGACGTGGCGACGATCGCGCCGGGTCGGCCGCGCGCGACCAGCTCGCGAGCGAAGGCCTGGGCGACGAAGTAGTTGGCGCGCACGTTCAGCGCGAGCGTGCGCTCCCAGCGCTCGGCGGACATCTCAAGGAAAGGGACGTCGAAGAATCCGCCGGCGTTGCACACGAGCAGATCGATGTCCGGGTCGCGGACGAAGGCCTCGTGGACGAGCCGGGCCGGAGCGTCATCGCCAAGCAGATCCAGCTCGATGAACGGCGCGCCGGCCGGGGTGGCTGGGGCGGGACCGGACTTTCCGTGCAGGATGACCCGGGCGCCGGCTTCGTGGAGGCCGCAGGCGATGCCGTGGCCGATGCCCTGCGAGGAGCCGGTGACAAGGGCGGAGCTGCCCTTAAGCGAGAATGTTTTCATCCTTGAGGCGGAGGAGGGAGAGGAGGTTGCCGTGTCCCACGGCTTGCTGCAGTACGGCGGGGAGAGCCCGCACGCAGGCGACCTCGGCCTCGTAGGTACTCCGGAGGGAGACGAACGTACCGTCGATATGGGCGACGTAGCTTTGGAACGGGGTGTCGGAGCCCCAGAGCAGCTTCCGCGGGTAGGCCTCGGCCAGGTCGCGCAGCACGCGGGAGGGATCCGTGTAGTCGGAGTCGAACCGCCGGGCGGGCGGGGCGACGAAACCGAGGCCCTTCACCACGCCCTCGCAGTGGATGCGATGGGCTGAGCAGTCGAACCACGTGTTCGGCAGCGCGGCCACGCGATCGAGGCATTCCCGGTCGAAGCGGCAGGAGTGGGCGAGGCAGAACCGCACGCGCGGCGTCGCCTCGGCCACGCGCAGGATGGTCTTCGCCTGCGACCACGTGTCCTCGGGGGCGACGCTGGAGTGGATGAGGAACGGGAGATCGAGTTCCTCGGCGAGCTCGAGGAACCCCCGGCCTTCCTGCAGGAGCGAGCCGATGTCGCTCTGGATCATGGTCGGCTGGATCTTGAGCCCGTAGAAAGGGTAGCGCCGGTGGAGATCCCGCAGCCGCGCGATCTGGGGCGCGGGCGAGCGCAGGGGGTCGAGAATCGCGAAGGGCAGCGTGTGCCGCCCCAGATCCGGGTACAGCTCGTAGAGCTCGCGCAGCATCCGCTCGTTCTCGAACGCATACGGCACGTCCTCGCAGCCCCCGCCCTTCAGCTCCGTGCGCCGCATCGCCGCCACGTCGAACGTGAGGTTGGCGATCATCGGGAAGACCACCCAGCGGTCCACGCCGCAGTGCCGCCCCTCCGTCACCATCGCCGGCAGATCCTGGCAGTACGGATGGTATCCGTTGAGGTAAAAAAACAGGTCAACGCCGAGGTGATTGTGGCAGTCGATCAGCATGAACAATTCTGTTTGACGAAACGATCGTTTCGCATCGTGATACGGCCCGCAAGCGAAATCCCATGACCATCGCGGTCCTAGACAAGACGTTCTCGCTGTTGGAGGTGCTGGCCCGGATGGGCCGGGCGGCGACGCTTGCCGACTTGGCCCGGGAGAGTCGCCTGCCCAAGCCGACCGCGTACCGGATTTTGCGCAGCCTCCGGGACTTGGGCTACGTCGTGCAGTCGGATCGGGGTGGGGCCTACTCGTTGTCGGAGCGGCTGCAGTCCCTGGGTGAGCAGGGGCGGGATGAGTCCTTGCGGGAGAAGGCGGCGCCGCTCATGCGGCGGCTGCATGCGGAATTTGACGAGACGGTGAATCTCGGGGTGCTCGAAGGCATTTACGTGCGTTACGCATGGGTGCTGGAAACGACCCACGCGCTGCGCTGGATCGTGAAGCCGGGAGCGCGGGATCCGTTCCACACGACGGCCCTGGGGCGCGCGATCGTGGCGGGGATGCCGGCGGAGGCGCAGGCGCGGTTGGTCGCCAAGGTGTGTGCGGCGACGCCGGCCCGCACGCGCGGGGCGCTGGAGGCGCGGCTGCGCCGCGAACTGGAGTTGACGCGCGAGCGGGGTTTCGCCCTCGAGGAGGAGGAGACCAACGCTGGCGTGGCCTGCGTCGCGGTTTCGCTCGCTCCGTTGCAGGAGTCCTTGGCGGCGGTGAGTGTGTCCGTGCCAGTGAATCGTTTCCCCGCGGCCCGCCGCTCGGCCCTCATTGCCGCGTTGCGCCTGCCCCAGGAACGGTTGGCCGCCCAGGCTTAGTCGGTCCAGTTTCCCTTTTTTGCCCTCCATGTCCTATACCTTCGTCAAATCCCAAGCGCTCTTCGAGCGTGCCCAGCGCAGCATCGCTGCCGGAGTCAACAGCGGCATCCGCAAGATGGAGGCCCCGGTCCCGTTGTATTTCACGCACGGCCGTGGCCCGAGGATCTGGGATGTGGATGGAAACGAGTTCATCGACTTCAAGCTGGGGCAGGGAGCGTTGCTCTTCGGCCACGCCCCGGAAGGCATGGCGGAGGCGATCGCCGCCCAGGCGCGGCTGGGCACGCACTGGGCCGGCCAGTCGGAACTGGAGATCGCCGTGGCGGAGCGGGTGCAGGCGATGATCCCATCCGCCGAATTGGTCCGCTTCAACAACTCCGCGACCGAGGTGGTGGGCGCGGCGTTCCGTCTGGCCCGCGCCGCCACCGGTCGCCCCTTGATTCTGCGTTTCGAGGGACACTATCACGGCTGGATGGACGAGGGGCTGGTGGGCTTCGCGAATCCGATGGATCGTTGGGGTGACGACGAGAATCCGGCCCGCACGCATCCGAGCAAGGGCGTGATTCCCGAGGTGTTGGACCAGTTTGTCGTCGCTCGCTGGAACGACCCCGAGCACCTGCGCCGCCGGGTTGACGAATTCCGCGGCAAGATCGCGGCGATCATTTTCGAGCCGGCGCTGTGCAATACCTGCTGCATCGAGCCCGTGCCGGGTCTGATGGCGACGATCCGCGAGCTCTGCGACCGCGATGGAATGATGATGATCTCGGACGAGACGATCACCGGCTTCCGCTTCGGCGCGTCGTGTGCGCAGGGGTTCTACGGCTACAAGGCGGACCTCACGATCCTCGGCAAGGCGATCGGTGGCGGCACGCCCTTCGCGGCGCTCGCCGGCACCCGCGCCGCGATGGCCAAAGTGCTCTCGGGCGAGGTGGTCCATGCCGGCACGTTGAACGGCAACCCGCTTTGCCTCGCCGCCAGTCGCTGGTGCCTCGATCAGGTCATTGCCCAGGGGGACCGCCACCCCGCCGGCGTGGCCGCCTTGGGGCGTCGCCTGATGGAAGGCCTGGAAGCGCTCGGGCGCACCCACGGCGTCCCGCTCCGCCCGCAGGGTCCGGGGCTGATCTTCCATACGGTGATGCTCAAGCCGGGGGCCACCGAAGGCCGGGTGCTGAGCTATCGGGACTACGTCCGCCGGCACGACGCCCCGCGCTGGGCGCATCTGCGTCGCTGCCTGCTCGAGCAGGGAGTGAGCTCGATCGAGCGAGGCCTCTGGTCGGTCTCCCTCACGCACACCGCCGCCGACATTGATGAGGCGCTGGCCCGGGCCGGCGCGGCGTTCGCGCGGCACGCTGCCACTTGGACTGCTCCAGCCTGAGTCCGGCCCACGCTCGACCATGCACCCGCGGATTCTCTTTGGTGGTCTCTTCCACGAGACCCACACCTTCCTTGATGAAGTGACGCCGTGGGAGGCGTTCACGGTGGTGGAAGGCGACGCGATCCTCGCGAAGCGGGGCGACGCCTCGCCCACCGACGGATTCCCGGAGGTCGCCGAGGCGGAAGGGTGGCAGGTGGTCCCGACGATTGATGCGCGGGCGACGCCGAGTGGTACGGTGACGGATGCGATGTTCGAGCGCTACTGGCGCACCTTTGCCGCCGTGGCGACGCCGGCGCTGGCCGCCGGCGTCGACGCCGTCTACCTCGTCCTGCACGGCGCCATGGCCACCGAGACGCAGCGGGACGTCGAGGGCGAACTTCTCGCCCGCATCCGTGCGCTGCCTGGGGGCCAGGTACCGATCTTCGGCGTGCTCGACCTGCACGGGAACATCAGCCCGCGGATGTGTGAGCTGGCCAATGGCCTGGTCATGTATCGGGAAAACCCACACACGGACGCGCGTGATGCGGCGGTGCGCGGCGCGCGCCTCCTAGCCCGCTGCCTGCGCGAGGGCCGCGTGCCCCGCATGGTCTGGTGTCGCCCGCCGATCCTGTGGGCTCCGCCCGGCACCGGCACGCATGCGGATCCGATGCGCGCGCTCGAGCGCTTCGCGCTGGAACTTGAAGCCGGTCCCGGCGACATCTGGGCCTGCAACATCGCGGCCGGCTATTCGTTCGCGGACACTCCGGACACGGGGTGCTCGCTGAGTGCCGTGACCACCGCGCCGCTCGAGGAGGCTCGGGCGCGCCTCCGTCCCGGCGCGCAGCTGGCGTGGGACCTGCGGGAGCAGGGAACCATTTCCTACCCCGGCGTCGACGAAGTCGTCGCCCGGCTGCGGGCCTCGCCGCCCGCCGAGGGCCCGGTGCTGCTCGTGGAGCCCGCCGACAACATCGGTGGCGGTGCGCCCGGAGATTGCACCGACCTGCTCCGGACCCTGCTCCGGCACGGGATCGAGCGGTCGCTGGTGATCATCAACGATCCGATCACCGTCGCTGCCCTTGCCGACGCCGCACCGGGTGAGACGCGGGTGCTGGAGATTGGGGGACGCGGGTCCCGGCTTGATCAAGGGCCCGTACGCCTCAGCTCCACCTTCCTCTCGCGCAGCGACGGCGTCTTCATCCTCGAGGACAAACAGAGCCATCTGGCTTCGATGAACGGCGTGCGCATCGAGATGGGGCCGTCGGCCGTGGTCCGCTCGGCCGGGGTGACGATCCTCCTGACCAGCCGCAAGACCGCGCCTTTTGACCTTGGCCAACTGCGGAGCCAGGGCCTGGAGCCCCGCGACTTCATGGTCATCGGCGTGAAGGCAGCCGTGGCGCACAAGCGGGCGTACGACACCGTGTCGCGCGCCTCCTACTACGTCGACACCGCGGGCCCCTGCACCGGCAACCTCGCGTCGCTGCCGTGGAAGCAGTTGCGTCGCCCGGTCTATCCCCTCGATCCCATCTCGCAGCCCACGTTCCAGTTTGCATGAGTACTTCGGTCACCTACCCGATCAGCAAGGACACGCCCGTCTCGCATCTGCCGTTCAGCCCGGCGGTGCGGGTGGGCGATCTGATTTTCGTTTCCGGACAGGCGTCGGTCGACGCCACCGGCAAGATCATCCCGGACACCTTCGAAGGTGAATTCCGACGCTCGATCGAAAACCTGCGCAAGGTGCTGGAGACGGCGGGAAGCGATCTCCAGCACGTCATCCAGACGCGCAACTACGTGCGTGACGCCGCGAACGTCGGGCTCTACAACGAACTCTACCGCGAGTGTTTCTCGCCGCCTTACCCCGCGCGTACGACGATCACCAACTGCCTGCCGCCCGCGCTGCATTACGAGGTCGAATGCGTCGCGGTCGCCAAGAAGAACTGAACCCCGCTTTTTCCCGCTCCCATGAAAATCATCCGCTACCAGGACGCGTCCGGCCGGACCTCGTATGGCTCCGAACTCCGTGACGGCACGATCTTGCGCATCGAAGGCGACATCTTCGGCGCACACCGCGTGACCGACGAGAAGGTCAAGGTCACCAAGCTCCTTGCTCCGGTCGTCCCGACGCAGATCCTGGGCGTCGGCCTGAACTACCGTCACCATGCCCAGGAGTCGGGCATGAAGGTCCCGGAATTCCCGGTGCTCTTCGTGAAGGGCCTGAACACCGTCCAGAATCCCGGGGATCCGATCCTCCTCCCGACGCATCTGGCCAGCCATGAGGTCGACTACGAGTGCGAGCTTGCGGTGGTGATTGGCCGGGCCTGCAAGAACGTGAAGCGGGCGCAGGCGCTCGACTACGTGCTCGGCCTGACCTGCGCGAACGACGTCTCGGCGCGCGATTGGCAGATCAAGCGAGGAGGCGGCCAGTGGTGCCGCGGCAAGTTCTTTGACACCTTCTGCCCGCTCGGCCCGCGGCTGGTGACGCTGGATGAAGTGCCCGGACCGAACCTGCTCAAGATCGCCACGCACCTGAACGGAGAGACCGTGCAGGACTGGACGACCTCCGACATGATCTTCGATGTTCCAACCCTGATCGAATTCCTCAGCGGCAGCACGACGCTGCTGCCCGGCACGGTAATCCTGACCGGCACCCCGCACGGCGTGGGCATGGCCGCCAAGCCGACACCGCGTTGGTTGCGCCCGGGCGACGAAGTGGCGATCGAAATCGAAGGAATCGGCGTCCTCAGCAACCCGGTGCAGCTCGAGCCGGCCTGAGCCGGTCCGGCACGTACCCTCTGGCATGGCGGCGTTCTCGCGCCTCGACCTTTTCGGTGACAGCCGGGCCGACCTCGGCGAAGGCCCGTGCTGGCATGCCGCGCGCGGCACCCTGTGGTGGATCGACATCACGGGACAGCGGGTGCTTGAGTCGCGGCTCGACGGCGGGAAAGCGCGCGAATGGGCGGTCGGCCAGATGGTCGGCTGCGTCGCTCCCGAGCGTTCCGGCGGCCTCGTCGCCGCCCTGCACGACGGTATTTACCGGTTCGACCCGGATACGGGAGTCACGACGCCCTTCGTCCGGGCGCCCGGGCACGACCCGGCTGGCTTTCGCTTCAACGACGGGAAAGTCGACCCCCAGGGTCGCCTCTGGGCGGGGACCCTCTCGCTCACCGGCGCGCGCGGTGCGTCGCGCCTGTACTCGGTCGACGCGAGCGGCGCGGTGACGGTCAGGCGGGAGGGCGTGTCGATCTCCAACGGCCTTGCGTGGAGTGCCGATGGTGGCACGCTTTACTACATCGATTCGCCCACCCGGTGCGTGCAGGCGTTCCGTTTCGACGGTGAGACTGGTGCGCTCTCGGAGGAGCGGGAAGCATCGCGACTCGCGGACGACGAAGGATGGCCGGATGGCTGCTGCCTCGATGAAGAAGGCATGTTGTGGGTGGGGCACTGGGGTGCGGGGCGCGTGACCCGGAGGGATCCGCGGACCGGTCGCGTGCTTGAGACGGTACGCCTGCCGGTGCGCAACGTCACCTCGTGCGCCTTTGCCGGAGAGCGGCTGGATCGGCTCTTCATTACGACGGCGGTGGACCATGAGGATCCCTCGCCGGAGCCGGAGGCGGGGCGAGTGTTTTGCCTCCAGCCCGGTGTGGCTGGCTGGCCGACGAACGCCTTCGCGCGCTGATGCGCGCCGCTTACTTCACGGCGGCCCAGACGCGCTGCACGTCGTCGTGGTCCTCGAGGGCCTGCAGGAATTCACCGACCTCTCCGCGGGCGGTGTCGTCGAGTTCGGGGAACGACTTGGCGACGTAGCCGATTTCGCTGGTGACGACGGACCACCCGTGCTGCTTGAGCCACGAAGAGACCGTATGGACAGCGGTGCGATCGGTGATGAAGCGCGCGCCGGCATGTCCGTTGGGGATGTCGTCGTTTTGGTGATGTCCGAGGGCCTCGAAGTCATTGGCCCCGGCCTCGATGGCGGCCGCCTCGAGGTCCTGGGAGGCATCGGGATGGTGGGCTTCGACGAGTCCGACGTGATCGAAAAGGAACTTGTTGCTGCCGGCGCCACCGAGCACACCCTTCTTGAAGAGGACCCGCATTTCCGGGGCGGTGCGCTGGTTGTTGTCGGTGTAGATCTCGACGATGAGCGGGACCTTGTGGGGCGCGTAGCCCTCGAACACCACGTGTTCGAGGGACGACTTGTCATCGCCGCCGCCGGCGCCCTTGCGGATGGCCCGCTCGATGACCTCGCGGGTGACGCTCGCCTTGCGGGCCTTTTCGACAGCCGCGAAAAGGCGGGCGTTGGCGGTCGGATCGCCGCCGCCGAGCTTGGCGGCCACGGTGATTTCTTTCACCAGTTTGCCGACGGCCTGACCCTTCTTGAGATTAACGATTGCGCGTTTCGCGTGCAGCCATTGACGACCCATAAGGCCCGAGCCTGGTGAATCCGGCTCCGGCGGGCAATCCGGAAGCGGCCCCGATCCGGGCCGATTCTGCGCTGGCGGCTTCGGATCGGCGCGCTGAGCTCGCGTGGCGCTCCCTCGCCGGGAGCCATGGACCTATGGAGACCTATGTCTTTCGCGGCGTGGAGCGAGCGTCGGGCCGGATACGGCAGGGCCGGATGCAGGCGTCCTCATCGGCCGAGGCGGTGGAGCGCTTGAATCGGGAGGGCCTTCGACTCACCCGGCTGGGGACCGTCACGGAAAGGTTGGGATGGCGGCGGGGTGGGGTGGGCGACTCCCGTCCGGCGACCTTGGACGAGCGGGCTCGGCTCGCTCGGCAATTGGGCATGCTCTTGGCGGCGGGGCTACCTTTGCTGGCGGGATTGGAGCTTCTGGCTCGGCAGGAGCGGGTGGAGGCGCGGCGGGCCGTGTTGGCGGACCTGGCTGCTACAGTGCGCTCGGGCATTCCGCTCTCGCAGGGACTGTCAAAGGGGGCTGGTCGGTTTGATCCGCTGTCGGTGAGCTTGGTCAGAGCCGGGGAGGCGGCCGGTGCGCTGGATGACACCCTGCTGCGTCTGGCGCGCGTGCTGGAGGCCTCGGCGCGTCTGCGCTCCCGTCTCCTCGCGGCGTTGGCCTATCCCACGTTGGTGGCGCTGGTGGCTGGCGTGGTGGTGGGGGCCATGCTGCTCTTCGTGGTCCCGCGGTTCGAGCAGCTCTTTCTCGCGCAGTTCCCGGGGCGGACCCTGCCGGGGCTGACGCGAGGCGTGCTCGGGCTCTCGCATTTCGTGCTGCAGCACGGCCTGTGGTGTCTGGTCTCGGCGCCGCTCCTCGGAGCCGTGGTGCTCTGGGCCGGGCGTCGGAACGGGTGGCGCAGGAAGTGGCAGAGCGGGATCCGCCGCCTGCCGCTGGTCGCGCGAGTCTGGCAGGCCGTGTGGGTGGCGCGCTGGGCCCGGACCCTCGGGGTGCTGCTCGGTGCGGGAGTACCGATTCTGGATGCCTTGGCTTTATCTCGAGATGCGGTCGGGACGGATGAGACGCTCCGCCTCGCGCTGCGGTCGGCGGAGGTCCGCGTCGGTGCGGGGGTGCCGCTTTCGCGCGCGCTGCAGGAAGGAGGACCGGCACCGGCGACGGTCATTGCGCTGCTCGAAGTCGGCGAGGCAACGGGGAAGCTGCCCGAAACGCTGGAGCGCCTTGCGGACGTTCAGGAAGAGGAGGTGGACCGCGCCGTGATCACGCTCACCGCGCTGGTGGAGCCGCTCCTGATGGTGGCGCTGGCGCTGGGCGTCGGCACCGTGGTCATCGCCTTGTTTCTGCCGATGATCGACTTGATCCGAGCGCTCAGCGGCGGCTGAGGAGGAGCGGCTTCCTAAGGCGAGTTGGTTTCCTGATTTCCGCCCGAGTCGAGGCGGCGCACCAACAGCGGCGAACTGAGGCCGGGCAGGCGTTCCGAGAAGTCTTCCGTCGCGGGCGTCTGTCGGAGCGCGCGCTGCACCATGCCCATCCGGGCGTCGAGGTTGTCCACCATGGAAACGAAGACCGCTTCCGGAGTCGCCGCGTAGACTGCGGCGCCCCACTCGGGTTCTCCCTGATGGCTCAGAATGATGTGCTCCAGTCGCTCAAGGCGCTCCGCGTCCAGCCGAGCCTTGAGGCCAGCCTTGCGGACGAGTTGGTAGCCCAGCACGACGTGCCCCTGCAGGAGGCCGCGCCGGCTGCGCCGCGTGGCCAGCGCGCCTTCGTACTCGATGGTCTTACCGACATCATGGAGCAAGATGCCCGCGAGTGCGAGGTCGGCATCGACCTCAGGATAGAGTGGGAGCAGGACGATGGCAGCCCGCGCCATGCGGACCGTGTGCTCGAGCAAACCGTGGCGGTAGGCGTGGTGCATCGACACCGCCGCGGGGCACCAACGAAAGGTCTCACCGATTTCCTCGAAGACCGCGCGGACGGTCATGCGCAGCTCGTCGTGCCGGAGCGATTCGATGGCGGCACCGAATTCCTCCCAGAGCTTCTCAACCGGTTCCGGGGCGAGCTCGACGAGCGAGTCGACGAAGCCCGGCGCGGCAAGCTCGGCCTCGGTGAGGACGCTGATCCGCTGAATCTTCGGGGAGAATCGATTCTGGTAGTAGTCCGTCCGTCCCTCGATGCGGACCGCCGCGCCCTCGGCGGCGGAGCGGACCGTCTCGAATTGCGGGTGGTCGCCGAACAGGTTGCAGTTGAATGAACCCCCGCGGTCGCCCAGTTCGAGACTGAGGTAAGCGTTTCCGTTCGACGCGGTCTTGACGTTGGCTTTGCGGACGACGAGGACGGCGCTGAATGCCCGACTCGAACTGGGGTCGAGCGATTTCAGCTCCCGGACGGAAAGCAGCGGGGCGTCTTCAGGCATGGTCCTTCACGAGTTGGGTGTACGCCTTGAAGAACGGATGCGCGCTGTCCTGCAGCAAGGCATAAAACACGGTCTCCACGGGCAGGACATTGGCGCCGGCCCGAACCAGTGCCTCCAAGCACACCCGGGCATCGTCGGGGCGGCGTCCCGCGACGGCGTCGCTCAGCACGGTGACCGCGGTGCCGGAGCCTAGAGCATCAATCACGGTCTGGTAGATGCACACGGGCGTCTCGAGACCGCAGATCAGGAGGTGCTCGATGTCCGACGCGCCCAGAGCGGCCCGGATCACCGGGTCCCCATAGGCGGAAAACGCCGACTTCGCCCAGCGTGGGGCGGCGGCGGGAGCGGCGGACACGAGCGAGGTCTCGGTCCCGCCCAGGCGATCCGGCCTCTGCTCGGTGAACGCCACGCGCATCCCGAGGCCGGCCGCCGCCCGGACGGCCAGATGACAGCGCCGGAGCAGTGGCTGGCCGCCCGCGGGCATAATGGAGAGGAACGTCGGTTGGAGGTCGACGCCGAGCAGAAGCGTCGACGCCACGCCGCCGGAGTAATCGGGGGAGTCACTCATGGGAAGTAACGCCGCCGCGCCTTGACCTGGATGAACCGCCGTTCCGGCAGGATGTAGGCGGTCAAGTAGCCGCCCATGACGCAGGCTGTGTCGATGCCGGCGGACCACTTGAGCTTGTAGATTTCCGGTCGAGGGGTGTGGCCGTAGACTACGAACGGAGGCCCGCTCCACAGATCGGCCCACGCGGGTGCGTCCTCGCAGTCGGCACGTTTGCGCGGACGTCCCTCGCGATCGATGACCTGAATCCGGGTGACGACGTGGGCGGGCTGCTGGTCCCACGGTTGGCCCGGAAGGAACCCACCGTGCACGAACACCGTCTGCAGCTCCGGGACGTGGTGCGTGAGCGGCATTTGCTCCAGATACTCCCAGTCCTCCGGCCGGAGCCGCGTGAACGTGTCCTCATCGGTCTCGCGCAGCAGACTGCGGTCGCGGGTCTTCCGGAAGTTGAGCAACCGGAGCTCGTGGTTGCCCAGGAGCGAAATCGCGCGGTGCTCCCGCGCCAGGTCGAGCACCTTGAGGGAGTCGGGCCCGCGGTTGATCAGATCCCCGAGCAGGATCAGTTGGTCGGAGCGTCCGGGAGCGACCCGCTCGAGCAATTCGGCGAACTCGGCGTGGCAGCCGTGAATGTCGCCGATGGCGATGAGGCGGGAGTCCATGGATTTGCGGAGGAATTTTGCTAGCGTTGCGGGATACGCAAAGTAAACAAGAAAGGCTTATGGATCTCAATCTGCAGCCTCCTGCAGCCGTCTGCCGCGTGTCCAACGAACCGTTCACCGCGGGCCAACGGGTGGTCAGCTTCCTGGTGCGTGATCCCGCCCTGCCCGAGATTCTTCGCTCGGACGTGGCGGAGGCGGTCTCGGCCGGCTTCACTCCGACCGGTACAGTGGTGTGCCGTTGGGTCCACGTGTACAAGCCGCGGAAGGCGGGTGACAGTCAGGACCGCGCGCTGAAGCTCACGGCGGAAACGCTGTTCCTCACGCTGGCGGATCCGGCGAATGAACCGACGCCTGAGAACGTCCGTCTGATTCAGTTCCTCGCGCTGATGCTGGAGCGCAAACGGGTGCTGAAGCCGCGCGGTCGCACGGCTGACGGGGCGCGCAACATCTTGGAGCACGCGAAGACCAAGCAACTCTACGAGGTGCCAGCCGATGACCTGACCCCGGAGTTCTTCGTGCAGGTCCAGTCGCAGCTCAGCGTCCTGGTCGGCGAACCGGCTGCCCCGACCGTCTAGCTCGTTTCGGCGTCAGCGCAGACGCAGGGCGTGGCGGCGATCGGGGAGGATCGAGAGCTCGAGGTGCAGGGCGTCGGAGGGGATGCCTCTGCCGAAACGGTCCGGCCACTCGACGAGCATCCACCACGGGTCGCGGAGAAAATCGTCCACCATGAGGGCCTCCACCTCCGCGTCACTGCGAAGGCGATACGCATCGAGGTGCGCGAGGGTCTTTTCCCCGGCGCGGTAGAGGTTGAGGACGGTGAAGGTCGGACTGGTCACGGCACCCATCACGCCGAGTCCGTGGGCGAAACCCTGGACAAACGTGGTTTTTCCGACCCCGAGGTCCCCGTGCAGGGCCACGGTTGAGCCAGGGGGTAGCTCGGCAGCCCAAGCCGCGGCAATCGCCTGGGTTTCCTCGGGTGAGCGCGTGGTGACGCCGGCGCGCAGCGTGTCGGTGAGGCTCATTGGCGGCCGGTGGCGTCCCGTCGGAGGTGCTCAAACCCCCGGTGTTCCTGGAGGGTGGTGTATCCGACGGGAAGAGGCGTCCCCGGGGCGGCAAAGTGGCCGATCCGGCTCAAGCGGAGCCGGGGAAACGCGCGGCGCCAGCGCGCTTCGAAGGCGGTGAGGTTGGCGTCCTTGGCCACGGCGAAGACCAACTCGTAGTCCTCTCCGTCGGTGAGAGCGTGAGCCTCGGCCGGGCGTCCGCTCCGTCGCGCGGCGCGGCGCGCCGCCGGGCTGATCGGGAGCGCTGCCTCCTCGAGGAGCGCGAGGCTGCGCGGGGGCTGTAGGGATGTGAGGTCTTTGGCGAGACCGTCGCTGACATCCATCATCGCCCGCACGGCGCGCTGCCTTGCCAACCACTCGCCCTCCGCCAGCCGCGGGGTGAAGCGGCAGTGTTTTCCCTCCAAGCTGCCGCCGAGGTCACCCGTGACGTAGATCCAGTCTCCGCGCCGTGCGCCATGACGCGTGACCGCCCGTGGGCCGGCACAGCGGCCGATTAGCGTGAGGGTGGCGATCAGGCCACCGCGGAGACGTGCGATGTCGCCGCCGACCACGGGTACGTCCAGCCGACGACTCTCCGCGGCGAGCGCGCGGTAGAAGCCCTCCAGCCAGGCGGTGCGCAGCGAGGGATCGCAGGCGATGGAAACGACGGCGGCGACCGGTCGCCCGCCCATCGCGGCGATGTCGCTGAGGTTGCGGCGAAAGAGCTTGGTGCCCGCCTCCTGCGGAGAGTTCCGATCGTCGAAGTGCTCGCCGTAAATCACCGGATCGACGGTGACCAGCGGCTTCCCGCGCAGCGGTCCCAGCACCGCGCAGTCGTCGCCCATGCCGGCCGGCGAAGGCGGGGCGGCCGTGCCCAGCCAGCGGCGGATCGCGGCGATCAGGGCGACTTCGCCGTGATGCGCGACTGTTTCACGAGGATGCGGGGAGAACGGCTTCACGATCGGAGCCTAGATCTCAACGCCCGAGAGGACGAGGGCGAGGGTGTGGAGATTGAAGAGGGCGTGGGCCACGACGGGCACGACCAGCCGGCCCGATTGCTCGTAGGCGAGGGCGAGCAGGACGCCGAAGACCGCCAGCGGCACGAAGGCGACGAGGTTCGCGTGGAGCGCCGCGAAAAGGAGGGCCGGCGCGACGAGCGCAATGGCCCGGGGAACGCGGGTGCGCAGGTAGCGAAACAGGCCGGCGCGAAAGACCAATTCCTCCGCCACGGGTGCGAGTACCACCGCCAGCACCGCAATCAGCGCGAGCAGGCCGGGGGCGTCCGCGTTGCGCACCAGATCGACCATGTCCTGCTGGTCGGTCGGGAGGCCGACCGCTCGGAGAGCGGCCTTCCACGCCAGTGCCGCCGTCAAGATGAGCGGAAGGGATGCCAGGAAGAGCAGGCCGCCGGCCGCGTAGGCCTGCGGGATGGAGAGCGGTGACCCGGACGGGCTGGTGACGCGATCGCGGTTGCTGACGGTGGCGAGGCGATGCCCGAGCAGCGCTCCGCTGAGCAGTCCCAATTGGAAGCCACAGCCCTGCGCGACCATCCATGCCTCGGGAGAGAGCGCCGCCGGGATGACCTGGGCCAGCGCGCCAACGGCTGACTGAAGGAGCAATGCGCCCACCACGATCGTGAAGGCGGCGAGAAGCAGATCACTCAGCGCCAGATTCAGCGTCCCGATCTCCGCCCGGGCCTCCGCTCCGACCGCTATCCGGCGCTGTTTCCACCACGCGATGAGGCTTGCGAGGCCGCCGAGGTAAAGCACGACCTCGACGGCGAGGACGGCGAGGAACCGCGGGGTCGGCTCGGGAAGGTCCATGGGCGGCGGCGATCGGGAGGGCGGCGGCGGCACTCACGTCCGCGCCGGCGTGGGGCGGGGGCGCGAGGCGCGGCTGGGGATCAGGCGCTGGCCGTGGCTTCGTGGACGATCTTTCCGTCGACCAGCGTGAGCCGGACGCGTCCGCGCAGGGTTTGCCCATGCCACGGGGAGTTGCTCGACTTGCTCTGGCCGGCGCGGGCGTCGTAGCGCCACTTCTCGTCGGGATCGAAGAGGCACACGTCGGCCGCCGACCCCGCCGTCAGGCGTCCGGCCGGGAGCCCCAAGATGTCCGCCGGCCGCCGCGTGAGCAGATCCACCACGCGGGCGAGGGAGAAACGATTCTTGCGGAAGAGTACCTCAAGGGAGACCGGGAGGGCGGTTTCGAGACCGAGGATCCCGTTGGGAGCGAAGTCGAATTCCTTGTCCTTCTCGTAGTCGGTGTGCGGCGCGTGATCCGTGGCGATGCAGTCGATCGTGCCATCCCGCAAGCCTGCGATCAGGGCCTGCCGATCCGCTTCGGTCCGCAGCGGCGGATTCATCTTCAGGTGTGTATCGTAGGTCGACAGCAAGTCGTCGGTGAGGGCGAGGTGATGCGGCGTCGCCTCCGCGGTCACCCGGACGCCGCGGGACTTTGCGTGGCGGAGGATCTCCACGGAGAAGCGCGACGAGATGTGCTGCATGTGCACGTGGGCGCCGGAGTACTCGGAGAGGATCGCGTTGCGGGAGACGATCAGATCTTCCGCCGCGTTGGGCCAGCCGCGCAGGCCGAGGCGCGTCGATACGACTCCCTCGTTCATCACCGCGCCCTGCGTCATCGACGCATCTTGGCAGTGATCCATCACCGTGAGGTCGAACATGCGGGCGTACTCGAGTGCGCGGCGCATGAGCTCGTTGGACTGGACGCAGTCACCGTCGTCGGTGATCGCGACGACGCCGGCGCGGCGCAGGGAACCGATCGGGGCGAGGGCTTGGCCCTTCATTCCGACGGTGATGCAGCCGGTCGGGAGCACCTTGACCACGGAGTCGCGCTGGGCGACGTCCTTGATGAACTGGATGGTGCCGGCATTGTCTGCGGGGGGCGAGGTGTTCGGCATGCACACCACGGTGGTGAAGCCGCCGGCGGCGGCGGCGCGGCTGCCGGTCGCGATGGTCTCCTTGTGCGTCTGACCGGGTTCGCGGAAGTGGACATGGATATCGACCAAGCCTGGGCAGGCGACGAGGCCGCGGGCGTCGATCTTGCGCGCGCGCTTGCGGGCGGCGGCGGAGAGGGATGCGACCACGCGGCCACCATCGATGAACAGGTCGCCGACGGCGTCGCGACGGTTCGCGGGATCGATGATGCGGGCCTTTTGAATCCAGAGAGCGGGCATGGAGCAGAGGGTGAGGAGGCTTAGTCGACGACCGCGACGGATTCCGGTTGGCCGCCAAAGCACAGGTAAAGCACGGCCATGCGGACGGCGATGCCATTGGTCACCTGCGCGAGGATCACGCTGCGCTCGCCGTCGGCGAGTTCGCTGTCGATCTCCACGCCGCGGTTGATCGGACCTGGATGCATGATGATGGCCTTCGGATGCAGCCACGAGGCGCGGGTCTTGTTCAGACCGAACATGCTGGTGTACTCGCCCAGCGAGGGGAAATGCCCGGCGGACTGGCGCTCGTGCTGGATGCGGAGCAGCATGACCACCTCGGCGTCCGCGAGCGCGGATTTCAGATCGTGAGACACGGTCACCCCGAGGTCGGTGAACCACCCGGGAACGAGGGTCGACGGCCCGCAGAGCGTGACGGCGGCGCCCATCTTGGTCAGCGCGTGGATATTTGAGCGGGCCACCCGGCTGAACAGGATGTCACCGAGGATGGTGACCTTGCGGCCCCGCAGGTCGCCGAGGCGTTCGCGCATGGTGAACGTGTCGAGCAGCCCCTGGGTGGGGTGCTCGTGCGCGCCGTCGCCGGCGTTGATCACGGGAATGTCGAGGATGCGCGAGAGGTAGAGGGGGGAACCGGAAGCGGCGTGGCGCAGCACGATCAGGTCGGCGTTGAGCGCCTGGATGTTCTGAGCGGTGTCCCGCAGCGTCTCGCCCTTGGTCGTGGAGGAACTGGCGCCGTCCAGGGAGATGACGTCTGCACTCAGCCGTTTCGCCGCCATGTCGAAGGCCATGCGAGTGCGGGTGCTCGGCTCGAGGAAGAGGTTGACGATCGTCTTGCCGCGCAGCGCCGGCACTTTCTTCACGTTTCGTCCGAGGATCTTCTTGAAGGCGGCGGCGGTCGCGTGGATCTGGTCGATCTCGGCGAGGCTCAGTTCCTCGATGGTGAGCAGGTGTCGGCGGGTCCAGGGCATGAGAGACAAGGGGTCAGCGTCGCGAGGCACGGACGGATTCGATGCGCACGCAGTCTTTTGCAGGATGAGCGGCGTCGAGCGTCACCACGACCGTCTGCGTCTCGTCCGTTGGAAGGAGAATGCCCACGTGATCGGGTTGCACCGGAAGCCGGCGGCCACCGCGGTCGATGAGGACGGCGAGTTCGACGGCTTGGGGACGACCGTGGTCGAAGAGTTCGTCGAGGGCGGCCTTGACCGTGCGCCCCGAGAAGAGCACGTCATCGACGATCACGACGGTGGCGCCGTTGATGTCGAGGGGGATGACGGTCGGCACGAATTCCTTCGGGATTGGGTTGCGGCCGATATCGTCGCGGTGGAACGAGATATCGAGGATCCCGACGTTGCGGCAGCCGAGCCGAGCGGCGAGTCGGCGGGCGACCGTGATGCCGCCGTTGGCGATGCCCAGAATCACGAGCTTGGTGGGCGGCCCGTGCCGCTCCGCGATGGAATGGGCGAGACGATCCAGGGCGGAGTGGATCTCGGCGGAGGAGAGGGATTTCGCGACGGGCACGAGCCCTGTTTGTGCCGGTGCCGAGGGGGCCGGACAAGCGGGAAAACTCGGCGGAAGGAAACGCGCTCGCTGGGGGACGTGAACCCTAGCTTCCCACGTCTTCGCGCATGGCCACCAGTTGCAAGGCCGTGGCGTGCACGTTCTCCGTGGTGACGCAGAGCTGGCGACGGAGGCCGAAATGGGCGAGGGCACCGAGGATGTCGGATTGCTCCAGCCAGTGACAGAAGGGCTGTGATCCGCCGCAAAAGCCGTTCCAGTCGAGGGCTTCGCCGTAGTGGTGGCGGTGCATGCGGTGGGTGTAGCCGGCGTGGGTCGCGGTTTCGGGCGGGCTGAAGGTCGCGTGCTTGGCGGGGTACTTGGCGTAGAAGGCGGGGTCGTAGAAAACGGTCCAGACAAAGACCGCGCGGCAGCGGCGGGCGAGGAGTTCGAGGAGTTCCACGGGGTTCGCCATGTGGTAGAGGATGCCGCTGGCGATTCCGATGTCGTAGACCTCATCGGTGCGCCGCAGGAACTCGGTCGACTCGCCGAGCAGGAAGCGCGCGCGGTCGAGATGGTAGAGTTCCTTTGCAACCAGACACTTCAGGTAACTGCGCTTGTTGGCCTCGATCGCCACGACTTCGCGGGCGCCCTTCTGGCAAAGCATGGCGGTGTGGCCGCCCTCGAGCGGCCCGAGTTCGAGGACGCGGCGCCCGGCCACCGGGAGACCCCACTCGGCCAGGCGATCGGCAGCCCAGTCGATCCGCGGGTCGGCGAACAAGGGAGTCGGGCCGCTCGTGACCGGCACCGTGGGGGAATCATGGCCCGGCCAAGGCACGGGCGGCAGTTGGGAAGACCATTCGCCTTGGAACAGATCGACCGCGTTCTGGGCCGAGGGCGCGGTGCGGAGGTAGGTGGCGTCGAGGTCCATTGGGTTGAGCGAAGCCGTTCCGTTGCCCGAGGGTCAAGCCTGCTGCAGGGGACGAGCGCGAGGTTGCTGAGCAGCGGGGCTCCGTTCAGGCTGGCGGCGGCATGCTGATCACTCCCTCGGAACTGCAGGAAATCCTCGGTGACTCCCGATGTGTCGTCTTCGACTGCCGGCACGATTTGGCGGATCCCGCCAAGGGCGAACGGCTGTATCGGGAGGGGCATCTTCCGGGGGCGCACTTCGCCCGCGTGGACTCGGATCTCTCGGGCGAGAAGAACGGTCGCACCGGTCGCCACCCCTTGCCTTCACCGGAGGCATTCGCGGCGTTTCTCGGTCGCCATGGCGTGACGCCGGAGTCCCGGGTGGTCGCGTACGATGATGCGGGCGGGCAGTACGCGTCGCGGCTGTGGTGGATGGCGCGCTGGATTGGGTGCGATGTCGTGTGCCTGCTGGATGGGGGCTTTCCGCGTTGGCAGCGAGAGGGGCGGCTGTTGGAGACGGATGTGCCACAAACGCGGGCCTCCGCGATCGTTCCGCAGGTCAAACCGGAGACCGTGTGCGGCGTGGCGGAGGTGGAGGCGAATCTCGCGACGGGCGAGGCGGTCATCCTCGATGCTCGGACCCCGGAGCGTTACCGGGGGGAAACGGAGCCGATTGACCGGGTGGCGGGGCACATTCCCGGGGCCATGAATCGTTTCTTCAAAGAGAACCTTTGCCCGGATCTGACCTTCCGTCCGCCCGAGGAGCTCCGGCGGGAGTTTTCGGCGTTGATTGCGGCGGCGGGAGGTCGCCCGATCGTGCATCAATGCGGATCGGGCATTACGGCCTGTGCGAATCTGTTCGCGATGGAGTATGCCGGTCTGCGCGGCTCGCGGCTGTTTGCCGGGTCATGGAGCGAGTGGATTGCCGATCCCCGGCGGCCGATCGCTACCGGGGCGGGCTCGTGATGCGAACCGGACCCGGTTCGGTTACCGGTTGAGCCAGTAGAGGACGAGCCCGAGCAGGGCGAGTCCACCGAGGACGGCGAGCGTGATCTTGATCCAGCTCTTCGGGTACTCGCCGGCGATGGCGCCGGTGAAGCCGTTGACCACGCACTGGTAGCTCTTGCCGTGGAAATCGTAGGTCACCAGCCACAGCGGCGCGAGGATGTGCTTGAAGGTCTGCGCCGAGAACGACGGATTCACGCGCAGATCTCGATGCGTGTCTCCCGGAACCTGCGCGGCGCAGAGTTGCTCGGTTTTGGCGACCATGCGGGCGCGGGCGGCTTGGGCGGCAGCCGGGAGGTCGATTTGGTAGCGTTCCACCACCCAACCCGACAGGAACGCCGCATCGTAGGGCACCAGCTCGCCGGTCGGGAACGGCTCGACCTTGCGCAGCAGCTCGGGATGCACCCCGCGGGAGGCGGGGACGAGTTCGTCGTCGAAAAAGTGTTCGAGCGATCCCGCAGAAGGATACCAGCGGACCCGCCGGACTTGGCGCGTGCGGCGCTGGCCCTTCGAATCCGTGTACGACTGGGTCTCGTAGTAGTAATCTCCCGACATGGCAGTCCAGGTGGCGTGGACCCGGGCATCGAAGGTCCAGTAGGGCACATAAAGACCCTTCACCGTGTCGGTCAGCGCTCCGTGCTTCAGACGATTGGGCGCGAACCAGCGCGAGCCGTACCAGACGCGGATCGTGTCGCGGATCTGCGACTCGCTGAGCTTGAGTGGCAGCAGACTTTCCGGGCGGAAGGACTCCTTCACTTCCGTGTAGGGAATGAGCGCGGAGGAGCCGCAGAAATCGCAGCGCTGGCCGACATTCCGTTCCTCGAAGACCGAGATGGCTTGGCAGGACTGGCACTTCACCTGCGCCCGCTGGGCGTTCCAGCCGCGGGCGCTGTCGGGGATGCTGCGCAGGGCGGTGACGAGGTCGTGCTCGACGATCGTTTCCTCGGACTGGCTGAAGCCGGTGAGTGCGACCGTGGCGGGCGACGTGGTCCCGCAGAATCCGCAGACGAGAGCGCCCTTGACGGGATTCCAGGTGGCCTCGGCCCCACAGGCGGGGCAGGCGTACTTGGACTTGGCGGTTGCTTCCAAGACCGGGATGCGCGGGAAGTCGCTCAGCGGGCGAGCGGAGACCCTAGCCCCGGAGAAAGTCCTCGAGGGCTGCGCGGGACACGCGCCAGGCGGAGCCGATCTTGCGGCCCTTGAGGGTCCCCGCGGTGAGCTCGGTGAGCACATCGGCCTCGCTGACATTGAGTGCTTGGGCGACCTCGGCGGGGCTCAAGAGAGCGATCCCGGGGGGAGCGACCGGCGGCGGTGCCGCCGGCGCGGGGGCGGCGGCGGATGGCGTCGCCTGGGGACCGAGCAGCCCGCCGGGCTGGTTCATGAGTTGCTGAGCCAGGCCGAAGCCCATCGCGATTTCCGCAGCCGCGCCGGCGGTGCCGCCGCCGGAGCCCTTCGCGAGCCCCTCGGCCATCTGCAGCTTCACGTAATCGTTGAGGTTGCCGATCGCCGCCATGCTGGAGCGCTTGTCGATGGCCTTCTCGACCTCGGGAGGGAGGGAGATGTTCTCGATGATGAAGCTGCTCATCTCCAGACCGTACTTCTCGCGCAGCGCGGGATTGATGACCGGCAGCAGCGCCTCCCCGAGCTCCGAGTAGCGCGTGGCAATATCGAGCGCCGGCACGTGGGCGGAGGCGAGCGCGTCGGTGAACACGCTGACCAGCCGAGAGCGCATCGTGTCGGCAAATTCCTCGAGACGGAAATGATGGTCCGTCCCGGCCACCTCGCGGAGAAACACCTTCACGTCGACGATGCGAAAATCGTAGGTGCCGTAGGCCCTGAGCCGCACGATGCCGAAATCCGCGTCGCGCATCATGACCGGATTCGCGGTACCCCACTTGTTGCCGGTGAAGAGCCGCGTGTTGACGAAGTAGACGTCCGCCTTGAACGGGCTCTCGAGGCCGTACTTCCAACCCTTCAGCGTGCTGAGGATTGGGATATTGTCGGTGACGAGCGAGTGCTTGCCGGGGCCAAACGTGTCCCCGTACTGGCCGAGATAGACGAATTGCGCGGTCTGTGATTCGCGGACGATGAGCTGTGCGCCCCGCTTGATTTCCTTGTCTTGATCCGGAAAGCGCCACGACAGCGTGTCGCGCGAATCGTCCTCCCATTGAATGATCTCGAGGAACTGGGTTTTGAGATAATCGAGCAGGCCCATGGTGTACAGGAAGTGGTGTCTTAGCGTTCCCAGGAGACTCCTGATTGCAACGGCGAATGCGTGGCGACGGGGGCTGTGGGCTCGTTTTGGGGCTCGCCAAGCTGGTCCGATCCCGCCACGGTTGCGATCCTGCAGAACTGCACGTGGTCTTCGCGCCCGTGACGACGGGGAGCCTTGGGCTCCGCATCGTCCGAGGCTCAAGCGGAGGTCGTAGCGGGCGGATCTGCGGCGAAGGGCTCCGGCCCGGCGATTCTGACCTGATCTCTCACCTTACCTGAACGAATCATGACCAACACCCTGATCATCCTGAAGCCGGATTGCATGGCGAAGAAACTCGCGGGAAGCGTAGTGGACCGCTTTGAGAAGGCCGGCTTTGAAATCATTGGCGCGAAGATGATCCGGCTCACGCCGGAGATCCTCCGCGACCATTATGCTCACGTGGCGAGCAAGCCCTTCTATCCCGAGATCGAGCAGTTCATGAGCTCCCTTCCGGTGATCGTGCTGGCCCTGCGGGGTCAGGATGCGGTGGCTCGGGTGCGCGACCTGCTTGGTCCGACCGACTCGCGCAAGGCCCCGAAGGGCACGATCCGCGGCGATTTCGGCACCGACATGATGACCAACGTCGTCCATGCGTCGGATAGCGACGACAACGCGCGCATTGAACTCGCGCGCTTCTTCCGTCCGGGCGAACTCTTCGCCTGAGTAAAGCCGTGGTTGGCGCGGTTGGACCGCGCCATGAAAAAAGCCCGCTCACGCGGGCTTTTTTGTGTCCGGACGGGGTGAACCTCCCGGCGGCGATCAGGTGAGGGGGAGGTGGGGTTCCACCTCCGCTTCGTAGTTGATGCCGGGAATGCCGAACCCGAACAACTTGAGGAACTCGCTGCGGTAGCCGGCGATGTCGGTGAATGAGGCGAGGTTCTCCGTGGTGACCTGCGGCCAGATGCGGGCGACCTCGGCTTGGATTTCGGGGCGCATCTCCCAGTCGTCGATGCGCACGCGGCCCTGGTCGTCGAATTGGAGCCCGGTGCCCCCGTAGAGCTGGGTGGCGAAGAGACGTTGGATCTGCTCGATGCAGCCCTCGTGCGTGCCGTTCGCCTTCATGATCTTGTAGAGGATCGAGATGTACAGCGGCACCACGGGGATGGCGGAGCTCGCTTGGGTGACGAGGGCCTTGTTGACGGAGATGAACGCGCGGCCGTACCCGTGCGCCTTGAGGCTGGCGTCGATCTTGCGGGCGGCGCGCTCGAGATCGTTCTTGGCGAGACCGATGGTGCCGTTCTTGTAGATCGCCCACGTGACCTCAGGCCCGATGTAGCTGTACGCCATCGACGTCGAGCCTGGGGCGACCAAGCCCTCGGCGAGGAGTGTCTCGATCCACATCTCCCAGTCTTCGCCGCCCATCACGGCGGCAGTGTCGGCGATTTCGGCTTCGTTGGCCGGCTCGATGGTGATCTGGCTGACGATGCCCTTGTCGGTGTCCACCGTCTTGTTGGTGTAGCTTTGTCCGACCGGCTTGAGCACGGACTTGTGGACCGCCCCGGTCCGCGGGTGGGTGCGCCGGGGTGAAGCGAGGGAGTAGACGATGAGATCGATCGGTCCCATCTCGCGGCGGATCAAGTCGATGGCCTGCCGCTTGATGTCATCGGAGAAGGCGTCCCCGTTGAGATTCAGTGCCTTGAGACCTGCCGCCCGGGCCGCGTCGGTGAAGGCGATCGAGTTGTACCATCCGGGCGTGGCGGGGCGGTCTTCCTCGGACGGGCGCTCGAAGAAGATGCCGAGCGTATTGGCTCCGGCTCCGAAGGCGGCGGCGATGCGGGAGGCCAGACCGTAGCCGGTCGAGGCGCCGATCACGAGCACGTTGCGCGGGCCGTTCTTCAGGGGGCCGCGGGACTTGATCAGATTGATCTGCTCCTGGACATGGGCGGCGCAACCCTGCGGGTGGGCGGTGATGCAAACGAAGCCGCGGATCTTGGGTTTGATGACCATAGAAAACGGGGGTGGAGCTTCCTTGTCTCGCGAAGGGAGTGCAAGAGTCTAAAGCGGGTGGCTGCGGCGATGGAGCGGCGCCGTCAGGATCCGCTCCCGGAGCCGTTCCGGCGGGTGTCCTTCTGCGGCAAGCCACGCGAGCGGACCCACCACCCCGCGCACCTCGCGCTGGAATGCGAGGAGTCTGCTCTGTTGGTCGGCCAACACCGCCAGCGTGGCGCTTTCGGCCGGCTCGAGCAGGTCGAGGGCCTCCAGGCAGGCCAGTTTCTCGACGAATTCCTCCGGATTCATTGCGGGTTTTTGCCGACGAGCACGTCGCGCAGTTTGAGCAGGCCGCGGCGGATCCGAGCTTTGACCGTTCCGAGAGGTTGGTGGAGGTTGGCGGCGATTTCCTGCTGGGTCAGGCCGCTGAAGAAAGCCAACTCGACCGCCTGCTGCTGGTCGTTGGGGAGCGTCGCAAGCGCCTGCCGGACCGCGCTGGCCCGCTCGCCCGCCTGCAGCGCTTCCGCCGAGTCCGCTGGCGTGTTCGCACCGGCTTCACCGTAGCCCAGATCAGCGGGCGGCGCGTCGGCGAGGATCTCCGCGCGTCGGCGACGCTGACGCACGCGATCGATCGCACGGTTGCGCGTCATGGTGACCGCCCAGCTGAACGGGCTGCCCCGGTCTTCGGAAAACTCCATTGAGCGTTGCCACAGGGTGAGGAACACGTCGTGGACGACGTCTTCGGCTTCGCGGGAGTCGCCGAGGATCCGCAGTGCGGTGGAGAAGAGCGGCCGGGAAAAACGGTCGTACAGTCCAGCGAAGGCCGCTCGATCGCCCTTGGCCGTCCGCTGCAGCAAATCGAGATCCTGCCGCGCCTGGGCGGGGTCGATCGGGTCCGGAAGGGTGAGCGTGCCAGAGCGGGGAGGCATCGGATCAGGGCGCGCTGATGCCGGGGCTCACGGTTCGCTGGGCCGTGGCGGACGGGCGAGGAAAAGAGTCGGGAAGAAAGCCCACGCGAAAGCGCCATTCCATCCCTGGGAAAGGCCCACGCAAGCCTAACTGGACGGCCGGGAGGGCGGTCAGTTGGCGGCGTCTTCGTCGTCGACCGGGCGGTCGAGTTCGTCGCGACACTCCGCCATCACGCGCAACCAGATCTCGCGCAGATCGAAGAGCCGCGGAATCATGTCCTCGCGGAGCGCAGTCACGACCCTGGCCTCGTCCAAGGCGCGGTCCCCGAGGAGCGCGAGCGTCAGATTGAGTTCGCGGAGCGCGCGCTTCAGCAGGCTGATCGCCATCGCATAATCCCCGAAGTCGAGGGCCTGGATGGCGAGCGTGGCCTGTTGTTCGCCGCGGTGCAGCGATGAGGCCACGAGCAGCGCGCTGCGTTGCGGCAACCTCGCCGGGTCGATGGCGACCTTCTCCCAGGTGCGCTGCAGCGTGAGATAGATGGCTTTCGTCGCGATGAAGATCGGGTTCTTCAGCAGCGTGTACGGATCGGAGTCTTCCGCCTCGGCACCGTCGTTCGCCGGATTGGCCGGGGGCTCCGGCGCTTCTTCCTCGGAACTCCAGTCACCCTCGTCCCATCCCATGCCCTGCGCCACGTGATCGATCCGATCCGGGCGTCCCGCGCTCTTGTCGTAGAGCCGCACGTACCGTTGCAGGACTTCATCCTGATCGCGCAGGTAATTCTCCCAATCGAACTCGCTCCAAGCCAGTTCTCCCCGGTCCTCCCATTCGTTGTCAGAAGGACCTTCGGATTCGGGATTGCTCATTCGTTAGAACGGTAGGGGGCCGTGAGAGGGAGCGAAGGCCCGCGCTTTGGAAACGCAACGCGAAAACCCGGGCTCAGGAGCCCGGATTTAGATGTAATACGATTGCGATTGATTTTACTCCAACGTCTACGCAAGGATGCGCGTTTTCCATGAGCGACGTTCACCACGAATCGGTCTTTTTTTCCGGCCATGTCCAAGGCGTGGGGTTTCGTTTCGCGGCTCTGCAGGTGGCTCGCGAGTACGAGGTCGCCGGCTGGGTGCGCAATCTCGCGGATGGCCGGGTTGAGGTCAGCGTCGAGGGCGAACCCCAGGAGGTGGAGGCGTTCGTGCTCGCCCTGGGCGAACGCATGCACGGCCACATCCGGAAGACGGAGCGCTCCCCGCAGCGGCGGGCGGCTGAGCATCGCGGGTTCGTGATCGCTTAGGTGGCGGGAGGCGTTGCGGTTCGGGGAAGGGGGCAGGCGTGCAGGGCGAGCGGAGGGAACCGGTGGTGGAGTTGGTGGCGGTGACGCGGAGTTATCGTCTGACCCCGTGGTCCCCGGGGAGGCCGGCGTTGGAGTGTTTTTCCCTGCGCATCGCGGCTGGCCAGATGGTGGCCATTCTCGGGGCGAATGGATCGGGAAAGAGCACTGCCCTCCGCATTGCGGCGGGCTTGCTGCGGCCGACGGCGGGGGTGTGCCGGCTCTGGGGCTCGGAGCGTCCGGACCTCACGATGAATCGGAAAATCGGATACGTACCGGACGTCTGCGCTCTGCCGGGTTTTCTCACGGTGGGCGAGGTACTGTCGGTCGCCGCCCGGCTGGGTGGCCTTGGGCGCGTCGCGGAGCTGGACGTCGCTCCGGACGCCCTGACGCGGGTGGGGCTGGAGGGAAAGGCCGGACACCCGGTCGCGGGGCTTTCCCGGGGGCAGGCCCAGCGCCTGGGGTTGGCGGTGGCGTTGTTGCGCGCACCGGAGCTACTGATCCTCGACGAGCCTCTCTCGCCGCTCGACGACGGGGGAGCGGCGCGGATGGTTGCGCTTCTCGCCGAGTTGCGGGCTGATGGGTGCACGGTGCTCCTGACGGCGCATCGCAGTCCGGAACTGACGCCGCACTGCGACCGCATGGTCTGGCTCGCGGACGGGCGCCAGGTGGAGGAGCGAGCGCAGGAACGCGGAATGAACGTGGCACCGGGAGGCGTTGAGGCGGGCCGATCCCCTGGCCGGAGATCGCGCGGTTGGGGTGAGATCGCTTGCCTCGTGAGGTTGCGGCTGCGGGCGGCGGTGCGGGAACGTCTTTACCTCGTGGCCTTGGCTGCGGCGGGTGGGGTGGTGAGTGTCGCTCACGGCCTGCGTGGGTGGGTGGCCGAGGCGGACCGGTGGGCGCTCACGTTGGACCTCGGCATGGCGGCGTTGAGTGTGGCGGGCGGCGCGCTGGCCTTGATCGTGACCGTCAATGCGTGGTTCACGGACGTCATCAACGGCTGGGGCCGGGGCGTGCTGGCGACCGTGGTGGGCCGGCGGCGTTGGCTGGTCGTCCACGCCCTCGCCGCAGCGTTCCTTGCGCTTGGCCTGTGTGTTGTCTTGGCGCTGGCGGTGATGCTGGCTTCGGAGGACGGCGAACTCACCCGCGGCCGCGTGCTGCGCGGCTCGATCGCGCTGGGGTGGTGGTGGCTCAAGCTGACCGCGATGGCGGGCATCGCGCTGGGCATCGCCGCGCTCTCGCGCACGCCATCGACTGCGATGGTCGGTGCGGCCAGTGTGCTCCTGCTGGGGCATCTGCACCCGCTGATGGACCTCCTTGCCGACGGAGGGGGCTGGAGTGCGCTGGGGTGGAACGCCGGCGCGATGTTGCTCCCTGATTTCTCCGCGCTTGAAGTATCGGCAGAGTGGATAGCGGAAGGCGTCAGCGCTGGGCCGCGTCTGCGGTTGGGTGAGATCGGTGTCTTGGCTGGCTGGGCCGCGGTGGTGTACTGGAGGGTGTCGCGCCGTGGCTGAATGGAGGCGCGGCGCGGTGATGGCGGCGGCGGCGGCCCTTGGGCTTAGTCTGCTGGGCTCGCGGACGTCCGCGCGGGTGGAGCCGTCGGCGGTGCGGCTCGACGCGTACCGAGTGTGGGATTGGGCGGCGTGGTCGGCGCCGCAAGCCGTGGCGCGGGGGCTGCCATCGGGCCTCCGTCGGGTGGCGGCGGGATGGTTCTGGGTGGGCGCGTGGCGGGCGTGGGAGCGTGAGGATGCGCGCGAACTGCGGCGCGCGCTGGCGTGGACCCTCGCGCTGCGCCCGGAGCAGGTTGGCTACTGGATTCAAGGGGCGCGGATGCTGGCGTTCGACGTGCCGCAGTGGTCGGGCGGCGACGCACCGCAGCGACGCCAGGCGCTGGAGGAGGCGTTGCGTTTGCTGGCCGAAGCCGAGAACGTTCACCCCATGGCGGGCGTGATTCCGCTCGAGATCGGCTGGCTGCGCGGGTGGGAACTCGGAGATCTTGAAGGGGCCGAGCGGGCCTTGGCGCGCGCCGCGCGGTTGGGGCCCTCGGCGCGGCAGGCGGAGCGGCTCCGCGCGCGGGTGCTGGAGCGCCTCAGCCGGAGCGAAGACGCGAAGCGGGCGTGGAAGACGGGGGGGGCGGATCAACCCACCGCTGATCCCGGGCCCTCGGCTCGGGAGTGAGCCTTGACCGAGGAACGTGCCCCCGGCCTACTGATGCGTCGACCGACCGGGGGACTCGTGCCTCTTAAACAATGGGATTTATTGAATACAAGTGACTTACCGATTAACTACCCCGTTCTCGAGGGATTTGAGCTTGCTCGAAGTTTAATTAATCCTAAGTTCATCAACTCACTCAACTAAAGTGAACACGTCCGCCTCTCACCTTTATCCCATCTTCGACCGCGTGGTATCGCGGGCGGAGAAGGAGCGTCGCCTCAATCAGAAGGCGCGGGTGATTTGGCTGTTGGCCTGAGTGGGGCGGGCAAGAGCACGCTGGCGATCGGATTGGAGCGGGCGCTGCTGGCGGACGGATTTACGACCCACCTGCTGGATGGGGATAACGTGCGCTCGGGGCTCAACCGGGGCTTGGGCTTCAGTGATGAAGACCGGACCGAGAACCTGCGCCGGGTGGCGGAGGTGGCGAAGTTGTTCGTGGAGGCTGGGGTGGTGGTGGTGGCGTCGTTCATCACGCCGCTGGCGCGGCACCGGGCGCTGGTGCGGGAGATCGTGGGGCCGGCCGACTGCCTCCCGGTCTGGGTGGACGCCTCGTTTGAGACCTGTGCGCGTCGGGACCCCAAGGGGCTCTACGCCAAGGCGGCGTCGGGCGCGGTGACCCAGTTCACGGGGCGGGATTCGGGCTTCGAGGCGCCGGTGGCCGGCGAGGGCGCGTGGACGCTGCGGACGGAAGAACAGACGCCAGAGGAGTCCCTGCGGTCGCTGCGGGAGTGGGTGGTGCCGCACCTGCGGGTGGACGGGACGACGCGGGCCTGAGGCGCCTGGGGAGCATTTCATGAGTTCGTATCATCTCACGCACTTGGCGCAATTGGAGCACGAGGCCATCTTTGTGATGCGCGAGGTCGCGGCCCAGTTCGAGCGTCCGGCGCTGCTGTTTTCCGGCGGCAAGGATTCGATCGTCATGGTGCGGCTCGCGCAGAAGGCCTTTGCGCCGGCGCGCCTGCCGTTCCCGCTGCTCCATGTGGATACGGGGCACAATTTTCCTGAGACGATCGCCTTCCGCGACCACTTAGTGGAGTCGCTCGGCTGCCGCCTGATCGTGCGGCGCGTGGAGGACTCGATCCGCACCGGTCGGGCGCAGGAGGAGAAAGGGCCCAATCCCTCGCGCAACGCGCTGCAGACGGTGACGCTGCTCGATGCGATCGAGGAGTTCCGTTTCGATGCGTGCCTCGGCGGCGCGCGGCGGGACGAGGAAAAGGCGCGGGCGAAGGAGCGTTTCTTTTCGCATCGCGACGAGTTCGGCCAGTGGGACCCCAAGAACCAGCGCCCCGAGCTCTGGAATCTCTTCAACGGTCGCAAGCACCCCGGCGAGCATTTCCGCGTCTTCCCGCTCTCGAATTGGACCGAGATGGACGTCTGGCAGTACATTGCGCAGGAGCAGCTGGAAATCCCGTCGATCTACTTCTCGCACCGCCGCCGCGCGGTGCGTCGGCAGGGCGTGCTGCTGGCGGACACGCCGTTCATCACGCTGCTGGAAGGCGAGGCCTTCGAGGAGCTCACCGTGCGATTCCGCACGGTCGGCGACGCCACCTGCACCGGAGCGGTGGAGAGCACGGCCTCCACGCTGGAGGAAATCATCCAGGAAGTCGCTTCGGCGCGCGTCACTGAGCGCGGGGCGCGGGCCGATGACCGTCGTTCCGAGACGGCGATGGAGGACCGCAAGAAGGCGGGCTATTTCTGAGAGCCGGCATCCGCAGCGTGAGTTGATCCCTTTTCTTCATGTCCACTGACCCGAGATACCTCGCGATGGATTTGCTGCGGTTCACGACCGCCGGCAGCGTCGACGACGGCAAGTCGACCCTGATCGGTCGTCTTCTCTACGATTCCAAGGCGATCTTCGAGGACCAGCTTGAGGCGATCGAGCGCGCGACCGAGCAGCGCGGCGAGGACCACCTCAATCTCTCGCTGCTCACCGACGGCCTGCGCGCCGAGCGGGAACAGGGGATCACGATCGATGTGGCTTACCGCTACTTCGCGACGCCGCGGCGCAAGTTCATCATCGCCGACACGCCGGGCCACATCCAGTACACGCGCAACATGGTGACCGGCGCCTCGACGGCGAACCTCGCCATCGTGCTCGTCGACGCGCGCAAGGGCGTGGTCGAGCAGACCTGCCGGCACTCATTCATCGCCGCCCTCCTGCGCATCCAGCATCTGGTGGTCGCGGTCAACAAGATGGATCTCGTCGAGTGGTCCGAGGACCGCTTCAACGAGATCGTCCGCCAGTACAAGGACTTCGCCTCGCGTCTCGAGATTCCGGACATCCGCTTCATTCCGATCTCCGCGCTGCACGGCGACAACGTGGTCGATGGATCGGCGAACATGCCGTGGTACCGCGGCGGCTCGCTTCTCTACACGTTGGAAACCGTCTACATCGGCAGCGATCTCAACCACGTGGACGCGCGCTTCCCCGTGCAGACGGTGATTCGGCCGAATCGCGACGAGCATCACGATTTCCGCGGCTTCGCGGGCCGGATCGCTGGCGGCGTGTTCAAGCCGGGCGATGAGGTGCTAGCGCTCCCGAGTGGCCGCACCTCGCGGATCAAGAGCCTCTCCGGGCCCACCGGTCCGCTGACCGAGGCGTTTGCCCCGATGTCGATCGTCATGACGCTGGAGGACGAGATCGACATCTCCCGCGGCGATCAGATCGCGCGGCCGAACAACGCGCCGCAGCAGACGCAGGACATCGAGGCGATGGTCTGTTGGTTCTCCGAAAAGCGCCTGCAGCCGGGCGGCCGTTACCTCGTGCGGCACACCACGCGCGAGGCGAAGTGCGCGGTGAAAACCGTCCGCTATAAGGTCGACATCAACACGCTGCACCGCGTGCCGGGGGACACCGACATCGGCATGAACGACATCGGCCGTGTGCACCTGCGCACGGCGGTGCCGCTGTTCTGCGACACCTATGCGCGGAACCGGGCGACGGGGAGCTTCATCCTCGTTGACGAGTTCAGTCACGCGACCCTGGCGGCCGGGATGATCGTCGCGACCTCCGCGGCCGAGCGGCCGGAGTCGGGATTGCTTGAGATGGGCGGTCTGTAAACCCGGGCGGCGCGGTCCGTGCGCCCGCCCTTGGGGCGGCCCGCCTCCGCTGCTAGAGCAGCGGGGCGAGCAGACGGCTGAGGTCCTCGGCCATGGTCCGGAGCGGACGTTCGCGGCGCCGATCTTGGGGGGCCGGACGGCAGCGCTCGATCAGACTGCGGGCCCAGTTGCGCATGCCGGCGACATCCCCGGGAGAGTAGACCAGCACGCTGATCTCGAAGTTGAGGAACAGACTGCGCATGTCGAAGTTGGCGCTGCCCACGAGTCCGATCCGGTAATCGATGATTACGCCCTTGCTGTGGAGCATGCCCGGCTGGAAGAGCATCACGCGGGCGCCGGCCTTCTGCAATTCGCGCAGGTAGTGGCGCCGGGCGAAGTCGGTGATCGGGTGATTGGATCGCGCCGGCACGATCACGGTGACATCGCAGCCGGCCCGCGCCTTCACGATCAGGGAGCGCTGCAGCACTTCGTCTGGGATGAAGTAGGGAGTGACGATCCAGATGCTCGCCTCGGCCTCCTGGATCATGGACAGCACGCCGTCGTAGAGCGGGTCGCCGTCAAGATCGGGGCCGCTCGGCACGACCTGCAGGATGCTGTCTCCTGCGGGCGGAGGCGCTGGCTCGGTCCACCGCTCCTGCAGTGCGGTGTACGACTGGCGTGATGCGAAGCACCAGTCGGTCAGGAAGACATCGTTGAGCTCAATGACCGCCGGCCCGCGCAGGACCGCGCCGAAGTCGGCGAAGCGCTTCCGCCACGGCTTCGGCCCCATGTAGTGCTGGGCGAGGTTGTGTCCCCCGACGATCGCGGTGGCGCGGTCAAACACGGCGATCTTACGATGATTGCGGAGGTTGGCATAGCCGCGGGAGGTCAGGGGCAGCACGGGCAAGAAGCGCACCACCTCGCCGCCCGCCTCCCGGAGTGGTTGGCAAAAACCGAAACTGGCGAAGAGGCTGCCGACGCCGTCGAGGAGGAGGCGGACCTTGACCCCTTGGCGCGCCTTCTCGGCGAGCGCATCCACCAACAGTCGACCCACGGGGTCGCGGCTCAGGATGAAGGTCGTGATGTGAATCTCCCGGCGTGCCGAGCGGATATGTTCGAGGAAGGTTTGGAACGCCTGTTCGCCGTCGGAGATGAACTCGACGTGGTTGCCGCCCGTGACCACCCCCGCACCCGTTTGGTTGATGGTCTGCGCGGTTGAGCAGGGTGGTGGCAGCACCGGTGACTGGCGCACGACGCGCCGCGATGCGGCGATATGGGAGCGCCGCCGCGCCACCCGCTGCAGTTTGCGGCGGCCGATCAGCAGGTAGAGCGGCACGCCGACGTAGGGAAGCAGCACGATAATCAGCAGCCACGCGAGGGTGTTGCTCGGCTGCCGCCGCTCGCTGAGCAGGCGGGCGATCGCGAACACGGCCAACAGGAACCCCCCGATCGTAAAGAGGTAAGGAGTGATGCTGGTGGGCAGCACATCCCAGGCGCCGGTGGGCAGCGTTGGCATCTCGGTGCCATGCAATGCGATTCCCGCCCGGCCGCAACCCCCGTCGGCCGGGGATCTTTCCGGCCGTCGGGCCGGAAAGTGGTGGTAGGACCTGGATTCGAACCAGGGAAGGGCGAAGCCCAAGAGATTTACAGTCTCTCCTCGTTGGCCACTTGAGTATCCTACCAACCGGAACGCGTCAGAACAAAGGATGGGCCGTACGGCGCAAGGCTTTTTTGGCGTCGCTTCGCAACCTGGGGCGCTTCGCGTCATTGACTTGAAACAGGTTGTCCGGGCGCGCGACCTCAGATTCCCCTCGAGGTCGCAAGGTGGTACCCACCGCGGTCGAGTCGTGACTTCGTGACCGGAGGACGCGAGGGCGGCATGGTTTCGTCGGAGCGCGTGGACCGGTTTTCATCGTTCCCTGGGAGCCTGGCTTTTTGCGTTGAACGACGTCGGTGAATGCGACGCGATTGCGGTCGGGGTCGCAGACCCCGCGCCGATGGCCGAACGTCCGCTTCTTGTTTTCCGTCAGATCACCAAGTCGTTTGGCGTGGTTCGGGCGTTGCGGGGCGTGGATCTGGAGGTGCGGGCCGGGGAGGTGCACGCTTTGCTGGGAGAGAACGGGGCGGGCAAGTCGACCCTGATCAAGGTGGCCACGGGGGCGCATGCGCCGGATTCCGGGGTGATCGAGCTCGCGGGTGAAAGGCTCGAGCGGCTCGATCCGGCGTTGGCGCGCCGGCGGGGTATTGCCTGCATCTACCAACAACCGGCGTTGTTTCCCGAATTGAGCGTCGCGGAGAATCTTGCGCTTCGCCTTGAGCCGGCTGCCGGCTGGCGGCGTGTGGTCTGGTCCGAGCGGCGCCGGATGGCGGCCGCCTTGCTGGCGCGGATCGGCGCGGAGATCGACCCGGAGCGGGAAGTCGGGACCCTTTCGATGCCCGAGCAGCAACTGGTCGAAATCGCCTCGGCGATGGGAGCGGGCGCGCGCGTCGTGATCATGGACGAGCCGACCGCATCGCTGACCCGGCGCGAGCAGGAACGGCTCTTCGGGATCGTGACCGCGCTCCGGAATGAGGGTGTGGCGGTGATCTACATTTCCCACCGGCTCGAGGAGATCCTGACGCTGGCGGACCGGGTCACGGTGCTGCGCGATGGTCAGACGGTCGCCTGCCGCACGCGGGCGGAAGTCGATGAGGCCACACTCATCCGTCTGATGGTGGGTCGCGAGGTGGATCAGCTTTATCCGGGGCCCGAGTCCGCGCCCGGTGCAGTGCGCTTGGAGCTGAAAGGCCTGTGCTGCCGCGCCGCTGGCGGCCGTCCGGTCAGTCTGCAGGTGCGAGCTGGTGAGGTCTACGGGCTCGCGGGCCTCGTCGGGGCGGGGCGGACGGAGCTGGCGCGGACGATCTTCGGGCTGACCCCAGCGGATGCGGGGGAAGTGAGGATCGACGGCGTGGCGGTGACCATCGGATCGCCTCAAGCGGCCATCGCCCAAGGCGTCGCCTATGTCCCGGAGGACCGACGGCGTCACGGCGTGGTGCTGGAGCTGCCGGTGGGCCAGAACATTTCCCTAGCGGCGTGGCGGCGGATCTTCCCGCGGGGTTGGCTACGCCGCGGCCGGGAGCGGAGCGAGGCGGAGTACTTCGTGCGGGCGCTCTCGATCAAGACTCCGGATACGGAGACGGCGGCGGCTAATCTAAGTGGCGGAAATCAGCAAAAAGTGGCGTTGGCGCGCTGGCTGGCCACGCGTCCCCGGGTGTTGCTGCTGGATGAGCCGACGCAGGGCGTGGACGTGGGGGCGAAGAGCGAGATTCACCGGTTGGTGCGGCGCTTTGCGGCCGAAGGCATGGCGGTGCTGCTGATCTCGAGTGACCTCCCGGAGGTGCTCGGCATGAGCGATCGGATCGGCGTGATGCGTGGCGGCGAGCTCGTGGCGGAATTGCCGCAGGGCGCGACCGCGACGCAGGTGATGGGCGCCGCGCTGGGTCAGGCGCACGAGGAGGGGGCCGCATGAATCGCTGGTTCCGCGAACTCTCGGTCCTCGGGGTTTTGGCGCTCCTGCTGGCGTATCTTGCCTGGCGCGCTCCGGCCTTCTTCCAACTCCAGCCGCTGCTCTCGCTGCTGGCCCGCGAGGCGCCTTCGCTGGTCGTGGCGTGTGGGGTGGCCATGGTCATCCTGGTCCGCCAAATCGACATCTCGGTCGGATCGCAGTTTTCGGTTTGCAGCGTATTCGCGGGTGTCCTGGCGGCGGCGGGCTGGCCGCTGGCCGCCGTCGTGCCGGTCGCGGTGCTCGCTGGTGGATCGCTCGGCTTGGTCAACGGCCTGCTCGTGGCATGGTTGGGGCTGCCCTCGATCGTGGTGACGCTGGCCACGCTCGTCGCGTTGCGTCAGGGCTTGAATCTGGTGCGGCAGGGTGAGTTCGTGAACCTACCCGAGCGCATTCAATGGCTGGGCCTGCCGCAGGCGCAGGGCCAATGGCTGCTGATCACGGGTGCGGTGGCGCTCCTCGCGCTGCTCGCGTGGGGACTGCGTCATCTGGCGGTCGGGCGCTGGGTCTATGCGGTCGGCAGCGACGCGGAGGCGGCGCGATTGGCCGGCATCCGGCCGCGGGTGGTGACGCTGGCGACGTTCGTGCTGATGGGAGCGCTCACTGGTATCGCTGCCGTGATGAATGTCGTGCAATCCCCGCAGGTCCAGCCGCTCACCGGCAGCGGATTGGAGCTCAAGGCGATCGCGGCGGCGGTCGTGGGTGGAGTGGCGATTTCCGGTGGCCGGGGCACTCTCTGGGGCGTGCTGGCCGGCCTGCTGCTGCTCGCCTGCATCTCGCCTGCGATGGTGCACCTGCGGATTGATGCGTATTGGGAAAAGGCGATTCAGGGCCTGATCATTCTCGCGGCCGTGATGGTGGAGGGAGTGCGGCAAAGGAGGAACCATGGGCGCTGAGTCGACCCGCGTTTCCACCCCGACCGTCGCGCGGGCATCGACGTGGCGGCGCTGGCTGCTGCGCTACGAGGTGCTGCTGCTTGCGGTGCTGGTCGTCGAGTGGCTGCTCTTCTATCACTTCGGGACGACCACCAACCGTCGGGGCGTCACGGTCGGCTTCGGTACCCTGGATCGGCAGTTCGACATCCTGCGGCACTCGTGCGAGATCGGCTTGCTGGCGCTGGCGCTCACCCCGGTGATTCTGACCGGCGGCATTGATCTGTCGGTCGGGTCCTTGCTCGGGCTGTGCGCGGTCGTGTTCGGGGGCCTCACGCATGTGCTGGGTCTTCCGCTGCCGGTGGCGGCGGTGGTGACGCTGTTGGTCGGGGCCGCCGCCGGAGGGATCAACGCCGGGTTGATCTGTCAGCTCCGCTTGCCGCCGCTGATCGTGACCCTCGGAACCTATTCGCTTTTTCGGGGCTTGGCGGAGGCATTCACGCGAGGTTCGGTCACGTACAGCGATTTCCCCGCCGGTTTCCTGACGCTGGGTCAGGGGCGGTGGGGTGGGATCCCGGTGCAGGCGTGGGTTTTTCTTTCGGTGGCGGTGGGCGTGTGGATTTGGGTTCACCGGACGTTCTCGGGGCGGGCGTTTCGGGTGATTGGCTTTTCACCGGAGGGCGCACGGTATGCCGGCGTCGGTGTGCGCGGACAGTTGACCGCGGCCTATGTCGTGGCCGGAGTGATTGCGGCCCTCGCCGCGCTCGTCTACACCTCGCGGCTGGGTCAGGCCAAGGCGGATGCCGGCCTGGGCTACGAGCTCTTCGCGATCACCGCCGTGGTGCTGGGCGGCACGAGCATCTTCGGTGGCCGTGGTACGGTCACGGGCACGCTCCTCGGCGTCGCAGCGATCGCGGTCTTGAAGAACGGTCTCGCGACGCTGCCGGTGGTGATGCGCATGAACGCGGCGGAGGAGTTGGCGGGCCTGCTCACCGGCGCGCTGCTGCTGGCCGCGCTGGCGGCGGGCAAGCTCGCCGAGCGCTGGCGGCGGTCGTCGGCGGGATAGCGCTTGCGCGAGTAATGCCGCGCGGATTGAAGTGGCCGGGTTCCGGGGCCGTGGTGATCCCGGACGCTTTCGAACCATGCCCCTCCGTTTCGTCGCTTCCCTCCTCCTCGTCAGTCTCGGCGCCTCCCTGGGATGGGGCGCGGCCGATTCCAAGCTCATGGTGGCCCTGCTGCCCAAGTCCAAGGGCAACGCCTACTTCATCTCCTGCAAGGCCGGCTCCGAGCGGGCCGCGCGCGACCTCGGGGTGGAGTTGCTCTTCGACGGTCCGGTCGACAGCAACGCGGCCAAGCAGAACGAGATCGTCGAGAACTGGATCACCCTCGGGGTCGATGTCATCGCGGTCGCCGCGGAAAACCGCGAGGGAATCTCGACGGCGCTCCGCAAGGCCCGCAGCCAGGGCATTCAGGTCGTGACGTTCGATGCCGATGCGATGCCGGATGCGCGGAGTTTCTTCGTCAATCAGGCAACCCCGCAGGGCATCGGCGAGGCGCTCATGGATGAGGCCGCCCGCCTGTGCGGCGGGGAAGGGGAGTTTGCGATCATCTGCGCGACGCTGACCGCGGGGAACCAGCGCGAGTGGCAGAGAGAGATCGAGCGCCGCCGCCAAGAGCGGCATCCGGGCATGAAGCTGGTCGCGGTGCGTCCGTGCGATGATCTGAAGGACCGCGCGCAGTCTGAGGCGACCGCGCTGATGAGCGCGCACCCGAAGCTGCGTTTGATCATGGCGATTTGCTCCCCCGCCGTCCCCGGTGCCGCCGAGGCAGTGAAGCAGGCGGGCAAAAAGGGCGAAGTGCGCGTCGTCGGACTCGGGCTGCCCAACGAGAACCGCCGCTATGTGAAGGAAGGTGTCACGGACACGGTGATCCTCTGGAAGACGGAGGACTTGGGCTACCTCACGGTGCAGGCGGCGGTCGCGCTGGCGCGCGGTGAACTCAAGCCCGGGGCATCGTCCTTCAAGGCGGGTTCGCTGGGTGAGTTCCGCGTCGAGGGCGACAATATCCTCCTCGGAAAACCGTTCCGGTTCACCCGGGAGAATATCGATCAGTTCGACTTCTGAGTGTCGGTCGGGGTCAGGACTTCGAAGCGGGAAATCTCCAAGCGGCTGTTTACGGTGCGGAAACCGAACCAGCCGCGGGTGAGGGGCTGGGGGTCCGTGACATCGAAGATGATCTCCCCGTCGCGGACGAACTGGACGCGCCCACCCGCAAGGGCGCGGAGTTCGATCTGGTAGCGGTGATCCCCGCGGAGGAGCACCTCGGGCGTTTTCCGATCATGCTCCGGCAGCAGCGGCCGCGCGCCCGTGCCGTTGTAGCGCCGGAATCGCGTGGTGGAGTTGTCGTTGCCGCCATAACCGACGTAGTACGTGCGCAGGCCGTCGTAGTCCGCGAACCGGCCGGAGCGCGGGCGCTCGGCGGCGAACAGGTCCAGAGGATCGGCGGGATGGCTGGCCATCCAGAAGCAGTTGAGGTCGGACACGCGCGCGGACGCCGAGACAGTTACCTCATAGCGAATGATGACCGGGATCTCGAGGGGTTGCCTGAACCAGACGGTGCAACCGGCGGCGTCGGCGATGATGAGTCGACCGGACTCCAGGAAGACGCGTCCTCCGGGCTGCTGCTCGACGACCCATTGCCGCAAGTCGCCCGAGAAGTCGTCGCGGTGGGTTCGTTCCGGCATGGCTGCTCCCGCGAGTGAGCTGCTGATCCACGTGCTGATGGCGAAGGCGAGCGGGCGAAGCACGGCTTCGATCCCCTGGGGTCGGCGAATCGCCGGCCGGTGGCTGGCGCGGTCGGCGCTCGGCGTCATGGAGCACGCGGGGGCGATGCGACCAAGCTGCGGTTGGCGCGACGCCCCCATCACGGCGGCTCTGCTGCGTCCTTGGTCCGTGGCCGCAGGGTGGGCTCCTCGATGAGCTGAGCGGTGCGGGATGGCTTGGTCGGCATTCCACTGCTCATGGTGCAGTGGTTGGCCGACCACGAGTTCGGTGTCGCGGGCGCTGATCTGTGCCGCTGGCCGGTCGGGACTGGCGCAGTCGTGGTCGGTCCGGCGGAGCTTCACGCAGCCGAAGCCGTGCGACTCCGTGAGCTGCGCTCCGGCGGCATGCGTCCATCGGATGGCTTCCGGGAAGCGACCGATGACAACCTCGGGCTGATGACGCCGGAACCAAGCGGCAAACTCCTTGGGACGGAGGGCCCGGGTGTGCAGCGTTGGGCCAGCCATCGGTCCCGCCTACAAGGGGCGGCGCCGGGGACTTTTCAACGCAAAACCGGGCCGGTCAGAGTTTGCGGCGTCGGGAGTTTTTCGCGCCTCCGGCTTTCGTTCTGGCGGTCATCGCGGGAGGGTGGAGGACGTTGAAGCAGAGGATCGCCCTCGGTGGCTTCGCGGCCGTCGCGGCGCCGCCGGTGTCCGGCGGCGCTGGCGGTGGGCCTGGCGCCCTTGGGAACTGCGCGACGGCGGAGTTTGCCTCCCGATGCGGCGGGAGGCAGCGGGGCGTGACTTGGCTCAGTCGCCCCAAGCAAACGCCCGCCGGTGGACCGGCGGGCGTGGGAGCAGACGCGGCTGAACGCAACGGCGTGTGGAGCCTAGGTGAAGGCGGAATCGGCGACGCGGGAAGCGTCGCGGTGTCGGCGCACCTTGAAGTAGGTGGCGCGGCGACTGAGCATCCGATCGAGCTTATCGACCAACATGGCGACGGCCTTGTGGCATTCGCCCGCGGCGACGGAGGCGTTCATGTCCGGCCCGTTGATCATGATATGGCCCTTGGCGGTGAAGCGGTTACTGACGGACTGCTTCGGATCACACTCCAACTCTACGCGGATCCGGATGATCCGCTCCTCGTGCCGGAAAAGACGCTCCGTTTTCTCCCGGACAAACGTCTTCAGGGAAGGCGTGAGTTCGAGATGAATGCCGGAAACGATCAGTTCAGGGGTGTGCGGGATACTCTTCATGTTTTTTGGTTTTCGTTTCGGGTTGCTGCCGAAAAGGGAAACGCCTCCGCCCTTTGCGCCGCCCCCTCGGGGGTCACTGCGCGGGAAGTCATCGGGCTCGGTCCGTAACCGCGGACCGGGACGAATTCCGGTGTGGGGAGGGTTGTCATCACCACGGACAAGACCGTGCGGCGGGTGTCTCGACTTTGCAATCTACTACGGCACGATTTGCCCTCGATTCACTAAGCTTAATGCGCGCCAACCCGATGAATTTTTCGCGAGCAAGCCGTCTGGCGACGGCGGTTCCACGTGCGGGTGCGGAGGCGTGCCGCCGATGACGGCGGTGGACAATCCCAGCGGGTACGACCGGCCGATCGGGCCGTGGGAGCGCCGGCTGCAGCAGGGCGTCGTGCGGCGCATCTCCTTGGCGGAGCTGCGCGGCTGGATTGTAGCGGAGGATGAACGCATTCTTGCGATCAACAAGCCAGGTGACTTCGTCTGCCACCCGTCCAAGGACGGTCCGTGGTCGAGCCTGTCGGGCGCGGTGCGCGAGTACCTTGGAGGCGGTGCGGCGCACCTGGTGTTTCGGCTCGATCGTGAGACGAGCGGCTTGGTGATCTACGCGAAGGACTCGGACACGGCGCGCCGCCTGCAGATGGCGGCGCAGGAGCGGAAGTATGGTAAGACCTACCTCGCGCTGCTTGTCGGAGAGCTTCGCGAGCCGCTCGCGATCGACCGGCCGCTGGGTCCTGATCTGGCCAGCCCCGTGCTCGTGAAGAGCTGCGTGGTCCCGATCGGCGAGGGGCAGGAGGCGCGGACGCAGGTCGTTCCCGTGGCTGCGGCGGGTGGCTTCACGCTGGCGCGGGTCCGTACGGAGACGGGGCGGAAGCATCAGATCCGCGCCCACCTGCAGTGGGCGGGCTATCCGCTGGTGGGCGACAAGATCTACGGTCCGGACCCCCGGCTATTCCTCGACTTCATCGAACACGGCTGGACTCCCCGTTTGGCTGCGGTGCTGTTCCTCGAGCGGCAGGCCTTGCACTGCGCGGAAATCGACCTTCGGCCGGCGGGGCTGACGTGGCAGAGGGAGATCCCGCTCGCGGCGGATCTGCAGGCCTTCGCGGAACGTCAAGGCATGGTGCTGCCGCCGCGCCTCCTCTGAGGCTGCGGACGCGCTGCGGGCCCGGCCATGGGTGTGGCTTTGACAGTCGCGGCGGCTTGCTCCTAGCTGACCCTTTTCCCGACGGTCTACCGCGTTCGTCTTCCCCTTCATCATGTCTCAGGTCCGCGTTCGTTTCGCCCCCAGTCCCACGGGTTTCTTCCACATCGGCAGCGCGCGCACCGCCCTGTTCAATTGGCTCTATGCCCGGCACACCGGCGGGGTGTTCATTCTGCGCATCGAAGACACGGACAAGGAGCGGAACAGCGAGGAGTTCCTGCGGGTGATCTACGACAGCCTGCGCTGGCTCGGCATGGACTGGGATGAAGGTCCGGGGGTGGGTGGGAACTTCGGCCCCTACCGGCAGAGCGAGCGGGCGGCGATTTACCGGGAGTACCTCGAGCGCCTCCGGGCGGCGGGACGCACCTATGAAAAGGACGGTGCGACCTTCTTCCGGATCTCGGGCGAGCCCCAGGTCATCGACGATGCCATCCGCGGCCGCGTCGTGCGCACGGAGGAAAAGGACTTCGTCATCGTGCGGTCCGACGGCAACCCCGTGTTCCACTTCGTGAACGTGGTGGATGACCTCGCGATGCAGGTAACGCACGTGATCCGCGGCGAGGACCACCTCTCGAACACCAGCAAGCACACTGAGCTCTTCCGGGCCTTCGGGGCTCCCTTGCCGGTGTATGCCCACATTCCCCTGATCCTGAAGCAGAATGGCCCGGGCAAGATGTCGAAGCGCGACCAGGGAGCGCTCATCGAGGAGTATCAGCGCCGTGGATTCCAGCCGGATGCGCTGGTCAACTTCCTCTGCCTGCTCGGGTGGTCGCCCAAGAACGACGCCGAGAAGATGCCGCTGGAGGAGATCATTCGCCTCTTCGACCTGCCTGGCATCAACCAGAGCAATGCGCGATTCGACGAACGCAAGCTGGCGCACATGAACATGGCCTATCTCCACGCGATGCCGGCGTCGCAGTACGTGCCGCTCGCGCGCGGATTCCTGGAGCCGCGTGGCTTCTTCGGAGCCGATCCGGTGGACGCGGAGTACGTTCGCGAGGTCCTCACCTTGTGCCAGGTCAAGGTGCGCTCCCTTGAGGAACTGCCGGCGGCGATCGGCTTCTTCTTTCGGGAAGACTTTGCGATCGATCCCAAGGCTCGGGATAAAGTCCTTGCGAAGGGTGATCCCCGTGCGCGTTTGCGGGAGTTGCGGACGGCGCTGGAGCAGGCCGACTTTTCCACTGACGCCGCGCTGGAAGCGGCGGTGCAAGCGCTTGCGGTGCTGCAGGGCACGCAGACCGCCGATTACATCCACCCGGGCCGGCTGGCCGTCTCCGGGGTGAGCGCGGGGCCGACCTTCTACGGCATCTTCCGCGTCCTCGGTCGCGAGCGCGTGCAGCGCCGGATTGACCGTTTCCTCGACTCGCTTTCCGCTACGCCATGACCTCCGCGCCCGCGCCTGCCTGCGTTGCCCTCATCGCCCACGATGCCCGGAAGCAGCAGATCGTGGCGTTCGTCCGCCGCCACGCGGCGTTCCTGGCGACGCAGCGTCTGATTGCGACGCGCACCACGGGCACCCTGATTCAGACCCAGACCGGCCTGGCGGTCGAGGCGATGCTCTCCGGTCCGATGGGCGGCGACCTTCAGATCGGCGCCAAGGTGGCGACGGGGGAGGTCCGGGCTGTCGTGTTCCTCCGGGATCCCCTGACGGCGCACCCGCACGAGCCGGACATCGCAGCCCTGCTCAAGGTCTGCGACGTCTACAACGTCCCCTTGGCCACCAATGAGGCGACCGGCGACATCCTCGTGCGCCACCTCGCGGCGGCCTCCCATTAGTCAGCGGGAGGTCTCAGCGCGGGAGCTGCCCGCGCCGCTGTCGCCGAACTCCTTGAGCAGACCAGTGAGGTAGGGGATGAGTTGCTTCTTGCGGCTCACCACGCCCGGCAGGTCGAAGATCTCGTCCTTTTCGACGTGTGGGTAGGTGATGCTGGCGATGAAGTCGTGGTCGCCCTTCACGATGAGCAGCGAATTCTGCGTGTGGATGTCGGTCACCAGCAGTGCGGCGAACAGGAGTCGCTCGTCGAGCTGGAGCTTCCCAAGCTCGTCGGTGATCTGCCGCGAGTGCTTCCAAAAGTTGCCGAAACCCAGTTCCTCCACCTGCGACACGGAAAAGCGGACCTCGTCCTCGTCGTAGATCTTGAAATCGGAGCGAATGACGGCCGCCGGCGGTTGCGCGAGGATGACGGATCCCGAGCTGAAGATCGCATCCGCGAGCGTCCGGGCGTCGACCTCGGCGATCTGGGCGAGCCAACCGAGCAAGGCCGAGTCCTTCTCGGTCGAAGTCGGAGACTGCAGCAGCAGCGTGTCGGAAATGATTCCGCCCATCATTACGCCGGCCATCGACGGTGACGGCGTGAGGCCCTCCCGGCGGAACAGATCGGCGACGATGGTACAGGTGGAGCCGACAGGCTCGTTGAGGAAAAGGATCGGCTGCTGCGTGTTCAGGGCTCCGACGCGGTGGTGGTCGATGATCTCGGAGATCGTGACCTCCGCTGCGCCGGGTACGGCCTGCGAGAGTTCGTTGTGATCGACCAGCACGAGACGGGTCTTGACCGGGCGAAGGATGTCGGTGCGGGTCAGGATTCCCTGCAGTCGACCCTCGTCGTTGAGCACCATGAAAGCCGCCACGTTGGCGGTGGCCGATTTGCGCCGGAGCTCGGAGAGGCGCAGATCCGCGCTGACGGAGGCGTATTTCCGGTCGATCAGGCGCTCGATCGTTGAGGCCGTGCGGATGACCCAGGCGGGGGTGGCGGAGTCGTAGGGACTGACGATGATCGAAACGCCGCGGGCCTTCGCCTGGTTCACGAGCTCCTCGTCGATCGGCAGGTTTCCCGTGACGATGATGGCGCGAACTCCGATCTCCAACGACCGCTGTTGGATGTCCAAACGATCGCCGACGATGATCATCGAACGCTCGGGAGGAATGCCCTCCTCCTGCGAGATGCGCCAGAAGGACCGCACATCCATGGCGCCGACGCGGACGAAAAGCTCCTCGGTCGAATCGGGTCGCTCGACGTGCACCACGCGAGCGCGCAGGGCGCGCGCGATATGGGCGAGACTGGTGAAGACCTTGCGCATCTCGCGGACCTCGCGGAGGCGCGGGATGAAGAAACCGCCGAGCTGGAAGACCGACACCGTGCCGACGAGCCGGCGATCGCCCGCGACAACCGGGAGCACGCGGATGTCGCGCGACTCGATCAGCTCCAGCGCTTCGGCGCAGGTCGCGGACTCTTGGACCGAGATGACGTCCTGGACCATGACGTCACGGACTCGCGGTGTGACGTCGCTGAGGTAAAGCGGAAGCGGTTGGTTGAAGCGGCTGAGGATCGCGTCGATGCGGGCGTTGGAATTTCCGCAGCGGGCGGCCACGAAGCCGGTTTGTCCCCGGGCCTCCTTGAACGCCGCGTAGGCGATCGCCGAGCAAATGGCATCGGCGTCGGGGTTGCGGTGGCCGACGATGTACGTCAGGGGCTTGTTCGCGGGAGTGGGAGCGGGGCTCATCGTCGGGACCGAGGTGCGAGGCGCGGTAAAAGGCGAGAGCTTAGCACACCTTGCCGGTTAAGGGAATGCCTCTCTGGTGACAGATGCTCGCTACGGGCCGGACGGCGCGAGACCGTCCGGGCTGGCGAGGCCGTTGCCGGAGTCGAATCCGTAGATGCGACGATTTCCGCCCGCCCGGATGCTCTGCCGCAGGTCGGAGGTGGGTTGACCGCGCGAAGTCGTGAGTTGGTCTCCGATGCGGCGGTAGTACTGGACATGCCCGCCGAGAAACAGGACGTGGCCTCCACCGTCGGCGTAGGTCCCCTGGTTGTTGTCGTTGGCCGTCGTATTCCATGCCCCGCTGGCCGTGAGGCCGCGCGTGAAAGCGAGTGGCGTTGTGCCCGGATCAGACAGTCGCAACCCGCCTACGAGGTTCACGCTGGGAATCCGGGCGAGCAGGTCGGCGTTGAGTGTCCCGCGACTGGTGTCGGCGGGATCGAGCACCCGGCTGAGGGGAGCGCCGTCGTACAGAGGATCGAGCCGCGAAAAATACAGGCTCGCTTCGTCAAGTCCCCCCGCAGTCGCCAGCTGGGTCAGGTAGGAAAAATAACGGGAAGGGGAATTGGGACCCGAGGAAGCGGTGGCGATCAGTGGATCGGGCAGGCGATCTTGATGCTCGGCCGCATAAAGCAGCGCAGCCTTACCGATTTCCCGCAGATTGCTTGCGTCGGCGGCTCTTTGGGCCACTTGCCGCACTCGGCCGACGGTGGGGATGAGGATGGCAGCCAGTACGCCGATGATGGCGATGACGGTGAGTAGTTCGATGAGCGTGAACGCAGCCCGTAATTTAAAAACATTTGTTTGCATTGCAGATTAAATGCGACACGTACAAGCGAAGAGGTAAAGTGTAAAGAGCCGCCCGAAATGTGGGTGGGGCTGGACAAACCTTCGGGCAGGTTTCTACGGTGTGAGGCGATGAAGATTTACCTCGATGGGGCACTCGTCGATTCAGCGGATGCGAAGATCTCGGTCTTCGATCACGGCCTGCTTTACGGGGATGGGATCTTCGAGGGCATCCGGCTCTACGGTGGCAACGTGTTTCGGCTGGACGAGCACTTGGAACGGCTGGAGTACTCCGCCAAGGCGATTTTGCTGACGCTGCCATGGACCCGTCGGCAGATCAGCGATGCGATCTGCGAGACCTGTCGCGCGAACGGGCTGAGCGATGGCTACATCCGGCTCGTGGTGACGCGAGGCGTCGGTGACCTGGGTCTGTCCCCTTGGCTGTGCAAACTCCCGTCGATCTTCATCATTGCGGACAAGATCGCGCTCTACCCGGCGAAGTACTACGTGGAGGGACTGGAGATTGTGACGGTGGCGACGCGGCGGATGAATCCGGCGGCGCTCAGCCCGGCGATCAAGTCGCTGAACTACCTCAACAACATCATGGCCAAGATCGAGGCCCGCCAGGCCGGCGCCCTCGAGGCCATCATGCTCAATGATCAGGGCTTTGTCGCGGAATGCACCGGCGACAACATCTTCATTGTGCACAAGGGCAAAATCCTGACGCCCTCCGCCCAGCAGGGTGCCCTGAAGGGGATCACGCGCGACGAGATCTTCGGCATCGCCAAGGAACTTGGCGTAGCGATCGAGGAACACTCACTCACCCGCTATGACGTGTGGAACGCGGACGAAGTTTTCCTCACCGGGACGGGCGCCGAGGTGATCCCCGTGGTCAAGCTGGATGGCCGGACGATCGGCACCGGTGCCCCGGGACCGGTCTTCGCCCGCGTCCTTGAATGCTTCCGTCGGCGAGTGCTGACGGAGGGCACCCGCATTTGACGAAACGCCCGACGGGCTCGGCGGGGGGAGGGCACCGTGGCACAGTGCTGTGCCACCGCGGCGCAGTGCCGCGCCCTTCCCGTCTGCCTTGCCTGGGTTTTACCTGCGCTTGCGTTAGCCGTCGCCGCTGGCACGATGCCTGCAAGGGCGTATGCCGGATGCTTTCATCCCACCCACAATTTCGTCTCCCTGCGGTCGAAAATTCGTCCGCCTGTGATATTCTTTCCCTATGGGCAGCCCTTTGAAGTGCGACCTCTGCAGCAAGCCGGCCACGGTACACCTGACGCAAATCGTCAATAACAAGGTGCATAAGGTGGACCTGTGCGAGGCCTGCGCGCAGGCGAAGGGCGTGACGGATCCCAACGGTTTCTCGCTGGCGGATCTGCTGCTCAAGGCCTCTCTCACGAACGAGCCGTCGGCGACGTCGGCGACGCGTTGTGAGCAATGCGGCTTCACGCAGGCGGAGTTCAAGAAGCATGGCCGTTTCGGCTGTTCCCATTGTTTCGAGACGTTCGCGGCCATCGTGGAGCCGATGCTCGGCACCATGCACAAGGGGACCACGCACACGGGCAAGGTGCCGGCGCGTGCGGTGAGCCGAAAGAGCCTCCACGACCGGCTGTCGGCGCTCGAGGGTGAACTCGACCACGCAATCAAGTCCGAGCGGTACGAAGACGCCGCGCGCTATCGCGACGAGATCGTGCAGGTCAAGCAAGCCTTCGCCCCACAGGCGGAGGGGGAGTCACTCCGGCCATGACGATCCACTCGCTCATCGAGACGCCGTCGGAGCTCACGAGTTCGGCCTCCAGCAGCAAGTGTGCGGTGGTGCTGATGACGCGGATCCGGCTGGCCCGTAACCTTTCGGGTCGCTCGTTTCCGGGCTGGGCCGACGCGGATCAGCGCTCCGAGATTCTCGCCACGTGCCGCGAGGCAGTGGGTGCGCTGAATCCGATGAAGCGCAGCGTGAACGTCGGCGTGTCCGACCTGAACGAGCTCCAAAAGCTCATCCTGGTCGAGCGTCACCTCATCTCCCGCGAGCTGAGCGGATCCAAGTCCGGCTCGGGGCTGGTGATCAACCGCGATCAGACGGTCTCCGTGATGATCAACGAGGAGGATCATCTGCGGATCCAGGTGCTCCGCGCCGGGTTCCAGCTGAAGAAGGCGTGGAATGCGATCAATGACTTCGATTCCGCGTTGGAGGCGAAGCTCGACTACGCCTTCTCTCCGCGCTGGGGCTACCTCACCGCCTGTCCGACCAATCTCGGCACGGGCATGCGCGCGTCCGCGATGATGCATCTGCCAGCCCTCGTGATCTCGGGTCAGATGGAGAAGATCGTCCGGGCGGTGAACCAACTCGGCATGGTCGTGCGCGGACTCTTCGGCGAGGGCTCCGACGCCTCCGGCAGCATCTTCCAGATTTCCAATCAGACCACGCTCGGCGAGCCCGAGGAGGAGATCATCAAGCGTCTCCAGAGCGTCCTCCAGTCGATCATCGAGCATGAGTTGAACGCGCGCCAGAAGCTGCTCGAAGCCGATTCGCGCAAGCTGTTCGACAAGATCGGCCGCGCTTACGGCATCCTGCAGCACAGCCATGTGCTCAGTTCCGCCGAGGCGATGAACCTGCTCTCCCTGCTGCGACTGGGGATCGACCTCCAGGTCTTTCCCGAGGTCAGCCGTCCGGTCATCGACCGCCTCTTCATCGAGGCCCAGCCTGGCCACGTCCAACATTCGGTCCAACACGATCTCGAGGCCGGGGAACGCGACGGGATGCGCGCCACCCGACTCCGCGCCGAGTTCGCCCGTTTTCCTGCCCCCGCCACTCCTCCACCGTCCGGTGCCAAGTCGGACTGAAACCCTCCGCTCCTTTCCTTCCATGTCCGAACCGATGAATAACTTCACGCCGCGCGCCCAGCAGGTGCTCGCGCTCGCCCGCAAGGAAGCCGACCGCTTCCATCACAACTACGTGGGCACCGAGCACATTTTGCTCGGCTTGATCAAGCTCGGACAGGGCGTGGCCGTGTCCGTCCTCCAGAAGATGGGCCTTGATCTCGAGACCGTGCGCAACGCCGTCGAGAAGCAGGTGGGGACCGGCACCGAGACGAAGACTCAGGGCAGCATTCCCTACACGCCGCGCGTCAAGAAGGTCCTCGCCCTCGCGGGCAAGGAGGCCAAGGCGCTCAGCCACTCGTACGTGGGCACCGAGCACATCCTGCTCGGACTGCTGCGCGAGGGTGAGGGCGTGGCCGCCCGGGTGCTCAAGTCGCTCGATGTCGACATCGAGCGCACCCGGAACGAGATCCTTCGCGAGCTCGATCCCCAGTTCTCCGGCGGGACCGAGGGCGGGGGAGCGGGCGGTGGCGAAGAGGCCGCCGCTCCGTCGCCGCGCGGGGGCAGTTCCGAGGATAGCAAGAAGGACGTGAAGACGCCGGCCCTGAAGGCCTTCGGCCGCGATCTCACCGAGTTGGCGCGCAAGGGCGAGCTCGATCCGGTCGTGGGTCGCAAGCACGAGATCCGACGGGTGGTCCAGATCCTTTGCCGCCGCACCAAGAACAATCCGGTGCTGATCGGCGAGGCCGGCGTGGGCAAGACCGCCATCGTCGAGGGACTCGCCCAAGAAATCTCCAGCGGCATCGTGCCGGAGATCCTTGCCGACAAGCGCGTGATTACCCTCGATCTCGCGCTGATGGTCGCCGGTACCAAGTACCGCGGCCAGTTCGAGGAGCGCATCAAGGCCGTGATGGACGAGATCCGCCGCGCCAAGAATGTCATCCTCTTCATCGACGAGATGCACACCATCGTCGGCGCCGGCGCCGCCGAGGGCGCGATGGATGCCTCGAACATCTTCAAGCCCGCACTCTCCCGCGGCGAGCTGCAGTGCATCGGCGCGACGACCCTCAACGAATACCGCAAGTACATCGAGAAGGACTCCGCGCTCGATCGCCGCTTCCAGTCCGTCAAGGTCGAGCCGCCGTCCGTGGAGGACACGATCACGATCCTCAAGGGCATCCGCGGCAAGTACGAGGAGCACCACAAGGCGACGTTCTCCGACAAGTCGCTGGAGGCCGCGACGAAGCTTTCCGACCGTTACATCACCGGTCGTTTCCTGCCCGACAAGGCGATCGATGTCATGGATGAGGCCGGCGCCCGCGCCCGCATCGCTTCCCTGAGTCGGCCGCCGAATGTCGAGGACCTGACCGTGCAGATCGAACAGGTCTGCGCGCAGAAGGAGCAGGCCATCGCCGCCCAGCATTTCGAGGAGGCCGCAAAGTTCCGCGACCAGGAGAAGCAGCTGCGGCAGCGCCAGGAGCAGCTCACCGAGGAGTGGAAGAAGGCGCGCGAGGAAAAGCGCGTGGCCATCGACGAAGACCTGATGATGCAGGTCGTGGCCGACTGGACCGGCATCCCGCTCTCGCGCATGGAAAAGAAGGAGAGCGAGAAGCTCCTCGGCCTCGAGGCTGAGATCCGCAAGGCCGTGGTCGGCCAGGAGACCGCCGCCGTCGCGATTGCTCGCGCCCTGCGCCGCTCGCGCGTCGATCTCAAGGACCCGCGCCGACCGATCGGCTCGTTCATGTTCGTCGGACCCACGGGCGTCGGAAAGACCGAGACCGCGAAGCAGCTCGCCGCCCAGATGTTCGGCAACCAAGACGCGCTCATCCAGATCGACATGAGCGAGTACATGGAGAAGTTCGCCGTCTCGCGGATGATCGGTTCGCCCCCGGGCTACGTCGGCTACGAGGAAGGCGGCCAGCTCACGGAGTCGGTCCGCCGTCGTCCGTACTCAGTCATCCTGTTCAACGAAATTGAGAAGGCGCACCCGGATGTCCTCCAGCTGCTCCTCCAGATTCTCGAGGACGGGCGCCTGACCGATTCGCTCGGTCGCGTGGTCGATTTCCGCAACACGATCATCATCATGACGTCGAACGTGGGAGCCTCGCTCCTGCAGCGGCAGACGTCGATGGGCTTCGCGGCCGCCTCCGGCAGCTTCTCGGACCACGAGCGCATGCGCGAGAAGGTGCTCGAGGAGGCCAAGCGGATCTTCAAGCCGGAATTCCTGAACCGCATCTCCGACATCATCTTCTTCCGCCCGCTGGACAAGGCGGACCTCGAGAAGATCGTCGAGATCGAGTTGACGAAGTTTGCGTCGCGTCTGACCGAGCGGAAGATCACCCTCGAGTTCAGCGCGGAGGCGAAGACCCTGCTCATCGAGAAGGGCTACGACGAAAAGTATGGCGCGCGTCCGTTGCGTCGCGCGGTTGAGCACTACCTCGAGGATCCCCTCGCGGAAGCCGTGCTCCGCGGCGAAATCAAAGATGGCGACGCCGTCTCCGTGGTCTGCAATGGCGATAAGTTGGAGTTCAAGCAGCGCGAGCGCAGCGCGCCGGCCGATACCGGAGTGGCCACGTAATCCACCTGGCGCGGGCGTCCGCCGCCGCGCCACCCGCCGGGGCTCAGGCCCCGCGGGTGGGGCGGCGGAAGACGAGCCAGAGTCCGCCCGCGAACATCGCGAGCGAGTAGAGGGTCCCGCGGCTCAGGCCGAGGACCAGCGAGGCGTCGGGTTCGCGAAAGACCTCGCAGATCACCCGCGCGAAGGCGTAGCCGCAGAGGTACTCGCCGGCGAGCCGTCCGGGTAGCCGCGTCAGCAGGTCGGTGCGCCAGAAGCGCCACTGCAGCAGCACCAGCAGCACCAGACCCTCCAGGACCGCCTCGTAAAGCTGCGAGGGATGGCGGGGTGCGATCAGGTGCACCGGTAGGCCGGTGGTATCGCTTTGCGGGAAGATGACCGCCCATGGCACGTTCGACTCCTTGCCCCAGAGTTCGCCGTTGATGAAGTTCGCGATCCGTCCGAGGAAAAGCCCGAGCGGTGCGACCGAGGCGACGAGGTCACCGAGGTGGACGAAGGACTGCTTGTGGCGCCAGCCATAGACACCGAGCGCGGCGAGCACGCCGAGCAGGCCGCCGTGGAACGACATTCCTCCCTCCCAGACGCGGAGAAGGATCGAGGGATCTGCCCAGACCGCGCCGAACTGGTAGAGGAGGAAGTAGCCGATCCGCCCACCCAGCAGCACGCCGAGCACCAGTGCGACGACGAAATCCCCGACCAGCGCCGCGGGCAGGGTGGTGCGGCCCTGGCGGGCGGCGCGCAGCATGAGCCACCAGGCACCCACGAACCCGATGACGTAGGCGAGGCCGTAATAGCGGATTCCAAACGTATCCGAAAATCGGAACAGAAACGGACTGAGGTCGTGAATCCAGTGGGAGGAGGTCATCGTGCGCCGGCCCGGGCAAATGGTTGGCGGCGCGGCGCCTGCCGGGGCTCCTGATGGCTTCGCAGGCGGGGAATCCTGAGGCGACAAAAAACGCGGATCTCGGGTGTGGAAACAGCCTTGCGCCCCCCGCGGCCGTCGGGCGAGATGGAGCCACCATGTCCGCCTTGCGACGCACGCCGCTGTTCGATCTCCACGTGGCCCGGGGAGGGCGCATGGTAGACTTCGCCGGTTGGGAGATGCCGGTGCAATACCGCAGCATCCTGGAGGAGCACCGCGCGGTCCGCCGCGCGGC